>CACAJQ010000004.1:0-98628 GCA_902532805.1 uncultured Pelagibacteraceae bacterium | reverse complement strand
CTCTGTAACCAGTTAAAGGACCCATTAAACAAGCAGCAACACCTACACCAATGAAAATTCTAGAAATTAATAAACCTGCAAAACTTTTAGCAAAAGCAAATGAAATAGTTCCAATAAGAGCAATGATTAATAAATATCCGATAACTTTTTTTGGACCAAATCTATCTAATAACATACCAGTAGGAATTTGCATGAGCGAAAACCCTAGAAAATATCCTCCAGCTAAAAGTCCAAGATTAGCAGCACTTAAATTGAATTCAGTTGAAAGAGCAGGTGTTAATGTTGCGGTAATTGATCTCAGTAAATTTGATATAAAAAAGCCAAAGGCAAATACAGAAAAAATTAGAATACTTTTATTTATTTTATTGATCATTTATATTTTTTATGAAATTACAGTTCTATTATGAATAATCATTCAACAAAAGATAAAGATGCCATTTCTTCAAATGGTATGGCCGCAACATCACATCCAATAGCTACAGAAGAAGCTCTTAGAATATTGCAAAAAGGTGGAAATGCAGTGGATGCAGCTATTGCAGCTTCTGTTGTTCTCTCTGTTGCAGAGCCTAATGCTACAAGTATAGGTGGAGATTGTTTTGCAATAATAAAAATGAATGGCAAAGACCCTGTTTCATATAATGGATCAGGTATTGCTCCAGCAAAAGCAAATTTTGATTATTTCAAGGAAAAGAATATAGATAAAATCGGTTTAACAAGTCCTCACGCAGTAACTATTCCTGGTGCATTAGATGCTTGGAATTCAATTCATAATGATTTTGGAAAACTCGATTTTGAGGAGTTGTTTCACAAAGGTATAGATATTGCAAAGAATGGTTTTAAAGTGACTAAAGTTGTTGCTAACGCCTGGAGCAACGTATTTAATAAATTAAACGATAACCCATATTCTAGAAAACATATGCTAAATAATGGTAAGAGTTATCAATTTAACGAGGTAAATAAAAATCCTGCACTTGGAGAGACTCTTGAAAAAATTTCAAAAAATGGAGTTAAAGAATTTTATGAAGGATCAATTGCTGAAGATTTAGTTAAAACTTTAAAAGAGTTTGGGGGCTTACATACAATTGAAGATTTCCATAAGCAAAAAACTATCAAATCAGACACTTTATCAGATAGATATAGAGATATTATCATTCATCAATGTCCTCCGAGTGGCCCTGGAATAACAGTTTTAGTAATGATGAAATTATTAGAAAAGTTAGGTATTGAAAAATATGATGTGAATTCATTTGAAAGGTTCCATCTTGAAGCAGAAGTTACAAAGCAGGCTTATAAACTTAAAGAAGAAAATATCGGTGATCCAGAATTTGTAGATTTAGATTTAAAAAAAATATTAAGTGAACAAAACATAGATAATATCTCAAAAAATATATCTATTAATGGCTGCGCAGATGTAGGAGATCTAAATATTCCAAACCATCCTGAAACAGTTTATTTAAGTGTAGTAGACAGAGATTTAAATGTAGTTTCAATAATAAATTCTGTTTGCTATGCTTTTGGATCTGGAATAACAGGTGATAAATCTGGAGTGGTTCTTCACAATAGAGGAACTAATTTTAGAGTTGAGGAAGGTCATCCTAATTGTATTCAAGGATTAAAAAGACCGCTACATACCATAATTCCTGGAATAGTTATGAACAACAAAGGAGAATGTGAATTATCTTATGGAGTAATGGGAGGACAATATCAACCTGTAGGACAAGTTCATGTTTTAAATAGCATTATTGATTATAACTTAACTCCTCAACAAGCCATTTCATTTCCTAGGGCTTTCCATTTCAATAACATTTATAAATTAGAGAAAAGTATTGATGAAAAAATTTTTAATAATTTAAAAGAAGTCGGTCATAATGTTGAGTATATAAGTGGTACTCACGGAGGTGGACAAGCAATTCAAATAGATAGAGAAAAAGGAAATTTAGTTGGCGGTTCAGATCCAAGAAAAGATGGATACGCAAAAGGTTATTAATTTAAATGAACTCTAGAATTATTAGGAATATTATAGAATCACAAAATGATAATCGAATTGCAATAACATCTGAAAGTAGTTCTCCACTAAAATTTGTTGATTTAAAATCATTAATAGAAAGAATTTCAAAACAATTATCAGGTAATGGTATTAATAATAAAGATCGTGCAGCAATAGTTTTGCCAAACGGTCCTTACATGGCAACTAGTTTTTTGGCGATTTCAAGCTACATGTCTGCTGCACCTTTAAACCCTAACTATAAATCTGAAGAATTCGAATTTTACCTTGAGGATTTAAAGCCAAAGATAGTGATTGTAGAGAAAAATTCTAAAAATCCAGTAGTAGAAGTCGCAAATAAATTAAAAATTCCTGTTTGCGAAATAAGATCAGACGGAAATAATTTAAGCGGAGATTTCAATCTTTTTGAAAAAAGCAGTGATTATGTTTTGCCAGGTGAAGATCATGAAGCTCTTGTGCTGCATACTTCGGGCACTACATCAAGACCTAAGATTGTTCCATTAACAAATAAAAATATTTTTTCTTCGGCAGATAATATCTCCAAAAGTCTTAATTTAAGTGATAAAGATCATTGTCTAAATATTATGCCATTATTTCATATACATGGCTTAATTGCAGTTCTTGCAGCATCTATGAAGGTAGGGGCATCTGTATGTGCAAGTAGTGGATTTAATGCATTAAAATTTTTAGATAATGCAAAAAGAGAGAAAATAACTTGGTATTCTGGAGTACCAACAATGCATCAAGCAATATTGATGAGAGCAGATAAAAATCTAGAAACTGCTAAACAATTAAATCTTAGATTTTTGAGATCATCATCAGCATCTCTACCTCCAGCTGTATTTCAAAAACTAAATGAGGTATTTAATTGTCCAGTAATAGAAGCATATGGGATGACGGAAGCTACTCATCAAATGACCTCAAATCCTTTACCGCCTAAGTCCCAAAAACCTGGATTTGTAGGAATTCCTGCTGGGCCAGAAGTTTGTATTATGGATACTAATAACAAAATTTTAAATCAAGGAGAAGAGGGAGAAGTTTGCATTAGGGGTGAAAATGTTACTTCCGGATATGAAAATAATCCAGATGCAAATAAAAATAGCTTTTCAAATGGTTGGTTTAGAACAGGAGATCAGGGATATTTTGATAAAGATGGTTATCTAAAAATCTCTGGAAGATTAAAGGAA
The DNA here is from genome assembly GCA_902532805.1 of uncultured Pelagibacteraceae bacterium. Taxonomy (GTDB): domain Bacteria; phylum Pseudomonadota; class Alphaproteobacteria; order Pelagibacterales; family Pelagibacteraceae; genus Pelagibacter. Next base: position 95,436 of record CACAJQ010000004.1, on the reverse strand, counting down.
ATAATAAATAAAGGTGGCGAAAAGATTTCACCTTTAGAAGTCGATAATATTCTTATGGATCATCCAAATATTGAGCAAGCCGTTTGCTTTGGATATGAGGATAAAATGCTTGGAGAAGATATAGCTACTGCAATAATCATAAAAGAAGGCATGAAGTGTACTGAAGATGATATAAAAATTTATGCAAATGAGAAACTTGCGAAATTTAAAATTCCAAAGAAAATATTTTTTGTAAATGAAATTCCTAAAGGTGCAACAGGTAAACTACAACGAAATACTTTAGCTAAAAAGTTTGGATTAGTGAACTAATGACTAAAATTTGTATATTTGGAGCGGGGTCTATTGGTGGATTTATTGCTACAAGTCTAAAAAAAACGAACGCACAAGTCTCTTTGGTTGCTAGAGGAGAACATAAAAAAGCAATAGAGCAAAATGGATTAACTTTTATAAGAGATGATAATAGAGTTAATTTTAAATTTGATGTAACAGACAATCCAAAAGATTTGGATGAACAAGATTTCATAATTATTTCTGTAAAAGCTAATGCTATTAGTAAAATTTCAGAAAGCTTAAAACCAATTATGGGTAAAAAAACTTCAATTATATGCGCCATTAATGGATTGCCTTGGTGGTACTTTTATAAAGCTAATACGGGTACCAAATTAGACAATCAAATAGTTGAAAGTGTTGATCCAGGTGGAAAGATATGGCAAACTCTAGGACCTGAAAGAGCAATTGGTTGTGTAGTTTATCCAGCCTGTCAGATATTAGAGCCAGGTGTTATTAAACATAATGGTAATGGTGAACGATTTTCTTTAGGTGAACCAGATGGAACCAGATCAGAAAGACTAAAAATAATTTCAAGTTTATTCATAGAAGGGGGTTTAAAAGCTCCTCAGAAGAAAAATTTAAGAGACGAAATTTGGGTGAAACTGTGGGGAAACTGTTCGTTCAACCCAGTAAGTGCTCTAACGAATAAAACTATGGATGAGATGGGTAATGATCCAGAGACTTACAATTTAATAAAAGTTTTAATGCAAGAATGCCAACAAGTTGGGGAAAAAATTGGAGTTAAATTCAATATATCAATTGAGGATCGAATTAAAGGCGGAGTATCAATTATAGGACATAGACCTTCGACAGCTCAAGATCTAAATGCTGGTAAACCATTAGAAATAGATCCAATAATTGGTTCAATTATAGAAATTGCAAATAAGCTTGATTTAAATGTTCCAAAATTAAAAGAAATTAATGAAAAATTAAAGTCCAAGGCAGAAGACTTGGGTCTTTATACAAGATCAGAATTAATTGATAAATTAACAGTTTAAAAATTTAGTGAAATATCTCTATGTATTGAATTACATTTAGATACATAGATAGCTTGCTCTTTGGTAAGTTTAGACTGCAACCTTAATCCAATTGTTTCTTTGATTGCATTATTATATTCCTCAAGTTTTGGCATTAAGTTTTCTTTAGCATTTGCTCTCCAGCTAACTTCTTTATTGAATAACTCAACAACTTCTTTTGATTTTGTTCTAATCGCCATTGGATCAAGTTCGTCTGAGTCTACCATTGATAATAAATCATCTACACTATTTAAAAATTCATCCATCCCAGAGATCTCACTCAACTTGTCAAACAATCCATCCATAATTGTAACTGATCTTTCATATACTTTTGTATTGCTTTCCATAGCTATAAAATAATCTAACTGTTTAATATCTTTTGATACTTCTTGAAGTTTTACTCCATCGTTTATGAACATTGCGAACTGATCAAGTAGATCGTAGGCTTCATCTACATTCTTTCTATATCTTTTTGTTGTTGTATTTTTAGCTTTATTTATTTTGTCGAATTCTGAATTCTTAGCTTGCCAAGTTTCTGGAATTGAGTTTTGAATTTCCTCAATTTCAAGTTTTACATCCTCAATTCTTAATTCTATTTTGTTTTTCTCATCTAATTCGTCATCATCTAAATTTCTAATCTCTGCTTTATATTTTTCTATTTTTTTATTTAATTTAAGTATTTTCTTTTGCTTCTTTCTAACAGCAAAATGCAGATCCCTATAATCAACAGCATATGCATTGTATTCGACCTCAACTTTTTTTAATTTATCGACTAGAGCAAAAGTTCCTAGTGCACTATCAAAATGATCTTCTAAAATTTCCATTTTATCATCTGGCAGATTAGTTGGAGCCTCAGATTGGAATTTTAATATTGCATTTTTAATTGTCTCACCGTTTGAATCAAATCTTGCAAATTTGTACTCTTGCAAACAGTACTGTAATTTAGGATTCATTGGTGGAGGAGCAACATTCGAAGTTAAATATACTCTATTTGGTAGATAATTTACTAAGCTAGGGTATGCACCGACTATTCCCAATCCTATAAGCTGAAGGATTATAAAAGGCACAACACCTTTCCAAATATCAAGTGTTTTAACAATTTTAGGAGCTACACCTTTCAAATAAAAGAGTGCAAATCCAAATGGCGGCGTTAAGAAGGAAGTCTGTAAGTTAACACCAATCATAACTCCCAACCAAACGGCTGTGACGTTAGCCCCTGTTTCAGCTAATAATATTGGTGCAATTATTGGAACAACAACAACTGCAATTTCAATAAAGTCTAAGAAAAATCCTAGCAAGAAAATTACAATCATTACAACAACAAATTGTGTCCAAAAACCACCCGGTAAATCTTGTAAAAAGTCTCTTACTAATTCTTCTCCCCCAAAAGCTCTAAATCCTGAAGTAAGCATTGCTGCTCCTAAGAGGATAATAAATACCATTGAAGTAGTAACACAAGTTTCTGTCACAACTTCTTTTAAAACATTTTCTGTTTTAAAAGTTCTCCAAAAACTCCAGCCTATTCCGTATACAAGTATGACCACAAAGAAAGCGGTAATAAAGATTGCGCTTAAATCTCTTTCCTCCAAATTTTTTACATTCAATTCATAATTTGATGCAAAGAATGTAATTGGAATTAAAGAGCCAATAATTAAAATTAAAGGATAAAACGCACTTTTCTTTCCTTCATATAATCTATAACCAGCCATCAAAGTGGCACCAATTGCTCCAATTGAACCTGCTTGGTTTACAGTAGCAATACCCATTAAAATTGAACCTAATACAGCAAATATTAATGCAAGTGGTGGTATGATAATTACAACTACCCTTAACCAAAATTTTAAATCAAAATTTCCTTTAAATGGAACTGGAGGTGCAACACCTTTCTTTATTCTAGCAAAAATAAATACATAGATCATGTAAAGAGCAACTAAGACTAGGCCTGGTAAAAGTGCTCCTAAGAACATGTCACCTGCACTTGATGAACCTACTCTAAATTCACCTGGCATATTAAATTCACCAGTTAAGGCTTTATAATCATTTTGTCTTAAGTTGTTTGCAACATCAGATGCACTTGCCAACTGGTCAGCAATAATAATTAAAACAATTGATGGAGGAATAATTTGACCTAATGTTCCTGATGAACAAACTATTCCACTAGCAAGTTGTCTATCATACTTGTTATTTAACATCGTTGGCAACGAAATTAGTCCCATCGCAATTACAGTTGCTCCAACGATACCAGTCGTTGCTGCTAATAGAGCTCCAACAAATATAACTGAAATTCCTAAACCACCAGGAATTGGTCCAAATAATTGGCCCATTGTTATTAATAAGTCTTCAGCAATTTTTGATTTTTGAAGCATAATTCCCATGAAAATAAATAAAGGAATTGCGATCAAAGTATCTGTTTCTACATCCCAGTAATTACTCCTAAAATTTGTAATACCAGCAACGAGCCATTCTATAGGTCCATCTACAGCAAAAAAGGCACTGGAGTCTCCCTCGAATATGTAACCAAAAAATGCAGCTAAACCAATTGCAATTATAGCTGAACCAGGTAATGCGAAAGCAACCGGGTAACCCGATGCAAGAGCAACAATCATTATGACAACTAGAACAGCTAAAAAGAATGTTTCCATAATTTAATTTTTGACACCTTTTAAAATTTTGTGACTACTTTCCATAAAATAGCTAGTAAATTGAATTAACATCGTAACAGCAAAAACAGCTAGATAAACAGCCATCAAATATAAAAGATAAAGACCATTAGATCCTTGTTGTGTAACTTCAAAAGCTACAACAGGACCATTTATAATGCTTGCTTTTCCGTTTAGACCTAAAAATATAACGATTAATGTAAGTGGAACGCCTAGAACTGCCGATCCAACCATATTTGTCCATGCCTTCTTTTTTTCACTAAAAGAAGAATAGAGTACGTCAACTCTTACGTGCCCTTCATGAATTAATGCGTATGCACTAGCAAACAAATAAAGTGCAGCATACCAAAATCTAACTAGATCCCCTTGAAATGCTTGTTCGTATGAAAATATAAATCTTGATAATACAATTACAAATTCACTTACAACAACCAATACTGCTAGCCAAATAAAACCAACTGATTTTGTAAAATATCCAATCACGAAAGAAATTAATATTATTGGAAAGTGAATATAAGTAATTCTTACAGGGGCTTTAACCATCAATGCTTTTACTTCAGGACTGAAGATTGCTTCCCATAATCTTTCAACAACCATAAAAGATATTACAAAGTCAGCTACGCCAACTAAAAATACTGCCCAAAATGATGATCTAACAAGATATGCTGAAAATCTTGATAAAATTTTTGAATCTTGCTCCAAAGTTTGGCTATATGTTTTAAAAACATAAAAAACGACTGCAGCAATACAAATCAAATATAATCCAATTTGCATATAACCATAATTTAAATCAGATCCCTCTAGAGCTTTTTTCTTAAATCCAAACATCTCATGATGTGAAAAAATTTTTTTTATTCCTGGCCAATCACTCCAAACTGTTAAAACATTATTAATAAGAAATGCTAAAGTAAAAGCTAAAACTGAATAACTGATTATTCTGAGATATAGAGAAAGATTTGAATTTTTTGTCACCATAGTATTTTAAAATACCTAAGTAATACTCGATTTTGTTTAAAAAAAAAGGGCCCAATTAAGGGCCCTTTAATAACTAAATTTAGTTAGATTACATTCCTAATGCTCTGTTTCTTTGAGAAATGTAAGGTGAGTCAGACAAGTTGGTCCAAGAACCAATGTCTTTTCTAGCCTGTAAGAAACTAGAGTGGATTCTCTCAGCGAGACCACTGCTTGCTCTTGTTTCCTCAAATACTTCATTAGCAGCTTTAGCAAAACCATCATAAACTTTGTCGCTAAACTTCTCTAGTTTAACACCATGATCGTTTATTAATCTTGCAAGCGCAGCACCGTTCTTAGCGTTGTACTCTGACATCATAACGTCATTTTCCATCGCAGCTGCAGCTTCAATTAATAGCTGATCTGATTTTGATAAGCTTGTAAACCAAGATTTGTTAGTACCACATGCTAACATAGATCCTGGCTCGTGCATTCCAGGATAGTAGTAGTATTTAGCAGCTTCTTGGAATTTCATAGCTTCATCATTCCATGGACCTACCCACTCTGTTGCATCAATTGCACCAGAAACAAGGTTTTCGTAAATTTGTCCACCAGGAAGTGAAACTGGAGATCCTCCAAGTTTACCGATAACTTGTCCACCTAATCCAGGCATACGCATTTTAAGACCTTTGAAGTCATTAGGGCTTCTAATTTTCTTGTTAAACCATCCACCCATTTGAACTCCTGTGCTTCCACACATAAAGTTTTTTAGACCGAATTTGTCTGATAGTTCATCCCATAATTGTTGACCACCAGCAAATCTAATCCATGCGTTCATTTCAGTATAAGTGAAACCGAAAGGTACAGCTGTAAAGTAACCCCAAGCTGGATCTTTTTTAACCCAGTAGTAGTCAGCAGCGTGATACATTTGCGAGTTACCTGAAGCAACTTCATCAAATGAGTCAAACGCTTTAACCCTTTCGTTTGCTGCATAGTAAGTGACTTGAATTCTTCCATCACTCATGTCTGTAATTCTTTGAGCAAATCTTTGCGCACCAGTTCCTAAACCTGGGAAATCTCTTCCCCATGTAGCTACCATAGAAGCTTCAATTCTTTCTTTGGCAACGGCTGGAGCAGCTAAAGATGATGCAGCTACAGCAGCAACACCAGTCGCAGCAGCAGCCTTAAAGAATTTACGTCTTGAAGGAGTTTTACCCTTCAATAGTTTTTTTTCTTTAATCATTATTTCTCCTCTTTAAGTTAATTAACTGAAGCATTTAAAGCATATATGCATCTTAGAGTCATTTTAAAAAACTGAAGATTTTTCACTTAATTACAATCTATGATTGAAAATGTTTATGAATTATCACTATTCCTTGAATATTTTGGCATGCTTTAACATGCTTAGATCTTCAAATTTTTTGCCTATAATTTGCAATCCTAAAGGTAAATTTTTTTCGCCTTTTAAAATTGGCAGTGAAATGCAGGGAACATGTGCTAGAGACCAAATCTTATTAAATTCTGGACTACCAGTTGTCTTAAATCCTTTGTCTGCGATTCCACAACTGCTTGGCGTTATAATTGCATCAAACCTTTCAAATATACTATCTAAGTTTTTTGAATATGTTCTCATCGCATCTAAAGCTAAAGCATAGTCTTTTGCAGAATATTTTAGTCCATTAATAATTGCTTTCTTAATTTCTATAGAAAGTTTTCCTTTTGAAGTTTTGTAATAATGATGGAAATTTTGAGCCATCTCTGTCTCATATATAATTGTATGACAATCAATCATATTTTCAAAATATTTGGGAGCAGTCTCAACCTTTACTATTTTTTTATTATTTAAAATAAATTTGTTAAATGATTTTTTTGAAATGCTGTCAACATTTCTCCAGCGTTTGGTTTTATAAAAAACAAATTTTGATTTTTTTATTTTAATTTTTTTATTAAGAAAATTAATGCTTGTTGTTGTTTCATCTGCATCGTCTCTAGCAAACAAAACTTTCGATAAAAGTTCTACATCACTAATTGTTTTTCCAAATACTCCGACTTGATCCAAATTATATGATGTTTGCAAAACACCATTTCTAGAAATTAATCCATAAGTAGGTTTATAACCAACAACTCCGCAATAAGAGGCTGGCCTAATTACAGATCCACCCGTTTGAGTTCCAATTGATAATGGCGCCATATCAGATGCAATAACGGCTGCGGAGCCACTAGATGAACCTCCTGGTGTTCTTGAATAATCGTGTGGGTTTTTAGTTTTTGATGGTGATAAAAAAGCTAATTCACAAGTTACGGTTTTACCCATAATTATTGCTCCAGCCCTTTTTAAGAGCTCAACAATTTTAGCATCTAAATTATTCTTTTTTTTTAATTTTATTCTTGCACCATATTTTGTTGGCATTTCAGATGTTGAAATAATATCTTTAAGTGCTACTGGCAGACCATGCAAAGCCCCTAAAGATTTCAATTTTTTTCTCTGATTGTCAGATTTTTTCGCATCACTTAGGAGTTTTTTTTCATTAAAATATTCCCAAGCTTGAATATTCTTATCATATTTTTTTTTTTGATTGATATATGCTTTACAAAGTTCAACGGAAGTTAATTGTTTATTTTTAAGTTTTTTTAAAAGTTGTTGTGCTGATAAACTTAGGAGTTTCATTTATCCCTTAAACTAATTTTTCATCAGAATAAACGCAACATTTCTCTGGTGGAAAATATAAATTTAATTCTCCATCTGGAATGGGTTTTTCTCTTTCTACTTTTGACTTAATCACTAAATCACCCATTTTTCCTGTAAGGAGCTTAAAATTACCAAAGTCCTCAACTCTTGTGAGTTTAATTTTAACTGTATTACTTTTTTCTTTTTCAGCCAATTCTATAAACTCGGATCTAATTCCCAGTTTAACATTTTTATCTTTTAAATTTCCTAAATTTGAATTTGTCTTAATAGTGGTGTCATTAATTTTTACTTCATGATCAGAGGATACAGTTGAATGAAAAATATTCATCGCAGGAGAGCCAATAAAATAACCGACAAAAGTTGTTTTAGGTTTTTCAAATAAATCTTTTGGCAATCCAACTTGCACAATTTCACCTTGATCCATAACAATTATATTTTCTGCAAAAGTCATAGCTTCGTTTTGATCATGAGTTACATAAACCAATGTTGTTTTATATTGTTCATTGATTTCTTTTAAGTTTCTTCGAAGTCTAAATTTTAAATCTGGGTCTATAACCGTAAGAGGCTCGTCCATTAAAACAGCTGCAACGTCTTCTCGAACTAACCCTCTTCCTAAAGAGATAAGTTGTTTTTGATCAGCCGTCAATTTTCTTGCTGGTGAGTTTAAAAATGAAGATAAGTTTAAAGTATCTGAAACCGCTTTTACTCTTTCTTCAATTTTTTCTTTTGTAAACTCCCTGCATCTTAGCGGGAAAGCTAAATTATCATAAACAGTCATTGTATTGTAAATTACTGGGAATTGGAAAACTTGGGCAATATTTCTATCTTCTGTTTTTAAATCGGTCACAGGTGTTTCATCGAATAATATTTCACCTTTGGATGGTCTCACTAATCCAGAAACAATGTTTAACATTGTGGTTTTTCCACACCCAGAAGGTCCCAAGATTGCGTACCGCTTGCCATTTTCCCAAGTCATTGAAAACGGATTAAGAGCATATGTTGGTTTTGGATCTAAAGGATTATAAGTATGAGAAATATTAGATAAATCAATTTTAGCCATTTGTACCTCCATATGGCGATGAAACTAATTTTTCATCTTCTGCAAAAGCATAAAATTTATTTGCATTAAAATTTATTTTTACTTTCTCATGAATTTTAAAATTCATTACTTCCTCGATTAAAGCAATTATTTTTGAATTTCCTCTTTTTAAGTGAAGCAATGTTTCTGAACCACTAATCTCTGCTAATTCTATTTCAAATTCTTCACCATTTTCATCAAGTTTTATTTCTGAAGCTCTAATTCCAAAGTTATAATCTTTATCTTCTAAATTCTTAAAATGATTTGGAATTTCTAAAGAAATATTCTCAAAGTTCAGATTTTTTGAATTTTTTGAACCCTTCAGAACATTCATTGGTGGATCATTTGATATTTCTGCAACTTTTAAATTAGATGGATTTTCAAAAATCTCTTTGGCAGGCCCTTTTTGTAATACCTTCCCTTCATCTAAAACAATTACTTCTCCATTTAGTTCCATTACTTCTTGAGGATCTGTTGTTGAGTAAATTAAAATTGTATCTTGGGACAGTCCTTCTGAGAAAATTCTTTTAAATTCTTCTCTTAATTGTTCTCTAAGTTTGTAATCTAAATTAACTAACGGTTCGTCTAGCAACAAAATTTTTGCTTTTTTTGCAAGTGATCTTGCAAGTGCAACCCTTTGTTGCTGTCCGCCAGATAATTCCTGAATTTTTCTATTTTCAAATCCAACTAATCCAACAGTTTTTAGAGCTTCATCTACATCTTTTTTTATTTGCTCAGGACTTAGTTTTCTCTGTTCTAATGGAAAAGTTATGTTTTCATAAACATTTAAGTGAGGGTAATTAATAAATTGTTGATAAACCATAGCAACATTTCTTTCCCAAACAGGTATTTTAATAAAGTCTTTTTCCTCAAAAGAAATTGAGCCTTGATCTGGATTTAATAATCCTGCAATTGTTTTTAAAAGAGTCGTTTTGCCAGATAAAGTTCTACCTAAAATGGTATACAAATTACCTTTTTTAAAATTAAACGAGACATCGTTTAAATGAAATTGCTCATCAGGTTTATAAGAAATTTTCTCTCCAATTAAATTCATTATTTTAATGCTCCTGATAAATTTCCTTTTGATAGATATCTCTCAACTATAAATGCAACGATTATTAATGGTGCAACTGAAACCAAAGCAGATGCCGAAAGGCTCCACCATGGTGTTATTGATGAATTAAGTGCAACGACTTTTACAGGTAACAATTGTACTTCAGTAAATGTTAAAATAAACGCAAAAAAGAAATCTATCCATCCAAAAATAATACAAAACATTCCTGCAACAATTAAACCAGGTATTGAATTTGGTAAAACAACTTTATAGAAAGCTTGATAGGGATTACACCCATCGATTAATGCAGTCTCATCTAATTCCTTTGGAACTCTATTAAAAAAATCTACCATAATCCAAACAGCAATTGGCATTAATAAAACGATGTATACAACTACTAGACCTAATAAACTATCAAGCAATCCTATTGTGCTTAGAAAAATAAAGAAAGGAATTGATAATACAATTGGAGGCATAATTCTTTGTGAAATGAAGAAAAAAGTAATATCGTTGTTTCTTACAAATCCGGCTTTAAAGGTAAATCTTGATAGTGCATAAGCAGCAAGAGTGCCAAGAACAATACTTATTAAACTAGCAGTGCAGGTTACAAAAATACTATTAAAATAAGGCTCAACAATATCTACTCCACCTTTCGCAGGAGACTTAATTAAAACTCTCCAACCCTCCAGTGTTGGTTCGAAATCTAACCAAGGAATATAAGTTACTTTACTATTAACAGATTGGAAGTCTTTAAAAGATGTTGATACAGCCCAGAGAAATGGAGCAACAACAAATACAGTCCAAAATGTAATAAAGAAATATTTAAGAAAAGTGTAAAGTTTGCTCATAGTTATTCTTTGATCATTAATTTGGTTAAAACTTTAGCTATTATCGTTAAACTGATAATCATTATGACAAGATAAGTGAAAGATAAGGTTGCTGCATAACCCATCTGAAATTCTCTTAATCCTTTAATATAAATATAAAAACTTGAAGTCTCAGTTGCAGTACCTGGGCCTCCTGATGTCAAAACAAATACTGTATCCATTATTTTTGAAGCCTCGATAAGTCTTATTATTATTGCTCCAATTGATATTGGTGCCATCAAAGGAAAAGTTACATAAACAAATTTTCTAAATGGACTTGCTCCATCTATAGCGGCTGCCAAAAAGGGTTCTTTTGGAAGTGACAAAAGGCCAGCAAGTAATAGTAAAAACATAAACGGTGTCCATTGCCAAACTTCAACAATTATAACTGTAAACTTTGCAATAACTGGATCACTCAACCATAAAATAGGTTTTACTCCTAATCCACCTAACAAATCATTTACAGGACCTAGCGACTCATGAAAAAATGTTCTCCAAATAACTGTCATTATTACTGGAGTTGTCATCATTGGTACAAGAAAAATTACTCTAAAAAATCTTTTAAATTTTATTTCTCTCCAAACCATCATCGCTAGAGCAAATCCGATAACATATTGAAGAATAACTGTGGTTACCGATAAAAAACTTAGCCTAAAAAATGACTCCCAAAACCTCGGGTCATCTGTAAATAACCTTATATAATTAGTAATACCTATGAAGTTCATTTCTGGTGTATAACTATTCCATCCAGAAAGGCTTAATCTAATAGTAAAAATAATTGGAAAAATTAAAATTCCAATAAGTACAAACAATCCTGGGAATAAAAAAACAAACTTGTGTTTAAAATTCATATTTTTTTTTGGATTATTTTAAAATGTGGCCGTTAAAAAACGGCCACAAGTTTTACAAAATTATTGCTTATTATCTTCCATTGCTACACCAACAGCATAGGCTTTTCTTACATTATCTTTACCTACTCTGTTAAGTATATCTTCCCACTGTTTAGCAGCTTCGTCTAAAGCAGCTTGTGGAGATAATTGACCAGCTAATGCTTTTGCGGCAGCAGTAGCCAATGCAGCATTAAACTCAAAAGTTCCAGGAACTCTTAATGGAAATACTCTATTTTTGCTTTGCTCCATTTGTGCAAGAGTATCAACATATGATTGAGCAATATCTTTATCCCAACCAATTTGTGTCCATACATCAACTTTAAAGTCGTCATTTCTAAATGGGTTTACACCAAATCTACCAATTCCAATGTCTGCTTGGTGGTTAGCTTCGTTAGCAAAGAAACATAGGTAATCGAAAGCCATTTCTTTCTCTTTACTTTTCTTAGCTACTCCAACTGCCCATCCCCATACGAAGAAAGGAGCTTGGTTAAAGCCTTCATCCCAAGAGTTAGTTTTTCTATTCCAAACTTTCATAGCTCCTGGTAACTGTGCAGCACCAACTTTATTGTTTATTGGACTATCTGGTTGCATAGCGGCAACAAATGCATCATCCCATGAAAAACTAAACAAAGTTTGTCCTCCACCAAATGATCCAATTTCATCACCTAAACCAAAATTTATTCCTCCTGGAGGAACATATTTAGTTGCCTCAACCCAGTCAGTTAAAGCTTCAACAAAACCTGGATTGTTAATTAGTGGTTTCATAGTTTCTAAATCAAAGAAAAAACCACCAGGTGTTTTAGGATTTTTTGAGTAAGCAGCAGATCTTGAATAGAAAGCAGCATACATTAGATCGTCTTTTTTCATTACTTCAGCAGATCCGTATTCTTTCTCGCCATCTCCATCCCAGTCCCAATTGTTAAAGTAAGCTGCCATTTCTCCATATTCTTTCCAAGTTTGAGGAACTCTTAGTTCTTTACCAGTAGCTTCCTTATATTGTTTTTGGTACTCAGGATTATCAATTACATCTTTTCTATACTTTAGATAATGTCTGTCTCCATCAACCGGAAACTGATACATAACACCATCCCAAGATGCTACACCAATGTGAGACGGGGTAACGTCTTTCATTTGTTTCATCTCAACGTATTTCTTTGGAACTGGCTCTAAATATCTTCTCCAATCGTTAATGAAGTTTGAAAATCCAAAAACGATGTCATATGGAGCTTGTCCAGCTTGAAATGGTACCATTGCTTTCGCATATAAGTCACCTGCTGGTGTATGAGTAACATCAACTTTTGCTCCAGTAAGTTTAGCGAACTGCTCAGCATGTAGAGCTGTTGGCTCTCCCATGACTGGTACAGCATGTGTATTTATCTTAAGCGTCTTGCCTTTATAGTTTTTTTTAGACATAGACTCGTAAGAACAATCACCAGGAATATCCCCAGTTGCTTTGATATGTGGAAACTGATCACTCCACTTATCAGCATACGCAACAGGACTAAATACCAACAAAGCTGATATTAGAGCGGTTACGCAAGTTTTTATTGTCTTCATCTTTTTTCCTCTCTTTGTTGTTAATTATGGAACTAACACTGCACGACCTTTGACTTTTCCATCATTAAGATCATGTAGCGCTTTGTTAGCATCATCTAATTTATATTCCTGCATAGATAGCTTGACTTTACCTCTATCAGCTAATTCCATGAGTTCATATAATTCAGACCACGTTCCTACTAAATTTCCGACTATTGTTTTTTCAGATATTATTAAATCTACGGCTAAAGATTTAATTTCTTCTCCATAGCCCACGATGTAATAAAACCCTCCATTTGAAGTCATTTGAATTCCCATTGCAGTCGATCCTTTTTCACCAACAAAATCTATTACAGCCTCAGAACCTTTTCCCTTGGTTAACTCTTGAACTTTTTCAATTTCGTTTCCATCAATCAAAACTCCATGATCTCCACCTAGCTCCATTGCGTGTTTAAGAGCTTTTTCTGATTTCTCTACAATAATTATATCTGCTGCACACATTGCTTTTAAACATTGAATAGCAATATGTCCTAAACCTCCAGCGCCAATGATTGTACAACTTTGACCAGGAAGTAAATGCCTAGTAGCTTTTTTCACAACTCTATAAGCTGTTAAACCAGCATCAGAAAATGGAGCAACATCTTTAGGTGCCAATACTGTTGGCAATTTAATTAAATTCCTCACACTTGTTTTTAAAAGTTCTGAATATCCACCTTCTTTAATACTTAACCCTGGGAAAGCTCCAGCGGCGGCATGCATGTCGTTACCTCGTCTACAGTCAAGACACGTTCCATCTGTTCCAGATATAAGCGGGTGCAAAATTACTGGATCTCCCTTTTTAAATTCTGTAACGTCTTTTCCAACATCTTCTATCCAACCAGCATTTTCGTGACCCATAACGCAAGGAAGTAGTTTTCCGTCTGGATCTTGAATATGTTTCCAAACTCCTTCAATTATGTGTAGATCAGTTCTACAAACACCAGCTGCACCAATTTTAACTATTACATCAGATGCCTTTTCTATTTTTGGATCAGGCATTTCTTGATTTGTAACCCATGTTCCCTCTTTCATTTCTGGGTCATACTTATGTAAAACCTGTGCTTTCATTATTTTCCTCTCTAATTTTTTTTTATAAACAAATTCTAAATTGAAATAAAAAATATGTCTAGAAACTTAGAATAATTTTAAATACCAATTACAACTTGGGATTGTTAATTAACTTTGTTTTTGCATCCGCCTGTTTTGAAAAACTCATCCATATTATCTATAGCTAGATTAGCCATTGCGGTTCTAGTTTCTTTAGTTGCGCTACCTAAATGAGGAAGAATAAAAGCACTTTTATGTTTAAGATATCCTGGATTTAAATTTGGTTCATTTTTGTATACATCTAGCCCAACTGCATAAACTTTTCTTCTTTCCAAAGCATCTATTAAAGCTTCATCTTCAATAATATCTCCTCTTGCAACATTGGTCACGACTGCACCTTTTGGTAATAGTTCTAGTGTATCTTTATTAATTAAATTAATTGTCTCTTTAGATGCAGGACAACACACCGAAAGTACATCAGAGACTTTCATCAAATCATTTAAGTTGTCGTGGTAAGTTGCGCCTTGTTCTTTTTCTTCGCTTAATTTTGAACGATTGTGATAATGAATTATCATACCTAAAGATTTAGCTATTTTTGCTATTTTTTGACCAATTCTACCCATGCCAAGTATTCCAAGTCTAGTGCCTGTTAATTGTTTACCAATCAACATATCTGCTGACCAAACCCAGCCGCCTTCTCTAGCTTTTTCAATTCCTTCAGATGCTCTTCTGCATGCACCTAATATCAACAAAACCCCAATTTCTGCAGTGGCATCAGTTAAAACATCTGGCGTGTTTGTAACTGCGATCCCTCTTTTCCTTGCAGCTTCTAAATCTATATTTCCAAATCCTACTGCAAAATTTGATATAATTTTAATACTATCAGGTAATTGATTAATTGTTTCTGCATCAAGCTTATCTGTTAGAGCTGATAAAATACCATCGCAGCCTGCACTCATCTCTATTAGCTTCTTTTGAGAGTAGAGTTCATCATTTAAATTAAAGTTAGCATCAAATAATTCTTTAGCTTTATCCTCACAAGATCTTAAAAGCCTTCTTGTGATTAAAATTTTTTTCATTTTATTTTGGATTAATTTAGATCAAAAACCTTACCAGGATTCATGATGTTGTTTACATCAATGCTTCTTTTAATAGCTTTCATTACTGGCAAATTGTCTGGGTGCTCTCTTAATAAGTAATGTTTTTTTTGAAGACCAATTCCATGTTCTCCTGTAATTGTTCCTTCTAACTCTAAAGCTTTGTTAATTAGATCATCGCTATACTGTCTAATTTTTTTTTGTTTTTCTTCATCATCAGGATCATACAATATTATGGAGTGAAAATTTCCATCTCCAACATGACCAACCATTGGTGCTGTTAGACCTAACTTTTTAACTTCTTTTTCTGCCCATGAAATACACTCAACTAACTTTGAAATTGGTACGCAAACATCTGTAGAATATACTTTCATATCATTACCTAAAGCTTTTACTGAATAGTAAACGTCATGTCTTGCTTTCCATAATATTTTTTGTTCTTCAGGAGAAGATGCCCATTGAAAATCACTTCCACCATTATTTTTTGATAATTCTTCAACAACTTTAATAGACTCATTATTCGATAGCTCACTACCATGAAATTCAAAGAATAAAGTTGGTGATGCTTTGATGTTTTCTAGCTTTGAATATTTAATGCTAATTTCCATTTGGTCTTTGTTTAACATTTCAATTCTTGCAATTGGAACACCATACTGAATAACTTCCTGCGCTGTCTTTACTGCTGAGTCTAAATCTGGAAAATAGCAAACTGCACTCATTATGCTTTCAGGTATTGGTGATAGTCTTAATTGAACTTCTGTAATAATTCCTAATGTTCCCTCAGATCCAATAAATAAATTAGTTAAATTATATCCCGCAGAAGTTTTTTTAGTTCTTGCACCGGTTTTAATTATGTCTCCATTCGGTAAAACAACTGTTAAACCAGAAATAACTGTTCTCATTGTTCCATATTTAACTGCCATGGTTCCTGAAGCTGAAGTAGATGCCATTCCACCGAGTGCAGCATCTGCACCAGGGTCTATTGGAAAAAATACACCATCTTCTCTTAAATATTCATTTAATTGCTTTCTTGTTACATTTGCTTGTACTCTGCAATCAAAATCCTCAGCATTTACGCTTAAAACTTTATTCATTTTTTCTAGAGAAATTGTAATACCATTTTGATTTCCAACAACATGACCTTCAAGAGATGTGCCAGTTCCAAACGGGACAACAGGAATTTTATGCTCATTACAAATTTTTAAAATTTTTGAAACTTCTTCATTAGTTTCTGGAAATACAACTGCCTTCGATAATATTGGATTATAAGTATCTTCTCCTCTTGCATAATTTGCACGAGTAGACTCAGAAGTAGAAAATCTCCCGTTAAATATCTTTTTTAATTCTGCTTGGACAGTTTCATTCATTCTTTAATAATACAAAAATATTAATTAAAAATACAGTTTATTTAGAAAGCATCTTGCCTATATTTTCTAAGGCTTGCATTATATTATCTCTAGAAGCGGCAAAACTAAATCTAACGTAATCATTACAAGTTTTACCAAATGCAGTACCAGGAACAATTGCAACACCTGCTTCATGCATAGCTTTTTTGCAAAACTCAGATCCATTCATTCCAGTCCCTTTTATATTCGGAAAAGCATAAAAAGCTCCTCCCGGCAAACTACACTCAACTCCTGGTAAATCATTTAATCCTTTATGAATTAAATTTCTTCTTAATGTAAATTTATCTAACATATCTTTAATTGAGTCTTCAGGACCATCTAATGCGGCTATACCAGCATATTGGGCTGCTGCATTTACACATGATACACTATTAATCAAAAGTTTGTTTACATGTTCAACCAAATGCTCTGGCCAGTAACTCCAACCAAGTCTCCACCCAGTCATAGAATATGCTTTACTCCAACCCTCAAGAACAATTAATCTGTCTCTTAAATTAGGATAGTTAAAGAAAGTTGGCATTTCCTTATAGTCAAAAATTTGTCTACTATAAATTTCATCACTTAAAATTGTAACCTGCGGATGTTTTTCTAATTCTTTTGCTAAGTAATCAATTGCAGGCTTTTCAACAAAACTTCCAGTTGGGTTATTTGGATTAATCAAGATTAAAAGTCTAGTTTTGTCAGTTATTAAAGATAGAATTTTGTCTGGGTCAAATTTTAAATCTTTATCCTCAGTTAAGTCGTATGGAACAGCTTTTGCACCAGAGTAGTTAATCATTGATTCATAGATTGGAAAAGCTGGAGTAGGATGAATTATCTCAACACCTGGTTCACCATAACAAGTAATTGCATAATACATTGTAGGTTTACCACCTGGCATTATTAAAACTCTATTTGGATCAATATCAGCATTATAAAGTCTCTTGACCCATCTTGCGACAGCTTCTCGACATTCTGGAATTCCATTTGATAAAACATAACCATGATGACCATCATCTAGAGCTTTTTTTGCAGCTTCAACTACATGTTTTGGAGTTTTAAAGTCAGGTTGTCCTAGACCTAAATGAATCATAGGTTTGCCTTGTGCTTCTAATTTTTTTGCTTCTGCTAAAACAGAAAATGCACTTTCAGTTCCTAAACGATCTAATGCTTTTGCTAATTCAATCATAATTTTTCGTCGACAAACTAACTGAAAAGCAACTTCATGTCTATTTATTTAAAGTGAAAATAATAATAAAAATTATTTATAAAAAATATTTAATTTCGGTAAATTATCTTTGATCTATCTAACTCTTTTACACTTTTGCAGCCCATAAGGATCATATTTCTTCTAATTTCATCGTGCATATTTTGAAGCAGCCTCTCTACTCCTTGCTGTCCACCCGCTCCTAAACTGAACAAAAAAGCTTTACCAAAACTACAAGCAGTTGCACCTGCAGCTAAAGCCTTGAGAACATGAGTTCCCCGTCTAACACCTCCATCTAAAATTATCTCAAGTTTATCACCCACAGCATCTGAAATAGCCTTTAGTTGATCAAAAGGAGTTCTAGATCCGTCAAGCTGTCTTCCTCCATGATTAGAAATTATTATCGCTGTACAACCAATATCAACTGCTCTCTTTGCATCCTCTACTGACATTACACCCTTCAATGCAAAAGGTCCGTCCCATTTTTTTATACAGTATTCTGCATCTTCCCAATTCATTTGTGGATCGTACTGTTCATTAACATAGTCTATTACGGATTTTGTAATGTTAGTTCCCTTGTCAGTTTTGTGTTTAATATTTGCAAGTTCAAATTTCTTATTCGTAAAATATCTGAATAACCATCCTGGTCTCATCGCAAAATTCATTATACTTTCTAATGTGAATTTAGGAGGAGTTGTAAAACCAGTTCTGTGATCTCTTTCTCTATTTCCCGCAACCAAAGTATCAACTGTTAAGCATAATCCGTCAAAGTTTGCTCTTTTACACCTATCAATCAAATCATCAGTAAATGATTTATCTTTATGGATATAAAGTTGAAATAATTTTGGTCCACTTGATATGTTAGCAATTTCTTCAATCGAAAATGATGCCATTGTCGACATGCTATACATTGTACCAAATTTTTCTGCAGCTCTAGCTGAAGCTTTATCTCCATCAGGATGATATAAACTTTGCATAGCAGTTGGAGATAAAAAAATTGGCATATCTATTTTTCTACCAAAAACTGTGGTTGATAGATCTGGTTCTCCTACACTTCTAAGAATATTGGGGATTAAGTCACAATCATCAAATGAATTTGTATTTCTTTTTAAAGTGGTTTCATCGTCTGCACCACCATCAATGTAATGAAAAATCGGAGCTGGAAGTTTTTTTTTGGCTAGCTTTCTAAAATCTTCAAAATTATAACAATTCTTTAAGCTCATGCATTTCGGAATCTTAAATTATTTCGATTAAGATCACTAATCTTTGTGCAGCCCATTAATTTCATGTCTCTTACTAATTCAGTTTTATATAAGTTAAGTGCTCTCTCAACACCTTCTTGACCTGCTGCAGCTAAAGCATAAAGATATAATCTTCCACCAGCACATGCTTTTGCACCCATAGATAAAGCTTTTAACATATGAGTTCCTCTTTGAAATCCACCTTCACAAATAACATCTAACTTATCACCAACTGCATCAACAATTTCAGCTAATTGATCGAAAGGTGATCTAGATCCATCAAGTTGTCTTCCTCCATGATTTGATACCATTATACCAGTGCATCCGATATCAACTGCTCTTTTAGCATCTTCAACACTCATAACTCCCTTAAGCGCGAAATGGCCACCCCACTGAGAGCACAATTTTTCAGCGTCGTCCCAGTTCATAGATTGATCCAACATAGTAGAAAAATAATTACCAATTGAAGTATTTGTGTCAGTTCCTTCTTTAACGAAATCTTGAAGATGTGGTAGTTCAAATTTTCCTTTGGTTAAATAATTTATTCCCCACATTGGTTTTGTGGCAAAACTAAACAAACTCGAAAGTGTTAATTTTGGAGGTGATGTAAATCCAGTTCTTAAATCTCTTTCACGATTTCCTCCTGTTATCGTATCAACAGTTAAAGCCATCACATCAAATTTTGCTGCTTTTGCTCGTTCTAAACAAGAGTCATTTAATCCTCTGTCTTTATGGAAATAAAATTGAAACATTTTTGGTGTGTCTATTAATGATGAAATTTCCTCAACACTAACTGTAGCCAATGCCGAAACACCAAACATCGTATTAAACTTCTTTGCAGCTTTTCCAACCGCTCTTTCTCCTTCGTAATGGAATAACCTTTGCAAAGCTGTTGGTGAACAATAAAAAGGCAAATCTAATTTTTTTCCAAAAATAGTTGTCGACAAATCCACATTTTCAACACCTCTTAAGACATTTGGAACTAAGTCAACATCATTAAATGCACTACTATTTCTTGCATAAGTTATTTCATCATCCGCAGCCCCATCAATATAATGAAATATTGGAGATGGAAGCTTTTGTTTTGCCAATTTTCTAAAGTCATAAAAGTTATGACAATCTTTTAATCTCATATCTTAAGTTAAAATTTTTTTGTAAAATTAAACATATAACTATTTGCCCCAGGATTTTTATCTCCAAGACTCGCATTAGAAATATGATTATAAGAAATACCTAATTCAGAATTAGATGAGATATCAAATAATATCTGTATTTGTGTCTTAAATTCAATTTCGTGACCTAAGTCCTTGCCATCTCCTTCGTCATAATATCCAATTGCAAAACTAGGAGAGAAAGTAGTTGAATTAGATTTTTGATTTAATTGATAACCTGTATAAATATATAATGCATCATCAGCTGTTATCATTGCACCTGTCACAGGCTGAACATTTCCTAAGAAAATATCTTTGCTAGCATTAAAATTTATATATTCGGCACCAAATAGATTTGCTTTCTTACCATCATCGCTGAAATCGAACATGCCAGTGTAAAAACTCCATTTATTTTCTGCGTTAGAAAATGAGACAGTAAGAAATGAAATTATCAAAGTTTTAATTAAAATCTTCATATTAAAAATCCTGGTTACTTTATAGATACTTTTCTAATAATTAAAAGGCCGCCAAAAGCGAACAAAATCAAAGGTATTGACCAGAGTAAAAATGTATTTTGGTTTAATTCTGGTTCATATACAATCCACTCTCCATATTTATTTTTTAAATAATCATATATTTCTTCTTCTTCTTTACCTTCATCAATCTTATTTTTTACAACAAGCTTCATACTAACAGCAAAATCGGACTGAGAGTCGTAAACAGATTGACCTTGGCATATCAAACACCTTAAGTTTTTTGTAATTTGATCTACTTTGGTATTTATTTCATTCGCATAGGAAAAATTAAAACTAAAATATAGCAGCAATATTAATTTTAAAATTTTAAGCATTTTTTTTTAATAAATTTTTTATTTCTATTAAATTGTCGCTTGTCAATGGACCAATATACTTTTTAATTATCTCATTTGTTTTACCACTTATGATAAAAGTTTCAGGAACACCAATAGCTCCGAATTCTATTGATTTTGTTCCATCATTATCGGTAATAACTTCTGAATAAGGATTTCCAAGTGAGCTTAAAAAATTTTTCGCATTTTTTGGACTGTCTTTATAATTAATTCCAATTATATTTATGTTCATATCTTTTAATTTCATTAAAAACTGATGCTCTTCTCTACATGGTGCACACCAAGATGCCCAAATATTTACTACAGAAGGACTATTTTTATCAAATAAGTCTGAAATATTAATTATTTCATCAGAAAATAGTTTTTTTGCATTAAGTGAAAAATCTATTTTACTTTTTAATTTCTCGTTAGAGTAATCTTTCGATACGTTCAATCCCTTGAGCAAGATTATAAAAATTATTATTAATGTTAGTAGTAATCCTAAAAATTTAATATTTTTACTCATTTTTTCTAATAACACTTAATAAACCACCAAAACCAATAAATATAGTTGAGATCCATATCCAAATCATTAAGGGTTTATATTGATATCTTACGTTATAATAGCCATCGTCTTTTAAAATATTAAATACTAAAAAATTATCTGAAAATAATGTTGTCTTAATATCTGCTTCACTCGTAATAGTTAAAGGCTGCTGGTAAATCCTAACTTCTGGGTATAAAGCAAAAGAGGAATTTTTATTCGTAACTTCAAAACTAGCTTTAAGAGATTTATAATTGTCTACATCTTTAACATTAACTTCTTTTAATTTTACAACTTTGTCATTGAATATTCTTTCATCTCCTACTTTCATATTTGAATTGAATTCATTAGAAAAAAGTCCATTCAATAAGATACTTGTAATTAATAAGCTAAAACCAAAATGTGAAATTTTTTGGCTAATCGGGGATTTGCTAACAAAAAAATCCTTAATTGTTACTAATAAAAGATAGATGCTCAAAACTATCAGAGGAATAGACAACAGAAATGAATTTTCGGTTTTTGTTAAAATGACATATGAAATAAGTAATGAAACTAAAAAAATAATTAAAATATTATAGTTAAACTTTTTTAATTTATCTTTAATCCATTTCAAACTTGGGCCAAAGCTCATGAATATTAAAAAAGGAATTAAGAAGGGTATTAAAAGATTATGATAAAAAGGCGGACCAACAGAAATTTTTGAACCATTTAAAACTTCAAGAAAAATTGGATAAATTGTACCAACAAGAACAACAGATAAAAAAAACATCATAAACCAGTTATTCACTAATATTGCAGTCTCTTTACTTAAAATAAAATTCTCTTTGGCTGTGTTTGATATTTTATTCTGATTAAAAAAGAAAATTAATATAGACATCAAAATTAGGATAAAGAGAAAACTTAATATATATAGCCCTCTTGATGGATCGTTTGCAAAAGTGTGAATTGAATTTAAAATTCCAGACCTAACAAGAAAAGTGCCACTCATACTCAGTGAGAAAGTTGTAACTGACAAAATAATAGTCCACTCTTTAAACGAATTTCTTTTCTGTAATACAATTACAGTATGCAGTAGCGCTGTTAAGCAAAACCATGGCATTAATGAAACATTTTCTACAGGATCCCAAAACCAAAAACCTCCCCAGCCCAGTTCATAATATGCCCATATAGATCCAAGCAAAATACCAATTGTTAAAAATACCCAAGATACCAAAACCCATTTTTTAATGTGCCTTGCCCACTTATCTCCAATATTTCCGCTAATCATTGCGGCAAGTGAAGCTGAAAAGATAATAGATGTTCCAACATAACCTAAATATAAAATTGGAGGATGAATAGCTAAAGCAGGGTCTTGTAAAATAGGGTTCAAACCTAATCCCTCGCTAGGAATTGGATATAGCATTTTGAATGGGTTGGAAGTTAATAAAATAAAAACTAGAAAACCTGAAATAATAATTTGTTGAAATAGTATCGTTAAAAGTTTGTATTTAGTATCTTGTGATCTTGAATTTAATAAAAAAATAAATAGAAAAATTGAAAGAACTAATAACCACAATAATAAGCTTCCTTCGTGATTTCCCCATGTGCCTGATACTTTATAAAATAAAGGTTTTAAAGTATGAGAATTGTTGAAAACAGTTTCATTACTAAAATCTGAAATTACAAAAGCTGCAACTAGACTAAAAAAACTTACCGTAATCATTATAGTTTGTATTGAAGTAATTAAAATAAAGTTTTTATCTAAATATTTATTTTCTGAATTTGCATCCAAGTATGACTTAAAAATTAAATAAACAGATGCTATTAAAGCAATATATAAAGAATAATTTCCTAAATAATTAGACATACAAATTAATTATTTTTCATAGCTTCGCTGACTTCAGGAGGCATATAATTTTCATCATGTTTTGCTAAAATCTTGTCAGCATTTAGAAAACTTTTATCCTTTAAGAAACCTTCAGCAACTACACCCTTACCCTCTTCAAACAGATTAGGTACAGATCCATTAAAGTTGACTAATAATTCATTTTTGAAATCCGTAATTACGAAAAAAATTTCTTTATCGTTTATTTTAATAGAATTTTTTTTCACCATTCCACCAACTCTAATTTTTTGAGCATTTTTGATTTCATTAAGGTTTTTAATGTCTGTTGGAGACTTAAAATATACTACGTTTTCCTCAAGAGATTTAACCACCAAAAAAATTGTAAGAACTAATGAAATTAAAATTAAAAAAATAAAAAGGGCTCTAAATTTAACTTTTTTTCCGTACATGTGAATTTTAGTTAAACTTTAGATGTGGAAGTGTTTGCTAATATCTCTCTGTACGTTTTTTGCTTAGCTACTGATGCAAGTTTCTTTTCATCTAGTGATTTATAATTTTCCTCAAATTTCTTTTTCTCTTTAATTAAATTTAATTTTACTACCGCGTACAAGAAGCTAAAAGAAAATAGAGTAAATATAAATGATGACCAAACGTATACACCGTATCCATTCATATTTAGTAGTTCACTGATCATAATCTATTAAGGCCTTTATTTTTAATCTTTAACAGTTCTGTATTATATTTCATTAAAAATATCAAAAGTGAAAATAGAGCAAATGCCGCAGTCATTATAGCTAATGGTGTCAACATTGAAGAATGAATTGTTGTTTCTTCCAAAATTTTTACTGACGCAGGTTGGTGTAAAGTATTCCACCATTCTACTGAAAATTTTATAACTGGAATATTTATAAGACCAATAATTGCTATTATTGAGCTAATTTTTTCTGCTTTACTAGTGTCTGTCGTAATCTTCCAAGAAGTAATGAACAATAAATAAAAAATTGAAAGTAAAAGCATTGAAGTTATTCTTGCATCCCAAGCCCACCAAGTTCCCCAGGTTGGTTTTCCCCAAATTGATCCTGTAACTAAAGCTATTATGCTAAAAACAAAACCAGAAGGTGCTAAACTTTTTGTTATTAAAGAGAAATTTTTATTTTTAAAAACAAAAACTCCAAAAGAAAGAATGGAAATAAATGAAAATATTCCGAGTGATATCCAAGCTGATGGAACATGGACATACATAATCCTAACTGAGTCACTCTGCTTATAATCCTCAGGAGAAAGAACTAAAGCTTCAACTAATCCAAGTAACAATACAATTATAAATAGAGCAAATACAAACTTTTGTATTTTATTAATTATCTTTAAAGTATTATTCGGATTGAAATAATTAATCATAATTTTTTATAACACATAAATTTTAGATTAAAATTGTTCAAAATTTTCTGACCAAGAATACAGAGGGAGATAGAGGAAAAACAGTACTCTTGATCAGAATTAAATATTTTATAACAAACAGATATGACAGAGATTTGGGACAATTGTGTTTAAATATTGGCTATTAGTTAATTTGAAGGCTTGAAGTAGCTTGATCCACGCTTACCTGAAAAAATTTCGTTAATTAGAGGGTGTTTTATAGGCTCTTCAGAGTCATCAAATAATAGATTTTGCTCAGACACATAAGCCTCGTAAGTAATTTCGTCATTCTCTGCTAGTAAATGATAAAATGGCTGATCCTTTCTAGGTCTCACGTTTTTTGGAATCGATTGATACCACTCCTCTGAGTTATTAAATTCAAAGTCAACATCGTAAATCACACCTCTAAAATCGAAGTGTCTATGTTTTACAACGTCTCCAATTGAAAATTTAGCTTTTTGAGTACTCACGATATTAAATATGGATATTTGATGAAAAAAATCAATAAAAAAAATATAAATGTTTTATTAATCTGTTAATATGTAGCAGTGAATAAATCACTTCTAAAATTCATTACAGACGTTGGGCCTTTAGCTATTTTTTTCTTCTTTTATTATAACAGTGATAAAAATTTAAAAGTTGCAATACCACCTCTAATTGTCGCAACAATAATTTCTGTTCTATTGGTTTGGATACTGGAAAAAAAAGTTCCGATGGTTCCTTTGTTAGGAGGAATTTTAATTACTCTATTTGGAGGTTTAACAATTTATTTTGATAATCCAATTTTTATTTATATGAAACCCACTATTATAAATATTTTATTTGCCTTAGCTTTATTCTTTGGAAAATACTTCACCAATGAACCAGTTTTAAAATTAATACTTGGAAAAACACTGCCAATGTCTGATGAAGGTTGGAAAATTTTGAATAACAGATGGACTTATTTTTTTATTTTTTTAGCTATATTAAATGAAATTGTTTGGAGAACTCAAACAGAGGAATTTTGGGTTAACTTTAAAGTTTGGGGAATGCTACCAATTACATTCATCTTTACAGCATCACAAGTTGGGTTGATTAATAAACACAAATTAAATGAGTAATTTAAAATTAGTAATAAATAATTCAAACAAAGAACAAAACCAAAGGTATTTTTTTGAAAAAAAAGAACTAAAAATTATATTAGACCTATATGCTAAAATGGTATCTGAAGGATCTTGGAAAGACTATGGCCTCTCAATATCAAGTAAAAGAGTAAGTTTTAGTATTTTTAAAAATGCAGCAGAAAAAGCTATCTACAACATTTGTAAAAATTTTAAACCTTCTAATAAGAATTTGAAATATTTAATAACTGATAGAAATGGTAAAATTTTAAATAATGCTTATGATTTAGAAATACTTCTAAAAAAAACAAATTGGAAAAAACTATAGTTTTTGATTATCTTCTTTGACCGAACAATCTTAAAAGCATTATAAATAAATTTATAAAATCTAAGTATAATGTTAAAGCTCCCATAACAGCTTTCTTGCCAATTACTTCACCTGAATCTGATGCTGCGTACATATTCTTAATTTTTTGTGTATCGTATGCAGTTAATCCAACAAATATAAGAACTCCAATGATTGAAATAGCAAAGTACATCATTGAAGATTTTAAGAAAATATTTACTAAAGATGCAATTATAATACCGATCAAACCCATCATTAAGAATGATCCAAATTTTGTGAGGTCTCTTTTAGTTGTGTAACCATATATACTCATAGCTCCAAATGTTGCTGAAGATATGAAAAATACTCTCGTCACACTAAGACCTGTGTAAACTAATAAAATTGATGATAGTGACAAACCCATCAAGGCTGCAAAAATCCAAAAAGTAGTTTGAGCTTTTGAAGAACTCATTTTATTTATCCCAAAACTCATATAAAAAACAATTCCGAGAGGAGCTAACATAACCACCCATTTCAATCCTGATAGATAAATTGCATTTCCGAACTCAGTTAAAGCAACTATTGATCCGCTTGCATCTGTAACTACTGACATTTTAAAAGATAGCAATGCAATGATTCCCGTTAACAAAACTCCAGTTGCCATGTAGTTGTAAACTTTAAGCATGTAGGCTCTAAGGCCTTCATCCATCACAACAGCTTTTTTTGCTGTCGTTGATCTATTTAAGATATTGTCTCTATTGAATTCCATAATTAAATATATAGTAATAATTTTAAAATTTTTCAAGCAGTCAAAATATAGGTAACAAATACTTAATATTTAATGAATTATAAAAAATTAGGAACAACTGATATAGATATTAGCACAATTTGTCTCGGAACCATGACTTGGGGTGAACAAAATAGCCAAGAAGAGGCCTTCGAACAAATGGATTTCTCACTAGAAAATGGGGTTAATTTTTGGGATACAGCAGAACTTTATGCGGTACCTCCTAAAGCTGAAACTTTTGGTCATACAGAGACGATCATTGGAAATTGGTTTGAAAAAACAAAAAAAAGAAAAGATGTGATACTTGCAACTAAAGTTTGTGGTCCTGCAAGAGATTATATTAGAAATGGTGAAAATAGTTTTGTAGGGAAGAATCTCGAAACTGCACTTCATAACAGTCTTAAAAGACTTAAAACTGATTATATAGATTTATATCAACTTCATTGGCCAGAAAGAAATGTAAACAATTTTGGAAGACTTGGTTATGTGCATAAAGAAAATGAATGGAATAAATTCGAAGACGTGTTGGTTGAATTACAAAAGTATATTGAGCAAGGTAAAATTAGACATGTAGGTTTATCTAATGAAACTCCTTGGGGTGTTATGAATTATCTCAAACTTTCAAAGGAAAAGGGTTTGCCAAGAATGATGTCTATACAAAATCCCTATAGTTTATTAAATAGGTCATATGAAGTTGGATTAGCTGAGGTGTCTATAAGAGAAAATATTGGCTGTTTATCTTATTCTCCTTTAGCTAGTGGTTTTTTAAGTGGTAAATATAGAAATAAGCAATTTCCAAAAGGATCTCGGATGGAAAGAGATTGGGATTTTTGGACAAGATATCGAAAACCAAATACTAACGAAGCTGTTGATGAGTATTTTAATATTAGTGAAAAATACAACATTGATATGAGTCAAATGTGTATAAAATTTTGTGAGATACAGGATTTCATGTCTAGCGTTATTATTGGTGCAACAACAATGGAGCAGTTGAAAACAAATATAGAAAGTGTAAAAGTGGATCTTGATAAAGAAATAATTAATGAAATTAATGAAATTCAAAAAAAGTATCCAAATCCATGTCCGTAATTTTTAAAATAATTTTTTTTATTCTCTTATTAGGATCAACTTCTTATTCAGAAGAATTAAATAAGATAGGAACATTTAAAGACTGGGATGCAATTGTTGTTACTAATGGGGATAGTAAAGTATGTTTTGCTCAATCTAAACCTGTTCTTCAATCTCCTAAAAAAAATGATAGAGATGCTAGATTATTTGTAACTTTTAGACCATCTGAAAAAATTAAAGACGAAGTAAGCACAACCTCAGGCTATGAATACAACAGTCAAAATTCAATTACAGCTAGCTCTGGTAAATCAAAATATAAGTTTGATATAGCTCAAGATAATTTTGCATGGATTTCAAGTAATAAAATTGAAAAAAAAGTTGTTAGCAGAATGAAAAAGGCCTCGAGATTAATGGTTACTGGATATAATAAATCTGGTTCTCAAACAATTGATCATTATTCTTTGATGGGCTTCACTAAAGCATATAACGCGGCTAAAAAAAGCTGCAGTTAAATAATGAAATCAAAGAAAAAGATAGTTCTTGCCTATTCTGGGGGTTTGGACACATCAATCATATTAAAATGGTTACAGGAAAATTATGATGCAGAAGTAATTTGTTATACTGCAGACATTGGTCAAGAAATAAATAGAAATAAAATTTTCAGAAACGCAAAAAAACTTGGCGTAAAAAATATTATTATTCAGGATCTAAAAGATATTTTTGTAAAAGATTATGTTTATCCAATGATTAGGGGCCATGCAATATATGAAGGTGTTTATTTGCTTGGAACCTCAATTGCTAGACCTTTAATAGCCAAAGATCAAATTAGAATTGCTAAAAAATTTAATGCCTATGCTGTGTCTCATGGATCAACAGGAAAAGGAAATGATCAAGTAAGATTTGAGTTAGGTTATCATTATTTTGGCCCTAAAATAAAAGTTATTGCGCCTTGGAGAATTTGGAAGCTGAAATCTAGATCAGATCTAATTAATTATGCAAAAAAAAATAAAATTGAAGTGCCTAAAGACAAAAAAGGAGCGCCACCTTTTTCAGTAGACGATAATATTTTTCATACATCAACAGAAGGAAAATTGTTAGAAAATCCAAAAAACTCTGCACCTGACTTTATCTTTCAAAGAACGGTATCTCCAGAAAAAGCACCTAATAAATCTTCAATTGTAAAAATAGACTTTAAAAGTGGTGATCCAATTGCAGTGAATGGGAAAAAATTATCTCCATCTAAATTGCTTGGAAAATTAAACGACATAGCTGGAAAAAATGCTGTTGGAAGAGTTGATCTAGTAGAAAATAGATTTATCGGTATAAAATCAAGAGGTGTATACGAAACACCAGGAGGAACTTTATTAATGTACGCTCATAGGGCTATAGAGTCTGTTACACTTGATAAAGATACAATGCATAAGAAAGAAAAAATTATGCCTAGATATGCGGAACTGATTTACAATGGATATTGGTTTTCTAAAGAGAGATTTAAATTACAAAGAATTGTAGATCGTAAGAGAAGTAAAGTTAATGGATCAGTTAAATTAAGGTTATATAAAGGGAATGTTATTATTCATTCAAGAATAACTAAAAGTTCAGCTTATTCTATGAAAAAAGTTTCATTTGAGGAAAATAAAACTTTTAATAAATCAAATGTTGAAAGATTTATTAATTTTCACAAGAAAAAATTAAAATAAAATATCATGAATTTTGAACCAAGTAGGGCACAAGCCACTAATAAACTAGATAATTTTGTTGAAAATAATCTTTCTGAATATTCAAAATTGAGAAATTTTGATTTTGGTCCAGATAAAAGATCAAATATATCTTGTGTTTCTCCATATATATCTCATGGAATATTAAATGAGTTAGAAGTTATAGATAAAGCCTTAAAGAAATTTTCATTTTCTAAAAATGAAAAATTTATTCAGGAGGTTTTGTGGCGCACTTATTGGAAAGGATGGTTAGAATTAAGACCCAATGTATGGACAGATTACATAATAGAACTAAAAATTATAAAAGAAAAATACAAAGATAATAAAGATTATTTAAATACCATTGATGGAAATACAAATATAGAATGTTTTAATGAATGGGTTAAAGAATTAAAAGAATTTAATTACCTTCATAATCATACAAGAATGTGGTTTGCCAGTATCTGGATTTTTACTTTAAATTTACCTTGGCAATTAGGAGCTGAATTTTTTATGAAGCATCTCTATGATGGAGATGCAGCATCTAATACATTGGGATGGAGATGGGTTGCTGGGATACAAACACAAGGTAAGCATTATTTGGCAAGTGAATGGAATATAAAAAAATTTACTAATAACAGATTTAATAACATTAATTTAAATGAAAATGCACCACCTAAAGTTAGCGAGAAAATATACAAGGCTGTCTTAAAAGATTTTAGTAATCCAGTAAGTTTGGATGAGCAAAATTTAATTATTTTTGATAATAATCTTTCCTTTGAGTTGACTGATTTCAAAGACCATAAATTTAAAAAGATTTATTTAGTTAATAATAATAACGACAGTAGAAATATTAAACTTAGTGAAAAAACAGTGAAATTTAAGACTAATTTAATTCAGGATCAAAAAAGAAGGTTGGATGAAAAATCTTTGGATTGTGAAATTATTGATATTGGTAACCTTAAAACAATTGAGAATAGTTATTTTTTATATCCTTGTGTTGGAGAAAACTTAGATTTTTTAACTTCTCAAGGAATAAATAATATAAAATTTCTTTATCGTAATCTAGACCGAAGTTCTTGGAAATATTGCAATAAAGGTTTTTTTAATTTCAAAAAGTATATACCAACTATAATTAAAGAATTTTTTTAAAGAACTATTGTAAATTATCAAAATTATGAGATAACAATATTATGAATAACCCTCAAGTTCTTGAAATTATTGAAAATCTTAAAGGCAGAAGGAATTACGAAGAAAAGAAAGCTTCAAAATTAGGTTTCAACTCTCTTTACGCATACATTGAAAATAAAATATTAAAAGAGAAAGAAGCTGAAGCAGCAAAAATTCTTGAACAATCAGCCTCTAAAGAAGAAGTGATTGAAGAAAAAAAACCAGAAAAAAAGAAAAGCTGCTCTTGTTGTTAATTAGTTATTTTTTGAACATTTCTTAGAACAATATTTCACTTTTTCCCAGTTTAATTTCCATTTTTTTCTCCAAGTAAAAGGTCTCTTACATACAGGGCAAATTTTTGTGGGTAAATTTTCTTTTCTCACTATGCAGTATTTTGTTTAATAAATTTTTCTGCCTCAGCTAAAATTAATTTTTTTCTATCAGGTTTCATTTTATCGAAAATTCTAACCATCATAGAAAGTCTAGGATTTTTTAAAAAGAAGGCTCTATTTCTATTTATGAATCTCCAATAAAGACCATCCATGGTATTGCACCATTCTCCTTTTTTAAAATCCATCATTTTCATGAAATAAGCGGAGCCGCAAATATATGGTTTTGTTGCAAATATTCCTCCATCACTGAAAAGCCCCATTCCATAAACATTCGGGACCATTACCCAGTCAGAGGAATCCACAAACATTTCCATAAACCATTTGTAAACATACGTCGGCTTAACTTCACATAAATTCATTATGTTTGATAAAATCATTAACCTTTCAATGTGATGTGACCAACCATAATTCACTGCATTTTTAATAGCATAATCTAGAGGTGGTAATCCCGTAGTTCCTTCATACCATGAGTTTTTCATTTTTCTATTTTGTTTAAAAAAATTTCTAGTTTCCATTTCTTTTGAATAGCTTTGATATATTCCCCTCATAAATTCTCTCCACCCGATTACTTGACGAATATAACCCTCTAAGGAATTTAATCTTATTTTATTTTTGTTGTGAAAATCTAAAACTTTTTTAATTATAAATTCTGGAGTGATAAGACCTAAATTGATGTAAGGACTTAAAGCACTATGAAATAATATATTGTCTTTCTGATCAACGGCATCTTCATAATCCCCAAATAAATTTGATTTCTCTTTAATAAAAAAATTTAATAATTTAATTACATCATCATATTCCGTAGCAAACCAAAAGTCTTTCGTATTACCTGGGTGATTTTTAAAATTTTTATCAATTAAAATTTTAAGTTTTTCCGTATGAATAGTCTCAGTAATTTTAGGAAATTTGGGTATAGATATATTTTTTGGAAGTTTATTTCGATTTTCTTCATCAAAACTCCATTTACCTCCTTCTGGATTACCATCTTTTTTCATGAGTATATCCAAATCTCTTCTAGTCTCTTTATAAAAAACTGCCATAAAAGGTTTTTTTGATTTCGATAAATAGTTTTTAAATTTTTCTCTAGAATTTAAAAACATTGGTGTTTGAATAATATTCCATTTAATTTTTTCCTTTTTTAAAAAATTAGTAATTTTATTTTCAAAAAACTTATCCTCAATTTCGAAACTTGAAATTTCTTTAATTTTTTTTGCTTTAATTATTTTTTTTAATTTTTCTGTGTAATCCAGCTTGAAAGATTTATCCTCGATCGAAGAATATTCTAACTTAAATTTATTTTTTTTTAGTCTGTCTGCGTGAGATCGCATGCAAGATAAGAACAATAATATCTTTTGTTTATGATGCTTTTCGTACGTACAAAGCTGATAATCTTCAGCCATAAAGAAAAAGTGGTCTTTTCTGTACTTTTCTAGATATTTTTCTGAGAAAAGCTGATTTCCAAGTAGAAAAAATAATTTCATTAACTATATATAACTCTTTAAAAATTTATGTCAGAAAAATATTTAGTAGTAGGTGCGACAGGATCTATCGGATCTAATTTAGCCGAACAGTTATACGCAGCCGGCAAAGAAGTGCATTTAATTGGTAGGGATGAAGAGAGAACAAAATCTTTGTCTGAAAAACTAAATTGTAAATATACAGTCTCTGATGTTTTAGAAAATGGTTTTGTTGAAAAGATTAAGTCCGAAATAGATGATATCAAAGGTATAGCTTATTGTGTTGGTTCAATTGATTTAAAACCCTTGAGAATGGTTTCAGAACAAGATTTTACAAAATGTATGAAACTAAATTTATATTCTGCAGTAGATTTAATTAAAGGTTATCAAGAAAGTTTAAAAAAAAATAAAGGGTCGATTGTTTTGTTTTCAACTGTTGCTGCTCAAAGGGGTTTTACAAATCATGCAATTATAGCTTCAACTAAAGCAGCTGTTGAAGGATTAACTGTTTCTTTAGCAGCAGAATTTGCTCCTAATATAAGAGTAAATTGCATTGCTCCAAGTTTAACTAATTCAAAAATTGCAGAGCCAATGCTAAAAAATAAAGTTTTAGCTGATGGTATAGCAAAAGCCCATCCATTAAAAAGACTTGGAGAAGGTAAAGACTCAGCTTCGCTTGCAAAATTTCTAATAACTGAAGACAGTTCTTGGGTTACAGGACAAATTATTGCTGTTGATGGTGGTAGATCAAAACTTTCATAGAGTGAAGAAATTATTATTTCTTTTATCCTTAATATTATTCTCAACTAATTCATTTAGTAAAAATTTTAATTTTAATAAAATTATTGAATTAGAAGCACCTTGGGGTTCGTCGTTCGTTAATGATAATGAAATGATTATTACTGAGAAAGGTGGCAAAATAAAACTTGTTAATATTTCAACAAGAGAGATGAGTGAAATTGGTCATAACTTAAATTTTGTAGAATATGGACAGGGAGGATTATTGGATATTCTGTATCATGAAGATTACATTTACATCTCATACACAGAAAATAGAAATAATTGGAGGACTAGTACTTCAATTGCACGTGCAAAATTTAATAAAAACAAATTAAATTTTAAAAATATTTTTCAAGCCAATCCACCAATTGACTCGCCTTATCATTTTGGTTCAAGACTGGCAATTAAAGACAATTATTTATTTGCTTCTGCAGGTGAAAGAGGCGGTGGAATGATTGCTCAAGATGGAAACAAACATCCAGGAAGTATAATTAGGATTTATCTAGATGGTGGCATTCCAAAAGACAATCCTCGCTTTGAGGGGAAATCAGACTGGCTACCTGAAATATATCAAATTGGTGTAAGAAATCCTCAAGGTTTAGCTTTATCACCTTTTGATGGAAAAATTTATATGAGCAATCATGGTGCAAAAGGAGGCGATTGGTTTGGTGAAGCAAAGAAAGGTGAAAATTATGGTTGGAAAATTCTTGGATGGGGTGGCACAAATTATTCAGGTATACCAATAGGGCCAAAATGGAAACCTGGCTTTACAAAAGCCATTCAATATTGGGTTCCATCTATAGCCACAAGTGCAATCACAATTTATAAAGGTAATGAATTTAAAGAATGGAATGGTCATGCATTAATTACTTCTCTTAAAGATAAGTCTTTAAGAAAATTAGAGTTTAATGATTTATCAAACGTAAAAGAAGAAATAATATTTAAAGATAAAATTGGAAGAATCAGAGACATACAAATTCATCCTATAAATGGTAAACTATATTTTTTAAATCAAGATGGATTGTGGTTGATGAAAAAATCTAGTTAGTATCAAAAAGCTCTTTAAATAATTTAAATTCACCAATTTTAAAAATAATTGCATCATCTTTTTTAAATCCAAATTTTTCTGCATTTTGCTTAAACCTTAAAGGGGGCTCTAATATTGGTTCAAGTGATAAGACAAAAGTTCCCCAATGCATTCCAATTACTTTTTTACTTTTTAAATCTTTAGCAAGTCCAAGGGCTTCTTCAGGGTTAGTGTGGTAAGCAGAAGAATCTTTAATTGAAGCCATAGGATAAAAATTATATGCGCCAATGTTAATAAATGTTAAATCAATTGGACCATACTTATCTCCCAATTCTTTATATATTTTTCCAACACCAGTATCACATGAAAATAATATTTTTTTTCCTTTGTATTCAATCAAATAGCTACCCCATAAAGTTTTGTTAGTATCCGTTAAACTCCTTTTTGACCAGTGGACTGATGGCAAAAAAGTAATATTTAAATTCTGATTTATTCTTATTTTATCATACCAATCCATTTCATTTACATCTTTAAATCTATTAATTTTAAAATATTTTTTTAGCCCTAAAGGTACCAGGACTTTAGATTCTTTATAAGGAAATCTCATTATTGTTTTCATGTCTTGATGATCGTAGTGATTGTGAGTTAGTAGAAAAATATCTGTTCTTGGTATCTCATTAAGTTTTAATGCTGGTTCGGTAAATCTCTTTGGCCCAAAAAATAAAGGTCCTGCATTTTTTGAAAAAACTGGATCTGTTATTATTGTTATTTCCCCTAATTTTAATAAAAATGTTGCATGACCTATCCACGCTACATAATCTTCTTTTTGGAAATTATTTAAATCCAATAAAACTTTTTCTTTTTTAATGATATTACTTTCAGGAAAAGTCATATCTAATTTTTTTTTTTCTTGGTTAAAGACCTTAAACGACCAATTGAAATTCATATCAATCACTTTTGATCCTTCAGGATTACGAAATGTGCCATTTGCTAAATGATGATATTTTTTTTTCATATCCGATTAATAATTTTTTGAAATAATATCTTGAATTGTATTACTTATAACTATTGTTCCAGCTTTGTTAGGATGTATGCCATCTTGTTGATTTAGATTTGGATCAAGAGCAACACCCTCTAGTAAAAATGGAATTAAAGGTAAATTATATTTTTTTGATAATTTAGGATAAATAGCATCAAAATTTTTTTTATATTTAGTTCCATGAGTTGTTGGCGCAACCATCCCAGCTATTATAATTTTTATTTTTTTACTATTAGCAATTTTAATTATTTCTTCTAAATTTCTCTCCGTTTCATCTGGTTGAATTCCTCTAAGCATATCATTTGCCCCAAGACCAAGGATTATTAGATCAATACCGGGTTCTGATAAACTCCATTCTGCTCTATTCAATCCACCAGAAGAAGTACTTCCTGACACACTTCCATTTATTACCTTAATATTTAACCCACTCCTAACGAGATTACTTTCTAAAACCAAAGATAAGTGTTGTTCTTTAGGTAGACCATAACCCGCCATTAAACTATCGCCGAATAATATAACCTTTTCTATTGCACTTGCATTTATGTGCACTAGAAAGAATAACAATATTTTTATAAATAAACTTTTATTCATGAACACACTTCTTAAATTAAAAAAAATAAATCTCAAATACCAAACTGGGAAGGACAATATCAATGTTTTAAAAAATATTGATTTAACTATAAAAAAAAAAGAAACTATATCTGTGGTTGGAGAAAGTGGATCAGGAAAAACAAGCTTGATTATGCTTATTGGTGGACTAGAACGTCCAACCTCAGGGAAAATAATATTTCAAGATAGGGAAATAACAAATCTTAATGAAGACGAAGTATCTGAAATTAGAAAGCAAAATATAGGAATTATATTTCAATCTTTCTATTTAATTCCAAATTATACAGCTGTTGAAAATGTAGCTTTAACACTCGAACTTAATGAATTTAAAAATCCAGAGAAAGAAGCAAAAGGTTTATTAGATCGATTTGGTCTAAAACATAGATTCAATAATCTTCCAAGTCAATTATCTGGCGGAGAGCAACAACGTGTGGCGATTGCAAGAGCTATTGCAATGAAACCAGATTTGATTTTAGCTGATGAACCAACTGGTAATCTAGATACCGAAAACTCAATAATGATCTCTGAAATTTTATTTAAATACGTCAAAGAAGAAGGGTCTTCTTTAATAATGGTCACACATGATCCAAAATTAGCAGGCAAAGCAAAACGAAAAATTAAAATCAAAGATGGAAAAATTAAATAATTCTTCGGAGTTAAGTTTAATATTCAAGTATGCTTTAAAGGATTTAAGCAGAAATTATAAAAAACTTTCAAGCATTATTGTAACGCTGTTTATCAGTCTTTTTATTTTAAGTGCCATCTTTACAATCGAAGATAGTTTAAAAAAAGAGCTTAATGATAATGCAAAAGTTCTTTTGGGTGGAGATCTCGAAATCGATTATAACCGTAATCAGGGGAATCTTAATTTAGTCAATAAAGTAAAGGAATTTTCAACTGTCTCACAAATGATAGAGTTCAGTACAATGCTTTCTACGACAGGCAAAGAAAAAAATAAATCATTATTTACAAGAATTAAAACAGTTGATGAAAAATATCCACTTTACGGTGAAGTTATTTATGAGCCAGAAGATGCTTATGAAAGAATGCAAAAGGAACCAAAGACAATTTTGATTAATGAAAGTTTATCAAAAACTTTAAAGATAAAAATAAATGACAAAGTTAAGGTACAAGATCAAATTTTCATAGTTGTTGGAATTATAAAATCTGTACCTGATGTCAGTGGGTTTGTAGCTTTTGGAGATTGGGCATTAGCAGGAAAACAAACTTTGGAGATACTAAAATTAAATGGAATAGGTAGTTTTTTAAATTATGAATATAAAGTAAAATTTAGACCAAGTGATGATCCAGAAAAAATAGAAAGTAAGATCAAAGATATTTTTAAAGATGACCAAAAAGTAAAACTTAGATTTCCAGAAAATTCAGCAAGTGGCTTAAAAAGGATAATTAGTAATTTTTCCCAATTTCTCTCTTTGGTTTCAGTTAGTGCAATGTTAATTGCTGGAATAGGTATCGCTAATACATTGTTATCATTTATAAACCAGAACAATATGTCTATAGCTGTAAGAAAAGCTGTAGGATTTTATTCAGGGAATATAAAAACACTTTATTATCTTCAATTATTAATTTTATTATTTATTATTACTGTAATTTCTTATGGCTCAAGTTTTTTAATTGTACCAATTGCAGATAAATATTTATCTGATGGGTTGGGATTAAATGTTTATCCAAAATTCTCTTTAATTAATTTTATAAAAATATTTGTTGTAGGTTTGTTGGTTCTTATAATTTTTTCAATACCAACAATAAGTTCAATTGATCAAGTTAAAGCATCAAACCTATTTAGAAATGTATTCCAAAACCTGCAATTTTATTACTCAAAAAAGTCAGTTGTTTTGAGTTTTATCTTGTTATCATTTTTAGTTTTATTGTTTACACTAGGATCTGAAAGTCCCTATTATAGCTTGGGTTATTTTGTAGCTTTTTTTGTATGTCTAATTGTATTTTTTTTACTTTCGAAAATTATAATTTATTTACTGAAAAAGTTTAATTTTATTTCAAATATCTCTTTAAAAGTATCGATAAAAAATATAACTCAAACAAAAAGTATCACACCTATCACTATTATGTCTTTAGGCTTAGGTGTAACTTTATTATTAACTTTAGCTTTAGTTGGAACAAATTTTAAAAGAGAAATTTCAAGATCTATTCCGGATATTGCACCTGATTATTTTTTTGTTGGAATTCAAAAAGGTGAAAAGAAAAAATTTGAACAAGGTGTTTACAAAATGAACCCTGATGCGAACATCGAAATAGTACCTATGGTTTCTTCTGGGATAGTAAAAATTAATGGAGTGAATCCAAATAGCTATATTAAACCAGATAATGATAGTTATTGGGTAATTGGAAGTGAAAGAAGATCTTCTTGGGTTGAAAATATACCTAAAGATAACCCAATTTTAAATGGGAAATGGTGGGATTTATCTAAACCTAACCAACTTCAGATATCGCTTGATGCAAAAGTGGCTAAAGATTTTAATATTGAGTTGGGAGATATTTTTACTTTAAACATTTATGGTCGAGAAATTGATGGAGAAATAGTTAATTTTAGAGAAGTTGATTATCGTGATCTAAGTATTAATTTTGCTATGTTATTTAATCCACAATTTGCAAAAAAAATTCCTCATGAATATTTAGCAACTGCTAAGTTTAAAAATCCAGATAATTTTGATGAAACCAAAATGTTAGAAGTATTACCGAGTTTATCTATGATAAAAATTGCCGATTACCTGAATAAAGTAACATCAGTTTTAAATAAAGTTTTCATAGCTGTAACCCTAATTTCCGGTGTAACAATTGTCATTGGATTGATTGTTATCTCAAGTGCTATAATGGTCCAAGGAAAAGTAAAAGAGTACCAAAATCTTGTATTTAAAATTTTAGGTTTTTCAAAAAAAGAAATTATATTTTCGTCTTTGATAGAATTTATAATTATTTTTATGTCAGTAATATTAATTGCAATTTTTTTTGCAGTAATCG
Source organism: uncultured Pelagibacteraceae bacterium (assembly GCA_902532805.1). Lineage (GTDB taxonomy): Bacteria > Pseudomonadota > Alphaproteobacteria > Pelagibacterales > Pelagibacteraceae > Pelagibacter. The sequence continues at coordinate 56,116 of CACAJQ010000004.1, read as the reverse complement.
GATCAAAATTTATTATGGAGAATATTTTTGAATTAGTTTGGCAATTTGATTTTAAAGTTTTAATTTACCTTGGTGCCTCTATAGGAATTGTGACCTTGATTTTAATTATGCTAACCAATCTTAAATACTTAAGTCCTAAAGTTTATCCATTAATAAGAAATCAATAGTAAATTTATTTATTCGCTCTTTTAAAACATTCGATTGTATTTTTAAGTAAACATGCAATAGTCATAGGTCCGACTCCACCTGGAACTGGAGTTAAAGCTTTTGCAACTTTTGATACTTCATTAAATGCAACATCACCAACTAAGCCGTTTTCTGTTTTATTAATACCAACGTCAATCACAATTGCATCTTTTTTAACCCAATCACCTTTTACAAGCTCAGGGATCCCAACAGCAGCAACTATAATGTCTCCTTTTAAACATTCACCCTTTAGATCATTTGTTTTTGAGTGAGTAATTGTAACTGTGCAATTTTCTTTCAACAACAACTGTGTCATTGGCTTACCATTTAAATTTGATCTTCCAACAATTACGGCTTTTTTTCCATTAAGGTTTGGTTCAATTTTTTTTATTAATAAATAACAACCTAAAGGAGTGCATGGAATAGAACTTTCATAACCTGATGACAGATTACCAACATTCATGGGATGAAATCCATCTACATCTTTCTCTGGCTTAATTGCCTCTATAACTTTTTGTTTATCAATATGCTTTGGAAGTGGTAGCTGAACTAAAATTCCTGAAACAGAATCATCATTGTTAAGTTCATCAATTTTTTTTAAAACTTCTCTTTCCTCAACAATGTCAGGGTATCTAATCACCTCTGATTTAAGACCTACTTGATTGGCAGATTTCTCTTTATTTCTAACATAAATTTGACTAGGTGCTAAATCACCAATCAATATGACTGTTAAACCTGGTACTTTATTATGCTTATCTTTTAAGGATAAGACTTCCTTCTTGAGTTCTTCTCTTAAATCAGCAGCAGCTTTTTTTCCATCAATTAAAATCATTTATTAAAATATTAGTGGTGCAATGTAGAGTTTCATACACATTTCTAAGAACCATATCAACAAAAGAAGTACGATAGGAGAAATATCAAAAGCGCCAAGGTTAGGTAAAAACCTTCTAATTCTGATTAAAATCGGTTCTGTCATTTTATAAGTGAAATCTAATATTAAATATACAAACCGATTGCTTGTATTTATTACATTAAAAGCGACCAACCAACTTATAACGACATTGGCAATTACAACATATGAATAAAGTTTTAAAATTTGAAGAGCTAAATAAAATATAGCAATCATTTTTTTTCAACATAAATAGACTGACTTGGAAATGCAAAAGCAGCTCCCTTACCTTCAACAATTTTTTTTATTTCAAGTGCCAAATTTTCTTTTACTTGTAAATAATTAGTCCAACTATTTGTTTTTGTAAAACATCTAACATACATATCAATCGAGCTATCTGAAAACTTATCAATTCTTACAGCGACTCCTACAGATTGGTCATAATCATCACCTTTATTTATGTGATCTTCAATTTCGTCTCTTATTGTTTTCAATTGATCAATTGTAGTGTCATATTGAAGAGTTATTATCCAACTAATAGCCCAGTTAGTCTTTCTTGTATTATTAATCACTGCATTTTCTGCAAATTGAAAATTAGGAATAATAGCCAGTGATTTATCAAATTTTCTTATAACAGTTGATCTGAAACCAATGTTCTCAACAACCCCTTCGATAACTCCCTCAACTTTAATCCAATCACCAATTTTAAATCTTTTTTCAACTAATACTAAAATTCCAGATATTAAATTTTTAAATAAATCTTGTGCTCCTAATGCTACTGCTACTCCAAATAAACCTAATCCTGCAATTATTGGTCCAATTTTGATTCCCCATAACTCAAGAACAGCAGCTGCACCTAATATAAAAATTAAAATTTTAAGAGACTTTATAATCCAGCCTATTAATTCTTTTGTCAGGACTTTATCTAATCCACTTAAAATATATGATATAGGCTCAATTATCTGATGTATTATCCAAAATATTAAAATTGTTATTAAAGTTCTGTTAACATTATCTATGAAACCCCTAGTCTCATTATCAAATGACATATAGTAACTGGCAAAAAAGACACCGAGAACAATTGGAAGAAACCTGGCAGGACCTTCCATAGATTTTACGAAAGTATCATCCAATTTATTGGTTGTTCTTTTTGAAATTAATTCCAATTTTTTTATTACAAGTTTGCTGATTAGACCTCTAAATATTAAAAATAATACAAATATTCCAAGACCTACTATTATCTGAAAGAAATCTACCCCAAGAATACCCTGCTTCCAAACAGATAAAAATAGCTCATTAAGTTTATTTAAAACGTCCATTTTTAAATTTTATATAGCAAAAACTCCTCTTCACCAGGGTTAAAAAGAAAAATTTTTTTCCATTTAATGTTATTTAATACTGATGATGCTTTTTCACCCATACACATAAGGTTAGTTTCCATCCAAATATTATCTAAATTATATTTTTTTATTAAACTATAAAAAGTCTTTGCACTATTTTCAGAATATATAAAAATAATTTCTGGCACAGAAGATTTGATATCTTTTAAAAAATCATCACTTAAATTTTCATTGGGTATTGCAGTATAATTTATAATTCGCTTTATGACATAGTTTTCTGAAATTAAGTCTTGATCAAGATTATAAGAAACAATTTCTCCACTTAAATATAGCATTGATCCAATCTTAGGATCAAAATTTTGAAGTATTAACTCTTTAAGATTGTTTACATTTCCGTCTGCACAGTAAATATTTTGAAAACCTAATTCTTTTGCTTTTCTTTCAGTTGCAATACCAACACAAAAACAAAAAATATTTTTATCAATTTTTGAAATATCTAAATTTTTTATAGCATTAGCACTAGTAAAAATAATTGCTTTAAATTGATTAAGATCTATGTCAGGTATTTCTTTCTTTTTAATTTGCAACAAAGGTAAATGCGAAACTTTATGATTCAGTGAACTAAATTTTAATATTAATTCTTTGCTATCATCCAATGGTCTGGTTAATAAAATATGCATACTAATTTTTATAAGAACCTTTTGATTGCAACTTAAGTTTTTCTCCAATCATTCTACTAGCAGTTTCTATTTTATCTTTTTTTACTGTTTCTCTAATAAAATATCTCATTTTTCCATCTACAGAAAAGAGTTCTGTTACCAATTCTACATTTCCACCAGTAATTTTTGCAAATACCCCTACTGCTGTATCACAATCTCCTTCTAGAACTCTCAAAACCTCTCTTTCAGCATTTGCTAAAATTCTAGTTTCAATATCATTAATTTTTTCTAGCAAATCTATAATATCACTATTATTTTTTTTACATTGTATTGCAATTATTCCTTGTCCAGCACAAGGTACGAGTTCATCAACACTAAATTCTTGTGTGATTTTATTTTGTAATTTTAATGAATCTATGCCAGCTTTAGAAAGTAGAATTGCATCAAATTCACCATTTTCTAATTTTTGAATTCTTGTATCTACATTTCCTCTGATTAATTTATATTTTAAATCAGATCTTTTTTTCTTTAATTGAAATTCCCTTCTGAAGGAAGAGGTGCCAATTACAGAGTTAGGCGCTAGATCCTCAAATTTTGTATTATTTTTACTAATTAATATTTCTTTTGGTGAATTTCTTTTTAAAAAATTGTTTGTCAAAAGACTCTCTGTTTCGATTGTTGGCATATCTTTTAGTGCATGCACAGCAATATCAATATCCTCATTAAGTAATTCTTTTTCAATTTGCTCTGCAAATAATCCTTTGCCACCTATATCAGACAACCGTTGGTCTTGTTTTTGATCTCCTGTTGTTACTATTTTTTTTAGTTTTATTTCATTTGGAAAAATTTTATGTAATTCATTTTTTACTTTTTCCGCGTAAATTAATGCTAACTTGCTACCTCTTGTTCCAATTGTTAGAGTATTTTTTTTCATAAAACTTATTTTTATTACAATCTTATAGATTAATTGTAATAATTAAAAAAAATAATTTATGACCAAAAAATCAATTATTTTAGGAATAGAAACAAGTTGTGATGAAACTGCTGTTGCATTAGTTCAGGATGACGGTAATGATATCCCAAAAATATTATCAAACGTAGTATCTAGTCAATTTGATATTCATAGTGAATTTGGTGGAGTTGTTCCTGAACTCGCTGCCCGATCACATGTAGAAAAAATAAATTTAATAGCAAATAAAGCTATTGTTGAAAGTAAAATAAAGATTAATGAAATTTCCGGAGTAGCATGTACATCTGGTCCTGGATTAATAATATGTCTTAGTGTTGGTTTAAACTTTGCAAAGGGTATGGCATCTACTTTAAAAATTCCTTTCATTGGTATTAATCATTTGGAAGGACATGCGCTTAGTCCAAAGTTACACACAAAACTAGAATATCCTTATTTGCTTTTACTAATATCTGGAGGTCATTCTCAATATTTAAGTGTAAACGGCTTAGGAGATTATAAAAGATTGGGGACAACCATTGATGATGCGCTAGGAGAAGCTTATGATAAAACAGCAAAAATTTTAGGGATAGAATTTCCTGGGGGTCCTAAGCTAGAAGAATTTGTAAAAAGAGGTGATCCTAATAAATTTAAATTACCAAAACCTATACTAGATAAAGGGGGTTGCAACTTGTCTTTCGCAGGACTTAAAACAGCTATTTTAAGAACATCAAAAGAGATAAAAAATGAGCAAGAGAAATTTGATCTTGCTGCTTCATTTCAAAAAACTATAGAAGAAATATTACATGTTAAAACTGAAAGAGCATTTAAAGAATTTAAGAAAATAAATACAACAAATAAATATAATTTTGTTGTAGCTGGTGGTGTTGCTGCAAATAGTGGAATAAGAAATAAATTAACAAAAGTCAGCGAAGAGAATAATTTTAAACCAATATTTCCAGACATAAGGTTATGTGGAGATAATGCAGCAATGATTGCGATGGTTGGGCTAGAAAAATATAAGGTAAAAAATTTTGATAGTTTAGATTTAATTGCTAATCCAAGATTAGCTTTAGATAAAAACGCAAAATTTTTAAAAGGTGCTGGGGTAAAACTTTAGTGAAAATTTATAAAGAAAATAAATTAAAAGTAGAAGATTTCCTGATAGTAAGTTTTTTTACCCAAAATTATAAAGATAAGGCTGATAGATTAATAAATTCCCTTAATAATTTTAATCTTAATTATAAAATATTTGAAGTTCCAACTATTCATTATTCTAAAAGCGATAAAGGATCTAATGATATTAATTATTGTATGCCTAAATTAATAATAGATATGCTAAAACAATTTAAAATACCAATTATTTTTTTAGATTGCGATTTGGTTGTAATGAAAGAACCAAAATTATTTTATTCTCTGAAAGAAAAAAATATAGATTTTGCTATATATAACTGGTTAGAGGACTCCGAGAATGATGGATATTTGCCAGTAAAACTCAAAATTAATTCCGAAAGAGGCGAGATAGAGGAGACTTATTATATAAATAGTGTAAACGTAAAACTTTTAAATAATCCAAATAAAGAAGGACAACTTTTCTCAAGTGGAGGAGTAGCATATTTCTCAGAAAGTAATTCATCCATCAATGTTTTAAATGAATGGTTAGAAAATATAATTAAATACCCTAAAGCACCAGATGATCAATTATTAGACCATACCTTCAATTATTCATCTACTGTAAGAAAAAATTTAAAAGTTGAATGGTTAAATAAAAGTTATTGTAGAGTGTTCTGGTGGATTTTTTCAGAACCAATTATTAACCACCCAGGACACATGTCTCATAGAGTAAATGATAATTTTTTTCAGATAACTGGAAAAGAGAGATTTAAAATTGAAAATACAATTAAGAGAAATAGTAGTAAAGTTTCAAAAGAATTTATAATAGATGCTAAAAATAAAAAAATATTAAAAGTAGAAAAAGGAAAAATATTTGTTGTAAGAAGCTTTACAGAAAACGTGTATGTTTAATTTGAAAATATGAATTATTGGTTGTTAAAATCAGAACCAAATGTTTGGTCTATTGATCAACAAATTAAAGCTGGAACTAAAGGTGCTGTCTGGGATGGAGTAAGAAATTATCAAGCAGCAAATAATTTAAAAAAAATGAAGAAGGGCGATCTTTGTTTTTTTTATCATTCAAACATTGGTAAAGAAATTGTTGGAATTGTTGAAGTAATTAAAACAGCATTTATCGACCCAACTGATAAAGAGAAGCGATTTGTGGCAGTAAAAGTTAAGTATAAAAGTAGAATAGAAACGCCCATTTCTCTTGAAAACATTAAAAAAAATAAAGATTTAAAAGATATTGCACTAATAAAACAAAGCAGACTGTCTGTCATGCCAATTGACACTAAATGCTGGAAAATTATTTTGAAGATGGGTAGTATCTGAGAAATTTATAACCCATGCCAAAAAAAAAAGCTAAGAAAAAAAAGAGTAAAATAATTACTAAAAAAAAATCTAAAGTAAAATCTTTTGCACCAAAGCAAGAAAAAGAGCTTGTATATAAAACAAAGAAAGATTGGATTAGTAAAGCTTTAGTTAATAAATCTCAGTACGAAAAAAAATATAAAGCTTCAATAAAAGACAATGATGGTTTCTGGAAAAAAGAAGGAAAAAGAATTAATTGGATAAAACCATATACAAAAATTAAAGATGTTAAATATAGTAAATCAGATGTTAAGATAAAATGGTTTTACGACGGTACTCTAAATGCATCTGCAAATTGTATTGATAGACACTTAAAAAAAAATAAAGACAAAACTGCAATTATGTGGGTTGGAGATGATCCAAAAGTTCAAAAGAAAATTTCTTATAAAGAATTACACAAAGAAGTTTCTAAAGCCGCAAATGGTCTTAAAGAATTAGGAGTTAAGAAAGGTGATAGAGTAACAATTTATTTAACTATGATTCCAGAACTTGCATATACTATGTTAGCGTGTGCAAGAATAGGGGCAGTGCACTCAATAATCTTTGGAGGATTTTCTCCTGATAGTATTTCTGGAAGAATAAATGATTGTGAGTCTGATTATCTTATTACTGCAGATGAAGGTATAAGGGGTGGAAAAATAATACCTCTAAAATCAATTGCTGATGAAGCTTTAGTAAATTGTCCAAATGTAAAAAAGTGTATAGTTGTCAAAAGGACAGGTAATAGAATTAATTGGGATGAACGAAGAGATGTTTGGTACCACGAGTTAACAAAAAAAGTTTCAAATAAATGTGAGCCCGAAGAAATGAATGCTGAAGATCCATTATTTATTTTATATACATCAGGCTCAACAGGTAAACCAAAAGGGGTGATGCATACAACTGGTGGGTATATGGTTTACGCATCGATGACTCATCAATATATATTCAACTATAAACCCAAAGATATTTATTGGTGTACAGCTGACATTGGTTGGGTAACTGGTCATAGCTATATTATTTATGGACCATTATCAAATGGTGCAACAACAATAATGTTTGAGGGCATCCCAACGTATCCTGATAGTTCAAGATGGTGGCAAATAGTTGATAAATATAAAGTGAATATTTTTTATACTGCTCCTACAGCAATTAGAGCTTTAATGAGAGAAGGTGATAAACCCGTCAAGAAAACATCAAGAAAATCACTGAAATTACTAGGAACAGTAGGTGAACCAATCAATCCCGAAGCATGGGAATGGTATTATAAAACTGTTGGAGACTCCAATTGTCCGATTGTTGATACTTGGTGGCAAACTGAAACTGGTGGAATATTAATTAGTCCTCAAACAGGTGCTATAAATTTAAAACCAGGTTCAGCAACAAAACCATTTTATGGTATTAAACCAGTAATAGTAAATAAAGATGGAAAAGTTTTAAAAGGAGAAGCTGAAGGTCGTTTGTGTATAGCACAATCTTGGCCTGGTCAGATGCGGACTGTTTATGGTGATCATCAAAGATTTATTGATACTTATTTTTCTCAATTTGATGGAAAATATTTTACGGGAGATGGATGCAGAAGAGATAAAGATGGATATTACTGGATTACAGGAAGAGTTGATGATGTAATTATTGTTTCAGGACATAATCTTGGAACTGCGGAAATAGAAAGTGCTTTTGTAGCTCATCCAAAAGTTGCAGAGGCTGCTGTTGTTGGATATCCACATGATATTAAAGGTAATGGCTTATATTGTTATGTAACTTTAAATGTTGGAGAAAAATCGACTTTAGATTTGGAGAGAGATTTAAAACTGTGGGTTAGGAAACAAATTGGTCCAATAGCTACACCAGATTTAATACAATTTTCACCTGGGCTTCCAAAGACTAGATCAGGCAAAATTATGAGAAGAATTCTAAGAAAAATTGCGGCAAATGAACATGATCAATTAGGTGATACAACAACTTTGGCAGATCCAAGTGTTGTAAAAAGTTTAGTTGAAAATAGAAAGAATACCTAAAAATTTATTAATTCTATAAATTCCTTTTTAACATTATCCCATTTCAGTATCATAGAATTCAAAACTATTTTTTTGTCTAAAGATTTTAATTCTTCAGCGATTGGGGACCATTCATATAATGATAGCGCGCTGGTATTAAATGGTAATGACTCATGATATTCATTCCAATTAATCTTTTCATATCTTTTAAGAAAATTTTTTTTTGCATTTTCATATATTTCCTTTGGCATTTCATTTTTCTGAAGTTCATTATCTAAAATTTCAAAATAAATTTCATTTGCTTTTTCTGTATCATGTTGATTTCTGATATTTTTTAAAAAAGAGATTGTATAAAAAGTTAAATCCTGTAATGCAGTTGAATAAATATTCCATTTAGCTTTGTTAATCGATCCTAAAAATATTTCATCTTCAAACATCAATACATATTTTGCCCCCATTCTAGTTTTCAAATATCCATAAAGAGTTACTTGACTTACCCATGCAGATTTTTTTTGGATAAATTCTTTTAGGTCAGAATAATTTTCAATTTTTTTTGTTTTTTTAAAATATTTTAAGAATGGAATGAAATATTCCTTTAAATACTCAAATTTCAAATCTTTGAGCTTTAATTTGTATTTGATGCCCATTTAGAACCGATATTACAACTTTTACTATAAATATATGCCATTTTTTACCCTTTAAATATCACTTTAAATGAGTATGAATTATATCTTTAACCTATAGGGAGGATTAAAATAATGTCAAACAAAGAAAAGCACTGGGAAAAAACCAAAGGGTTAATGATAATTACATTAATTATTTGGTTTGTTTTCGGTTATCTGATCTTCATGTTTGGTTCTGACCTAAACACTTCAAGTTTTATGGGATATCCATTAGCGTATTACATGTGTGCGCAAGGTTCCATCATTGCATTTGTGGTCCTAATTTTTTGGTTTGCAAATAGACAGGAAAAAATCGATGAAGAGTTTGGTTTTACCGAAAAGGAGGATGATTAATGTTTAAAGGCAATTTTATTGACAACCTACCAAAAATTTACGGAACATATACTGGGGGCTTCATTGTATTCATCATATTGATGGCGATAGCGGAGCAAGCAGGTATGACCGCTAAAACAATTGGTATTTTGTTTGTCGCCTTTACAGTTTGTATATATGCCTTGATTGGGTATTTATCTAGAACTGTTCAGGTCGATGCTTATTATGTTGCTGGAAGACAGGTGCCAACAGTATTTAACGGAATGGCAACTGCAGCTGACTGGATGTCAGGTGCATCATTCGTTGCAATGGCTGGTGGTATTTACTTTGGTGGTTATACTTATATGGCTTTCTTAGTCGGATGGACTGGGGGATACGTTTTGGTATCATCACTTTTAGCACCATATTTGAGAAAATTTGGATGTTATACTGTGCCAGATTTTATTGGAACAAGATATGGCGGAAACTTTGCAAGGTTCTGTGCCGTAGTTGTTTTAACATTGGCATCTTTCACTTATGTAACAGCTCAAATTAACGCAACAGGAACAATCGCATCAAGAGCACTAAGTATTCCATTTGAATTAGGAGTTTGGGTTGGACTAGTAAGTATTTTACTTTGTTCAATGCTAGGCGGAATGAGAGCAGTAACTTGGACACAGGTTGCTCAATACATAGTATTGATTATTGCTTATCTAATTCCAGTATTCTGGATTAGTAACAAATCAGGATTTGGTTTCTTTCCACACTTTATGTTAGGTGAGGAAGTAGCTAGATTAGGTGCACTTGAATCGCAATTTGGATTAGTTAAAAATGCTGCTGCAGATATTAAAGCTGCAGGTGTACCAGGTGGTCTAAAATCTATCGCTGTGTCACACGCAGGTGTGCCAGAAGGTGGAATGGCTGCATGGAAGTTTATTTCATTAGCACTATGTATGATGGTAGGAACAGCTTCTTTACCGCACATTTTAATGAGATACTTCACTACTCCAAGTGTTAAAGCTGCAAGAAAATCAGTGGCATGGTCACTATTCTTTATTGCATTGCTTTATACTTCAGCGCCAATGCTTGCAACATTATCCAAGATCTCACTAATAGATCCAAACTTACCAACAGGTATTATTGGAAAACCAATTGCTGAAATTATGCAAATTGAGTGGGTAAATGCTTGGATTAATGTAAAACAAGCCTTCATAGCAGACTTTAACGGAGATGGTATTCTCCAGTTAAATGAATGGTTTATGAGAGGTGACGTAGTTGTACTAGCAACTCCTGAAGTTGCTGGATTACCATACGTAATCTCTGGACTAGTTGCTGCAGGAGGAATGGCTGCTGCGATGTCAACTGCTGATGGTCTAATTCTTGCTATCGCAAACGCTTTATCACATGATATTTATTACAAAATCATTGATCCAAAAGCGGATGTAAGAAAAAGATTGTTAGTTGCTAGAGCACTTCTAATAGTTATTGGTGCCGCTGGAGCATACATTGCATCGATGAGGATTACTAGTATCCTTGGTGCAGTTGCTTGGGCATTTGATTTTGCAATGTCAGGATTGTTCTTCCCATTAATACTTGGTGTATGGTGGAAGAGAGCAACAAGACAAGGAGCAATAGCAGGTATGATAGCAGGTCTTGCATCAGGAACAGCTTATCTAATTTATGTGTATCCTAAGTTTATGGGCAATGCACCTTGGTTAGGTATTGACCATTTACGTTTCGGTATTATCGGAGCGTCTGTCTGTTTAGTTGTAATGGTTGTAGTAAGTTTAATGACTGAAGAACCAGATAAAGCTACACAGCAAATGGTAGACGAAGTTCGTGTTCCATCAGGTAAGACAATACTTGGTAAGCAACATTAAATTAAACTTTTTGGGGGCGGATACCGCCCCCATTTTTTTCAGATAAATGCCTTTATATATTTTAGTAATAGACTACATCTTAGGTATCATTATGTGGACTTTAATTGGAAGATCTGCAATGAATATTTTTCAAAAAGAAGATTCTGAATTTTTTTTTATGAAAGTATTTGTGAAATACACAAATCCAATTATTAAAATTTTTAAATTCATAACTCCTAGTTTCATTATAGGACCGTTAGTCCCACTTTATGTTGCATGGTTTTTTTATATGTTTAGATTTTATTTAATGCCTTATTTAATGGGTTATTCTGTTATGGGAATGTTATCGTTTCCATTAGAAAGTGAAATAGCTGCAGAAATTTACAAAGTATTTGGCAAATAATAATTCAAATATATTTAAAAATTGATAGTACTAGTTTTTATTTATTAATGAAAAATATACAAATTTCACCTTCAATTCTCTCAGCAGATTTTAGTCAGTTAGGTAATGAGATTAAACGACTAGAAGATGGTGGTGCAGATTTGATACATGTTGATGTAATGGATGGACATTTTGTTCCAAACATCACAATAGGTCCCCCAGTGATAAAAACTCTAAGAAATTATACAAAATTACCCTTTGATGTACATTTGATGATCTCGCCGGTTCATAAATATATTAAAAATTTTGCTGAAGCAGGATCTGATATAATAACAATTCATCCAGAAGCAACTAATAATTTAATTGAGTCAATTCAACTTATAAAGCAATTAAAAAAAAAAGTAGGAATATCTTTAAATCCAAATACTGAAATAAATATCATAGAAAAACTTTTAAAGGATATTGATTTAGTTTTAATAATGAGTGTATATCCAGGATTTGGTGGCCAAAAATTTATGCCAGAGGTAATTGAAAAAATTAGAAAGCTTCATCAAATAAAAAAAGATAATAAGTTAAACTTTGATATTGAAGTCGATGGTGGAATTAACTTTTCTAATTCAAAGGAAGTTATATCGGCAGGTGCAAATATATTGGTTTCTGGAACAACTATATTTAATGAAAATAATGGCAATATTAAAAAAAATATAGAAACGCTAAGATCAATGTAAGATGTATTTAAAAAATTCTTTAACTTTTATAAATGAATTTTTTTACACATCCAAAAATCAAATAAGAAAATTATACTTAAAATCAAATTTTTATAATAATAAAATTTCAAAAATTGAAATAAGTAATATTACATATAGACCAAGTCTAAGCATTCTGAGTTGCTTAGTTAAATATGATAAAAAAAAAATTAAAATTGAGGAATTAGATAAAGATAATATTTGGGAAAATAAATTATTAAATGGGCATAACTTATATAAACTTAATAATTTTTATTGGTTGTTTAGTATCGATTTAAAATCTTCACCAAATATTACACAATCAATAATAATTAAGTGGATTGAAAAAAACCAAAATTACAATTCATTAACATGGCAAATCGATATTTTATCAAAGAGAATAATATCTTGGATTGCAAACTCTAAATTATCTTATGATGAAAGTGACAGTAAATATAAGAACAAATTTAATTTGTCTGTAAACAAACAAATTAATCATTTAATAAATGAAATAAGCAAATCTCAATCTGTTAATGATAAATTATTAGGATGTACTGCAATAATAATCACAGGATTATCATACGAAAATGAAAAATTTTTAAATTATGGATTAGAATTACTAAGAAAAATTATTATCAGTTCTTTTGACGATGAGTATTTTCCAAAAACAAGAAGTATTAGGCAATTAAATTTTTATTTAAAATATTTTGTTCTTGTTAGAGAAATATTAAAAGAGTCTTTTAATGATATACCTGAGTACCTTGATGAAATAATTTTCTATCTAGGAAAATCTTATTCCGTTTTTTCTGAAATCGAACAAAGTTTACTATTCAATGGGAATCATCAAAATGATTTAAAGGAATTTAATAAATATCTTTCATTTCATAAATATAAGTTCGAAAATTCAAATAATGAGGTAGGAGGATATGCTATTTTGAAAAACAAAAATTGCATTCTTGCAATGGATGTTGGAAATTCACCCCAAAAAACATTTTCGTATAACTATCAAAGTGGAGCTCTTTCATTTGAATTCTTCTATAAAGATAAAAAACTTATTTCGAATTCTGGTTACTTTCAGGATTATAAAAATAAATTAAATCTAATTTCAAAATCTACTGCTTCCCACTCAGCACTTATAATTGATAATCATTCAAGTTGTTCATTTAGAAACAATGGAAACTATAAAACATTAGAAAATGGTTTAAAAATTAGTGATAAAAATATTGTTAATGAAAAAAACTATTGGTTAATCAAAGCATCTCATAATGGATTTTTAAAAAAATTTGGAATTTTATATGAAAGATCTTTAGAATATTTCGTTGAAAAAAATAAATTGATAGGAACCGATAGAATAGTTTCAAAGAAAAAGTTGGAACCAAGAAAATATGATATCAGATTTCATATGGAACCAAGTGTTAAATTAACAAAAACACTAGATAACAAAACTGTACTTATTGAAATTGAGAATTCTGGATGGAAATTTTCAACTAACTGTGAGATTATAAATATTGAATCGGGTATATATTTCGGTAATAAAAATTTAACTAGTGAAAATCAAAATATATGTTTATCAGGTAAAATAAAGGACATAACTCAGGAAATTAAATGGGTATTCGAAAAAATACAATAAAAATTAAGACAGCTTTAATTTCACTATCAGATAAATCTAGTTTAAGGCCATTATTAAATTTACTAAAAAAATATAAAATCAAAATAATAAGCTCAGGTGGCACATATGAAAAAATTAAAAGTATGGGTTTTAAATGCTTAGAAGTATCTAAATTTACGAGTTCAAAAGAGCTGCTAGATGGAAGAGTTAAAACCTTACATCCAAAAATTCATTCTGGGATTTTAAATGTTAGGCAGAATAAAAAACATCAAAAAGAAATGAAAATTAATAATTATGAAAATATAGATTTAGTCATTATAAATTTTTATCCGTTTGAAAAAGTTTTGTTAAGTAATTCTGGCCACAAAAATATAATTCAAAATATAGATATTGGAGGACCAACAATGGTTAGATCAGCTGCAAAAAATTATAATGATGTAGTTGTCCTTAGTAACACAAAACAGTATGAAGATCTAATTATTGAATTAGATAGAAATAGAGGGTCTACGAATTTAAAATTTAGAGAAAAATTGGCCGAGGAAGCATTTATGGAGACTGCATATTATGAGTCAAAAATTTTTAATTATTTCAATCAAAAGTCTAATAACATTTTCCCAATTAAGAAAATTTTTTCTGGAAAATTAGTTGAGGAGACAAGGTATGGGGAAAATCCTCATCAAAAAGCAGCAATATATTCGCAGGATAACAAACATGAAATTATTCAAATCAGTGGAAAACAACTGAGTTACAACAATTATAACGATCTTTATTCGGCTCTAAGTATATCCAAAACTTTGCCAAGAAATAGAGGTGTAGCAATAATTAAACATGCAAATCCCTGTGGTGTTTCCATTAATCAAAACAAAATCAAATCTTTTAAAGAGGCTTTAGAAAGTGACCCAATTAGTGCCTATGGTGGTATTGTATCATGTAACTTTAAATTAAATATTAGTTTAGCTAAAGAGATTAATAAAATATTTTTTGAGGTAATAATTGCTAATGGGTTTGACAAAAAATCAGTCAAACTTTTAAAAAAGAAAAAAAATCTAAGGCTAATTGATTCTAGCAAAGTAGAAAAAAATTTTAAATTTAATTTTATAAATAAATTTAATTCTATTTTAGTTCAAGATCCAGATAATCAACATTTTTCTAAGAATTATTTTAAAATTGTATCAAAATTAAAACCTACGAATAAAACCTTAAACAAACTTATTTTTGCATTTAATATATGTAGAAGTGTAAAATCGAACGCGATAGTCATTACAAAAGATTACAAGACAATAGGCATAGGTTCTGGTCAACCAAGTAGGTTAGATAGTTGCAAAATAGCAATTGATAAAATGAAAAAGTTTCAGAAAATAAGCGATAGTGATGAAATCTTAGCAGCATCTGATGCGTTTTTCCCGTTTGTAGATGGTATAGAAAAATTGGTACAAGCAGGGATTTCAGCAGTCATTCAACCGTCGGGTTCAAAAAATGATAAAGAAATTATTAAATTTGCTAACCAAACAAATACTATTTTGGTATTTTCCAAAACAAGACACTTTAATCACTAATCAATTTATCTTATCTATTTTAGCAGCTAAAATAAAATCACTCTCAGCAAGACCTTTAATTGCGTGAGTAAATATTTTAATTCTTGCATAGCCCCATCCAAACCACAGATCAGGGTGATGTCCCTCTGTTTCAGCAATTTCTCCAACTTTATTCACAAATTCTTGACTTTGTAAGAAATCATCAAATTTAAAATTTTTTATCAAATGAAATCCATCGATTTTGTCCTCTATAACTTCCCATCCATCAACTTGTTTTAAATATTTATGAATTTCTTCTGTATCAAATGGCGGGATGTTACCTTCGCACGGGATACATTTTTTACTTGCTAAATCACTCATAATATAATTCCTATAATGGAGCGGGCAATGGGACTCGAACCCACGACCTTCTCGTTGGCAACGAGACGCTCTACCACTGAGCTATGCCCGCTTATTCTTACTTATCAAAACTAAAAGTTTTTTTGGAATTTAGCAAGTGATTAAATTATTATATGCGACTATCGAAACATTTCTGTCAGTTGTAACTTTAAAAAGAATAATTATAATTATTATATGAATATTAATGAATTACCAAAAACTATACCAATTTTTCCTCTATCAAATTTTATAATGTTTCCTGGCACAACTGTTCCACTAAACATTTTCGAGCCTCGATATTTACAAATGGTAAATGATAGTATGAAAAAGCACAGGATGATTGGAATGATACAGCCAAAAAAAACAGGATCTTTGAAAAAACCTGATTTATATGAAATAGGGTGTATTGGCAAGATCACAAGTTTCAATGAAACAGAAGATGGTAGAATACTTATTATTTTAAATGGGATTTGTAGATACAAAATTAACTCAGAATTAAATACTGACAAAATGTACCGTGAGTGCAGTGTTCAATATGATCATTTTTCTAAAGATGTAATGCAAAAAAGTAATGAAGTTAACTTTTCTGACTTAAGTTTGATTATGAAGAACATGAAAACATTTTTCAAAAAACAAGGATATATTGTAAACTTAAAGGATTTAGAAAAGAAAGATCTTAGCCAAACTCTTAACGATCTATCAATGGCATCACCTTTCTCATTAGAAGAAAAACAAATATTATTAGAAAGTCTTGATATAAATGTAAGAAAAGAAAAAATGGAACAAATTTTAAATAATTATATTAAAGACGAGTTTGAAAATACTACTCTTCAGTAATTTATAAATTTAATCCTCTATCTGATAGAATATTAGAATACTTTTTAAAAATAGAATTTTTATTCAAAATTTTAAAAACAGGTTTCGAAATTAGATTGTTAATATCGCTATCAAGTCTAAAAAATTCATATATATTATCAATTGCTTTTCCATAAATATAATTAAGATGTTTTGTAGAACTCTGGAAATTTTCAGCAACAGTGATATCTATTGGAAGACCTAGAGATATTTTATTATTAACTATTTTTGATATTATTTTAGTATCCCTAATTGTCATATTAAATCCTTGTCCTGCTAAAGGATGTATGCGATGTATTAAATCTCCAAAAGCAAGGACATTATTATGAGTATATTTTCTAAGCATTTCAAAACTTAGACTAACATTTTCAATTTTAGTAATTTTAGTAACTGAATAGAAAGAATTATATTTTTTAAATATTTCGATGATTTTACTATCATCTATTTTTCCACCTTTGTAAGAAAAAACTATTGAAGTTTTAGTATTAGACAATGGAAGAAATGCCAAAGGTCCAAATTTTGTAAAAATTTGAATGGCAATATCATTTGCTTTATGTCTATGATGTATTAAAAATGTGTATGCTCTGCTTCTGTAATTTTTTTTTATTTTATTTGTAAAAAATTTATTTGAAATAAAATTTTTGTTTTCACTATTAATGACTAAGTCGTAGTTTTTGATTATTTTTAGAATACTTGGACTAGATGTATCTATATTAATAAATTTTATAAATTTTGAATTTTTTATTTTTCTTAAAAAAATCTTATTCAGTTTCGAATAGGATATTAAATTAAAAACCTCTTTATTTTTTTTATTAAAATTTATTATTTCTTCAGATTTAGAACTTTCTGTAAAAATTTTAATTTCTTTGCTTTTCCATGGAATAATGTTCGATTTTGTTAAAATTTTTAAATAATTAAAATTTTCACTTGATAAAGCTATTGTTCTATTTGTTTTTATATTTTGAACTTTTTTATTAAAATATAGATCAACATTAAGTTGTTTTTCCAAAAAAATGTTAGCAAGAATCAAATTTGTTAAATTTTGGCCTATAAGACAAATTTTCATAACAAAATAATTTTAACAATAAAAATTAAATGATACAAAGTGACAAATGCAGTTTTGATTCATGATATTTAAAAATTATATCAATAAAATAGGTGATTTTATAATTAGGAGACTGGCTGAACTAGTTGGTATTTTTCTAGTAATTGCCTCAATATTACTTTTTATATCTTTAATTAGCTATTCTCCTGAGGACCCAAATTTTATATTTAAAGAAAACCTTGAAATAAAAAATTTTCTTGGTTTCAGGGGGAGTTTTATTGCCGATATATTTTTTCAGTCGTTTGGTATAATATCACTTTTAATTCCTTTTTCTCTTCTTTTCACAGGACTATCTATAACAATTAATAAAAAATTTATAGTTATAATAGAAAATATTTTTTTCATAATTCTTTACATTATTGTTGCAACATTTTTCTTTGGTATTTTTCATAAGGAAACCTATTGGTTAATAATTAATGGTAACAATGGTTTTGTTGGTGATTTGATGTCTGAAACTATAATTGCAGACTTTTTGAAAATTAATGAAACTATGAGTTATTATTTATTAATATTTCTAATTTTATTATTTTTTTTATTAAGTAGTAATTTTAAAATTACACATTTTTTAAACTTTTTTATAATAATCAAAAAATTGTTCTTATCAAAAAAAAGCAATTCTATTAATCAAGAAGGTATATTCAAAGAGAGTTCAATAGTTGAAAAAGCTCATGAGCGACCTGTTCAAGAAGATTTATTTACTAGTAATAAAACGTTTCTAAATGATGTAAAAATTAAATTACCGTTAATTGATTTTTTAAAAAAACCAGAAAAAATATCTAATAAAAAAGAGGATATTAAAATTGATTCTGAGGGATTAGAAAAAATACTTCTTGATTTTGGTGTGGAGGGGAAAATAAAAAAAATAAGTCATGGACCTGTTGTTTCTCTAAACGAATTTGAACCTGCGGCAGGAGTGAAAGTTTCTAAAATTATTAATTTAGCGGAGGACATTGCTAGAAATACTAGTTCAGAGTCTGCACGAATAGCTACAATACCGGGAAGCAATACTGTTGGTATTGAACTACCTAAGATATCCAGAGAAAATGTTTTTCTCAGGGAAATAATTTCTGATAAGAATTTCAAAAAAAGAGAAATAAAATTACCAATTGCTCTTGGCAAAAGTATATCTGGAGAGCCTATAACTAGTGATTTAAGTTCGATGCCTCATTTATTAATAGCTGGGACTACTGGCTCAGGAAAATCAGTATGTATAAATACAATTATTCTATCACTAATTTACAAACATACGCCTGACATATGTAAGTTCATTTTAATTGATCCAAAAATGTTAGAACTTTCAACTTATGAGGGGATTCCCCATTTATTATGTCCAGTTATTACGGAGGCAAAAAAGGCAGCATCTGTTTTGGGTTGGGTAGTTAAAGAAATGGAAAGTAGATACAGATTAATGACAAAAGTAGGTGTAAGGAACATTGATGGATATAACGAGAAGCATAAAGTTAAGATGCCTTATATTGTTGTAATAGTTGATGAAATGTCGGATCTCATGTTGGTAGCTGGAAAAGAAATTGAAAACTATATTCAAAAATTATCACAAATGGCTAGAGCGGCTGGAATTCACATAATAATGGCCACACAGAGGCCAAGTGTAGACGTAATAACTGGAACAATAAAAGCTAATTTTCCTACCCGTATTTCATTTCAAGTAACCTCTAAAATTGATAGCAGAACAATTTTAGGTGAGCAAGGAGCTGAACAACTTTTAGGCAAAGGGGACATGTTATATATGTCTTCTGCAAACAGAATTACTAGAATACATGCACCTTATGTATCTGAAATAGAGATTGATAAAGTAAATAACTTCCTGAGAAATCAAGCAGAGCCAGATTATGTTGATGAAATTTTGAATTTTGCTGACGAAAAAGAAATTGGTGAAAAAAATAAGGATAATTCTGATACAGATGAATTGTATAGCGAAGCATTAGAAATAATTAAATCAGAAAGAAAGGCATCTACTTCATTTTTACAAAGAAAATTACAAATTGGATACAATAGAGCTGCAAGAATAATTGATCAAATGGAAGCTAATGGTGAAGTTAGTAAAGCAAATCATGTTGGTAAAAGAGAAGTTTTAAAATAGTGAGATATATAATTTTCTTTTTAATATTTTTTCATCCATCAAATGTTTTTGCATCATCAACAGAGCAAATAAAAAATAAGTTAAAAGAGACAAATAATATGTCTTTTAAATTCATACAAAAAATTGGAAAAAAAACTGAGAAAGGTGAATGCATAATTTCTTATCCAAAAAAAATTTTGTGTAAATACGATGATATTTATAATAAAATTTTAGTATCAAATGGAAGATCCTTGGTGGTTAATAGTAAAAAAATTAAAAATTATTTAAGGTACCAACTTAAAGACACTCCCCTCAATTTGATTTTAGATAAAAAATTTCTACTAGACAAACTAGATCAGGTGGAAACAATTAAGGAGAATAATGAAACGTTCTCTTTTAAAATTGCTCATAACAACAATTTACTAAATATTTTTTTTGATAAAATTAGTTATGAAATTAAAGGATGGACTACAACTGACGTTTATCTCAATAAAGTTGAAACAAAATTGTCTAATGTAGAAACAAATATAATGATTGATGAAAGATTATTTAGAGTTCAAAATTATATCAACTAATATCTAAATTAATACTTTCAGATTTAAAAATTTTCATACCTCTTCCCAAATAATTTTTAAGAGCATGTTTGTGATCTAGAGAACAAGTATGTAACCAAACTTTTTTAGTATTTTTTCTAAATCCCAACTTCAAAGCCTCTGATAAAAGATAACTACCATATTTTTGTCCTATAAATTGATCAAGAATACCGAAATAAGCCACTTCACATTTTCTTGTTTCTGGATGAAATAAAAGTTCGAAAAAGCCTATTAAATCCCCATTTTCTTTTAGGATGTAAGTCTCTAAATTAGAATTGTTAGTGTAATCCATCCATTTAGTGTCATCCCAAACTAATCTATCAATCCAACGATAACTTTTTCCTATCTGCTTATAAAAAAATTTATTGATTTGAAAATCAGGTGGATTTTTTTTTTCTACTTTACACCCAATCTTTGGTTTTTCTGATAAATTAATTTCATCCAGTGAATTAATCTCTAAATATTTTCTGTCTACTTTAGTTATCACGAAACCATTTTTCCAACTTTTTCACCTCCAAATAAATGGAAATGTAAGTGTGGCACTTCTTGGCCACCATAATCACTTATATTGGCAAGAGCTCTATAACCTTTCCCATCAATAGAAGAAATACCTAATTTTTTTGCAACTGTAGTAATACCTTTCATTAAACCAATAATTTCTTCATTTGAGGCGTTGGTATTAAAATCATCCAAATCTACATACTTTCCTTTGGGTATTACCAAAGCATGAATTTTTTTTTGTGGATTAATATCATAGAATGATAGAACATAATTATCTTCATAAATTTTGCTACAAG
This sequence comes from uncultured Pelagibacteraceae bacterium, assembly GCA_902532805.1. Taxonomy (GTDB): domain Bacteria; phylum Pseudomonadota; class Alphaproteobacteria; order Pelagibacterales; family Pelagibacteraceae; genus Pelagibacter. The sequence continues at coordinate 34,741 of CACAJQ010000004.1, read as the reverse complement.
GAATCTCACCCCTTAAAATTTTTGCAAAAATATTGTTATCGTCATAATTCATAATTAAATTTAATAAATAATATTAAATTAAATAAAAATTTGCATTGTTAAAATATATGCAACTAATAATATATAATTTTAAAAAAGAGAGGAAAAATGAATAAATTTAAATCAATATACAAAGCTATTATAAGCTTAACATTTATTTTTTCATTTGTTTTTACTTCAACTGCTGCATTTTCAGAGATAGTTGGACGATTATCTGTTCACTGGAGTCCGAAACATCACAGTGCAAAACATGCGCAAATTTTTGCAGATGAAGTTAATAAAAGAGCAAAAGGAAAATTAAAAATAGAAGTTTATCCATCTAAACAATTGTTTGGAATTAGAGAAGTGATGGGAGCTGTCACTTCTGGTGCGGTTGAACTTGGAGGAATTGTTGGTGTAGTAAGTTTTCCACCAATTAATAAAAACTTCAATGTTGCTTCATTTCCAGGATTATTTAATTCATGGGAACAACAAAGAGGTTTTTTTCAAAACTCACCAAAAGGAAAAGAAATTTGGGGAGAATTAACAAAAAAAACCAACTCAACATTAGTAATGTACAACCCTGTTGGACCAGTAATGACTTTTTCAAGTGCAAAAGAATTAACAGGTATTGATGCTATGAAAGGTCTAAAAGCTAGAAGACTTTTAAAAAGTGAAGAGCCAATGTGGGATGCTTTAGGAGCAAATAGAGTATCTTTACCTACTGGCGAAGTTTATACTTCATTACAAACTGGAATGATTGATACAATCAACAGCCCTCCAGGAAGTATTGAGGCGTATAGCTGGTGGGAGTTTTTAAAATACGCTCAAAAGCCTTATCAATATTATGCTGATGCATATATTATGGCAAACTCAACTTGGTTTAATAGTCTGTCTGCAGACTTACAAAAAATCATAATGGATGTTGGTAAAGAAATAGGAAAAAGATCAACTGACTTAATTATGGATACTGGAGAAAGCACTCTTAAGAAATTCCAAGAAAGAGGTGGAGTTGTTACTACACTTTCAGGGGCTGAAAAAGCTAAGTTTGATAAGCTTATGAAAGATGAAGTAATGCCAGCAATGGCTAAAATGATTGATGCTGACGCTTTAGAGGCAGCACAAGCATATGCTAAGAGTAATTAGAAAAAGTTAAACTTTTTCTAAAAAAGATTATGAGGGCATTGCGAGCTATTAATAATTTGCTAGCAAAAGCTGCAATTTCGCTCGCAATGTTCATCGTCTTTTTAATGGTAGCAGCTTTAGCATTAAGCGCCACAACAAGATTTATCACAGGTACAGGATTTGCGTGGTTTATTGAATTGCCACCCGTAATGGTGAGTTGGTTAGTATTTCCATTACTTGGTCCTTTATTAAAGCAAGGACAACATATTAAAGTAGATTTTTTAAGCCATTATTTATCAGAAAAATCAAAAAATATTATTGGGACAATTGTAAATTTAATTGCTCTAATTTCTGCGTGTGTCTTCTTTAAAGCAGGAGTTGATGCTACAACAATGTATTACAATTTAGGACAGATGATGGAATTGGAAATTAACATTCCTATCTGGTGGATGTTTTTAGCATTTCCAGTTGGTTTTTTAATTTTAGCCTTAACTTCATTAGAACTTATTATAGATAATCTAAAAAAACTTTCAGGGAAAGAATAAATGTTTGGATTAGCTTTCATTTTTTCTCTTATAACATTAGTTATCTCGGTCCCAATTTTTTTAGTTTTTGGTTTGGGAAGTTCATTAGCTGCAATTGCTGGATTAAATTTACCTTGGTCAGTTTTAATTCAAGTTTCATTTGGTGCATTAACTAAACATGTTCTTATTGCAGTTCCATTATTTATTTTTACTGGAATGGCAATGTTAAAAGGTGGAGCAGCATCAAGACTAGTTAAGTTTACAACAACACTTGTTGGACATTGGCCAGGTGGCTTAGGCGTTGCGATGGTTATTGCGATGGGTTTCTTTGCAGCTTTTTGTGGATCCATACTTGCAGCAATTACTGCAGTTGGAACAATTATGATGCCAAAGATGATTGAACAAGGTTATCCTACCCCATTTGTGGTTGTACTCGCGGCTTCAGCCGCCCTTTTAGAGGCATTGATACCTCCTTCTAATGCAGCAATACTTTTTAGTGCTTTAACGAACGTCCCAGTCTCTAAGACCTTTGCTGCAGGTGTTATTCCAGGCTTAGTTCTCTTAGTTTTGATGGTGCTTCTAGTTTTGTTTAAATGCAAGCATATTAGAACAGATGAGAAGGCTTCATTTAAGGAAAGAGTAAGTTCTTTTATCGCTGCACTTCCGGCTTTAATCACCCCAGTGATAATTTTGGGAGGAATTTATGCTGGAATACTTACTCCATCTGAATCAGCCGCTGTCGCAGGAGTATACGCAGTTCTAATTGGATTTTTAATTTACCGTGAACTTACTTTTTCATCATTAATGAGCTGTTTGAAGGAAACTGCAATCATAACAGCTGTAATTTTCGCAATTATAGCAACTGCAACATTCTTAAGTGTTGTTTTAACTTACACACAAGCTCCACAAAAAATTATTACATTCTTCACAGATAAAGGTGTGAGCGTAAATCTATTTTGGATAATGCTTGGAGCAATTTGTTTAATTCTTGGAACGTTTATTGAAATAGTTCCTGTATTTTATTTAACTGTTCCAATTTTTGCTGCAATCACATTATCATTCAATCAGAGTTTACTTCATCTTTATGTAGTATTTGTTGCATTTGCGGGAATAGGTATGATAACACCCCCCGTATGCGTTGGTATTTATACAGCTGCAGGCGTGATCAAAGAAAATCCAGCGAAAGCTTTCAAAGAAGTTCCTCTATTTACAATCGTTGGAATAATTTATGGAATACTAATGATACTATTTCCAATATTCTCAACATGGTTACCTGGTAAATTATAAAATTATTTTTTTCTACTATTTAATTCATCCATCACTTCTTCAATTTTTATACCACTTTTTTCTAGATACATAATTAAGTGATATAAAACATCTGCAGCTTCATGAATTTTATTTGAGTCTTGCTCTACAGCTTCTATTAGTTCATTTATTTCTTCTAAGACTTTTTCTTTCGCTAAAGATTTATCTTCTAAAAGCCTATTGGTATATGAGCCTTCAACAGGATTGCTTTTTCGCTCTCTTGCAAGGGTAACGAGATCTTCTAATATTTTTAACATACTAAATTCTAACAGGTATATCTTTTGAAGCCAAATATTGCTTAGCTTCATTTACTGAATAAGTGCCATAATGGAATATAGATGCTGCTAAAACAGCGCTTGCACCTGATTTTATTCCATCAACTAAGTGATCTAAAGTTCCAACTCCACCTGATGCAATAACTGGAATATTTACCATGGATGATATCTTTTGCATTAATTCAATATCATATCCTGACTGAGTTCCATCTTTATCCATGGATGTTACAAGAAGCTCTCCCGCCCCACATTTCTCCATTTTAGAAGCAAATTCTAAGGCATTTATACCTGTAGGATTTCTTCCACCATGAGTAAAGATTTCCCATCCATTGTCTTTTATTTTTGCATCTATTGCAACAACAATGCACTGTGATCCAAATTTTCTTGAGCTATCTTCAACTACTTTTGAATTTTGAACAGCTGCTGTATTTATTGATACTTTATCAGCTCCACAATTAAGTAATTTGTTAATATCATCAATACTTCTGACACCACCACCAACTGTTAAAGGTACAAAACATTCTTTAGAAGTTTTCTCTACTACTTCATAAATAGTATCTCTATTTTCATTTGAAGCGGTAATATCTAAAAAACAAATTTCATCTGCGCCACCGTCACTATAAATCTTCGCTTGTTCCACTGGATCTCCTGCATCTTTAAGGTCAACAAAGTTGATACCTTTTACAACACGACCATTTTTAACATCTAAACAGGGTATAATTCTATTTTTAAGCATCTATTTCTTTAGCAAGTTCATCTAACTTTATATCACCATCGTAAATGGCTTTTCCGACTATAACACCTTCAATATTATTTAAATTTTTAGCACTTTTAATATCAGTAATTGATGAAACACCTCCCGATATAACTACTGGACAATTTGAAATATCTGCCACTTTTTGTGTTTCTTCAAAATTCGGGCTTTTCTTTGTTCCGTCTCTATTAATATCTGTGTAGATAATTCTACTAACTCCATAATTATTTACTTTTTTTAGATATTCGGTTGTTAATTTATCCGACTCTTCAGTCCAACCTGAAATTGCTAGATGACCATCTTTTGCATCTAAACCTAATGCAATTTGGTTTGAAAATTTTTTACAAGCTTCTTCTAAAAATCTTCTATCTTTTATAGCAGCACTACCCAAAATTACTTTTTCAACACCAGCATCAATATATTTTTGAATAGTCTCAAAATTTCTTATACCGCCTCCTATTTCTATTTTAAGATCAAATTTTTCAATAATTTCTTGAATAATATCAATATTAACTGGATCTCCGGTTAATGCACCATCCAGATCAACTATATGTAAATTTTTAAATCCATTGTCTTTATATTTTCCAGCTTGCTCCACAGGAGATATTTCATATTCAGTTTTATTTTCAAAACTTCCTTTGACTAATCTAACGCACTTTTTATCTTTGATATCTATTGCAGGAAAAATTTTCATTTTAACTTTACCTTAGCTTCACTTGACATATTCAAATTGTTTAAATTATCTTTCTTATTTTTTTTTAAATTATTTGGGTTCTGGCATGCAAATAACAGAAAGAATATTATTAATAAGTAATTTTTCATTTTACAAATTTATAAAATTATCAATTATTTTTAGGCCAGTTTTATCACTTTTTTCTGGGTGAAATTGAGTTCCAAATATATTTTCTTTTTCAACTGCACAAACGATTTTCGAAGAATAATCAGTTGTAGCAGCAGTTACTGAATTATCATTTGGAATAAATTCATAACTGTGAACAAAATACATATGAGAATTGCTCTCAATATCTTTAAAAATTTTACTATCTTTAACAATATTTATTTGGTTCCAGCCAATATGGGGTAGTTTATATTTTCCATTTTGATTATCAATTTTAGATACTTTGCCAGAGATCCATCCTAAACCTTTTGTTTCAACCTCCTCATATCCAATATCTGCAAACATTTGAAGACCTACACAAATTCCTAAAAGAGGTTTTTTATTATTTAAAGCGAATTCGTTTAAAGTATCAATCAAACCATTTATGCCATTTAGACCATCTATACAGCTCTTAAAGGATCCCTGCCCTGGTAAAACTACCTTATCACTAGATTTAATTTTATTTAAATCTGAAGTTACCTCGATATTAACTTCACCTTTAGCAACTTCTTTAAAGGAGTTTATTACAGAGCTAATATTACCCGACTTATAGTCAACAATTGTGACGTCCATTAATTTTATAAAGAGCCTTTTGTGGAAGGAATAGTGCTTTTATTCCTTGGATCCAATTCTAATGCAGCTCTTAAAGTTCTAGCAAGTCCTTTGTAACAAGACTCTATGATGTGGTGACTATTATCACCATAAATATTTTCAACGTGCAAAGTAATTCCAGCGGCTTGTGAAAATGCTTGGAACCACTCTTTAAATAATTCAGTGTCCATCTCACCAAGTTTTTCAACTTTTAATTTTACATTCCAGATCAAATAAGGTCTGTTTGAAACATCTATTGCAACTCTTGTTAATGTTTCATCCATTGGTAGCAGAATGTGAGCATATCTTTTAATACCTACAAATTTTTTTGAAGCTTTCTTTAAGCATTCTCCAATAGCAATTCCAGTGTCTTCTGTTGTGTGGTGAAGATCAATGTGTGTGTCGCCTTTGGCTTTAACAGTTAAATCCATAGATGAGTGTTTAGATAACTGCTCGAGCATGTGATCTAAAAAACCTATTCCTGTGTCAACTTTGTACTTACCCTTACCATCAATATTAAGGTCAACACTAATATTGGTTTCTTTTGTTTTTCTGGCTATTTTTGCTTTTCTTTTCATAAATTAAATTAGGTATATAGGTATTTTTGATTATATCAATAATACTAAACCTAGGCTTGAACTATTTAAATTCATATCCATTTATAGTCTATGACAACAATTGTACTAGTAAGAAAAAATAATGACGTAGTTGTGGCCAGTGACGGTCAAGTTAGCATGGGTAATACAGTAATTAAGAAAACTGCTAACAAAGTTCGTAAAATTGAGAAAAGAAATGTGATCGCAGGATTTGCGGGATCTACTGCAGACGCACTTACTTTATTTGAGAGGCTAGAGTCAAAGCTTGAAAAACATGCAGGGAACCTGACAAGAGCTGCTGTAGAATTAGCAAAAGATTGGCGTACAGATAAATATTTAAGAAGATTAGAAGCTTTAATGGCAATAGGCGATAAAGAAAAAAGTTTTATAATTTCAGGAACTGGTGATGTTCTTGAACCAGAAGGTGATGTTATTGGAATTGGTTCAGGTGGTAATTATGCTTTGGCAGCTGCAAAGGTATTAATGGATACAGAGATGTCTGCAGAGGAAATTGCAAAAAAATCAATTAAAGTTGCATCTGATATTTGTGTATTTACCAATGACAATCTTAGTATGGAGAAAATATAATGGAAAAATCAAATGTTACATCTTTTCCTAAAGGCAAGGTTTCAAAAGAAAAAACAACAATAACAAATTCATTATCACCAAGAGAAATTGTATCAGAGTTAGATAGATTTGTTGTTGGTCAAAACAAAGCTAAAAGGGCTGTTGCCATTGCTCTAAGAAATAGGTGGAGAAGACAAGCATTAGAGGAGGATATGAAAGATGAAGTTCTTCCAAAAAATATTTTAATGATCGGACCAACTGGCGTTGGTAAAACCGAAATCTCGAGAAGGCTCTCAAAATTAGCAGAAGCACCCTTTGTAAAAGTTGAAGCTACAAGATTTACAGAAGTAGGATATGTAGGGCGTGATGTAGAACAAATTGTTAGAGATCTTTTAGAAATTGCAATTGCAATGGAAAAAGTGAAAAAAAGAAAAGAGGTTCATGCTCAAGCACAAAAATTAGCTGAGGACAGGGTTTTAGATGCTTTAGTTGGAAATAAAGCAAGTGTAGCAACTCGAGAAAGCTTTAGAAAGAGACTAAGAGATGGAGATTTAGATGATAATGAAATTGAAATAGCTGTTAGCGAGTCTAATCAAATGCCATCATTTGAAATACCTGGAATGCCTGGTGCAAATGTTGGAATGATAAATATTTCAGATATGCTTGGAAAATCCATGGGTCAAAAGCCAAAGAAAAAGAAAATGTCAGTAAAAGAATCACATGAAATTTTAATAAATGAAGAATCTGACAAACTAATAGAACAAGATAAAATTATTAAATCTGCAAAAGATTCAACAGAAAATAACGGTATCGTTTTCTTGGATGAGATTGACAAAATTTCTGCAAGAACTGACAGAGTTGGTGGAGATGTTTCAAGAGAAGGTGTTCAAAGAGATTTATTACCACTAATAGAAGGCACAACTGTAAGCACTAAGTATGGTCCTGTTAAAACAGATCATATTTTATTTATTGCGTCTGGAGCATTTCAATTAGCAAAACCATCAGATCTGTTACCTGAATTACAAGGAAGGCTTCCTATAAGAGTTGAATTAGACGCGCTAAATAGTGAAGATTTTATAAGAATTTTAAAGGAACCAGATAATAGTTTAATAAAACAATATAAGGCTCTTTTAAAAACTGAAAATGTTGATCTAGAATTTACAGAAGACGGAATAAATACAATTGCTCACATAGCAAGTGAGGTGAATTCATCCGTAGAAAATATCGGAGCAAGAAGATTACACACAATAATTGAAAGAGTGTTAGATGAAATTAGTTTTACGGCAACTGATAGGGCTGGTGAAAAAATTACGGTTGACGGTAAATATATCAAAGACAATATTGGGGAACTTGTAAAAGATACAGATTTATCTAAGTTTATTTTATAGTTTTCAAAAAAATATCAAAATTTCCTTTTGATGGGCTATTTACTGATTCAAAATCAATTTTAATAATTTTATTCATTAATTCAGGATTATTTTTAATATATTCGGGCACAGAATATTTTAAGATACCTAGATCTTTAGATTGATAAGGATCATCTAAGTTCTTTGATCTCATACCTTTGCCAGTTATCACATTCACTTTTTTTACTTTGTTTAAATAACAATTCTCAATAAATTTAAGAATTTGTTTGTTGGCTTCTTCTAAAGTAAAACCATGAAGGTCAATTGATCTTTCTAAAATTATTTGATTATTGTCATTGTCAATATCTTTGCTTTGAAGTTTTTCAGAACCGTCTAGGAAATTTTGCCAATCTTTTTTATCTTTATCTGATAACTTATTTGTCAAGCTTGAGTATCAATTAATAACCAATTTGGATTGGTAGATCTGCTATCTTTTGAAAACTTCCAAGTATCTAAAACTTTTTTTATTTTCTCTGGATCTCCTGAAACAACTTTATTATCTTTGTCTTTAACACATGATATAATTTCGCTTACAAACTCAACTGTTACTTCCAACATATTTTTGTTTTGTTGGTGCTCCTTTACTTCAGCTGAATTTATCCCAATAAAAGTTGTCTCTGACGAATAGCTCTTTGCATCTCTATCTTTAATCGCCTCTTCAAACTGATGATATACGTTTTTGTCTAATAATGACTTTATGTCCTTTAATTTCCCATTTGCAAAATTGGTAATTATAGTTTCATACGCAATCCTTGCTCCTTTAACAAACTCTTTTTTTGCGTTTTCATCAAATGTATTTGCATTTAAATCAATATTTTGTTTAACAGGTGGTGCCTCATGTGCAAAACTTGAATCTATATCCTCTTCAAATCCAGTTTTTTTTCCCAATATTCCTCTTAATCTTAAAAAAATAAATCCAGCAATCATTGCAAGAAGTATGATATCGATGTATTCAAAGCTATAACTCATATAGTTATAATATTTACTATGTTGATAATTTCAACCTGCTAATTAAATTATAGACAAATGAACACAGTATTTTTTTTGATTATTGGTATTCCACTTATTGAAATTTACTTATTTATCAAAATTGGTTCTCAAATAGGAGCATTTAACACAGTTTTACTAATTTTAACTACAGCTGTTGTGGGAGTTGCTTATGCTAGATACGAGGGTTTTAACACATTAAAATCTGGAATTGGTCAAATCATTAAAAACAAATTACCTGTTTATGAGTTGGTATCAGGTGCCACATTAGCTTTTGCTGCATTTCTTCTGATATTACCTGGTTTTGCAACTGATATTATTGGAATTCTACTTATAATACCTTTTACAAGAAAACTTATTCTCAATAAGTTTTTTAAAAGAAAAAAAAATAATCATAACTTTGAGAAAAAAAATTATATAGATGGAGATTATGAAGATATAAGTGATGATGATGACAAAAAAATTTGAGATAGTATTTAAATATATAAATGATATTTCTATAGAAATACCAGATCCAGAGACATTTATTTTTAGCCGCGATTATATAACTAAGTATTCTTTAGGAATAAACATTAATAGTAAACCACTAAAAAATGAAATGGTAGAGGTAATTACTAAATTAACATACAAAGACCCATCATCAAATAAAAGAAAGTCACATTTCGAAGTTTCTTATTCAACAGTAATTAAATTCACTGATAAAAATTTAAAAAAAGATGAACTGGAAAAAATACTTTTATGTGACGTTCAAAATGAAATATACCCTTCATTAGAAAAAATATTTGTAAACTTAATCAAAGACTCTGGTTTTCCAGTCCTTGATTTTGAAAAAAAAGTAGATTTTGAGGAATTATATAAAAAAAAAAATAATTAAAAAAAATTTTTTTTAAGCTCTTTTTCTAAAAATTTTTTATGTATTTTCATTTCTTCGTTTGAAATTTTAATTACTTTTTTTGAATAAATAAAATTATCTATTTTTTTAGTTTGCTCTAACTCTTTATTTTTTTCAAACTGAAATATTGGTTCTTTTTGATCTAATAAATTTATATACACTTTGGAAAGTAACTCACAATCGATTAAAGCTGTATGTTTTTTTCTTCTTGAATTATCAACTCTAAATCTTTTACAAAGTGCATCTAAACTTATTGCTGACCCTGGAAACTTATTTCTAGCTATTTCAAGAGTATCAACCACATTTTCTCTCATAATTATATTTCTGTTAATCATTTTTAGTTCATTATTTAAATGACCAACATCAAATTCAGCATTATGTATGACAATCCTCTTATCTTTAATAAAATTTAAAAATTCATCAGCAATATCTATAAATCTTTTTTTATCTGAAAGAAATTCATCTGTGTAACCATGAACTTTCAAAGCGCTTTCAGATACTTTGCGTTCAGGATTTAAATAGGCATGAAACACATTTTTGGTTGGGATCAAATTATCTAATTCGATACACCCAATTTCAACAATTCTGTGTCCATCTTTTACTGAGAGTCCTGTTGTTTCTGTATCAAGAACTATTTCTTTCATTGAAGATTTTATGTTTCAATTTTTGTATTTTTAATCTCATTATATTTGGTGAATAATTATTATCGATAATATAATTTGCTAATTTTCGTTTTTTCAACAATGTATATTGATTTTTTTTTAACTTTTTTAAAATATTAACATTATAATTTTTCCGTTTTTTCAATCTTGATACAATTTTTGATTTTCTGGTATTAATGAAAATTAAAACATCTCCTTTTTTGTTTAATTTATTCTCTATAAACAATGGAATATCTAAAATAATCATTTTTTTGGTTTTATTTTTTTTTAAAAAAATTTCCATTTTTTTTCTTACTAAAGGGTGAACTACAGAAGATATTTTTGCCAAATTTCTTTTATCACTATTGATTGCTTTGATTAAATTGCTTTTTTTAACTGGAAAACTTTTTATTAATTTAGGAAATTTTTTTTTTAAATTAATAAAACATTTTCTATCTTTTTTATAAATTAATTTCACTTCTTCATCCGCATTAAAAACAGGGTATTTAAAAAGCTTAGCAATAAAAGATTTACCAGAACCAATACCACCCATGACTGCGACTTTAATCATTTTAAATTATATACATCTTCCACCATCGACCTCTAGTATAGTTCCCGTTATCATACTTGCTTCGTCGGAGCATAAAAAACATGCTGCATTACCCATATCTTGAGGAGTAGAAAATCTTCCTATAGGAATAGTTGATAAAAATGACTGTTTTTTTTTAGGAGTATTTCCTCCCATGAAAGACTTTAGCAATGGGGTAACTCCAGCAACTGGAGCTATAGCGTTAACTCTAACATTATAAGGCGCCAACTCAACCGCCATGGCTTTAGTAGCAGTAATCATCCAGCCCTTGCTTGCATTATACCAATTTAACTTGGGTCTTGGTGACAAACCTGCTGTTGAAGCAACATTTAAAATAGCTCCTTTTCTTTTTTTCTTCATTTTTGGAACAAAAAATTTTCCACAGTAATAAACCGATTTAGCATTCACATTAAATACTTTATCAAATTCTTTTTCATTTACTAACTCCATAAATTTTGGCTTATGTGTTATTCCTGCATTATTGACTACAATATCTATATTACCATGTTTTTTATATGCAAAGTTAAGTAAAGATTTAAAGTCAGAACTTTTGGATACATCTGCAACAAAATGATCTTGGAATAAATTATTTGAAGTTTTTTTTAATAATTTTGAGTTTATATCTACCATTATTAATTTAGCGCCCTCTTCTGTAAATTTTTTTGCAATTCCTTTTCCGAATCCGGAAGCTGAACCTGTTATTATTGCAATTTTATTTTTTAATTTCATAACTTTATTCGTTTAAAAATTTTATAACGTCTTCATCAATTACAGGTTCTATTTTATGCCATATATTGAAGGCTTTTTGGGCTTGATATAAAAACATATTAAGCCCGTTTTCAAATATATTGCCTTTTTGATTGCCTGCTTGAAAGAAATTGTTTTCATAAGGGTCATAAATAACATCATAAAAAAATTTATTTTTACTAATTTTTGTAAAATCTATTTCAAAATTGTCTTTTTCTTTAAGTCCAATGCTTGTTGCATTGATTATCATATCAAAGTCTACTAAATCACCCCAATCTAATATTGATAAATCTTTAAATAAGTCTTTTAGTAGTTCAGCCTTTTCTTTTGTTCTATTGCTTATAATTATATTTCCTGCATTCATTCTTTTTAGAGCGTATATTATAGAGGGCACTACCCCGCCCGCTCCTAAAATCATAATAGTTTTGTTATTTACATCATAATTTAGCTTTTTTATACTAAGCTCAAATCCATCTATATCAGTGTTATGTCCTATCAAATTCCCATTATCTACAGAAATGGTATTAATTGAGTTTGTTCTTAAAGCGTGACCAGTCATAACATCTATATGGGGTATTATTGCCTTTTTGAATGGCACGGTTATGTTGATGCCATCTAGCTTTCCCTGCTTTAAATGATTGCACAGGTCGCTTAATTCATTTTCATTAACTTCCAATTTTCCGTAAATCGAGTCTAAATTATTTTTTTTAATCCAATAATTGTGTAACTTTGGTGACAATGAATGGTTAATAGGATTGCCAATTACTAAAAATTTTTTCATTTATAGTTATTTAAATACTCTTTTATTTTTTTCACTGGTAAGCCCATTACTGTGTTCTCATCTCCATCAATTTTTGTAAACAACTTTTTACCTTCGCCCTCAATTTGGTATACATTATATGCATATAAATCTTCATCTGATATTTTAGTTAAGTAAACTTTTAACTCTTCTTCTGAAAAATTTTTCATTGTTAAGAAAGCTCTATCTGTATGATTCCATATCATTGAACCATTTTTAGATATACAAACGGAGCTTATTAGAGAATGTTTCTTACCATTTAATTTCTTTAATATATTTAGAGCTTCCTTTCTATTTTCTGGTTTAGAAATTAACTCACCATTTAAATCTATTACACTATCTGCTCCAAGAACCAGTATCTCATGTATATTATTACTTACCTTGTTTGCTTTAAGTTCTGCTAAATTTTTTGATATCATTTTGGGAGATGCTCCCTCTTTAAGTAAACTATATTTTACTGGCTCTTCATCTATGTTGGATGGTTTTACTGAGCAAATTATTTCATAGTCTTTTAAAATTTTTTCTCTAACCTTACTTTTTGATGCTAATATTATTTCAACCATTTTTGTTTTGAATTTCAAAAATTTTAATTATTGATGCAGCAGTTTCTTCAACAGATTTTCTTGTAACATCAATAACTGGCCATTTATTTTTCTTAAATATTTTTTTAGATTGTTCTACTTCATTTCTAATTTTATCTAAATTAGTATAATCAGATGCCTCATTTTCCTTCAAAGAATTAAGTCTATTCCTTCTGATATCATATAACCTTTCTGCTTCAGTTGTTAAACCTACAACACATAGGGTGTTTGAGTTGATAACGTCAAATGGTATGTTCATTTCATTTACTAAAGGTATATTTGATGTTTTTAAACCCTTATTGGCTAAATAAATTGAAGTAGGTGTCTTACTTGTTCGGCTAACTCCAATTAGAACAATATCCGACTCTTTAATATTTTCCGTATTATTTCCATCATCGTGATTCATTGTAAACTGTATAGCCTCGATTCTTTTATAGTAATCATCATCCAGGACATGCTGAGCGCTTGGTTGATGAGTTGCTTTTTGATTTAAAATTTTGGAAAAGTTTAAAATAAGATCTCCTAATACACCAAAGCATGGGATTTTTTTGTTATTTGCCTGCTCCGCCAAAAATTTAGCTAGCTTACTATTCACGACAGTGTACAAAATTATCGGGCTTTCCTTTTTTTTTGCAATATCCAATATTGTTGTTATTTGATTTTCAGTTCTTGTAAATGAATATTGGGATAGATCATAATTAAAATTGTTAAATTGAGCCTTTAGGGCCATAAATATTCTATCAAGAGTTTCACCTGTCGAGTCCGATATCAAGAAAACTTGATGTGTATTTTTCATGTATAACTAGTATATAAATTAAGTGTTAAATAAGAAAAACACTAGATTTAAAAAACTAAAGCCTTTTTCTTAAAATTTTTAACAATTTAATTAACATTTTTGTTAATGTGAATAACTTATTAACAATTATAAGTAACTACTGAAATGATCAAATAAGCTAATATTTAAGCGAGTTTCTTTTTTTAAATATAGATAAACAGTGAATAAAGTGTTGAAATTGAGTAATTTACGTTATCTACAATTCATACTAATAATAAATCTAAATATAATTATCTTATTATAAATGACACCAATAAAAGAATGTTTAATAAATAAGAAAACAAATCTCAATCCCATATGGTTAATGAGGCAAGCAGGAAGATATCTACCTGAATTCAGAGAAATTAGAAAGAACAATACAAATTTTATAAATTTATGTCTAAACTCAAATCTTTCAGAAGAGATAACACTTCAACCAATAGAAAGATTTGATTTTGATGCTGCTATTATTTTTTCTGATATTTTAATGATACCTTTTGGACTTGGGCAAAGTGTAGAGTTTAAAAAAAATTTTGGACCAAGCCTTGGGAATATCTTATTAGATAAATTATCAGAAAATAATGAAGCTATCTTTACACAAAGATTGTCACCCATTTATAAACTGTTACAAAATCTAAGTAGAAATAATAAATTAAAAAACAAAGACTTAATTGGATTTGTAGGAGCACCATGGACTTTACTTGTCTACATGATTAATAAAGTATCACCAAAGAATGGTTTATCTAAAAATTTTTTTAACAACAAAGAGTTAATTCATAGTTTGTTAAAAATTATTGATAAATTTACCAAAATACATATAAAAAACCAAGTAAATGCAGGTGCAACTTTAATACAAGTATTTGATAGTTGGGCAGGTTTAATAACAGATAATTTCGATCAATATTTGTATAACCCAACATTATCAATAGTGGAATATACCAAACAGCTTGGTGTACCAGTAATTTGTTTTCCTAGAGGTATATCTAATTACACTGAATTTTGTAAGATCGTAAATCCAGACATGGTCAATATAGATTACAGTGTTGATCCAAAACAATTAATTAAAAAAGTCCGTATACCTATCCAGGGTGGATTAGATCCAAAAATTTTACTAACTGATAAAGAAAATTTACGAAACAAAGCAACAAAATATTTAGAAATTTTTAAAAATCATCCATATGTATTCAATTTAGGTCATGGTATTCTCCCTCAGACAGAAATAGAAATGGTAAAAGAATTAGTAAAAATAGTAAGAGATTTTAAATAATGGAAGACCACCCAAAGATTAAATTTGGTAAAACTGGAGTCTTAATAATAAACCTGGGTACTCCAGACTCAACAAAGTGGTTAGATATTAGAAAATATTTAAAAGAATTTTTATCTGATAGAAGAGTTATAGAAGTAAACCCAATTTTATGGCAAATAATTCTAAATATTTTCATTCTGAATTTAAGGCCTTCTAAAACAGCGAAAGCTTATAAGGAAATTTGGATGAAAAAAGAGGACATGTCACCTTTGTTATATTATACCCAAAAACAGACCGAAAAAGTTTCTAAACTAATATCAAATGACAATGTTATTGTAGATTTTGCAATGAGATATGGAAACCCAAGCATTAAAAGTAAAATTAAAAAATTGCACGAAAATGGATGTGAAAATCTTGTAATTTTACCTTTGTACCCTCAATACGCTGCAGCAACGACAGCAACAGTATGTGACGAAGTTTACAGGACATTAATGAAAATGAGATGGCAACCTTCTTTAAAGATTGTACCACATTATGAATCAGATCCCCTATATATAGATGCTTTGGTAAATTCAATAAATAGTAAAATAGAAAAGATTAATTGGAAACCAGATTTAATTTTAGCATCCTATCATGGTATACCTAAAAAGTACTTTGATAAAGGAGACCCTTATCACTGTTATTGTCACAAGACTTCAAGACTTATCAGTGAAAAATTTAAATCAATTAAAATTAAAACCACTTTTCAGTCTAGGTTTGGACCCCAAGAATGGCTACAGCCATATACGGATAAAACATTAGAGAGTTTGCCTAAAGAAGGAGTAAAAAATATTTTAGCAATATGTCCTGGGTTTTCATCTGATTGTGTTGAAACATTAGAAGAAATATTGATTCAAGGAAAGGAAAGCTTTTTAGAAGCAGGTGGTAAAAATTTTGATATGGTTCCCTGTCTAAATGACAATGATGATCACATTAAACTTATAAATAATCTTATACTTAAAAGTATTTAAATAATGGAAGATTTAATTATTTATTCATCAACCGATGGACAAACTAAGAAAATATGTGAGACAATAAAAGCCCATATTTCATCGAACAATAATTTTAAAATAATTTCATTGAATGATGCATTTAATCTTAATTTGGAAAAATGTAAAAAAATAATATTAGGTGCAAGCATTAGATATGGAAGACATAATAAAAATGTTTTAAATTTTGTTATTAAAAATAAAAATATTTTAAATTCAAAAAAAACTGCTTTTTTTTCTGTTAATGTCGTTGCCAGAAAAAAAGAAAAAAGTACGCCAGAAACAAATCCTTACGTTATTAAGTTTCTAAAGAAAACAAATTGGAAACCAAGCAAGCTATCTGTGTTTGCAGGAAAAGTTGATTATCCAAATTATAACTTTATTAATAGAAATGTTATAAGATTTATTATGAAGATTACTAAAGGCCCAACAGATATTAATAATTCATATGAGTTTACAAATTGGGAGAATGTAAGGAAATTTGCGAAAGAAGTGGAAAATCTTTAATTATAAGTGATTTTTTAGTTAATCTGGGGTTGAAATTATTATGTCAAATTACTATACTATCTATATCTAAACAAAATTCCCTACATTATGAATATTCAAGAATTAAAAGAAAAAAGCTCTGAAAAACTTATTACAGAAGCCGAAAATTTAGGCATAGAAAACGCTAGCACTTTAAGAAGACAAGAAATTTATTTTGCGATTTTAAAAAAATTAGCTGAAAAGGGTGAAGAAATCACAGGCGGTGGTGTTCTACAATTATTACAAGACGGTTTTGGTTTTCTTAGAGCAATAGAATCAAATTATTTACCTGGTGCGGATGATATTTATGTTAGCCCAAATCAGATAAGAAGATTTGGATTAAGAACAGGGGATACTGTTGAAGGACCAATTAGAGCTCCAAAAGATGGAGAAAGATATTTTGCACTTTTGCAAGTTAGTAAAATAAATTTTGAGGAAACAGATAAATTTAAACATAAAATAGCATTTGATAATTTAACCCCACTATATCCAAACAAACAATTGGTTATGGAGGTTGAAACAAATAAAGTAGAAAAGAAAGTTGATTTAACGCCAAGATTAATTGATTTGGTAAGTCCAATAGGAAAAGGTCAGAGATCATTAATTATATCACCACCTAAAGCTGGTAAAACTATGATATTACAAAGTATAGCTAACTCAATTACAGCAAATCATCCAGAGTGTTATTTAATGGTTCTTTTAATTGATGAAAGACCCGAAGAAGTCACAGATATGCAAAGAACTGTCAAAGGAGAAGTTATAAGCTCAACTTTTGACGAACCAGCTCAAAGGCACGTTGCAGTTGCAGAAATGGTAATTGAAAAAGCTAAAAGATTAACTGAGCATAAAAAAGATGTAGTTATACTTTTAGACTCAATAACTAGATTGGGAAGAGCATATAATGCAGTTGTACCTAGTTCTGGCAAAGTTTTGACAGGAGGTGTCGATGCAAACGCACTTCAGAGGCCAAAGAGATTTTTTGGTGCTGCACGAAATATTGAGGAAGGTGGTTCATTAACAATAATTGCTACAGCATTAATTGACACTGGTAGCAGGATGGATGAAGTTATATTTGAGGAATTTAAAGGCACTGGAAATAGTGAAACCATTTTAGATAGAAAAATTTCTGAAAAAAGAATTTTCCCTGCTATTGATATTACAAAATCAGGAACTAGAAGAGAAGAATTAATATTTGAAAAAAATGATCTACAAAAGATGAATGTGTTAAGAAGAATAATTGCACCTATGGGATCTATGGATGCAATAGAATTTATAAATTCAAAATTAAAAGATACAAAAAATAATTCAGAATTTTTTAATTCTATGAATAAACCTTCATAAAATTAACTTCCTTTAAATTTTTTTTTATCATATTATTTACTTCCTTGTAATTATGGGTGAAATAATTCAAACTTTTAAAAATTTATTTGTTGAAAAAAAATACCAAGAAATAATTAATCAAATAAAAAATTTGAAACCCGAAGAAAAAACACCACAAATCTCACATATACTTGGAATATGTAAAGTCATAAAAGACCCAAATAATAATGAAAATTTAAAATCAGCTAGAGAAGATTTTAGAGAAACTTTTTTAAAAGAGTCAAATACCAACCTAGGAATTGAGGCTTTATCTAATTTTATAAATATCAGCACAGATCTTTTAGAAACAAAAGAGTCTCTTAATTATTATAAAAATTTAGATGACAGTTCGAAAAATAATTTACAATTGTTGAAGGCCTTATCAAGGCTTTATCAATTTAGTGTCTCTACTAAAGATAGGATGAAAATTCTGGAAAAAATACTTAAAATAAACCCTAAATCTATAAATGATTGGTGTTCGTATATATATACTAGCAACTTTCACAGCTCGTGGGACCAAGAGAAAATATTTTCAACAGCTAAAAAATTTATTTCCAATGTTCCAATTTATAACCTGGATAATTTAAAATTAGATCAAAATGTTACAAATAGAAAAATAAGACTAGCTTTTTTGTCTTCAGATATATTTGAAGGTCACTCAATAACTTATTTTTTGAGAGGTTTGGTAAAAAATATAAATAGAAATAATTTTGAAATTTTTGCAATTTCAAATTCAAATAAAGATGAGAGTAAAAATGGTTATAAAAATTTATTTCAAGAATGGATTAACATTTCTAAAATGGATGATATAGAGTCAATAAATTTAATTCGATCAAAAAAATTTGATATTACAATTGATTTAATGGGTCTAACTAGTGAAAATAGAATATCATTACTCAAAAACAAAATTTCACCAATACAGATAACATGGTTAGGCTATTGCAATACAACTGGTATAGATCAAGTAGATTATATATTCGCAGATGATAATTTAATTTTCAACCATGAATATAATTTTTATGCTGAAAAAGTAAAAAAATTAAAAAATATTTGGAATGTTCATGAAGGATTTAATTTTGAAAGACCAGAAATAAAACTTCCTTTTTTAAAAAAAAAATTTTTTACTTTTGGTTCTTTTAATAATTTAAATAAAGTTTCAGATGAGAATTTAAAAGTGTGGGCAAAAATTATTAGCAGAGTTAAAAATTCAAGATTACTTTTAAAGTCATCTATTTCTTATAATTTAGATAGTTTTATAGAAAAATTAAAACAATATAATTTATTTGAAAAAGTGGATATAATTAAAAGAAAAGAGGATTTTAAAACTCATTTAAATTTATATGATCAAGTTGATCTGGCGCTTGATACTTTCCCCTATAATGGAGTAACAACTACATTCGAGGCGTTATGGAAAGGCGTGCCTGTTCTTACCCTACAGGGCTATAATTTTAATTCCAGGTGTGGTTCTAGTATAATTAAAAATTTAGGTGAAAATTCTTTATTGTCTAATTCTAAAGATCAATATATTGAAAAAGCAGTCTACCTTGCAACAAATATTAACAAATTAGCTGAACTTAGAATGAATTTATATAAAAATTTATTTAAGACCCCTTTATTTGATATAGTAACCTTCTCTAAAAATTTTGAAAAATTATTGTATGAAGTTATAAATGAAAAGTTAAATTAAAACTATTCAATTACTTTAAAAGCAATTTTTTATAAATCTTTTCTAAATTTTTAGTATAAGTTTCGGAATTAAAATAATTATCAATTTTATTTTGTGAAAAATTTTTCTTTAGTTTTTTGAATTCATTAGTATTTTCACGATAAAACACTGCAATTTTAACATATTCATCAATATCGCTGCATATTAAGTTTTTCATACCAATCATATTAAGCAAACTTGCAGCAACTCTAGACGCAAATGTCTCTCCTATTAAAGTTATTATAGGCACTCCACATCTTATAGCCTCACAAGCAGTAGTGTGAGCGTTATAGGGGAAAGTATCAAGGAAAAGATCCATGTGCTGAAATCTTTTTAAGTGTTCATTATATTTCAGTTTATCTGCATAGATTATTCTTTCAGGTTCAATTCCTCTTTTTATAGCTTCTTTATTCAAGTTTTTTATTGCAGTATCATGTGTATTTAAGAGCCATAAGACACTGTTATCTGTTTTTTTTAAAATATTCATCCAAGCATCAAAAACAATAGGAGTTATTTTGTAACTATTATTAAAACTGCCAAATATAAATTTTTCAGTCGGAAGCTTGACATCTTCTTTAGTTATATTTTTCTTTGAAATTTCAAATTTAGATGGGTTTGGAAAAAAACTAACTGGCATATTTATTATTTGTTCAGAGAAGTTTTTATAATTTTTATTAGTTATCAAAATATTATCAGCAATAATATAATCCATATAATTAGCATTCATTGTTCCTGAATAACCGAGATAACTTATTTGAATTGGAGCAACACGATTAAAAAATATCTCATTTCTTGACTCAGATGTGTAACCAGTCAAATTTACAGCGATATCTATACCAATTTTATTGCACAAATTAGTTACTTCTGTTTCTGACATTCTAGTAATATCAAAAAATTTATTGAAATGTTTTTCAATTTCTAAGGTTAATTCATCCTTAACAGTGCCATGAGAAAAACCATATATTTCAAAATTTGATTTATTATGGTTTTTAAATACATCTTTAATTACTTTAAGGACTGGGTGATTATAAAATTCAGCACCAAAGTAGCCTATTTTAATTTTATTTCTTTTGTTAAATTTACTTTTAGTTTTTTTAACTAAATTATTTTGAAATTTATAATTGTTGTACAGACCTGCATTTATTTTTTGGAGTTTTGGATTATCATTTATAGAAAGTAATGGAAAGGGTTCAATTATATTTTCATTATTAATAATACTCTCTTCGATTACTTTAATATTTTGATTAAAGTTAGTCCAGTCGCATATAGTCATTTTACAATGCATGAGTTTACCGAATGAATATACAAATTTAGGATTTAACTCTAATACCTTATTAAATTCTATAATTGCTTTGTTAAATTTTCTTTGTAGTAGAAATATTTCAGCTTTGTTATTTATAGCTTCAATATAATTTTTATTAATATTTATTGCTCTATCATAGCAGTTAATAGCTTCACTTATGTTTCCATCTTCTCTGAGTAAATTTCCTAAATTATTAAATACTATGGGATTATTTGGAAAAATTTTAAGGGATTTTTCAAAATACTTTTTTGACAAATCAAATTTTCTAAGTTTTTTATAAGATATTCCAATGTTAATTATTGGATCAACAAAATTTGGTTTAATTTCTAAAGCTTTATTATAATTTTCAATGGCAGTTTCGTCATTGTTCAATTCACTTAAAGTAACACCAATATTATTATAATAATCAGGTACTTTTTCATCTAATCTTATTGCTTCCTCAAAACTATGAAGAGCTTCCTTAAATCTTTTTATTTGTAAATAAGCAGTTCCTAGGTAAAAAAATAATTTAGAATCCGAATTAATATTTTTTGATAATCTCTCGTAAATTTTGATAGCTTTTTCTATATTTCCATTTTTATGATGCTTTTTTGCTTGTATAAAATTTTCTAAATTAGTTGGCATATATCGAGTAACAACATTTGTTTATTTTTTTATTGGCAAATAATTATTGAATTATTTTATATAAAATTCATATTGTTGTTATAATAAAATGACAATTTATGCATTATCATCTGGCCCAGGAGTTTCTGGAATAGCTGTTATTAGAATATCAGGTCAAAACACCAAAAAAGTCATAAAAAACATGACTTTTTCAGAACTTCCAAATCCAAAAATAGCAACTTTTGTAAAGTTTAAAGATCCAAAAACAAAAGAAACAATAGATGAAGGTATTTTATTGTGGTTTCCTGCTCCAAATAGTTACACAGGTGAAGATATGGCCGAATTTCACGTCCACGGTAGTAAGTCAGTCATTGATGCAATACATTCATCAATATCAAGTATTGATGGATGTAGATTAGCTGAAGCTGGAGAGTTTACAAAAATTGCTTTTCAAAATGGAAAAATAAATTTATTAAAAGCTGAGAGTATTTCAGATTTATTAGCATCAGAAACAGAAATCCAAAGAAAGCAAGCGATAAAAATAATGTCTGGCAAAAGTTCAGATAAATTTAATTTATTAAGGAATAGATTGCTTAAAATTTTATCAAATATTGAAGCTAAAATAGATTTTCCAGAAGATGATTTACCTAAAGATATCTTAAATAATATTCACTTAGAAACTAAAAGTATTAAAGATGAAATAGTAAAAATATTAAATGACCAGAAAGTTGGTGAACGAATTAGGGAAGGTTTTAAAATTGCAATTGTTGGTCCTGCTAATGTAGGTAAATCGTCATTACTAAACTATTTATCAAAGAGAGATGTCGCAATTGTCTCTGAACTAGCAGGTACTACAAGAGATGTAATAGAGACTCATTTAAATTTAGATGGATATCCAGTAATAATATCTGATACTGCTGGTATACGAAGTTCAAAAGACGAAATTGAAAAAAAAGGTATAAAGCTAACCTTTGAAAAAGCTGAAAGTGCAGATTTAAAATTAATTGTAATAGAACCAAATAGTGTTGAATTTACTCACTTTTTGGAAGATCTTGCGTCTAAAAAGGCAATATTAGTGGTAAACAAAATAGATCTAGGTTTAAGTCAATTAAGTGACGAATTAAAAAAATATAATCCCGTTTTTATATCAATAAAAGATGAAAAAAATTTGGATAAACTAGTAAGTTTGATCAAAGCAAATTTAAAAAATAAATTTATCTCATCTGGTGATATTTTTATAACAAGAGAAAGACATAGAGTTAATCTTGAAAAATGTTTAGAGCATTTAGAAAAATTTGGTGACAATAAATCTTCTGATGATTTTGATAAAGCTGCTGAGGATTTAAGATTAGCAACCAGATATTTAGGAATGATAGTTGGTAAAGTTGAAGTAGAAGAGATTTTAGGCTCAATTTTTAGCGATTTTTGCATCGGTAAATAATCGTTCATATTATTGGGTTTTTTAATTATCTTAAGTGTTTTCTTGTAAATTTTAAGATCAATTATAAATTACATTTATGAAAAATGAGTTAGTATTCGAAGTAGTAGTTGTAGGTGGCGGCCATGCAGGCTGTGAAGCTGCTGCAGCTTCTGCTAGACTAGGTGTTAACACCGCGCTTTTCACGCATCAATTTAATACGATTGGAGAAATGTCTTGCAATCCAGCTATTGGAGGATTGGGAAAAGGACACTTAGTTAGAGAAATAGATGCACTTGATGGTGTTATGGGGGAGGTTGCAGATAAATCAGGAATTCAATTTAGACTATTAAACAGAAGTAGGGGACCAGCCGTTAGAGGTCCAAGAACACAAAGTGATAGATCATTATATAAGAAATTTATGCAAGAAAAACTTGTAAACTATTGTAATTTAAGTATTTTTTCAGATCCTGTAATTAGGTTTAATTTTGTAAATAATGATATAATTGGGTTTATTACTCAATCAGGCAGAGAAATTAAATCATCAAAGATAATTTTAACAACTGGTACTTTTTTAAACGGTTTAATTCATATTGGCGATGAAAAAACACCCGCTGGAAGATTCAATGAAAAACCTTCTACAGGTTTAAGTGAACAATTAAAAAAATTTAGTTTTAAAATTGGGAGGTTAAAAACAGGAACACCTCCAAGACTTGATGCTCGTACAATAGATTTTGATATTTTGGAAGAACAGTATGCAGATGAAGAGCCTTACTTCTTTTCATTTTTAACTAAAAAAAATTTGAATAAACAAATTTCGTGTAGAGTGACTTATACTAATGATGCTGTTCATAAAATAATTTCAAAAAATATAACTCGTAGTGCTATTTACTCCGGAAGTATAAAAGGGGTCGGCCCTAGATATTGTCCATCGATAGAGGATAAGATAAAAAAGTTTAAAGATAAACAAAGGCACCAAATATTTTTAGAACCCGAGGGCTTAAATGATAATACAATTTATCCAAATGGTATTTCAACATCCTTGCCGGCTGATGTACAGTACGAAATATGCAATAAAATCAATGGTTTAAGAAATGTAAAAATATTAAGACCAGGATACGCAATTGAGTACGATTTTGTTGATCCTAGAGAACTTTTTCTAACATTAGAGACCAAGAAAATTAAAAATCTTTATCTTGCAGGCCAAATCAATGGAACTACAGGATATGAAGAAGCTGCTGCTCAAGGATTGATTGCTGGTATAAATGCAGCTCTCTCCGTGAAGAGAAAAGAACCCTTTATTCTGGACAGATCAGAAGCATATATAGGTGTTATGATTGACGATCTTGTAACAAAAGGAGTTGCAGAGCCTTATAGAATGTTTACATCGAGAGCTGAATATAGACTTTCTTTAAGATCAGATAATGCTGATTTGAGATTAACACAAAAAGGCATCGAAATTGGAGTAGTACTAAAAGAAAGAGAAAAAATTTATAAAGAAAAATTTAATCATTTATCAATAATTCAAGCCAAAATGGATAAATTATTGATTACACCATCAAAAGTATCTAAATTTGGGGTAAAAATTGCAAAAGACGGTATTAGTCGATCTGCAAATCAGATTTTAGGACAAAAATCTGTCAATATGAGAAAAATAAGGGAAATTTGGCCAGAAATTAAATATATTTCACGTGAAATTGATGAGCAATTGGAAATTAATTCACATTATAAGGGATATTTAAAGAAACAAAACGCAGATATATTAGCTTTTAAAAGGGATGAAAATCTGATAATACCGGAAAACATTAATTATGATAGCTTTGCGGGGTTATCTAACGAAGTAAAATCAAAATTCAAGGAAATAAAGCCAAAAACAATGGGCCAGGCACTTAGAATTGATGGAATTACTCCAGCAGCAGTTTATATTTTGTTGTCTCATCTCAAAAGAAAGTCTATTAAGCATATAGCTTGATTGATTCGAATTATTTAAAAATTGATAATAATTTAACTTTGAATGTTTCACGTGAAACATCTGAAGAGTTAGAGCGTTATTCAAATTTTATAATTTCAAAAAATAGAGAAATTAATCTAATTAGTAAAAGCACAGAAAAGTCAATAAAAATAAGGCATATAAAAGATACTGCACAAACTATTGAATTTATTGACAAAAATGATATTAAAGTTTGTACCGATCTAGGATCTGGTGCTGGACTACCTGGTATAGTTTTGGGTATATTGATGAAACCCAAAAATCCACTATTTAAGCTAATTTTTTATGAGAAAAGCTACCACAAAAGTCTTTTCATAAAAGAAATGACAGATAAGTTTAAATTAAATTCAGAAATTCATCGAAAAAATATTTTTGATCAAAAAAATTTAAAAACAGATGTAATTATTTCAAGAGCATTTAAACCTTTACCAATAATATTTCAAATAGCACAAAACAATTTTAAAAATTTTAAATATATTATTTTGTTTTTAGGTAAGAGTGGAAGAAAAGTTTTAAAAGATTCTCTTAAGTTCTGGAAATTTGATTATGAAGAGAAAAAAAGTTTAACAAATAAAGAATCTTGTATTGTTAAAATTTCAAATCTAAGGAAAAAATATGATTAGCAGAAATATTTTTTCCATAAAATTGTTAAATCAATATAAAACAAATCATAAGAGAAAAAAAAGGATTAAAATAATTAAATTAATAATAAAATAATGTTTAAAAGAATAATTTCAGTGATTAATCAAAAAGGTGGAGTAGGTAAAACTACGACGGTGATTAATCTTGCAGCTGGATTATCAATGAAAGGAAAAAAAATTCTAGTAATAGATTTAGATCCTCAAGGCAACGCGACGACTGGACTTGGTTTATCGAATACAACTGATTCAGATACAACAATTTATAGTGTTCTTAACGGAGAGAAGAAAATTTCAGATGTCATTCAACAAACAAGGTTTAACAATCTCAATTTAATTACCTCTAACGTTGATTTATCAGGTCTTGAGGTTGAAACAGCTGGTGACAGTAGAAGAGCCTTTAAATTGAAAGACGAATTAACCGCTATTTTAAATGATTCTAAGCCATTGTATGATTATATCATAATTGACTGTCCTCCATCTCTTAGTCTACTTACAATTATGGCACTTGTAGCTTCAGATGCGTTAGTGGTTCCGCTTCAAACTGAATTCTTTGCATTAGAAGGACTTACTCAGCTTATGAAAACTATAGAAAGAATAAAAACCAATTTAAATCCATCTTTAGAAATAAGAGGAATACTGCTTACTATGTTTGATAAAAGAAATAAGCTTTCAGGCCAGGTAGAAGTTGAGGCAAGAAATTATTTTAAGGAAAAAGTTTACGCAACTGCTGTACCAAGAAATGTTAGATTATCAGAGGCACCATCCCATGGTATACCAGTTTTATTATATGACAAAATTTGTCCTGGTAGTAAGGCTTATTTTAAGTTCACAGAAGAATTTTTAGAACAAGATAAGCAAGTGGAGAGTGCAGCATGATTAACCCTTTCAAAAGTAAAAAGGGTCTTGGGAGAGGCCTTTCTTCATTGATAGGTGATAGTGATATAAAAACATCAAATAACAAAATTTCTATTAGCTCTATAGTTCCAAACAAGAATCAACCAAGGAAGTTATTTGAAAAAGAAGCCTTGGATGAATTAACTGTCTCAATTAAAGAGAGGGGGGTAATCCAACCATTAATCGTTAGAAGATCTGAAGAGCTAGACGATAAATATGAATTAATTGCTGGAGAAAGACGTTGGCAAGCCGCACAATCTGCAGGTTTAAATGAAGTTCCAGTAGTAATAGTTGATGCTGATAATTTAAAATCATTAGAATTAGCTATTATAGAAAATGTCCAAAGAAAAGATTTAAACCCAATTGAAGAAGCTGAAAGTTACAAAAATCTTATTGAAAATTTTGGCTATGATCAAGAGAGGGTCTCTAAATTTATTGGAAAAAGTAGATCGCATATCTCAAATTCTTTAAGGCTACTCTCTTTACCAGAAAAACTAATTGATATGATTAAGATTGGAATAATTTCGCAAGGACATGCAAAAATATTGATTGGTTTAGAAAATGCTTTATTGCTTGCAGAAAAAATAATCAAAAAAAAATTATCTGTTAGACAAACAGAAAACCTTGTAAGTCTCTTAAGAAAAGGCAAAAAGCAAAATTATAGATCTAAAGATTCTGATACTCTTGCAACAGAAAATGATTTAGCAGATAAAATTGGCATGAGAGTAATTTTAAACAATAAAAAAAATAACTCTGGAACTTTAACCATTCAATATAAAGATATTGACCAGTTAGATCGATTAATTAAAGTAATAAAAAGCAACTATTGATAATTTATAACAAAATCAGACACAAGGTTTAAGGCATTTTTAGAATTAGTCTTCACCAATGCTTCAATCTTGTTAATCTTAAATATTTTATTTTTAAGGTCCACTAAATCCCATGATTTTGCTTGTTTTTTAACAATACCTTTATCTTTCCAGAAAATTGGTGGCCTGACACTCGAAATTACTTCATCTAAATTTTCATCTTTGTTATATTTCTCAATTACATTTAAAAGTCTTTTTGATTTATTTAATATTGTTCTAAGTATTAAAATACAGTCTTCATCGGAATAATTATTTTCATTTAATATTTTTGCCACATTTTTTTTATTTTTTTCAAGATAACTATCTGCGAGTTCATTTACACTGAAATTTTCAACTAAATTACTCAGTTTTTGAATTGTTTCTAATCTTACATTTTTATTAGTTATTGCATAATTATATATTTTATCTAGTTCTTGTTTGAGGTTTTCTCTATCCCCACCCGCTCTGCTAACAATTAAGTTAATAGACTCTCTTGATAAATTAATATTATTTTTATTCATAAAATTGTAAACGATCGGTGTTAAGTTTTCTTGATCATCTTCATAAAAAGGAATTGTAATAATAGTATTATTCTTTTCAAACAATGTTCTTAATTTTGATCTTTTTTCAAGAGCACCACTTTTCAAGATTATTTTAACATTATCTACTCCTTTCTCTAAAATGTTTTCTATGAATTTTACAATTTTATCAGTCGATCTAGATATAATTATGATTTTTTCATCATCAAAAAGCGATTTATTGTAAAATTCACTTATTAATGTTTCATTATTATTTATAAATTCATTTTCGTCATAACGATTTAATCCCCCTTTGAAGTTCTTCAAAAATTTCTCTGAGATTACTTCATTTTGAAGTCCTTCATTTTTGCCATATAGAAGATATAGATTATATTTATTTAAGTTTGTGTTTTTTATTTGATATTGTTTTATAATCATTCACCAACAGATACAACAGATGTAAATATTTCAGATGAGATAGATTCAGATAAATAATTTAATATGTTGTTTTCATTTTCATTTAATTTAAATTTATCATCAATGTTATTATAAGTTGTTTCTTTAATTATACTGTTTTTTAGAATAATTTGTCCTTCTTTCAATACTTGGTAATCTACGTAAATCTTCAGGTTAAATATTGTTGCATCACCTTTATCATTAGATGAAACTACTTCTCTTTCTTTTTTTGTTGAGATGTTTAAGTCAAACTTCTTTAATCCTTTTCCTCTATTTTTTAAATTATTTTCTAAAATATTATTTATGAATTTATCACCTTCAAATGTAATTTCTTTAAATTCAAAATCATAATTTTTTAACATTGGCTCATATGCACAAGCGCTTAAGGCTAACAAAATTACAAAAAATAATTTAATTTTATTCATTAATCAAAATATTCATCAGTCTATTTTCGACATATACTATTTTCTTTATTTCTTTTTTACTTAAATATTTCTCACAATTTTTATCTTCTTTCACCAGTTTTAATAAATCTTTTTCAGAAATTCCTCTATTAATATTTATTAATGATCTTTTTCTTCCATTTATTTGAATAACGACATTTATTTTTTCTTTATCGAGTAAAGCATTATTGTACTTGGGCCAACTCAAGTTATCATTATAATTTAGATCCTCTAAACATTCACTTGAAAAATGGGGTATTATTGGTGAGAAACAAGTTAGAATTTTAATATAATTTTCTTCTAGGTTCTTAAGATGATTATTTTTTTTTAAGTAATTAACAAAAAAATTATAAGTTTCATACATATTTGCAATTATAACATTATAATTAAATTTCTCTAAATTATTTGTTATTTTTGCAATTGTTAAATTTGTAAATTCTTGAAGCTCTTCATCGAAAATTTCTTTCTTTTCATCATTTATTTTTAACTTTATTTCATTATGTAAAGTCCATAGCTTTTGAATAAATTTATAAGATGAGATCATACCTTGTTCTGACCATTGAACATCTTTTTCAGGAGGACTATCTGATAAAATGAATAGTCTAACAGAATCAGCTCCATAATTATTTATAATAAATTCTGGATCTATCACATTTTTTTTTGATTTTGACATTGACTCTGAAGGTCCAACTTTAATTTCTTCTCCATTTGATTTATTAAAATATCTATCTCCTTTCTTTTCAACCTCATCTGGACTCAACCAATTATTATTTATATCTTTGTAGGTTTCATGACAAACCATTCCCTGAGTAAATAAACTCTCGAATGGTTCGGTTATATTAAAATTAGAATTTTCATAATCAATTGCTCTCATAAAAAATCGCGAATAAAGTAAATGTAAGATGGCATGTTCAACCCCACCTATATATTGATCTACTGGCATCCAATAATCTATCTCGTCTTTGTTAAATCCATAATTGTTTTCAGTTGGAGAACAAAATCTTAAATAGTACCATGATGAGCAAACAAAAGTATCTAAAGTATCAGTTTCTCTAGTATATTTTTTTCCATCTATAGTAACTTCCTTCCAGTCATCTTTACTATCCAATGGGTTTCCTTTAACATCTAAATTTATTTGTTTGGGTAATTTTACTGGAAGCATAGATTTTGGAACAGCTTGATGGTCTCCATTTTCATCGTATATTATAGGTATAGGACACCCCCAGTATCTTTGACGAGAAACTCCCCAATCTTTTAACCTGTAATTTATTTGTTTTTTCCCAAGTTTCTTTTTTTCAAGAATTTTTATTGTTTCGATTACAGACTTATCTGGTGCATTTAGACCATTTAAAAATTCTGAATTTATTAAAATGCCAGAGCCAGAATAAGCTTCGCGCTCTACTTTAAAGTTATCACTTTTATCTGCTGGCCTAACCACAGTTTTTATATCTAAATTATATTTTTTAGCAAAATCAAAGTCTCTTTGGTCATGACCTGGACAGCCAAATACAGCACCAAAGCCATAATCCATAAGAACAAAATTTGCAAAAAATACTGGCACTTTTTCATCTGGTTTTAATGGATTTATTGCTTTTAGATTTGTTTTAAAACCTATCTTTTCCCCAACAGCGATTGCTTCTTCGGTTGTCCCAGTTTTTGAACATTCTTCCTTAAATTTAATAAAATCTTTATTATCTTTATAGTAATTAGATATTTCATGATCAGCTGATAGTGCTAAAAATGAAAAACCAAAAAGTGTATCTGGCCTTGTTGTGAAACATTTTACTTTATCTACGGGAAGGTCTCCCTCTAATTTAAATTCAATTTCACAACCAAAAGATTTCCCGATCCAATTTTTCTGCATTGTTTTGACCTTATTAGGCCAAGTTTTTAATTTCTCGAGACCATCTAAAAGATCCTGTGAAAATTTTGAAATGTTAAAAAACCATTGACTTAATTTTTTTCTCTCAACCGTTGCTCCCGATCTCCATCCCTTTCCATCTATCACTTGTTCATTCGCGAGAACAGTCTCATCAACAGGATCCCAGTTTACATAATTTTCTTTTCTATAAACCAGTTTTTTCTCTAACAATTCTAAAAAAAACATTTGTTGATGTTTATAATAATCTTCAGAACAAGTTGAAATTTCTCTATCCCAATCTATAGATAAACCCAACTTTTTTAATTGTTTTTTCATTGTATCTATATTTGATTTAGTCCAATCTTCAGGATTTAATTTATTATCTCTTGCTGCATTTTCTGCTGGCATTCCAAATGCATCCCACCCCATAGGATGTAAAACATTGAAACCTTTTAATTTTTTGTATCTAGATAGTACGTCACCTATAGTATAATTTCTGACATGTCCCATATGTATTTTACCAGAAGGATAAGGGAACATCTCAAGGCAGTAATATTTTTTCTTGTCTCTATTAATCTCTGATTTAAATGATTTATTTTCTTCCCAAAATTTTTGCCATTTATCTTCTGTAAGTTTAAAATTATATCTAGACACCAAATTATTTTTAAGTATTTGAATTTATTTGTTTATGTCACTTCTAACATAAGGTTTTTTATTTTTACCTTTATTTTCTTTTTCATAAACAGCTGCTTGTGTAAGAATTTTTTTAGTTAGTTCTGCAGATAAATCTGTTGATCTATCAGATATTTTACAATTTTCAGAAATACTACAATTCTTATAAAATACTTTAATTGATAGTGCATCAGATCTTATCTGGTTGCTTAAAAATCTTATAGAAATTTTTACAGACTCATCTTGAGAACTTCCATCACTATACCAGTCTGTTACAATTATTCCCCCGCTGTAATTTGCTAATGCTAATGGCATAAATTCTAAAGTATCAAGGGAAGCTCTCCAAAGTTCATTTGAACTCGCAAACTCAAAATCGCCACCTTTTGAACCTCCAAGAATGGTGTTTGATAATCTAAAACCTCTACCTTCCTCAATATTTTTAGCAACTCTATCTTTTGGATCTGGAGAGACTTTTCTTGCGTCAGCACCGGGCAATGACTTACAAGAATTTAATAAAACTATTAAAAAAAGAATTGTTAAAATTTTTGATTGATTTATTTTAAGTTTCATAAATATATTTATACTTAAATCATTTGAATTACTTTTGAAATATCTCATAAGTGAAAAAACATTGAATTTATTGGATTTTTATAGGTGCATAAATGCAACACAAATATATAAATTACAAGAAATCTATTGAAATACCGAGTTTTTTCATAGTTTTTTGGTAAACAGTCATTGTTTAATATTAATATTAACAAATACAAAGGAGTATTTAATATGAACAAATACAGTAAAATAGGGTTAACAGCTTTAGCTGGTTCTCTAGTTGCAGGTTCAGTATCAGCTGCTGAGTTATCAGCTTCTGGTTCTGCTGCGATTTACTTCAGTGGTGGAGATGACAATAAGATCCAAGGTAACGGTTGGTCAATGGCTGACTCAGTTACTTTCTCTGCTTCAGGAGACGTAAATGATATTGGAGTAACATTAAGCATCGAGTTAGATGGTGATGCTGCTTCAGCAAAAACTAACTCAGGCGCAACATACTCATCAACTACTAGCATGAACGTTGTAGACAGCCACTCAATCAAACTTGATTTAGGTGATGCTGGTACATTAACATTTGCTGGTCACGGTGGTGATAGTGCAATGAGTGCAGTAGACGATGTAATGCCAAACGCTTACGAAGAGCCATGGGATGTAGTAAGTGGTGCAGATGCTGGTATCATTAATGGTGCAAGTGGTGACAACATGTTTACTTACAGCTACAGTCATGAATCAGGAATTGGTCTTACTTTAGCTTACCTAAACGCATCTGATGCAGTAACAGACGTATCTTACAGCGATATCGGAATTACTTATACTGGTATTGACGGTTTGACAGTTGGTTATGCACAAGGTGATGTTGAAACTACAACTAACAGTAAGAGCGACGAGCATACAATGTATGCTAAGTACGCAACAGGACCAATCACAGTTGGTGTTCAATCTTCAGAAAAAGATGTTGAAGGTGGAGCAACAAGCGATACAGAGTCAACTGGTATGGGTCTTACTTACCAAGTTAACGATGACTTCTCAGTAGGTATTGGTGCTCACACAATTGAGTATAACTCAGGTGATGACCAACAATCAACTGGTGTCAGTGCATCATACACAATGGGATCATTAACTATTGCTGGTGCAATGAACAGTGTTGACAACATCGCTAATACAGCATCAAATGACAGATCTGCTTACGAGCTAGGTTTAACATTTGCATTCTAATTAGTAGAATAATTTTTATAAAAAGGGCCCCTTTTAGGGGCCTTTTTTTTTACTCAAAATAAGAAATTCCTGCAAAACCTTCACAATTTAAAAAATTAATTTTTTTTTTATTTTTTTTTGATATCCCTCCAAGAGCAATAACTTTTTTTTTAGTCAAGTTTGATAAAATTTTAAATTTATATATGCCGAGATAATTTTTGTTTTTTTTAAATATTGAAGATAAAAAAATTAATATTACATTTTGTTTCTCCTTAATTCGAATTTCTTTAACATTATGAGCTGAACCAATTATCAAAAAAGTTGATTTTACATTGTAACTTAAGTGTTTTAGCTCTTTATTAAACGAAGGTAAATAAACACCATCTAATCTCAATTTGAGCGCGATTTTAAAATTATTTGATAGAAAAAATTTTATTTTTCTACTTGAACAATATTTTTTAATTTTAATTATTTCTGTAATATCTATTTTTTTTTTATAGTTTCTAAATATTATCCCTGTATTATTATCTAATTTATCAATATTATTTTTTTTAAAAGAATTTATAAAATAAAATTTATTTGGAATATTTTTATGCATATAACTGTTAAAAACTTACTTAATATTAAAGAAAAAGTTAAGACAAAGTTTGATACAAGTAAAAAATTAGTAAATTTACCAGAAATAATTGCTGTTTCTAAAACATTTAAAATAGAACACATATTACCGGTTTTAAATCACGGCCACATCCATTTTGGAGAAAATAAAGTTCAAGAGGCTGTTCAGAAGTGGACCCCAATAAAGGATGAAAACAAAAAAATAAAGCTACATTTAATAGGAAGACTCCAAACTAATAAAGTTAAATTAGCTTTGAATTTATTTGATTATATTCATTCATTAGATAGCGAAAAACTTGCAAATAAAATTAGCAAAGTTCAAAATGAAATAAATGTAAATACTAAAATGTTTATTCAAGTAAATATTGGAAATGAAATTCAAAAATCAGGTATTCCAGAAGATGAAGTTTTAAGTTTCTATAATTATTGTAAGAGTTTAAAACTGGATGTAATTGGACTAATGTGCATTCCACCTTTAAATGAAGAAACTAGCAAATATTTTTTGAAAATGAATGAAATAAATAAAAAATTAAAACTTAATGAGTTAAGTATGGGCATGTCATCTGACTATTTAGAGGCTATAGAGAATAATGCAACATTCATAAGAATTGGATCTAGTATATTTGGTCAAAGAAGTTAAAGAATTTGTATTTTAGTTTTCTTGCTCAATAATTTTAACACTATTAAGAAATCTTTTTCTGCAAGTCCAATACATCCTGCTGTAGGTCTGTAATTTTTCGTTAAGTGTATAAAAATAGCACTACCTTTACCAATTTTAGGTTTGTT
>CACAJQ010000003.1:0-133712 GCA_902532805.1 uncultured Pelagibacteraceae bacterium | reverse complement strand
AAATATCATTTTTATTTTGTTTGGTAACAGATTTTAATTTTGAATTGATATAATTCCTCATACTTCTATGCCTCTCTAAATGATCTGGAAAAATATTAATAATTAAAGAGTATTTTGATCTGAAATATCGACTATATGCTAATTGATATGAGGATGCCTCAATAACAAAAATACTTTTTTTTGTAATATTTTTTTCATTTAAAATTGGATTTCCAATATTTCCTGTTAATCTTGCATCAAATCCATGTTTCTTCAAAATATTAAATAATAATTTACAAGTTGTTGATTTTCCATTTGTACCTGTGATTGTTATGGTCAATGTTTTGGGATTAACTTTATAAAAAATATCTAGATCAGTATTAATTTTTTTTCGATTTTTTTTTAAATAACTTGAAAGTATACAATTATTTATATCGATTCCTGGACTTAAGATAATGTGATCGAAATTATCAACTATTAATTTTGACTTGGTAATAAAAAATTTTTTAAATTTTTGATTAATTTTTTTTTTGTTGTCATCAAATATATGACATTTGTTATTTTTATATAAATATTTAAAAGCAGAATAACCTGATTTACCAAAACCATATATCAGTATTTTTTTTTTAATAATTTCATTAAATGATTTTGTCATCTAAGTTTTAAAGTCGCTAATCCAATCATTGCTAGTATTATTGAAATTATCCAAAATCTAATGACGACAGTTGATTCTGGCCATCCTTTTTTTTCAAAATGGTGGTGAATTGGAGCCATTCTAAATATTCTTTTTCCAGTAAGCTTATAAGATATAACTTGAACAATTACTGATACAGCTTCTAAAACAAAAAGCCCTCCAATTATTGCCAAAACTATTTCATGTTTAGTTATAATTCCAACTGCACCTAATGAGCCACCGAGTGATAAAGATCCAGTGTCGCCCATAAAAATTTTGGCAGGTGGTGCATTAAACCAAAGAAAGCCTAAACAAGCGCCAATTATCGATCCACAAAATATAGACGCTTCTCCAACTCCTTCAATATATGTTATCTGCAAATAATCTGAAAAAATTATATTACCTGAAACGTAGCTTATAAAAGCAAAGCAGGCAGCAACTAACATTACTGGAACTGTTGCTAGTCCATCTAAACCATCTGTTAAATTAACAGCATTAGATGCTCCAACTAAAACAAAAATGTAGAAAGGAATAAAAAACCATCCAAGATTAACTACTAAATTTTTAAAAAAGGGAAAATATAAGTTGTTTATTTCGTTAGTATCGCTTGTGAAGTATAATAAAAATATTCCAAATATAGCTAAAATAATTTGTAAAAAAAACTTAACTTTAGATGAAATTCCTTCTGAGCTTTTTAATTTAATTTTTTTATAATCATCATAAGCTCCCAATAACCCAAAAGAGGCAGCAATATAAATCAAAAACCAATTATATGGATTTGATAGGTCTCCCCATAATAAAACTCCTGAAAAAACGCCTAGTAATATAATTAATCCTCCCATTGTAGGTGTTCCTATTTTTCTAATTATGTGATCACTAGGACCATCTTCTCTAATAGGATTATGAATTTGTTTTAATGAAAATAAATTAATTAATGGATTTCCAACAATAAAAACAACAATCATGGCTGTAAACATTGAAAGACCAGTTCTTACTGTTAAATATTTAAAAACATTCAAAAAACTAAATTGATCTACTAGAATTGAAAAAAGTTCAAACAACATTAAGATTTTGATCCAAATTGTTTGGTTATTTGATTTAGTCCTGTAGAATTTGAGCCCTTTATCATTAAAAAATCACCATTATTTAAATCATTTTTTATTATATTAAGAATTTCACTAGTTGATTTAAGTATTTTTCCTCTTTTTTGTGTTCTAATTTTGTTAAATGTTTCTGTGATATAATTCCCATAAACAAACAACTTTTTGAACTTGGCATTATTTACATCTTTTGCAGCCTCAACATGGAGTTTTTTTGAAAATTTTCCTAATTCTAGCATGTCGCCTAGTAGCATAAATTTTTTATTTGGATTTACTTTTAAATCATCAAATTTCTTAATTGAGAAATTCAGAGATAATGGATTTGAATTATAACTTTCATCTATTATGTTAATTTTTTTAGAGCCCACAGTGAATTTTTTTATATTTCCTCTTCCACTTGGTATTTTATAATTAGAAAAAAAGTTACTTTTTATTTGATCAATTATATTTAAACTTTTACAAACCGCTATTGAAGCCAAAATATTATCCAAATAAGGCAATAAGTTATTATTAATTTTAAAATTATAAAGTTTAGAATCTACATTAATATAAATTATATAAGTTTTTTTAATTTTTTTTAATTTGAATAATCTAATATTAGCATTTTTATGTTTACCAAAAGAAATGATATTTAAATTATTTTTGTTTGCTAAATTTGAAAAAAAATCAAAAAATTTATCATCTTTATTCAATACAATTGTACCATTTTTTCTTATGTTGAAAATAATCTCTGATTTGGCTTTAGCTATATCCAATAAAGATTTAAAATTTTTGGCATGCGCATAACTAATATTTGTAATAATACCAACGTCTGGTTTAATTATTTTTGATAAATAGTCTATTTCTCCCTTTTTATCCATTCCAATTTCAAATATTCCATAAGTCGTATCCTTATTTAAATTTATTAATGAAATCGGTAAACCGAATTTATTATTAAATGAATTTTTTGAATATGTTGTAGAATAATTTTTTTGAAGACATTGTCCTAACAATTCTTTCAGCGAAGTTTTGCCTGAAGATCCTGTAATTGCAACTTGAGATGCATTGGAAGAAATTCTTATCTTTTGTGAAAATTTAATTAATAATTCTAGAGTACTTTTAACATTAATCTTTTTTTTATTATCATTTTTGTTATTTTGAAGTATTGCTAATTTTGCTCCATTTTTTAGAGCTTCGTCTGCAAAATCATTTCCATTCAGAGATTTCCCCTTAATTCCAAAGAAAATTTTACCTTTATTTTGTTCTTTCGAATTAGTGCTAATTTTTAAATTTTTTATTCTATCTAATTTTTTGTTATTTATAATTTCTTTAAGTATATTTAATTTCCAATCATTTGATAAAATTCTATTTTTTAAAATTATTGATTTTTTTATATTATCTTTGTCAGAAAATTTATTTTTCTTAATATATTCTTGAGTGTTTTCATGTCCCTTTCCTGCAATAATTAAAACCTCATCAGACTTACTATTTAAAATTGCTTTTTCTATAGCTAATTTTCTTGAAGGTATTTCAATCATTTTAGATGGTAAAATTGATTTCTTAATACTTGCTCTGATATTTTCTGGATTTTCATTTCTAGGATTATCGTCTGTAAGATAAATATAAGTACATAGTTTGTTAGCAATTTTACCCATTATTGGTCTTTTTTCTTTATCTCTTTCACCACCACATCCAAATACAATATTAATTTTTCTTAAACCAAATTGTTCCTTAATATTTTCTATACTAGTTTTAAGAGCCTCTGGAGTATGAGCATAGTCTAAAATAATAATTGAATTATCTTTGGTTATTCCGATTGTCTCGAGCCTTCCTTTTGCAGGTTTAATATACTTAAGTTTTTTAACGATATCATCAATTTTTAGATTACTTTTAATTGCTGCTGCAACAGCCATCATCAAATTTTTAATTTGTATTTTTCCAATTAGGCTTGTTTTAAATTGGTATTCCTTATTTTGAAAAGTAAACTTTATATATTGGTAGTTATTGAAAATTTTAATTGAATTAATTTTTAAATGACTATCTAATGTACCTATGTTTAATGAATTTAATTTTTTTCTTTTGGCTATTTTTTTAAAAGTATGAGCATATTTTAAATCATTATCAAATATCAAATTTCCATTTTTCTTTGTCAACTCATTAAATAAGATTAATTTTGAATTAAAATAATTTTTATAATTTTTGTGATAATCTAAATGATCTCTACTTAAATTAGTGAATATAGATGTGCTAAATTTAATACCGTGTAATCTTTTTTGATGCAGGCCATGACTTGAAGCTTCTAAAATTACATTTTCAATTTTTTTATTTTTTAATTTTGTAAGTATTTTATTTATTGTAATAGCATCAACAGTTGTATTATTAAGTTTTAAGCTAACGTCTTTCGATTTGACACCTAAAGTTCCAATTGAGGCTACTTTTTTTTTATTAAGTTCTAGTATCTGGTAATAAAAATTGACTATAGACGATTTACCGTTTGTACCAGTTACAGCAATTATATTATTTGGTTTTTTATTATAATATTTATTTGCAAAATTTGATAAGGCTAATCTAGGGTCGCTTACTTTTATATATAATACACCTTTATTGATTCCAGTTTTAAACTTATTTGATACAATTATTCGAGCTCCTCTTATTATGGCATCATTTATAAAATTATTTCCATTAAATTTACTACCCTGTATTGCAAAAAATATATAATTTTTTTTTATTTTTTTCGAATTAAATTCAAATCCATTAAAACTTTTGTTGTTAAAATCTTTTTTAAGATTTTTAAAAAAGCTTTTTAATATCATTATGAAATTTCTTAATAATTTATGGCTAAAATAGGCCCGATTTTTTCAATTATATTTTTGGCAACCTCAACTGAAGTCCAGCCAGCAGTGTTAAAAGGTGTACCTACTATCTTTCTTTTTTTACCATCATTATATTCATAAATATAAGTTTCACTCAATTTTGGTTCATCTAA
This sequence comes from uncultured Pelagibacteraceae bacterium, assembly GCA_902532805.1. Lineage (GTDB taxonomy): Bacteria > Pseudomonadota > Alphaproteobacteria > Pelagibacterales > Pelagibacteraceae > Pelagibacter. Next base: position 128,995 of record CACAJQ010000003.1, on the reverse strand, counting down.
CAAAACAATTAAAACATATTTTGGAGAAGATATTGGAAAAATTGAAGCAAAAGTATTTATTTTTTTTTTTGAATATTTGCCTTTTATAGATTTTTGAGCTGTTCCTGTTTTTCCAGCAATTTCATAACCAGCAATATTTGCTAAATTAGCAGTGCCTTGTTCGGATGTTACAATTTTTCTCAATATGTCGTTAATTTTATTCGAATTTTCTTGTGATATTATTTGCTCACCTCTTTCTAAATTTTTCTCTTTTTTAATTAAAGTTGGTTTTATTTTATATCCACCATTTGAAATTATTGCATATGCTTTTGCAAGTTGAAGTGGTGTAGTTGTTATACCATGTCCATATGCAGATGTAGCTAATTTACATTTACCCCATTTAAACGGTATTGGATTACCCACTTCCTCTATATCAAATTGTGTTTTATTTAATAAATCTAAATTTTCTAGAAAATTTTTAAAATTTTCTAACCCAACTCTCTGAGCAATTTTTATTGACCCAATATTTCCAGACCTAATTAATATTTCTTCAGCAGTAAGAGTAGATGGAATATCCATATCATATTCAGAGATTGACCTTCCTGCACATTTTACTTTTTTTGGTAAATTTTTAAAAAGGGTATTTTCTTGGATAACATTTTGTTGAAGCCCAGCAGCCAGTGTAAATGTTTTAAAAACTGATCCAAGTTCATACACGCCTTTTGTGGATCTGTTTATAAATTTTTTATCAGAAATGTCTTCTCTTTTATTTAAATCAAAATCTGGAAGAGAAACCATTGAAAGAATCTCGCCACTATTAATATTCATTAAAATAGCTGTACTACCATAACTATTAAAAATTTCTTGAAATTTTATTAATTCCTCTCTTATCAAATATTGTATTTCAGTATCTAAAGAAAGCTTTATTGGCTTGTTTGAAGTTGTTAATTCATAATCAAAAGATTTTTCTATTCCAGACACACCATTGTTATCTGTATCAATCTGTCCCAATATATGACTGAAAAGATTACCGTTAGGATAAACACGAGCAATGTTTTCTTCCTCTTTGAACGATTTTTCTCCCAATAATTTTATTTTTTCAAGTTTTGCTGGAGATATTTTCTTTTTGATATAAAAAAACTTTTTTCCGTTGATATCCTTTTCAAAATTCTTATTAGGAAAAATTAATTTTAAAGAAATTAATAATTTTTCTTTGTTAATTATTTGATTTGGATTTATGCCCAAATTAGTCACACGCACCGTTTTAGCGATAATATTTCCATTTCTATCCATAATAGATGCTCTATATTTCTCTTTTTCTTTTACAGTTTGAGTTTGATTTGTTTTTTTAAATCCTAAATAGATAGTTTTAGACGTAAAAATTATTGTAATTATAAAAAATATGAAAAAAATAAATGATATACGTTCAAAAGATATTTTTAAATTCGATCTATTTTCTTCGAATTTGAAATTTTCATCAATATTATTCATTTTTAAATTTAAAAATTTTTAAATCTGTAATTTCCTTTCTTTTTAATTCTTTATCAAAATATATTTTGGAATATTCCATTAATTTATTTGGTGATGTAAGATAATTATAATCAAATAAAACTAACTCATAAATATCATTGAGTGCTCTGATGTCTTCTTGAATTTCAAAAATTTGTTTATCAAGTTTTTTTGTCGAATTTTTTGTAAACGCAGTTGAAATTATAAGGATAATAATTGGGATAAATAAAAGAATTTTTTTATACATCAAAGTTTAATTTTTCTATATCTTGTAAGTAATTAAAATTACTAACGAATTTTTTAAAGCTACATCCATTCTCTAATTTGTATGCAAATCTAAGTTTTGCAGACCTTGAGGGAGGATTAATATTAATCTCACTGGATGTTGGAGTTATTGGTTTTTTTTTGGTTAAATTGAAATACTTTTTAGTTGAAATACTTTTCGGTAAATACCTGGAAGAATTTTTTACTTCTGAGTACTCTTTAAAAAAAAACTTCACTATTTTATCCTCAATAGAATGAAAAGTAACAACTGCTATTACTCCACCAACTGGCAAAATATTATAGGCTTTTATTAAACCATATATTAACTCGGTTATCTCTTTATTTACAAAAATTCTTAGAGCTTGAAAAACTTTAGTGGATTTATTTTTTCCACTTTTCTTTTTTTTTACACCTTCAATGATTTCTACTAAATTTTCAGTTTTAATTTTTTTATTTTTTCTTAATTGTACTATTTTTTTTGATATTGGTTTTGCATATTTTTCATCACCAAAATACTTGAAAATTTTAAAAAGACTTTGTTGACTCATTTTTGATATTACATCATCACAAGAAAAATCATTTAATCCCATTCTCATGTCTAGTTTGCCTTTGCTATTAAAAGATATGCCTCTACTTAGATCAGAAATCTGATTTAATGAATATCCAAGATCAAAAATAATTGCTTTAATATTATGTTCCTTTATTTGATCGATATCCGAAAATTTTTTGTTATAAAATTTAAATCTTTTTTTATACTTTGTGAGAAATTGATTAGCTATACTATTGACAGAATTATCTCTATCTAGTGCTACTATATTGTTTAAGTTATTCTCTAATATCTTTTTTGAATATCCACCTGCGCCAAATGTGCAATCGATAAATGTGCCACCATAAAGAGGGGAAATAATACTAACTAATTCGTTTAGTAATACTGGAAAATGTTTTTCCAGATTTATGGTGGCATTCATTTATTTTTTTGAAGACCATTAATTCTTTTGTCTTCTCAAAAATGCTGGAATTTCTAAATCTTCTTCTTCATCAGAGTTTATCTCTTGTGGTGAAGTAGATAGCTCCTCGTTAGCATCTGAATTAAATAGCTCTGGGGCATCATCATCACTCAACTCAAAATTCTCCAAGCCATTATTTTCAGATACTTGCTCATCTATATTGCTTTCAAATTCAGAGTTTACTGAGCTAGCTACAGGTGCTTCAGTTTGAGCTAAATCGTCACCATTTAGAGAGCTTGATGACTCATTTGCATAATTAGTATCTAAACTTTTAGAACTCAATTCTTCATTTTTCTCTTCTTCCTCTATTTTAAGAGCGTTAGCTCCATTAGTAATAATTGAATTATTATTTGTAAATTGGAAAGATTGAGTTGATGCAGAATTTGAAAACTCAGAATAACCAGGATTTCTATTTTGAATTCTATGCACCATGTTTATTACTGATTTAGGCTCGGGTTGTTGTCCATCTAATGCAGTAGCAACAATAGAAACTCTCATTAATCCATCCAAACTATCATCCGTTATAGCTCCTATAATTAATTCTGCCTCTGGATCGACTTCGGCTCTTACTTTATTCACTGCTTCATCTACTTCAAATAATTTTAAATCTTTACCTCCAGTAATATTAACTAAAAGTCCTTTTGCCCCTTTTAAAGAATAATCGTCAATCAATGGATTATTAATTGCTGATTCAGCAGCTTTGACAGCTCTTCCTTCTCCTTCGGCTTGACCTGTGCCCATCATAGCTTTGCCCATTGAACTCATAACAGTTTCAACATCAGCAAAATCAAGATTTATAAGCCCTGGTCTAACCATTAAATCAGTTATACTTTGAACACCATGAAGCAAAACATCATTTGATAAAGCAAAAGATTCTTCAAAAGTTGTTTGTTCACTTGCAATCTTAAATAAATTTTGATTTGGAACAACTATAATAGTATCAACATGCTTTCGAAGTTCCTCTAAGCCTTGTTGAGCTTTTCTCATTCTAGATGGACCTTCGTATAAAAATGGAAGTGTTATAACCCCAACTGTTAAAATATTTAATTCTTTTGCTGCTCTAGCGATAACATGAGCAGATCCAGTTCCAGTTCCACCACCCATTCCAGCTGTAATGAAAACCATATTTGCACCCTGCAATATATTTACAATTTCATTTAAAGACTCGTCTGCAGCAGCTTGACCTATATCTAATTTTGCACCTGCTCCTAACCCTTTAGTTAAATTTAATCCCATTTGTATTTTTGTTTGTGCTTTACTTAATCTTAAATCTTGAGCATCTGTATTGACTGCAATAAACTCTACACCCTGAAGACCAGCATCAATCATTCCATTTATTGCATTTCCTCCAGCTCCCCCTACGCCTAATACTAGAATTCGTGGTTTAAGTTCTTTTATATCTGGTGTTTTAAAGTTTATTGTCATTTTCTCCCCTTTTAGTTATTAAATTGTTTTTCCCATTTAAGACTTGCTCTGTTAATATTTGATTTTTTTCTAGCGTTTGCCCTAAATTTTTCAAAAAGTGTTGGTTCCCAGATTTGAAATGTTTTACCTTGACCAACAAATAACATGCTATTCTTAATTTTTGCATGTTTTAATAATTTTGTAGTTATTTGAACCCGTCCTTCACTGTCAAATTGTAAATTTATACTTTCAGATAATATAGAAGTTGCAAAATAATCTTTTTTTTCTTCAAAAGGGTTGAGAGAGTCAATTGCATTTGAAATTTTTTCTATTCGATCTTGAGGCCATGCCTCAATACACTGATTATTAAAAGATGGATAACAAATTACTCCATTGTAACCTATATTTGACAAATATGATCTATATGATGCAGGCACTGAAACCCTTCCCTTTTTGTCCAATTTGTTTTCGTAGGTTGATAAAAACATAAACCATATTATCCCTAATTTGGGTATTTATGGGATATTATGGGTTTTATTTGTTAGCGTCAATAGCTAATATTGTGGAACTCTAATGTAAAAAATTAACAATTATTTGGATTTATTTTAATGAAATGCCAGATAAACTATAAGCCGGGTTCTGTCATTTAAACTTATCATTTATCTAGGCTTTAAATCACTTTAAAGCTCAAGCAACTAACCCTGATGACTAGCCAAAGACTGCTTTTAGTTATTGCTAACAATGTCATCTCTACTCAGTCTTGCTCCCGGTGGGGTTTTCCATGCGCTAGCTGTTACCAACTTAGCCGGTGTGCTCTTACCACACCTTTTCACCCTTGCCTTGATAAGGCGGTTTATTTTCTGTGGCACTATCCCTGAGGTTTCCCTCGCCAGCTGTTAACTGGCACCGTGTCTTTGCAGAGCCCGGACTTTCCTCTTTAATAAATTAAAGCGATAAGTCATTTATCTGGCATTAAAAGAAATATTGATTTTTTCTAGCATTTCAACAATTATTAATTCAATTAAATCAATGATTTTAATATGGCATAAGACTCTTCATCAACTTTACTGGATATTAATTGCGGCCTAAATCTTCTCTGAAAGTTTTTATAAATTCTTATTTTTTTTAATGAATTATTTGTAGGTTTATAGCCAAATTTAAATAATAGCTTGTAAAAATTTTTTGAGTTATCTAATTTTATTTTTCTTAACTTCTTACATCTTTTATCGCTTAAATTATGCCACAAGCATATTTTATTTTTGTATAAAGTTTTCCAAGGAAATTTTTCACCTGGATCTTTTTTTCTAAGAGGTGCGATATCAGAATGACCCAAAACATTTTCTTTTTTAATTTTAAATTTTTTCATTAATTTTTTTGATAGGCTAATTACAGTTTTAATCTGTTTTTTTGTAAAACTTTTATAACCATGTTCATGTCCAGGATTTGATATTTCTATTCCTATTGAACTAGAATTAATTAGAGTATCTTTTTTCCACGAAGATATCCCAGCATGCCAAGCTACATATAGATCGGGAACAATTTTAACTGCTTCACCGTTATTTTTAATCAGATAATGGCAGCTAACACCAGAGTTAGAATTTGTTAATCTTCTTATCGCTTCATTTTCAGATTTCATACCTGTGTAATGAAAAATTAAGTACTTTACCTTTGAAAAACTTCTTTTTTCTAAATTGAAATTTGGAGAGTAATTTATTGACATTTTTTCAACATTTTTCAGCATAAATTAAAACAATTTATCTTTATATTAATATTAATTATAATATAAGTATTACATGAACAAGCTCTTCTCATTTCTTGCTATTATTGTTTTCTCATTAGTAAGCAACATAGCAATTGCGGGTGATGATGGAAAACTAAAAATAAAGCAAAATGGTAACAATGGATATATTGAAGTTAACGATTGTTTTGAGAAAATTAATAGAGGAGTATTTGCATTTAACCAAGTTTTAGACAAAATAATTTTTAAGCCACTTGCTAAGGGATACAGATTATTTCCTCAACCAATAAGATCGGGTACAAGTAATGCCCTGAGTAATCTTGGAAATGTTGTGACAATTCCAAATAATTTGCTTCAAGGTCAATTTAAAGATGCTGGAGTAAACTCAGCAAGATTTGTTATTAACTCAACATTAGGTATAGCTGGAATTTTTGATGTTGCTTCTTATTATGGATTAAAAAAAGGGGATAAGGAAGATTATGGACAAACATTAGGCGTTTGGGGTGCTGGTCCTGGTTGTTACTTTGTTTTACCAGTATTAGGACCAACAACAGTAAGGGACTCAATTGGTTCAGTTGTGAATTTAGTTGGTGGAGATGCATGGTATAATGTTACAGTAGTTAATGACACGCAATATTTTTCAGAGGCCGATTATTATGCATCAAGGTTACTTAATGGAGTAGATTTCAGAGCAAAAAACTTAGAGTCATTTAGTAGCCTCGAAAATAACTCTGTTGACCTTTATGCGTCAGTAAGAAGCTTATACTTGCAAGATAGATACAGAAAAATAAAAAATATAGATAAAACAACAGAGACTCTCAGTGATGATGACTGGGAAGAATTAGACAGTCAATAGTAAATTAACTAAATGAAATTATTAAAATATTTAATAATATTATTATATCTAATAAATTATAAAAATATTTCTCTAGCAAAAGATCCAAGTGCATTAATAAATGAAATAGTTGACGAAGCTGCATTAGTATTATCAAGTGATGATCCTGTTGAGTCAAAAATAATTAAGCTTAATTCCATTGCAGAGAGAAGTGTAGACATAGATGGTATTGGTATGTACACTTTAGGAAAATATAGAAAATCTATTAATGACGATCAAAAATCTAAATATCAAAAATTATTTAGAAGTTATTTTTTAAAGAGCTTTTCAAGTAGATTGGTTGATTATACTAATCCAAAAATTGGAGTTGTATCTCAAAAGAAAATTAATGATAAATATACAATAGTTAATAGTATTTTAGAAGCTACATCAAAAAGACCTCAAGTTAAGATTGACTGGAGAATATATACTAAAAATCCAGATAGGCCTTTAATTAGAGATTTGATTGTAGAAGGATTAAGTTTAGCAAGAACACAAAAGGAAGAGTTTAATTCTATAATACAAAATAATGATGGTGATATAAATGCATTATTTAAAACACTAGAGGAATTTTTAATAAAATAATTTAATAAAAACCAATTTCTCCTAAACAAATATCAGCTTTAAAATCATTAAAACCAGCAACTAAACCAACAGATTTAATATTTTGTCCTATAATACTTTTTGGTTGATAGTAGTTTGATTTTTGAAATTCATTGAATGGGGCTCTTATTTCAGTCCAATTTTTTTTGGAAAAAAAAGTAAAGCCATAATATTGCCAAGGAGCAAAAGTTAATCCAGTTCTTAAATGAAGATTGTAATTATTATTGTTACCATAAACCTTTATATATACTCCTTTGTAATCTTTACTATAAATCTCTGGATTTAATTTAGTTCTTATTTGTATAAATCCTCCATTATTTTTAGTAGATACTTCTCCTATCATCCTATAACACTTAAAGCCTTCTATTTCTTCAACACTAAGTTTGCCTACAGACACTCCTCCCATCACTTGATCCGTAACAAGATTCCACTCTTGAGATTGTATCGTTAAATTTGGATTTTTTAATTCATCTAAAATCATAATCTTAGAAAAACTTGTATTTTGACATAATATTAAAATAATTAAAATTATAATTCTTTCTGGAGATGAATTACTTTTTTTTTGCAAGTTGTTGAAGTAAATAAATTTCTTTTTCGGTTAAAGTATTTTTTTGCTCTTTGATTTGGTCCTCCAAACTGAACAAAGTTATTAAAGAAAAAAATGATACTAAAGCAGTTAAAATTATAAAATAAATTGAGCTTAAATTTACTATAATTAATATTACAAATACACTTGACCACCCAATAAAGATTCCTCTTAATATAGTGCGATGGCTTTTTAATTCAGAAATCTTAATAAATTGTATAAATAATAGAATTAAAAGCAGCATTATTCCTGAAATAGATGCTCTTAAGAGGACCAATGTATCTAATCCTCCTCCATATAATTCTTTATGAATTAGGTAGGCTACAACACCTTTATAGGCAAAATATAAAAGAATGATTAAGGCAACAAATATAGATACATAGTATGAATTTTTAGGTTTTATTTTTATCTTTATTTTCATTTATTTATTGTCAATTGATATCATGCTTATGATGAAAAAACTTATTTATTTTGTCCTTTAATTATACATTTAATATTTCAACTCAAGAGAGTAGCTTGAATTTATACAATATTTAAATTTTGTTATTCACTTATTTTTTTACACGACGCAATAAAAATTCCATTATGCCAATCACTAAATTGTCTATTTATAAATCTTGGTGATTTATTATTTTGACTTGTCAGCACTTCTATCTTTGAAACAATTTTTATTTTATTATTTTTGAGAGCATTTTGAGTACCATTTCTAATTTCTGACCAATTCCAATCGTCAACAATCAATATAAAATCATCTTTAAGAGCACTCTTTACTATATTTATTGCATCATAGTGATTTTTTTCAGAGTGAGGTCCATCGTAAAAGTAAATATCAAACTTACCTACATTACTAAAATTAATATTGTAAAAGTCATCATCTATTAAATCATACTTGGATAAACTGGATTTTTCACAAGCTTTATTTGCATTTTCTAAAAATTTTTTTTTTATTCCTCTAAATTGTGAAAAATTATCAATACATAATGCTGTTAATGAATTTTTATAAAGGGCAGAACATAAAGTTGAGCCTCTCCATACACCTATTTCTAAATAATTAAGATTAATATTATTGTTATTATTGAATATAAAATTCATAAACGATCTAAATTTTACCCCTGACATTCCATCAAGTTTTAAAATCCACTCTGGAAGGTTCGTATCTCCTGATAATGCTTTTAGAAAAGATGAATTTATAGTTTCAAATAGTTTGTCGTTTTTATCAACATCAAAAATAATATCAGTATTTCCAAAGTTTAGTTTTAATAAAAAAAATAATATAAATTTCTTCAATTTTTCTCTTAAAATTAAATATAAATTATTCATATTTTTTACGTTATGGTGGGCCCGCCAGGACTCGAACCTGGGACCAATACATTATGAGTGTACTGCTCTAACCAACTGAGCTACAGGCCCGTGAAAACGGTTTATTATATCATTTTTTTTACGATATCAATTAAAGAAAAAGTGGTGGGCCGTGTTGGTTACGCTCCAACTACCCCTGCAATGTCAATGCAGTACTCTACTATTGAGCTAACGGCCCTAGCTTTCTAAGAAACTTTTTAATTGTTTAGATCTGCTTGGATGTTTTAATTTTCTAAGAGCCTTGGCTTCAATTTGTCTTATTCTTTCTCTTGTTACTGAAAATTGAAGTCCAACTTCTTCCAAGGTGTGGTCTGTATTCATTCCAACTCCAAATCTCATTCTCAAAACCCTTTCTTCTCTAGGCGTTAGAGTTGATAGAATTTTTGTAGTTGCTTCACTTAAGTTAGATTTAATTGCTTGTTCCAAAGGAGCCAGTGCTTTTGTATCTTCTATAAAATCTCCTAAACTACTATCCTCTTCATCACCTACTGGTTTCTCTAATGAAACAGGTTCTTTAGAAATTTTAAGAACCTTTCTGACTTTTTCTAACGGCATTCTTAATTTCTTAGCAAGTTCCTCCGGTGTTGCTTCTCTGCCAAATTCACTTAATATTAATCTTTGTGTCCTGACAATTTTATTTATCGTTTCAATCATGTGTACTGGTATCCTAATTGTTCTAGCTTGATCGGCGATTGATCTTGTTATCGCTTGTCTTATCCACCAAGTTGCGTAGGTAGAAAATTTATATCCTCTTCTATATTCAAATTTATCAACTGCCTTCATTAAACCTATATTTCCCTCTTGGATTAAATCTAAAAATTGAAGACCTCTATTCGTATATTTTTTTGCAATGGAGATTACTAGTCTCAAATTAGCTTCGACCATTTCTTTTTTTGCTATTCTAGATTCTTTTTCACCCTTTTGAACTCTACTTACAAGCTTTTTATATTCAGTAACCGAGATACCTAATTTATTACTAATTTCTACCAACCTATCTCTGATATTTTTAAATTCATTCTTGTTTTTTTGAAAAAATTTTTTCCATACTTCATTGGTTCCTAAAAATTCTTTAAGATTTGGATTTATTTCGTTACCTATATAAAACTTTATAAATTCATCTCTAGATATTTTAGACTCAATAGCTAATCTCAATAAGTTACCTTCTAACGATATTATTTTTTTATTTTCTGTATAATGTTTTTGAACAAGTTCTTCCAAAACTGAAGGTGAAAGTTGTAGAGACTTAATACTTTCAAGTATTTCATCCACGATTTTTTGATAATTTTTTTCTTTAGAGGGAGAAAATTTTTTAGACTCTAAAACACATTGCAGTTTTTCATTTTGATACTTTATTAATTTGTTGTATTCTTTAGTAAGATTATGAACAGTTTGTAAAACTTTAGGTTTTATCTCTGTTTCCATAGCAGCAAGCGTTGGGTTAAACTCATCTTCCTCGGTATTATTAGCTTCATCTGAAGATTGTTCATCCTCCTGCCTTTTTTGTTTTGAGCCATTGTTGTCATCATCATCCATATAATTTGTATCTATATCAATTATTTCTCTTACAAGAATCTCGTCATTCTGTAATTGTGTATCCCATTCAAAAAACTGTTGAGCTGTAATTGGGCTCTGCGATAGTGCATTAAGCATTACATCTTTTCCAGCTTCTATTCTTTTTGCAATAGCGATCTCACCCTCTCTAGATAGCAGCTCTACACCACCCATCTCTCTAAGATACATTCTAATTGGATCGTCACTTTTATCTAAAGTTTTGCCTTCATCTTTTGATGAAGCATCTTTTTTCCGTAAAATTTTATAATCAGATTTTTTTTCTACTAACGCGATATTTTCATCAAGAATGTGAATAAATGCTTGAGCAAGATTTTCACTTGAGAGATTTCTTTTACCTAATGATTTATTTAACTCTTCATGGGTTATAAAACCACGATGAATACCTCGACCCATCAGTCTAGCAAATGATTTTGTAATAATTCGTTCCACAATTAAAAAGTTTGAACGACCTATATAATGTCTAATACAAAAAAATCTATGTGATTTTTTTAAATTTTAGTTGATTTTTTGAAGTTTTTTCAACTCTTTTATCTCATTAAATGTTGTTTCACTCATATCCTGAGAAAACTTTGATTCTAACTCAGATATTCTTTGCTCTAGTTCATAATTTTTAAGATCTTGTATAATCTCGGTAAAAATTTCTAAGATTTTTTCATCATCATTTAAGTTTTTTGAAATGATATGCTTAACTGAGGCATAATTCATAACTCTACTTATAAGATTTTTATCCACATTTAATTTTTGTAAGTCTAAGTTTGATAAATTTTCCGATTGGTTTAAAATTTCAGCAAACAATTGCTTGTTTTCATCACTATATAATTTGACGTTATCTATTAGATGTAAGTTTTCGCGAATTAATTTAGGTTTAACAAGTAATATATATAAAAATGAAAATTCTTTAATTTCAAAAGATTTTAATGATTTAGTCTCATTATAATAACTTTTAGTTTTAGCAAGTGATTTTGGAAATATTTTATAGTTTTTATTAAATTTTGAATTAATGTTTGGTGTTAAATCTGAAATTTTTTCAAGAAAGTACTCTAGTGTATATTTTTTTACAAAACTGTCTTTAATATTTGATGCTATCTCTCTTAGGTTTTTTTCAAAGATTGCTCGCGAACTAGGACTTTCAGTTGTTTGACCCATGTAATGTTCAAAAATAAACTTATGTATAGGTATAGATTTTTGGTTTGAAATTTCTAAAAATTTTTCTTTACCGAATTTATTTACATAATTATCTGGATCTAAATTATCTTCTAAAAGTAGGAAAGAAATTTTTTTATCAGGTTTCAATTCATCAATGATATTCTCTGCGGCTCTCAATGCAGCTTTATAGCCACTTTGATCACCATCGAAACATATAATGATATGATTATAGAATTGATTTAGTATTTGTATCTGTTTACTTGTTAAGGCAGTTCCTAGATTTGCAACCGCATTTTCTATTCCATTTTTTGATAAACCTATAACATCCATATATCCCTCAACCAAATAAACATATTCTAATTTATTTGACAACTTCCTTGCTTTATCAAGATTATATAAATTTGATCCTTTCTTGAAAAAAAGTGTCTCAGGTGAATTAATATATTTAGCTAAATTTTTATTATCGTCTACGATTCTACCACCAAAACCTATTATATTTCCTGATATATTATTTATTGGAAAAATTATTCTGTTTCTAAATCTTGATATGTATTTTTTTTTCTTCTCATCAAAATAAAATAGGCCTGTATCTTTGATAATTTCTTCATCAAAATCCTTTTTTAGGATTTCATAGTAATCTAAATTCTCGGTTACAAAGCCAAGATTAAATTTTTTAACCTCATTACCAGACAGTCCTCTTGCTTTAAGATAATTTTTTGCCTTAATTGAATTCTCATTTTTGAATAATTCATTTTTATAAAATTCAGAAAAATTACTAATTATAGATTTATATAATTTCCATTTATTCTCTCTTTCCTCATCCTGCTTTGAAAATGTATAAGGTTGCATACCTGCAAGATTTGAAAGCATTTTGACTGCTTCGCCAAATCTAAGGTTTTGAGTTTTCATCACAAAGTCAAATATGTTTCCATGCTCACTTGTGCTAAAACAATGGTAAAATTCTTTTTCATCATTGACTGTAAACGATGGAGTTTTCTCTGTTTTAAATGGAGATAAACCAACAAACTCCTTACCTCTTTTTTTAAGTTTAACAGTTTTAGAAACAACTGTTGAAACTTTTAATCTTGTTTTAATTTCGTCTAAATATTCCTTTGGATATTTCATCAGCCATTAAGTAAATTTTTAATAATCTGACCTGCCTTAGAAAAATCAATTGTATCAGCATGCTGTTTTTTTAATTCACCCATCACTTTACCCATATCCTTTAATGAAGAGGCACCAGAGTTTTTAATAATTTCTTTACAAATTTGTTCTGTATCGGCTTCAGATAGTTGTTTTGGTAGATAGTCTGACAAAACATTAAGCTCTTCTTGCTCAATTTCTAGTAAATCTGATCTATTATTTTTTTTATATATTTCAATTGATTCGGATCTTTGTTTGATCATTTTTTTTAGGAGTTTTTTAATATCCTCGTCGTCTGTCTCCTTTTTATTTGGACCAGACCTATTGTTAATATCTAAATCCTTAATTCCAGATAAAATTAACCTATAAGTTGATATCTTATTTTTATCTTTTGATTTTAAAGCATTTTTGTAATCGTTATCTATTTTATCTCTTAAAGACATACTTGAATGTACTTCATAGACAAAATTGTTCAAAAGAAAAATTGTATTTTTAAAAAATTATTATAGATCTGTTGCGGATAAATACGTTTTATTGTATTAACCTTTAACTCATGAGTTGTAATTGACTTTAAAACGAAAAAACAAAACTTCACATCTCTCAAATTTTAACACAGCTATTTTAGTTCTTGAAAATAAATCAGTCTTTAAAGGGATCGGACTAGGACATGTAGGAGAGGCAACAGGAGAGGTATGCTTTAATACGTCATTAACTGGTTATCAAGAAATTATATCTGATCCATCGTATGCGGGACAAATAATAAATTTTACATTTCCACACATTGGGAACGTTGGTGCTAATAAAGAGGATGTAGAATCTGATAAAATATGGACAAGAGGAGTTATTTTTAATTCAGAGATAACAAGTCCTTCTAATTATAGATCTCTGCAAAATTTAGATAAATGGCTTAAAAAAAATAAAATAGTAGGCATAACTGGTGTGGACACCAGGAATTTAACGAATTTTATAAGGGAGAAGGGTGCTCCAAAAGGGACAATATCAAACAATAAAAATGGTAAATTTAATGTCAAAAAACTAATAAATAAATCGATTAAATGGCCTGGTTTAAATGGAATGGATCTTGCTCGAGAAGTCACTACAAATAAAACTTATATTTGGAAAGGATATAAAACTTGGAAAAAAAATAAGGGTTATGAAAAAAATAAAAAGAAAAAATTTAAGGTTGTTGCAATAGATTTTGGTATTAAAAAAAATATACTTAGATATTTTTCTGATTTCGATTGCGAAGTAAAAGTTGTCTCCTGCAAAGAGAATGTAAATAATATACTTAATCTAAAACCTCATGGAATTTTTTTGTCAAATGGTCCTGGAGATCCTGCAGCAACAGGAAAGTATGCAATTAACGTTGTAAAAAATTTAATAGAAAAAAATATTCCATTATTTGGGATATGTTTAGGTCATCAAATATTAGCTTTAGCTTTAGATGCAAAAACCAAAAAGATGAAATTAGGACATAGAGGCGCGAATCATCCTGTAAAAAATTTAATTACCAAGAAAGTTGAAATTACCAGTCAAAATCATGGATTTGAGGTTGTTAAAGAAAGCTTAAAAAAAAATACAGAAATAACGCATCTATCATTATTCGATAATTCTATAGAAGGAATAAGATTAAAAAATAAACCAGTTTTCTCAGTCCAATATCATCCAGAAGCTAATCCTGGACCACAAGATAGTAAATATTTATTTAATAATTTTGTTAAAGAAATAAAAAAATATGCCAAAAAGAAAAGACATTAAAAAAATTTTAGTCATTGGAGCTGGACCGATTATTATTGGTCAAGCTTGTGAATTTGATTATTCAGGAACGCAGGCTTGTAAAGCATTAAAGGATGAGGGTTATAAAGTAATATTAATCAATTCAAATCCGGCAACTATAATGACTGATCCTGGTGTTGCTGATAAAACTTATATCGAACCAATATCTTTAGAAGTGCTTGAGGAGGTAATCAAAAAAGAAAGACCTCATGCTATTCTGCCTACTATGGGTGGTCAAACTGCATTAAATCTTGCAATTAATGCAGAAAAAATTGGTTTGCTTAAAAAGTATAAAATTGAACTTATTGGAGCAAACTCTAAAGCAATAGCAAATGCTGAAGATAGAAAAAAATTTAGAAAGAATATGTCTAACATTGGTATTGATTTACCAAAATCAGAAGTTCTAAATAAATTTTCAAACGCAAAAAAATGTTTAAACAAAATTGGTCTACCGGCAATTATTAGACCTTCATTTACTTTGGGTGGGTTGGGTGGAGGTATTGCGAGAACAACAAAAGATTTTTTTAAGATTGTTAAAGAAGGAATGAACGAGTCTCCTCAAAATCAGGTTTTGGTTGAAGAATGTTTAGATGGATGGAAAGAGTTTGAGATGGAGGTTGTCAGAGATAAAAATGATAATTGTATAATTATATGCTCGATAGAAAATATTGATCCAATGGGAACTCATACTGGTGACTCCGTGACAATAGCTCCAGCATTAACGCTGACTGATAAGGAGTATCAAGTCATGAGAAATGCATCTATTGCTTGCTTACGAAAAATTGGTGTTGAAACAGGAGGTTCGAATGTTCAATTTGCCATAAATCCAAAAAATGGAAGAATGGTAATTATTGAAATGAACCCCAGAGTTTCAAGATCATCTGCATTAGCTTCTAAGGCAACGGGCTTTCCAATAGCAAAAGTAGCTGCAAAATTAGCAGTTGGTTATACTCTAGATGAACTACAAAATGAAATAACAAAAGTAACACCAGCCTCTTTTGAACCAACAATTGATTACGTTGTAACAAAAATTCCCAGGTTTACGTTTGAAAAATTTTCGGACACAAAAGCAATTCTAGGAACATCAATGAGATCAGTTGGAGAGGCAATGGCAATAGGAAGAAATTTCAAAGAATCTTTTCAAAAAGCCTTGGTTTCACTCGAAACTGGTTTTTCAGGATTAGATAATATTTTTAAATATTCTAAAAAAGAAATCCTAAAAAAATTAAAGATCAATATTCCAAATAAATTACTTCTGGTTGCTGAAGCTTTTAGAAAAAAAATATCTATAGATGTTATATATAAATTATCAAAAGTAGATCCTTGGTTTTTAAATCAAATTAAGGAAATAGTTGATGAAGAAAAAATATTAAATTCAAAAGGGCTTCCCAAAACTTTTGAGGAATTTAATAGAATAAAATCAATAGGCTTTTCTGACAAAAAGATCTCACAATTAACTGGTCAAAACGAAACAATCGTCAAATCAATAAGAAAAGGGCTAAAAGTTATGCCTGTTTTTAAAAAAGTTGATACCTGTGCTGCTGAATTCAAATCTTTCACACCTTATATGTATTCTACGTATCAAAGAAATTTTTCTATTAAAACTGAATGTGAAGCTGAACCAAGTAATAAAAAGAAAATAATTATTTTAGGTGGAGGACCAAACAGAATTGGTCAGGGTATAGAGTTTGATTATTGCTGTTGTCAGGCTAGCTTTTCTTTAAAAGATGCAGGTTTTGAAACAATAATGATAAATTGTAACCCGGAAACTGTTTCTACAGATTATGATACAAGCGATAGATTGTACTTCGAACCTTTGATTGAAGAATATGTTGAAAATATAATTTTAAAAGAAAAATCAAAGGGAAATTTAATTGGTATTATCGCGCAGTTTGGAGGCCAAACTCCTATTAAATTAGCTAAATTTTTAGATGAAAATAAATTACCTATTTTAGGGACACAATATAAATCGATTGATCTTGCAGAAGATAGAGACAGATTTAGAGAATTGCTTATAAAACTTAAATTAAAGCAAGCTGAAAGTGGGATAGCTTATAAGTTTGATCAAGCTATGAATGTTGCTGAAAAAATTGGATTGCCTGTAGTTGTTCGACCCTCTTATGTTTTAGGAGGAAGGGCTATGGAAATTGTTCATGATAAAAGTCAATTGAAACAATTTATTAATGAGGCCTTCAAAGCATCAGAGCAAAATCCAATCTTAATTGATAAATTTATAGATAACGCGATGGAAGTAGATGTAGATGCAATTTCTGACGGAAAAGATGTTTATGTTGCTGGAATAATGCAACACATCGAAGAAGCAGGAATTCATTCTGGGGACTCTGCTTGCTGCTTGCCCCCAGTATCAATAAAGGCAAATCTTTTAAGGGAACTTAAAATACAAACAAGAAAATTGGCTTTGGCTTTAAAAGTCAAAGGATTTTTAAATATTCAATTTGCAATTAAAAATGATGAAATTTTTGTCATTGAAGTTAATCCTAGAGCAAGCAGAACTGTTCCCTTTGTTTCAAAAGCAAATGGTATTCCGCTTGCAAAAATTGCATCAAGAATAATGTCTGGAGAAAAGTTAAGTAAATATAAATTAAAATATAAAACCAATAAAAAATTTGCTGTTAAAGAAGCTGTATTTCCATTTAATAAATTTCCAGATAGTGATTTGTTGCTTGGTCCTGAAATGAAGTCTACTGGTGAAGTAATGGGTTTTGATGATGATTTTGGAATGGCTGTTGCAAAAAGTCAAATTGCTGCTTCAAATTCATTACCAACTGAGGGTATGGCATTCTTATCAGTAAAAGACTCTCACAAACAAGAAATAATTGGTGTTGCACAGAGATTATTAAAACTTGGATTTACACTATCTGCAACCAAAGGAACTTCAAAGATATTAAAACAAAATGGAATGAAATGTAAAAAAATTAATAAAGTGAGCAGTGGTAGACCACATATAGTAGATGTTTTAAATTCTAAAAAAATATCTTTGGTAATAAATACTGGAGGTGGAAATTCTGAACACAGGATTAGTGATGCAAGAGCATTAAGAAGAGGAACTCTCGCAAACAAAATTCCTTATTGTACGAATATGTCTACTGCCTATTCATTCTTAGAAGCAATCAAATCCTTAAAAACATCGAAGTTAAGAGTTAAATCTCTACAAGATAATTAGTTTTGATTGACTTTCCAATCTGTCTCGAATGTAACGTAATTTACTTGAAGACATCTTCTCTCTTTTACAATTTCTTTTTTTTCCATACCGTGCCAAGTGTTAGGGCCACTTGAAAAGAAATAACCATAATTATCCTTATAAGGAACAGTTTTTGCTAATTTTAGATTTTCATCATAAAAATCAGTACCTAAATCTTCTTTTTCATTATGCTTATTTACGAATAATAAACATGACATCAGTTTCTCTTTAATATCACAATGTGGTTTTAACCAGAATCCTTTTCTATCACAGATAACTTCAACTCTTACATATGAATTAGAAAGATCTTTATTTATCATTTCAGAAATTTTTTTATAAGTTGATGGATTTTGAAGTTCTTTAATAAATTCAACAAGATTAGGAAATTGATTTGAATTTTCTTTTGTCACAAAACATCTAAATTTTAATGCCTTGCCTCCGTCTGATATACCTTCTCTAAACTTACCTTCACCTCCATCAATTGCTCTTGTGCCATCATAGTTTAAATTATGTTCTATCGGGTTAGCTATATCAGCATTTACAATTTCCTGAACTTGGCCCTCAGTTAGTGGTTGATTTAATTCCCAATGTTCAAAAGGAGTTTTGTGATTTGACGAATTTTTTAATATTGAATTTAAAAATGCCATTATAATTGAATTTTATCTTTAATGATATTTGCTACTCTATTCGTTTCATCTAATTTTTCATAGTTCCAATTTTCCAATTTTTCTCCTAATTCTCTAACAATTTTCATTTCTTGAAATAATTTTCTAAAATTTTTAAATCTTTTATCGCTTTTTTTAGGTGGAATAGTGGCAATATAAATTGGCTTACCTGTTAAAGCTGCCTCTGAAATCATAGAGCTTGAATCACAAGTAATAACTAAATGTTTTGATTTTGAAAGAGCACTTAAATAGGCTTTTTTATCAACACCATCTAATACTAAATGATCATTCCCAAAATATATTTTTGCATGTTCTATAGTTCCCTTTGGCGTTCTCATAGAAGGGATGACTACTAAATTAAGATTATTTTCTTTAACTAAATAATTTACTTTTGAAAAAATTTCTTGGATATTTCTATCTGAATAATCATAATACTGGGTAGGACCACCAATTATTAATGAAATTATATTTTTATCCCTCAATTTGCTTGAAATACTAAACAAATATTCTTTGTCTTTTTCAATTTCTTCACTTGTTAAATAATGAATAGCTCCTTTTGTTTTTATTACATTGTGTCCATCAAGATTATCGTGCTCAGGCACTACAACTAGATCAAAATTATCTAGTTTTATCTTTGGGTTTTGAATATGAATGTTAAATACTTTTTTCTTTAAATTTTTTTTTAAGAATAATGATGGAATAATACTTTTTCTTCCACATGAAATTATTAAATCAACATTTTCACATTCAATTTTTTTAAAAACTGAGTCGGATATCGGAGTGAATTTTGGTGGTATAACTTTCCAGAAACCTTTTGTTTCAACTGTGTGGTGAGAATAATTTATATTTAAAGCTTTAGCCAAACCTTCTACTTGGCTAATCATCCCATGCATACCTTCTGTTAATAATATACCTTTCAATTTAGTCATTAATCATTATATAGCTTTCATATGAGTGAAAATCCAACTAAACACACAAAAGTGTTAATAATTGGGTCAGGTCCCGCTGGATATACAGCAGCAATTTATGCTGCAAGAGCAATGTTAAAACCAATATTAGTTCATGGTATGGAACCTGGTGGCCAATTAACAACTACAACTGATGTTGAAAATTTCCCTGGATTTAAAGATGTAATACAGGGGCCATGGCTTATGGATCAAATGAAAGGTCAGGCAGAAGTAGTTGGAACTGAAATGATACAAGATCATATAGCGTCTGTAGACTTAAAATCTAAGCCATTTAAAGCTGTTGGAGATAGCGGACAAATTTATGAAGCAGACTCAATTATTATTTCAACAGGAGCTCAAGCTAGATGGTTAAATATTGATTCAGAACAAAGATTTAGAGGTTTTGGTGTGTCTGCATGCGCAACATGTGATGGATTTTTCTTTAAAGATAAGACTGTAGCAGTCGTCGGGGGTGGAAACGCTGCGGTTGAAGAAGCAATGTTTTTAACCAAATTTGCTTCAAAAGTTCAGCTTATTCACAGAAGAGATAGTTTAAGAGCAGAAAAATTACTTCAAAAGAAATTAATGGAAAATAATAAAATTGAAATAATTTGGGACTCTGTTGTTGATGAAGTTATTGGGGATAATGATCCTAAAAATGTAACTGGATTAAAAATTAAAAATGTTAAAACAAATAAAATAGATGAACTAAAAATTGATGGATTGTTTATAGCTATAGGACATGATCCAGCAACTTCATTATTTAAAGACCAACTAGAAATGGATAATGAGGGTTATTTAATAACAAAACCGGAGTCTACGGAAACAAATGTACCAGGAGTTTTTGCTGCTGGTGATGTGAAAGATAAAATATTTAGACAGGCAGTTACAGCAGCTGGTATGGGATGTATGGCAGCATTAGAGGCTGAAAAACATTTATCCGAATAAATGAATGAAACAGTATTGTTAACGGGTATAAGTGGATGGATCGCTAAACACATCGCAATTGAACTATTAAATTCAGGATATAAGGTTTTAGGAACTGTTAGAAATTCCAAACTAATTGATCAAACAAAAAAAACTATAAATAAATATGCGTCAATTGATAAATTATCATTTGTCGAATTAGATCTTTTGAAAGACGAAGGTTGGAATGAGGCATTAAAAGGTTGTAAATATGTAATGCATGTCGCTTCCCCTTTCCCTTTAAAAACTTCTAGAGATCGTGAAAGTCTTGTTCCGACTGCTAAAGATGGAACCATAAGAGTTTTAAAAGCTGCTGTTAATGCGGGAGTTGAACGTATAATTAAAACATCGTCAATTGTAGCAATGTTTAGAAAGCCTAATAGGACAAATCCATATACATTTGGTGAAAATGATTGGAGCGACGAAAATTGGCATGGTTGTAACGATTACTTTGTTTCAAAAATAAAAGCTGAAAAAGCTGCTTGGGAATTTATGGAAAATAAAGGTTTAAAAAATAAATTGATATGTATATGTCCTGGAGGTGTTTTTGGTGACGCTTTAGATACAAAAGAAAAAACTTCAATAAGCTATATAAAATTATTTCTTACAGGAAAATATCCGGGCGCTCCTGATTTTAGTATTTTGGTATCAGATATGAAGGATGTTGTAAAAGCTCACATCAATTCTTTAACAAGACCAGATGTTGGTGGAAGACGACTGATAATTGGCTCAGAGGTCAAAAGAATGATAGATTTTTCTAATATTATGTCTGAAGCATTACCAGAATATTCAAGAAAACTTCCAAAAAGAGTTTTGCCTAACTTTTTGATAAAAATAATCAGTCATATAGATACAAGTGCAAAAATGATGGTCCCTGACCTAGGAATTCAAATGCAAACAGATGCTTCGTATGCTGAGGATTTGTTAGGATTTAAATTTCAACCAGCCAAAGGGTGTATCGAAGATGCAGCAAAATCAGCAATTAGACTTGGATTAGTATAATATCACTAATTTACAAACCATTTCAGTATAGAATAAATATTTATTTTAAATTATAAAAGAATTTAAATGGAAAACATTGTAAAGCAAATCCAGCTTGTAGCATTAGTTATTATTTTAGTTAGTACAGTTATTGCTTTTGGGCAAGAGATGTATCAGATGATACTCGTGCAAAGAGTTACTTTAGCCGATCTGCTTTTACTTTTTCTATATCTTGAGGTGCTTGCAATGGTTAGAGTATTTTGGGAAAGCCAATCAATTCAAATTACACTACCATTATTTATTGCAATAACCGCACTTGCTAGATTTATTATATTACAAGGAAAATCTCTAAATCCAGAGATATTACTATATGAAGCTGGTGCGATTGTTTTAATTGCTTTAGCAATTGTAATTTTAAGATTTAGAAACTCGCCTCTAATTGGACTAAACAAAAAAAAATAGATTTATCCTAAATCCTCACAAAACTTTTTAATTCTAGACATTGCTATTTTAAGTTTTGCCATTGAGGTCGCATATGAAATTCTAAAATATCCATCTAAACCAAAAGCTGAGCCTTGAACTGCAGCAACATTTTGTTTTTCTAAGAGTTTCTGGACAAAATCAGTATCTTTTTTAAGTTTAGTTTTTTTATTTAGAAGTTTTTTACAATTCGGAAATACGTAAAATGCACCATTAGGTTTTAAACAGCTAATACCATCAATATTATTTAAACTTTTGACAACAAAATCTCTTCTTTCTTTAAATGATTTTGCTCTTTTCTTAATAAAGTCTTGTTTGCCATTCAAAGCTTCAACAGCTGCTGCTTGACTAATTGATGAAGGGTTTGAAGTTGACTGAGATTGAATTTTTCTAATTGCAGAAATTATTTCTTTTGGTCCAGCTGCATAACCGATTCTCCAACCAGTCATTGCATACGATTTGCTCACACCATTCATTGTTAATGTTCGAGATTTTAATTTTGAAATTTGAGCAATAGTAAAAAATTTAAAATTATCATATTTAACATGCTCATAAATATCATCGCTCAAAATGTGAACTTTTTTGCTTTTTATTAAAACCTTAGCTAATTTTTGAATTTCTGATTTGCTGTATCCAGATCCAGTAGGATTAGATGGAGAATTAAGTATTATCCATTTCGTCCTTTTTGTAATTGCAGCTTTTAATTTTGCAGGTGTAATTTTAAATCCATCTTTTTCATCACATTTTACTATTTTAGGTTTTCCACCTGCTAGGAGAACCATATCTGGATATGAAACCCAGAATGGCGCAGGAATAATAACTTCATCTCCTTTATTTAAAGTTGCCATAAAAGTGTTATAGAGAACTTGCTTCCCTCCAGTTCCAACTGTGATTTCATCTAGTTTATAATTTAGTTTATTTTCTCTTTTAAATTTTTTTAAAATTGCTTTTTTTAATGCTGGAGTTCCATCGACTGCAGTATACTTTGTATCTCCTCCTCTTATTGCTTTAATGGCTGCATTTTTAACATTGATAGGAGTATCAAAATCTGGTTCCCCTGCCCCAAGTCCAACTACATCTTTTCCTGCAGCTCTTAATTCTCTTGCCTTTTGAGTAACTGCAATAGTTGGTGATGGTTTAATTCTTTTTAAATTATTAGATATTATGCTCATTGAATTATGAAATTATTCAATTACGTTGTTTAATATATGGAGAATACATATCAAGACCTAATTACAGACATTCAGAGTAAAAACCCAAAAATCGGTGGAAAACTGGAAGGTGGAAAAAAATTCAAAATAAAGTCAGATTTTACCCCAGCTGGTGACCAGCCAGATGCAATTAAAAGGCTTGTCCAAGGAGCTAAAAAAAATGAGTTTAATCAAGTATTATTAGGAGTAACTGGATCTGGAAAAACTTTTACAATGGCGAAAGTTATAGAAGCTACAAATAGACCGGCGTTAATATTGGCACCTAATAAAACTTTGGCAGCTCAACTTTACGGTGAGATGAAAACTTTTTTTCCAGATAATGCTGTTGAGTATTTTGTATCTTACTATGATTATTACACTCCAGAAGCTTACGTACCAAGATCAGATACTTACATAGAGAAAGAAGCATCTATAAACGAGCAGATTGATAGAATGAGACACTCGGCAACAAGATCTCTTCTTGAAAGAGACGATGTTTTAATTGTTGCAAGTGTTTCTTGTATTTATGGTTTGGGATCAGTTGAAGCTTACAGCAAAATGACTCTAACTCTACAGAAAAACTATGAATATAATAGAGAACAAATAATAAAATCTCTTGTTGCTCTTCAGTACAAGAGAAATGATCAAAATTTTTTTAGAGGAACATTTAGGGCAAGGGGAGAATATTTAGAAATATTTCCATCTCATCTAGAGGATAGAGCATGGAGATTAAGTTTATTTGGTGATAAACTTGAGAAGATTGAGGAATTCGATCCGTTGACAGGAGATCAAGTTAGAGATCTTAGTCTAGTAAAAGTTTATGCTAATTCTCATTACATCACTCCTAAACCAACTGTAGAACAAGCAATTATAAAAATAAGAAAAGAATTAGAGGAGACTTTGAAAAAACACAAAGCAGAAAACAAGTTATTAGAGGCGCAACGATTAGAGGAAAGAACTAAATTTGATTTAGAAATGATTGAGGCAACTGGATCTTGTGCAGGAATTGAAAATTACTCAAGATTTTTATCTGGTAGAAAACCAGGAGAGCCACCACCTACCCTTTTTGAATATTTTCCTGATAACACATTAGTTTTTGTTGATGAATCTCATGTTACAGTTCCTCAACTTAATGGGATGTTTAAGGGCGATAGATCAAGAAAAAGTACATTAGCTGAATACGGCTTTAGATTACCATCTTGCATGGATAACAGACCTTTAAAATTTGAAGAGTGGGATTTAATGAGAACACAAACTGTATTTGTTTCAGCAACTCCTGGCCCATGGGAGTTAGAACAAACTAAAGGCAAGTTTATTGATCAGGTAATAAGACCTACGGGATTAATAGATCCACCAGTTGAGATTAGACCAGCAAAAAATCAAGTAGACGACCTTATGCATGAATGTAAAAAAGTAGTTGAAAATAATTATAGAGTTTTGGTTACAACACTTACAAAAAAAATGGCAGAGGATTTAACCGAGTATCTTCATGAAAATGGGATAAAAGTAAGATACCTTCATTCTGATATAGATACACTTGAGAGAATAGAGATTATGAGAGATCTTAGAATGGGTGTATTTGATGTTCTAGTTGGAATAAATTTATTAAGAGAGGGTTTAGATATTCCAGAATGTGCATTAGTTGGAATACTAGATGCTGATAAGGAAGGATTTTTGCGATCAGAGACTTCACTGATTCAAACAATAGGAAGAGCTGCAAGAAATGTAGATGGAAAAGTTATTCTTTATGCCGATAAGGAAACAAAAAGCATAAAGAAAGCAATTAAAGAAACTGAGAGAAGAAGAAAGATTCAATTAGAGTACAATAAGAAAAATAAAATCGACGCTAAATCTGTAAAAAAAGAAATAAGTGATATTTTAGAAAGTGTTTACGAGAAAGATTACGTCAAAATAAGTGAAGGTTCCAATATTGGGGGTAACCTTAAAAAACATTTAAAAGGATTAGACAAAAAGATGAAAGAAGCTGCATCTAATCTTGAATTTGAGGAAGCCGCTAAAATTAGAGATGAGATGAGAAAACTTCAAAGTACTGAGTTAGAAATTACTTTAAACCCTAAAATTAGACAATACGATGTTAAAAATAAAATTTATCCCAAAGGTAGATCTACATTAGGTATGCCAGGAACAAGAGTTACAAAAAAAAGAGATAAAAAATGGAAGCACGGAAGATAATAATTACTGGAGCAGCAACTCGAATGGGAGCTGCCATAGCTAAAAAATTATCTGGACCTAATATTGAAATTGTTATCCATTATAACAAATCTAGATCCAAAGCAGAAAATCTTAAAAAAGATTTAACTAAAAGTGGTACAAAAATTTATTTAGCAAAAGCAGATTTAACTAAAGAAAAAGAAATAGAAAGAATGCTTAAATTTTCAAAATCAAAGTTAAAGTATTTTGATTGTTTAATTAATAATGCTTCATTATTTGAGAACGATAAACTTGAAAATTTCACAACAAAAAGTTGGGAAAGCCATTTAAAAGCGAATTTAAAAGCGCCAGCTTTATTATCAAAGGGTTTTGCTAAAAATATTAGAGGCAATAATAATAACATTATTAATATAATTGATCAAAGAGTATTCAAGTTAACTCCATATTTTTTTTCATATACATTAAGTAAAACTGGTCTTTACACTTTAACCAAAACCAGCGCTATGAGTCTTGCCCCAAATATTAGAGTAAATGGAATTGCTCCAGGTCCAACTATTAAAAATAAAAGACAGTCTGACAAGCACTTTAAAAAACAATACATGGCAACACCTCTTAAAAGACAGACAAATGTACAAGAAATCTGCAATGCTGTTGACTTTTTTATTAAAAATAGATCTATTACCGGTCAAGTTTTAGCAATTGATAGTGGCCAAAACTTAAACTGGCAAACTCCAGACATAATGGGTGGTAAGGAATGAAAAAATTAATACTTACAATTTCAATATTTTTTACATTAATTTCTTTAGCAGAAGCTAGAGAATGTAAATCTGGAGATATCAAGGGAGACGCATTTATTTATAGTAATGGAAAAAAAGTAACTGTAATAAAAGGAACTGATATTCCAAATCCAGAAAATAAAATCATAATGATCTATAATACAGGAGGATGGAAAGTCGAAAAGAAATGGGGAGAATGTAAAGATTTTCTTCCAAAACAATTAGGTCAAATATCTGGAACTAAAATTAAAGGTAAAGAACTGGTTTTAATGCTTAATAGAAGGTTACATAAAGCAGGTGGAGATGATGGATATGATTGTGGATGGAAATTCAAAGGTGCATTTCACAAACCTTGGTATGATTGTATTTTAGAAAATTGGGGAATAAGTAAAAGAGTCGATGTAAATAAAGAAATAATTGATGAATTAGTTTCAAAAGGAACTCCAAGAAATCAAATATTTATGTCTGGATTGTCTTGCGGAGGTATTGATACACTTAGACACAAAGGTCTTTATCCAGAGGACTTTAATGCAACTATTTCCTTCATGCCTAATTGTTGGGATAGAAATCCAAACACTCCAATTAGAAAAATGCAAATTGACGAACTGAAAAGTTTTAAAAGAATAGATGCTCTAGTTTTTCATAGCCCCGTAGACGGTGAGGGAGATTGGCGTAGCAATAGTGTCTGGATGAAAAAAGATTTAGGAAATATCCCGGGTATAAAATGGATTGATACACCTGGTCACACAAAAAGAAAAATTTTTGTCAATGGAAAAGATTGTAAAGTTAAAGAGAAAATGAAAGGTGGATGGGAAGAAGCTTGGCCAGAAGGTAAAGAAAAACTAACAAGTGAAAAAAAATTTGTAGTTCTTGATAAGAAATTACAGAAAGAAATGAAAAAGAGTGCTGCAGGCCATCAACTTGTTACATATAGCTGTTTTAGTTATTACCATCCAGAAATTATTAAATTTATAGAATCTAGAATGTAAATATGAAAAAAAAATTTACTGTTTCTTTTAATTATATAAAGTCGAAAATATAATATGAAGAAATTAATTATCCTAATAGTAATACTTATAATTACGTTGCCTGTTGTTATATTTTATAGTGGAAAACAAGCGATTAAGTCGAGAACTGGGGACACCGTCTATGACAAAATTGCTCAAAAAATACCTGATACATTAAAACGAAAAATTAAAGAAAAAATTTTTACATCTGATCATTTACGTCAGGAAATATACCTAAAAGACAAACTAATCAGAGAATTAGAAATAAAAGAAAATAAAAAAAATTTAATAGTCTTAAATCACTATAAAAAGCTATTTTTTAAAAAAATTTTAGAAGATGAATATAAAATTAATAACGATTTGCTAAAATTTAACTATTTCCAGACTTACCATCTTTCTAATCCGAAAAATGAATATGCTATAGCTTCAGGCTATTTAGATATTTATCAGGATAATCTTATTATTGGAACGGGTGATGGGATATTTTTAAAATTTAAACTAAAAGATTTAAGTACAGTACGTGGAAAAGATTTTAAGAATTTTTTTGCAGAAAAAATTGAAACGAACTTTAGAGAAATTGTTTATACCGATGAAATTTTTAAAAAAAGTTATTATGGTGTAAAAGATATTTTAATTCATAATGATAAGTTATTGGTATCATATACCCACGAAGTTAAAAAAGATTGTTTTAATACTGGACTATTAATTGCCGATTTTTTTCTATATCAAAATATCAAATTTAAAAAAATCAACTATAGTCAAGAATGTGCAGAGGGCGAAGTAGACGTTTCTCATGGTGGTGGAAGAATTGTTCCGTTTTCTAAAAATGAAATATTATTTACATCTGGTGATTACTACCAAGAAAATAAAGTCCAAAACCTTAATTCAATATTTGGTAAAATATTAAAAATAAATCTAATAACGGAAAAATATGAAGTTGTTTCATATGGTCATAGAAATCCACAAGGTTTAAAATTTTTAAAAAATGAAAATTTAATTATTTCAACTGAACATGGTCCAATAGGTGGTGATGAAGTAAACATAATTGATTTAGATAAAGATCTATCAGATAGAAATTATGGTT
This sequence comes from uncultured Pelagibacteraceae bacterium, assembly GCA_902532805.1. Classification (GTDB taxonomy): domain Bacteria; phylum Pseudomonadota; class Alphaproteobacteria; order Pelagibacterales; family Pelagibacteraceae; genus Pelagibacter. The sequence continues at coordinate 100,565 of CACAJQ010000003.1, read as the reverse complement.
GGCCTATAGCTTCTTATGGTGTTGGAACGCAGACAAACCCTTCCTCAATTTTAGATGATAAAAAAAAATATAAATCACATGAGGGATTTATTGAACCTTTAATCCAGTATACTCCTTCAATAGGTATAAGTGAGATAATTGAAATACCGGATAAATTTATAAGTGTAGAAAGTAGTGTAAATAAATTTTTTGTATCTTCACTTGGTTTAAAAGTAAGTGAAGGAGATTTATCTCTGCACTATATAGAAGCAAATAAGTTAAATGATAAAGTCATTAATAAAGAAATTATTCCATTTTTAGAGAGAATTAGGGATATTGTTTACTCTGAAAATTTTAATTATTATATATTGTTTTTAGAAAGTGATAGACGTTTAAAAGGTGGACCATCAATATCTTTTTTATATAAAGATTAATATTTATTAATTAATAGATTTAAAAAAATGAAAAAAAATAATCTAAATGTTATTAAAATCGATAAAAATAAAAGCTTATTTAACTATGAAAAAAAAGTTTTAATAAAAGAATTAGTGCTTGGATTAAAACTTGGATATTTCAATTTCGAAAAAGAAAAGCCTCAGAAAGTAAAATTTAATTTAGAAGTAAATTATCAAGATAAACAACCTTCTAATGATAAAGATATTAAATCAATAGTGAATTACGCCAAAATCGTAAGATTAATAAAAAAATTAGTAAAAAATAAACATTATAATTTTCTTGAAACATTGGCAGAAGATGTTTTTGATGAGCTATTCAAAGATAAAAGAATAGATAAAATTACTCTTCAAATCGAAAAATTAGAAATAATGAAGGATTGTAGCTCAGTTGGGATCCAAATTTCTAAAAAAAGAAGCCATGATCAGCTCTGATATAGGTAAAGAAGTAATTAAAAAAGAATTGCCCTTGGTTCCTAAGCTGCCAGGTGTTTATAGAATGCTAAATTCAAAAGGAGAAATTCTTTATGTGGGTAAAGCAAAAAATCTTCCAAACAGACTTAAAAGTTATGTGTCAGAGAAAAATCATATCATTAGAACTGAAAGAATGCTCTCTCAGACAAAAATGCTGGAAATTACTACCACCTCAAATGAAAGCGAGGCTTTACTTTTAGAGGCGAATTTAATTAAAAAGTTTAAACCAAAATTTAATATTTTACTAAGAGATGACAAATCCTTTCCTTTTATTTTTATAGGTGACAAAGATAAATGGCCACAAATAAAAAGGCACAGAGGAAAAAAAGGCAAAGAAGGATTTTATTTTGGACCATTTGCATCAGCTGGATCTGCAAATTGGACTATAAAAATGATCCAAAAAATATTTCATCTCAGAATTTGTGATAATACTGTTTTCAAAAATAGAGAGAGACCCTGCATACTTTATCAAATTAAAAGGTGCTCAGGACCTTGTGTTGGTTATGTAACTGAGAGTGATTATAAACAAACTGTTTATGATGCAATTGAATTTGTGTCAGGCAAATCAAGAAAAATTCAGAAAAGCTTATCTAATCAAATGGAAAAGGCTAGTGAAGATTTAGACTTTGAAAAAGCAGCAATATTAAGAGATCGAATTAAATCTTTAAATATCATCCAATCTTCTCAAAGAATTAATGAAGCAAATTTAGTCGAAGCAGATGTTATAGCAGGATATAAAGAGTCTGGAAAAACTTGTATTCAAGTTTTTTTTTACAGGTCAAAACAAAATTGGGGTAATCAAGCTTTTTTTCCAAAACATGATCCAGAAGAAAATCTAAGTGATATTATTAATTCTTTTGTCTCTCAATTTTATGAAAATAAAAGTGTGCCATCTTCAATAATTTTATCAAATGAAATTAAAGAAAAAGAATTAATTGAAAAAACCCTTACACAAAAAGAAGGTAAACAAATCACAATTACTGTTGCAAAAAAAGGGACAAAACTAAAAGTTATTAATCAAGCAATAAATAATGCAAAAGATAGTTTGAATAGAAAACTTTACGAGAGTCAGAATAATAGAGATCTTTTCGATGCAGTATCAAAAAAATTCAATCTTGAAACTAATATTAATTTAGTCGAGATTTATGATAATAGCCATATTCAAGGTACAAATAGTGTGGGCGCTTTAATTACTTATGGCGATGAAGGGTTTGTTAAAAAAAGGTATAGAAAATTTAATATAAAAATTCAAAAAAATGTTCAAGATGATTATGGAATGATGAAGGAAGTTCTCAACAGAAGATTTAAAAGGGCAGTTCAAGAGAAAGATAACTATCTAACTTTCCCCGATTTAGTATTAATTGACGGAGGGAAAGGTCAATATTCAGTGGCAAGAGAAGCGATGAATGAGCTTGGTCTACATGAAATTCCTATTGTAGCAATAGCAAAGGGTAAAATGAGAAATAGTGGAAATGAAACATTTTTTCATAACGGAAAAGAGTTCAAGTTTGAGAAAAATGATCCAACATTATTCTTTTTACAACGATTAAGAGATGAGTCTCATCGATTTGCTATAAGTGCTCACAGAGCAAAGAGAAAAAAAGGTATAAGCAAATCATTATTAGATCAAATTGATGGTATTGGATCTATCAGAAAAAGGGCCTTATTGAATCATTTTGGTTCAGCTAGAGCTGTGGAATCAGCTAGTTTAGATGAAATAAAATCAGTTGATGGAGTTGAGGAAAAAGTTGCAAAAAAAATATATAACTTCTTTCACGAATGAAATTTAAAATACCTAATTATTTAACAATTGGACGAATAATAATTGTTCCAATATTTGTTTTTACTTTCTACCTTCCAGGATTTTATGGAGACGTTATACCATTTGCTCTTTTTTTAATTGCCTCATTCACAGATTTTTTAGATGGCCTTTTGGCTAGAATGTTTAAAGAAGAGTCTAAACTTGGAGAACTTTTAGATCCAATAGCTGATAAGATTATTGTTGCAACTGCATTAATCTTATTAGTTATGGACCAAACGATAAAAAATTACGAAGTAATTGCAGCTATTATAATTCTTACAAGAGAAATACTAATTTCAGGCTTAAGAGAATTTCTAGCGAAAGGAAAAATAAAGCTTCCTGTTTCTAATTTAGCAAAACTTAAAACATTCTTACAAATGTTTTCAATAGCTATACTTTTGACTGGAGAGACTGGGAATAAATTAATTAATTTTCAAGATTATAACGCTCAAACAATTGGCATCATTATATTATGGCTATCGGCGTTTTTAACACTTTATACTGGGTATGATTACCTTAGAAAAGGAATAGACCACGCAATATCTGAGGACAACAAAGATTAGGCTGCTTTTTTCTGTCTAACCAACTGATCGAAACTTTTTGATAATCCTAATATAACATCGCAAATTTTGTATTTATGATCTGCTATACTCGCAACAGGTGTTATTTCAGCAGCGGTACCAGTTAAGAAACTTCCATGAAATTTGCCTAATTCATCTGGAGAAATTTTTCTTTCATGAACCTTAATATTTTTTGATTTAGCTAGTTCAATTACCGCTTGTCTTGTAATACCGTTCAAAAAGGAATCTGGTATTGGAGTATGTAATTCATTATTTTTATCCTTAAAAAAAATATTTGCACTTGTTCCTTCTGCAACATTGCCCTCAAAATCTAGCATTAAAGATTCAGAATAACCTTGTTGTTCAGCTTCATGTTTTGAAAGAGTACAAATCATATATAATCCAGCCGCTTTTGCATCCCAAGGAATAGTGTTTGGAGCTGGTCTTCGCCATTTAGAAATATTTAATCTTATTCCTTCAGCTTTTAATTTTGGATCAAAATATGCGGGCCATTCCCAGGTAGCAATAGCTACATTAATCGAAGTTTTCTGTGCAGACACTCCCATCATCTCACTTCCTCTCCAAGCAAATGGTCTTACATATCCATTTTTAATATTTTGAACCGCTACAATTTTTTTAGAAGCTTCATTTATTTCATCCTTTGTATAAGGAATATTAATGTCCAATCTTTTTGCAGAATAAAATAATCTATCAGTATGCTCGTCTAGCTTAAATATTTCTCCATCATAAACTCTTTCACCTTCAAAGACTAAACTTGCATAATGGAGTCCATGACTAATTACATGGCATTTTGCATCTTGCCATTCAACAAGCTCATTATTGTACCAGATTTTTCCTGATCGTTTATCGAAAGGTATCATTATTTAATTTTATAAAAAAATATATTTGTATATATAATATGTCAATATAACTTACCAATATGAAAAAACTTTTATATTTAAAAGACGAGGATCTCAAACATTATATTGAAAAAATATTTCTTGGCTACAGAGAGACAGTCTCAGATGCTAAAAATGTATTAAATAAATACTCCATAGGTGTCGCACATAATAAGGTTATTCACCTAATTTCATTGTATGAGGGTATTACAATATCAGACCTCTTAAGAAAGTTGAAAGTTACAAAGCAAAGTTTGAATAGGGTTTTGAAAGATTTAATAAATCTAAAAGCTATAAAATATGAAAAAGATCAAGTAGATACCAGAATAAAGCATGTCTACTTAACAGAAGATGGAGAGAAATTATTTAACGAAATTTTCTCAGCTCAAAAGCAAAGAATTTATCAAGCATTCTCCGCATCAAAAGCGAATGAGGTTGTCAGTTTTGATAATGTTTTAAAAAAAATAATTAATGGAAAAATTTAAAGCACATATTTTAGTTGTAGATGACGATGATGGTATAAGAGAATTAGTTAAAGAATACCTTTCCCAAAATGAATATCTTGTAACTAGTTCGAATAGTGCCGAAGATGCTCTTGAGAAAGTTAAAATTATAAAATTCGACTTGATAGTACTTGATATAATGATGCCAGGAAAGAGCGGTTTAGAATTTACAAAGGAAAATAAAGATAAAATTTCAACCCCTATAATTCTTTTAACCGCAAAAGGTGAAGCTTCAGATAGAATTGAAGGTTTAGATATTGGTGCAGACGATTACCTTCCAAAACCTTTTGAGCCTAAAGAGTTAATACTCAGGATTAATAATATATTAAATAAAACAAAATATAGAAATACTAAGAGAAAATTTAAATTTGGTAAAATTGAAATTGATCTTAACAAGCAATTTATTTTGAAAAATGATAAATCTTTAAAAATCAATAATACAGAAAAAATAATTTTAGATAAAATGGTTAATTCCCCCGGAAAAATTTTTAAAAGAGAAGAAATTGGAAATCTTATAAAAATTGATAAAGAAAGATCAGTTGATGTAATCATTACAAGACTTAGAAAGAAAATTGAAGAAAATCCTAAAAGTCCAAATTATTTACAAACAATAAGAGGTGAAGGTTATGTTTTATGGATTGAATAAATATATAAAGAATATCTTGCCTAAAAGACTTTTTTATAGAGGTCTGCTCATTGTTGCTGTTCCAATAGTTGTTATGCAAATAACTATTTCGTTAGTTTTTTTTGATAGTCTATGGATCAAAACTAATTCTGGAATGACAAGAGCATTGGTTTCTGAAGTCAAAACATTTGTAGATGCTTATGATAACGATGAAACAAACAAAGATTTTATAATAATTTTATTCAAAGAACATTTAGGTTTTAATATAAAATATGAAGAAGATAAAATCTTACCAAATAAAATACCTGAAAGATGGTTCAGTCCAGTGGATCGATCACTAAGAAGAGAATTAAAGAAAAAAAATTTAAACTACTGGTTTGATACAACAAACTTTAAAGAGGTTGTTGATTTGAAAATAGGATATTCAAAAGGATATTTTCAATTTTATATTCCAAGAGATAGACTAACTACTAGTTCAGCTAGATTATTTGGTCTTTGGATAACATTGCCAGCATTATTAATGATAGCAGTAGCAATAATTTTTTTAAAAAATCAAACTAGGCCCATAACCAAACTTGCAGAAGCATCTGAAAGATTTGGTAGAGGAGAAGATATTGACGAATTTAGACCTTCTGGAGCACTCGAAATCCGAAAAGCTGGTTTAGAGTTTGACAAAATGAGAAAAAGAATAATAAGACATCTTAATCAAAGATCTGAAATGCTATCGGGTATCAGCCACGATTTAAGAACACCTTTGACAAGGATAAAACTTCAAATAGCAATGATTAAAGATAAAAGTGTTGTAGAAAAACTCTCAAGAGATGTTGATGAAATGGAAAAAATGTTAAATGAATATCTTCAATTCGCAAGATCTGGAGCAAAAGATAAGACTGAAACGTTTGATATTTCTGTTCTTCTTGAAGATATTTGTAAAAAATATGAGAAACCAAATATAAAATATTTTTTAAAAGATAGAGTTTATTTTGATGGAAGAAAGAATTTAATTAGTAGGTGTATTAATAACCTTATAGATAATTCTTTAAAATTTGCTGACAATGTTGAATTATATCTAAAAAAAGGAAGATCAACTATTAATATTTCAATAGAAGATGACGGTCCAGGTATACCACAGATAGAACATCAAAATGTTTTGAAGCCATTTTATAAGATTGACAAAAGTAGATCAGAAACAAAGTCAAGTGTTGGTCTTGGCTTAGCTATATCATCAGATGTCGTTAAATCACATGGGGGAGATCTTAAATTTGATAAGTCTAGTTTAGGTGGATTAAAAGTTATTATTTCTTTACCCGTTTAGTTTTTTTTTTTATTTTTTTTTCAGTAATTTTTTTTTCTAATTTTTCAATTCTTTTATTTAATATATCAATTTCATCTTTACTTACTAAATTCATTTTGAGGACAATTTCCTCTTTTTTTGACCGTAAAATATTTACGACTTCATCACTAAAATCTTTGTAATTGACTAGTCCTTCTTCCAAAAGTTTTGCAAATTTATCAAATACGAATCTTGATTTTGACATAATAATTTCTTATCAAAGTTTAAGTAATATTTATAATATTACAATTAAATGTTTATTAATAATTTTGACCCAGTCGCTTTTGAGATCTTTTCATTAGAAATTAGATGGTATTCTTTGTCCTATATAATTGGCTTAGTATTTGGATGGTATTTTGCAAAGAATAAACTAATTAAAAATAGCACTCAAAAAAAACATTTTGACGATTATATAACTTATTTAATCATAAGTATCATCCTTGGTGGAAGACTTGGATATGTAATTATTTATGATCCAATTTATTTTATTAGTAATCCAGTCGAAATTATGAAAATTTGGCAAGGAGGCATGTCTTTTCACGGTGCACTAGTTGGAATAATTATTGGAACTTATTTTTTCTGCAAAAATAAAAATCAAAATATTTTTAGTTATTTAGATGTGGTTGCTGTTTGTGCTCCTATAGGAATTTTTTTAGGAAGAATATCAAATTTTATAAACTCAGAACTTTATGGCATAGAAACAAATGTACCATGGTCAGTAAAGTTTATAAAAATTGATGATTTAAATCGACATCCTTCACAAATTTATGAGGCAATATTTGAGGGAGTTGTTCTATTTATTATTTTAAGAATGTTATTTAATAGATTAAGGAATACACCTGGTATTATTTCAGGTTATTTTTTAATTTTATACTCATTTTTTAGATTTGTTATCGAGTTCTTCAGAGAACCTGATCAACAACTAGGTTATTTATTTTTCAATTTAAGTATGGGGCAAATAATAAGTTGTATAGCACTAACCTGCGGATTAATTATCATCTATTATAAAAATGCTAATAGGACACAATAAAAAAATCTCATTGGATAGGTTTATTTACAAATCTTTGTATGACAAAGATAATGGTTATTATAATAAAAAAAATCCTTTCGGAAAAAAAGGTGACTTCATAACATCTCCTAATATTTCTGTTCTTTTTTCAGAAATGATATCTATTTGGTTAATTTCATTTTGGGAGAATTTAAAAAAACCGAATAAAATAAATATTGTAGAGCTAGGTGCAGGTAATGGTGAGATGATGTCACAAATTATAAAAACTTTAAATAATTTTAGTGAAATTAGTTTATCTGCTAATTTCTTAATTTTAGAAAAAAGTCCATTACTGATAAAAATTCAGAAGAGTAAAATAGATAAGAAAAAAGCAAGTTGGATAAGAAATTTAAAAGAAATTCCAAAAGCTCCGACTATATTCTTGGCTAATGAGTTTTTTGATGCTTTTCCTATCAAACAGTTTTTTAAAAAAAGTGATAATTGGTATGAAAAATATGTAGCATACAAAAAAAATAAGTTTGAAGTTTGTGATCAAAAAGTGTCGTCAAAAATAATTGAGAAATATTTAGGTAAAAATATAGAAAAAGAAAAATTTGTTGAATATTCACCTTCAGCAATGAAATTTGTTAACGAAATAGCGAATTTTATTTTTAAAAATAATGGTGGTTTATTAATGATAGACTATGGCTTTACAAGTGGAAAAATGAAAAATACTTTGCAAAGTGTTGAGAAACACAGAAAAATTAGTTTTTTAGAAAATCCCTATAACTCGGATATTACTCATTTGATAAATTTTAAAATGTACAAGAAAGAATTTGCAAATTCTAATTTGAAATCTTTAATAACTACCCAAGGTAATTTCTTAACTAAATTAGGAATATTAAAAAGAGCTGAGATAATAAGTAAAAATTTACAATTTAGTAAGAAAGCGGACATATTTTATAGAATAAAAAGATTAATTGATGAAAAATATATGGGCTCTTTGTTTAAAGTTTTATTTGTAAGCAAATCTAAAAATAATTTTAATTTGGGTTTTAAGTGATTAAGTCGAAAATTTTTAGAGATCAAAAATCCATTTCACATTATTTTTTCAATAGATTAGGAGGTACCTCAAAAGGAATCTACAAAAGTTTAAATTGTGGAAAAGGTTCAAAAGATAAAATTGCTAATATAGGTAAAAATTTAAAGATAGTTTCAAGAAAAATAGGCTGCACAAGTGGGAATCTAGTTTCTCTTAATCAAATTCACAGTAACAAAGTTTATAAAATAAATGACATTCCAAAAAAAAAGTTGACTGGAGACGCGATGATTACAAATAAGCAAAATATTGCTATTAGTATACTCACTGCAGATTGTGCACCAATTCTAATTGTAGAAAAAAAGAAAAAATTTGTTGGTGCAATACATGCTGGGTGGAAAGGTGCCTTTAGGGGAATAGTAAAAAAAACAATTCAACTTTTAAAAAAAAATGGATGCTCAGAGAAAGATATGATTGCCTGCATTGGGCCATGTATAAAAAAAAACAGCTACGAAGTAAAAAATGATTTTTTTAAATTGTTTAAGGAAAAAAATAAAAAAAATGTGAATTTCTTCACATTTAAAAGGAAAAAAATTTATTTTGATTTAAGCGAATATATAAAATCTCAATTTTACGAAAATGGAGTTAAAAAAATAGATATAATAAGAAAAGATACCTACACTCTAGAAAATAACTTTTTTAGTTCTAGGAGATCAAAAAAAAATAAGCATAACGATTATGGTAGAAATATTTCTGCAATTATGATTAAATAGGACATCTCGGATGAAAATTCTCACAGGAAACAGTAATAAACATCTTAGTCAAAAAATATCTAAATTTTTAAAAAATAGACTAGTTAATTCAAACATAAGAAAATTTGCAGACGGAGAAATCTATATCGAAATTAATGAAAATATTAGAGGCAATAGTATTTTTTTAATTCAATCTGTTTCATCTCCTGCAAATGACAATTTAATGGAATTACTACTATCGATTGATGCATTAAAAAGATCATCGGCCAAAAACATAACTGCTGTGATCCCATATTTTGGGTATGCAAGACAAGATAGAAAAGTAGTTCCTAGAACATCTATATCTGCAAAACTTGTATCTAACCTTATTGCAAAAGCAGGAGCAGATAGAGTCGTTACAGTTGATTTACACTCTGGACAAATTCAAGGATTTTTTGATATTCCAGTAGATAACTTATTTGCAACTCCAATATTTGCTAGACATATAAAAAAGAAATTAAAAAAAAATAATATAATCTGTGTTGCTCCAGATGTCGGTGGTACAGCAAGAGCAAGGGCTTTAGGAAAATTGTTAAATGTAGATTTAGCAATAGTAGACAAAAGAAGACCTGCTCCCGGAAAGTCAGAAGTAATGAATGTAATTGGAAATGTGAAAAATAAAACTTGTATATTAGTTGATGATATAATCGACTCTGGTGGGACAATTGTAAATGCAGCTTCTGAATTAAAAAAAAGGGGAGCTAAAGATGTTCATGTTTATGTAACACATGGTGTATTAAGTGGTAATGCTGTTGAAAAAATTAAGAAATCTTCGATAAAAAATTTAGTTGTAACTGATACAATAGATAATTCAATGAAAGTTAAAAAAGCTAAGAATATTGAGGTATTAACAATCTCTAATTTGGTTGGAGAAGCTATTAAAAGAATATCAAATTCTACCTCAGTATCAGATCTATTTAAATAATTTACTTGTAAAATTTAGTTTCATAAGTTAAAAACCCGACACTTTATGAGTTTATTAGCAGCCACAATAAGAGAAACAAAAACTAAGGGTGAAGTAAAATCTCTTAGAAGCAAAGGTATGGTTCCAGGAATAATATATGGAGGAGAAGAGCCAAATCAAAAAATCTCTGTCTCTGTTAAAGAAGTAAAAAATTTATTAAATAAAGAAAATATTTTATCAAATATAATTTCAATTAATATTGATGGGAAAGAACAAAAAGTTTTACCAAGAGTTATTGATTTTAATACAGTTACAGATGAGCCTATACACTTAGATTTTTTAAGAATTGTTAAAGGTGCAAAAGTAATTTTAGAAATACCAGTTAAATTTATAAACCACGAATTATCACCAGGATTAAAAAGAGGTGGTGTTTTGAATATTGTAAGACGTAAAGTTGAATTAAGATGTCCTACAGAAAATATACCAACAGAGTTAGTTGTAGATTTAAATAACTTAGATATTGGAGCAAGTATTAAAATATCTTTTATAAATTTACCTGAAAATGTAACACCTACAATTCAAGGGAGAGACTTTGTAATCGCGACTGTAGCAGCGCCAACAGTTGTTAAAGAGCCTGAAAAACCAGCAGAAGCTGAGGGAGAAGGTGGAGATGCTGCGCAGGCAGCTGCGGATGGAGAGGCTAAACCTGAAGAAGGTGCAGAAAAAGCTGCAGATGGTGATAAAGGAAAAGAAGAAGGAAAAGCTCCAGCAGAGAAAAAATAATAATCTGTGAAAATAATAATAAAATAAAATGTTGTTACTTGTAGGTTTGGGCAATCCAACCCCAAACAGTCATAATAATAGACATAATATAGGTTTTAAAGTTGTGGATGCGATTAATCAAAAATTTGGTCTTTCAAAGCAAAAGCCAAAATTTAAGGGTTTACTTACAACAGGTAATATCGGGGAAAAGAAAATTTATGCTATCAAACCTCTGACTTTCATGAACAACTCAGGAATATGTATTAGAGAATTGCTTGAGTATTTCAAAATAGATGCAGAAGATGTTATTGTTTTCCATGATGATCTAGATGTAGAGTTTGGAAAAATAAAGGCAAAATTTGGTGGATCAAGTGCAGGTCACAATGGTGTTGCTTCAATAGATAAATTTATTGGAAAAGACTATTCAAGAGTGAGGATTGGGATTGGAAAGCCAGAGAATAAAATGTCTGTATCAGACTTTGTTTTAAATGACTTTTCAGATGATGAACAAGAACACTTGGAAAAAATTACTGACAATATAATAAACTCTATTGCTATTTTGATAGATAAAAAATTAGATTTATTCTCAAGCAAAGTTAACAATAATTAAATGGGTTTTAAGTGTGGTATAGTTGGTTTACCAAATGTTGGTAAATCTACTTTATTTAATGCACTTACAAATTCAAGTAAAGCCCAAGCAGCAAATTTTCCTTTCTGTACGATAGATCCAAATATAGGTGTAGTTCCTGTACCTGATTATAGGTTAGATGAATTGGTTAAAATTTCAAATTCAAAAAAAAAAATAAATACTACAATATCTTTTGTTGATATAGCAGGATTAGTCGAAGGAGCCTCCAAAGGTGAAGGATTAGGTAATAAATTCTTATCCCACATAAGAGAAGTAGATGCTATTATTCATTTAATTAGATGTTTTGATTCTGATGATATTCAGAATGTAAATCCAACAGTTGATCCAATTAGAGATTTAGAAATAATTGAAACAGAAATGTCTTTGGCAGATTTGGAATCTATTCAAAAAAGACTAGATAAGAAAAATAAAAAAAATAATGATGAAAATCAAAACCAAATTCTAGAAAGAGCGCAGAATTTAATTAATGATAACAATGATATAAATAAATTATACGATGAATTTGATAAAAAAGATGTTAAATGGTCAGGATTATTGTCAATTAAGCCTAAATTGTATGTTTGTAATGTTGATGAAAATAGCATTGATAAAGGCAATGATTATACAAAAAGTTTTATTGAAAAATATGGTTCTAAAAACACTCTAATTATTTCAGCTGAAATAGAAAATCAATTAAATGAACTAGAAAATGAAGAAAGAAAAAACTATATGAAAATGATCAACGTCGATGATACTGGATTAAATTTATTAATCAAAAAAGGATATGACCTTTTATCTTTAGAGACGTTTTTTACTTCAGGAGTTGAAGAGACAAGGGCTTGGACAATTAACAAAAATTGCATGGCGCCTCAAGCAGCAGGTATAATTCATACAGATTTTGAAAAAGGTTTTATAAGAGCAGAAACTGTGTCTTATCAAGATTTCGTTGGTAATGGTGGTTGGTTAAAATCAAGAGAAAACGGCAAAATGAGATTAGAAGGTAAAGATTATATCGTTAAAGATGGGGATGTTCTAAACTTTAGGTTCAACACGTGACCATATCTTCTTCATTGTAAAGTAAACCAATACAGTCAATATTATCAAATAAGCTATAACTCTAAATCCTGTTTTATGTCTTTGCTCTAAATGTGGTTCTGCTGACCACATCAGAAAATTTGTAACATCTTTAGACATTTGCTCAGCTGTAGCTTTTGTTCCATCTGTATACTCAATTAAATCATCAGATAAAGGAGCTGGCATTTTAATTTTATTACCATACATATACTTGTTGTAATAAACACCATCATCAAGTTCTACACCCTCTGGAGGTTCAGAATATCCTAGCAATAAAGAATAAATATAATCTGCTCCACCTTTTCTTGCCTTAACTAGAACAGACATGTCTGGTGGGTAAGCACCACCATTAGCAGCTTTTGCTTCTTGATCATTAGCATATGGCATCACGAATTTATCAGATAATTTGGCTGGTCTTACAAACATCTCTCCAGTGCTGTCAGGACCATCTGTTACTTCAAAACTTGCAGCTATTGCTTTAGCCTCTGCTTCAGAGAATTCTGGTCCACCCTTTTCTGCTAAATTTCTATAGGTTAAATATTTCATAGAATGACACGACGCACATACTTCAGTATATACTTGATAACCTCTTTGCAATGATGCTCTATCGAATTTTCCAAAGAGACCTTTGAAAGTCCATTTAGTCTCTAAAAAAGGAGGTGATTTTTCAGCAGAGTTAGATGAATTTAGTACGATAATTGAGAATATTAAGACAATAAAAATATTTTTTAACTTGCTCACTTTATTGTTTTTTCTATTTTTTCATCACTCCTTGCTGCAGCTAAATTTGGCGAGCCTCCTAAAACTGGCTCAGTAATACTTAAAGGCAACGGTGTAGTTTTTTCTTTCCAACCTAAAATTGGCAGAATAATTAAAAAATGTGCAAAGTAATATGCTGTAGCAACTCTTGCAATTAACAGGTACAATCCTTCAGCTGGCATCGCTCCTACATATCCAAGAATTAAAACATCAGCTACTAAGATCCAATAGAACTGTCTAAATAATGGTCTGAATACTGCTGATCTAACTTTTGAAGTATCCAACCATGGTAAAGCAGCTAAAATTAAAATAGCTGATAACATAGCGACAACACCCATAAGTTTGTCAGGTACTGATCTTAAGATCGCATAAAAAGGTAATAAGTACCACTCAGGAACTATATGAGCAGGAGTTACAAGTGGATCCGCCTCGATATAATTATCAGCATGTCCTAAAATATTTGGCTGATAAAATACGAACAACGCAAAAACAATACAAAACAATTTTCTTGAATGAAAATAAATATTCCTACATAAAAACCAAAATTAAAAATAATTATTTTAAAAAATCAATAAATTTCCAAAATTTAACTTTCATACTTGAGTTATCAAAATATTTTAATTTTGATAGAAAAATAATTTTTAAAACTATAGACAATTTTAAACCTCTAAAATATAGGCAAGAATTAATTTTTGATTCTAGATTTTTAAAAATTATAAATGATTCAAAGTCAACTACTTTAAGCTCTACAACCCCTTTCTTAAAAACGAATGAAAAAACTTATTGGATTTTAGGTGGTATATTTAAGAAAGGTGATCAATTTAATTTAAATAAAAAATACTATAAAAAAATAGAGGCATTTATTTATGGCAAAGATAAAAAAATTTTTTCAAATATATTAAAAAATAAAATAAAAATTAATTTACTAAATGATTTAAGTAGTATTTTGAAATTAATTTCAAAAAATAACAAAAAAAAAAGTAAAATTAAGATATTGTTTAGTCCTGCAGCTGCCTCATTTGATCAATTCAAGAACTTTGAGCATAGAGGAAAATTTTTTAATAAATTAACAAAAAAATATTTATTAAATTAATGAATAGTTTTTTTGATACATTTTATGATTGGTGGAAAAATATTGATAAATCTATTTTATTAATAATTTTTAGTCTTTTTGTATTGGGTTTATTTTTTTCATTAGTTTCAACATCTATAATCGCATCAGATAAATTAAATACAAATTCATATTATTTTTTTTTAAAACATTTAGTTTTTGTTACAATTGGAATGATTATAATCTTTGTGTTTTCTTTACTAAATCAAAATGTCTTACTTAAATTATCTATTATTTTATTTTTATTTGCATTTGTAACTTTGTTTTTAGTTCATATAATTGGAATCGAAGTTAAAGGTTCAAGAAGATGGCTTGATCTTGGGCCATTCCCTAGATTTCAACCAATTGAAACTTTAAAACCTTTTTTTGTGATTGTAATATCAATGATCTTATGTCTTGATAAAAAAAATCTATACTTCAAATATGTCTTAACTATATTGATATTAGTACCTAATGTTATTTTATTATTATCGCAGCCAGACCTGGGGCAAACATTATTAATAACTTCTGTTTGGCTAACAATTATTTTTGTATCAGGTGTAAACTTAATATTTTTTAGTTTTTCTTTAATTCTTATTTTCTTAATAACTTTTTATTTAATATTTTTAGTTCCTAGATTTGAATACATAAAAATAAGACTTATGGCATTTTTAGATAACTCAACTGGAAATAATTATCAAGCAGACAGAGCAACTGAGGCAATCTCAAGTGGAGGTCTTTTTGGAAAAGGAATAGGTGAAGGGACATTAAACTCACGAATTCCCGAAGCTCATACTGATTATATCATGTCAGTAATTGCAGAAGAATTTGGAGTAATTATTGTAATTGCAATTATATTAATTTATTTAGTCTTTTCTTACAGAGTATTAAAAAAAATTAACTTTATTGAAAATAATAACTTGAAATTAATTTTAGTGGGCTCAGTCGCAATAATTCTAGTACAGACTTTTATTCATCTAGGTGTAAATATCAGAATGCTTCCGACTACTGGAATGACAATGCCTTTCCTTAGTTATGGTGGCTCATCAATAATTGGCACTTCTATATTAACTGGAATAATTTTGAATTTAACAAAGAGAAAATTAAATTAAATGCAAAACATACTTATAGTAACAGGTGGGTCTGGAGGACACGTTATACCATCAATTACTATATTTAAACATTTAAAAAAAAATTTTTTAGTCAGAATTGTATCAGATTTAAGGGGAAGCGAGTTTATTGATAAAAATAAATATAATTATGAAATTATAGATGTTCCTAATTTATTTTTAAAAAAACATTTATTACCCATAAATATACTTAAATATTTTTTTAATATATTAAAATCTTTTAAATATTTAAAAAAAAATAAAATTAATATAATTATTAGTACAGGTGGTTATATGTCTTTGCCATTCTGTTTAGCAGCGTTCTTATTAAAAAAAAAAATATTTTTAATTGAACCAAATAGTTTTTTGGGAAGATCAAATAAATTAGTATTAAATTTTTCTAACAAAATAATTTGTTATGATAATAATTTAAAAAATTTTCCAAAAAAATATAATTCAAAAAAAATATCTATTGACCCAATTTTAAATAATCAGATGTATAATTTAAAAAAAAATACAAAAGTTTTAAATAGTAAGAAAAAAAAAATTCTTATCATTGGAGGAAGTCAAGGAGCTTCCTTTTTTGATACCCATATAACTGATTCGATAGTAAATATTTCAAAAAAACTTGATATAGAAGTGATCCAGCAGATATCTAATAAAGAAGTTTTTTCAATAGTAGAAGAGAAATATAAAAAAGCAGAAATAAAATATGAATTTTTTAGTTTTATAAAAGAAAGTAATAAAATTTATGAAGGAATTGATTTGGCAATTACGAGAGGGGGAGCTGGTACATTAAGTGAGCTTTCATTTTTAAACATACCATTTATTTCTATACCGCTACCTTCCGCCAAAGACAATCACCAATATCATAATTCAAATTACTATTACAAAAAAAAATTATGTTGGATTATCGATCAGAATAAATTTGATTTAAATGAATTATCTAATTTAATTTTTGAAATTTTTGAAAATAAAAACGATTATACTAGAATAATTAATTATATGGACAAATTAACAAAAAATAATACCTGGAATACAATAAATAATCGTATTATAGAAATTATTAATGAAAATTAATCTTGGAAAGACTGAGCTAATTCACTTTGTTGGCATTGGAGGAATTGGAATGAGTGGTCTAGCGCTGATAATGGATAGTTTAGGATTTAGAATTCAAGGCAGTGATATCTCAGATAATAAATATCTCAATAACTTAAGAAAAAGAAAAATCCCTATTTACTTAAAACACAATAAAAGTAACTTAAAAAATTGTACAGTTTTAGTAGTTTCATCAGCTATAAAAAAGTCTAATCCAGAGTATAAACAAGCAAAAAAACTTAATTTACCAATTTATAAAAGAGGCGAGCTTCTTGGACATATAGTTTCATTGATGAAAAATATTGTTGTCACAGGATCTCATGGCAAAACAACCACAACATCAATATTATCTAATATTTTAAACCATGCAAAATTAGATCCAACAATAATTAACGGAGGAGTATTAAATTCAATTGGTAGTTCTGCAAAATTAGGAAAAAGTGATTGGAGTATAATAGAGTCAGATGAGTCGGATGGTAGTTTTTTACAAATACCATTTAATTATTCCATAATAACTAATATTGATAATGAACACCTGGATTATTATAAAAATATTAAAAATTTAAAAAATAACTTCATTGAATTTATAAATAAAACTCCGTCTCTGGGAAAGGCATTTCTTTGCTTGGATGATAAGAACATAGAAAATATATTGAGTAAGATCAAAAATAAAAACTATTATACATATGGTTTAAATACTAAAGCAAATTTTAAAATATTTAATATTATACAAAATAAAAAATTTTCGAAATTTGATCTAAGAATTCAAATACCAGGAAAAAAAAAAATTATAAAAAACATTAGGATACCTTTGTTAGGTTTACACAATATTAGAAATGCAACATCTGCATTAGCAGTGTCGTTTTCTATTGGCGTTACAGACAAAGTCATAAAATTTGGTCTGAAAAATTTTAAAGGAGTACAAAGAAGATTCAATTATTTATTTAGAAAAAATAGTGTACCCTTTTTTGACGATTATGCTCATCACCCTACAGAAATTTCATCAGTATTAGATGGAGTTAAAGAAGTATACAAAAGTGAGGAGATCATTTGTATTTTCCAACCACATCGTATTTCTAGATTGAAAAAATTAAAATTAGAATTTTCAAAATGTTTTATAAAAGCTGACACAATTATACTTTGTCCAATTTATAAAGCTGGTGAAAATATTAAACTTGGATTTTCGTATACTTCATTTGCAAATTCAATTGCAAGAAATTCAAAAGTTAACTTAATTATGATAAAAAATGAACTTGACTTAAATAAAGTTATCAAAAATTTAGCATTTGGAAACAAAATATGTATTGCAATGGGAGCTGGATCTATTTCAAATTGGATTAGAAATTTAATTTAATATGAACCTAGATGATATTTTGAAATTTAAAAGTACTCACAATTCTGATATTTATTTTAATTATAATATAAAAAAACTTAATTGGTTCAATATTGGCGGGAAATCTAGAGTATTTTTTAAACCAAAAAACTTATATGAGTTGAAAGAATTTTTAAAATTATACTCAAGAAGAGGAAAAATATTTGTTATAGGCTCAGGATCTAATATCTTATTTAAAGATGATTTATATGAAGGATTAATAATAAAATTAAGTAATAATTTTGCATCTCTATCTAAACTGAACAAAGATACTATTATAGCAGGTTCATCTTGTTCACAAAAAAAACTTTCTGAGTTCGCAATGATCAATAACATCAGTGGACTTGAATTTATGTATTGTATTCCAGGCTCTGTTGGAGGTGGAATAAGTATGAATTCTGGTTGCTTTGGTACTGAATTTAAAGATAGATTAATATCTCTGCAGTGTATTGACTTAAAAGGTAATATAAAATTGATTCCTGCAAATAAAATTAAGTTCAATTATAGAAAAACTGAATTAGAGGAAAATTTAATATTTTTAAGTGGAACTTTTAGAGGAAGTTTATCAAATAGTAATGATATTAAATTATACATGGATGATTTAGCAAAGAAAAAAAACAATTCACAACCATCAAAAATTAAAACAGGAGGAAGCACTTTCAAAAACCCAATAGATCAGACGGATATGAAAGCTTGGCAACTCATTAAGAAATCAGTGCCTGAAAATTTAAATTTTGGAGATGCTTATATATCACAAAAACATTCTAATTTTTTCATTAACAAAAAAAATGCATCATTTAATGAAATGTATTCTTTAATAAAATTTGTAAAGAAAAATGTAAAAGATAAAACTGGTATAGACATTAATTTAGAAATTAAAATTATAGAATAGTGAAAAAAGTTTTTATTTTAGCTGGCGGATATTCTAAAGAAAGAGAAATAAGCCTTGACACTGCAAAAAGTGTACATTCTGAATTAATTAAAGATAAAAATTTTAAAATTAAAATTCAAGAACCAAATGGGAAATTTATAAAAAACTTACGGTCCTATAAACCTGATATTGTTTTAAATTTATTACATGGAAGGTATGGAGAAGATGGATATATTCAAGCTATATTAGAAACAGAAAAATTCAACTATACTCATTCTGGAGTACTGTCGTCATCATTGGCAATGGATAAGGAATTATCAAAAAAAATTTTTAAAAAAAATAAAATTAGAACTCCGAAGTATTTGACTTTTTCTTTAAATTTAACTTTAAACAAAAAATTATTTGTAAAAAAGTTAGATAGAAGATTTGGTTTTCCTTTGGTTATCAAACCATTAAATGAGGGTTCTAGTGTAAATGTCTATATTTGTAGTAAAAAAAACTTATTTAGTAACTTATCTAAACTTAAAGAGTACGGAAAAATATTAATTGAAAAATATATACCAGGAAGAGAAATACAGGTTGCTATCTTAAGAGAAAAAATTTTAGGGGCAATCGAACTAAAACCTAAAAGAAAATTTTATGATTATCAGGCGAAATATAATCCAGAAGCTAAAACGGAACACATAATCCCAGTCAAAATAACTAATTCTCAATATAAAAGAGTTACAAAAATTGCTCTAAGATCTCACAAATTGCTTAAATGCAGAGGTGTTTCTAGATCTGATTTTAGATTTTACAAAAATAAATTTTACTTATTAGAAACTAATACCCAGCCTGGCATGACTTCTTTGTCGTTAGTGCCAGAAATAGCAAAATTTTATAACATTAGTTTCAAAAATTTGATATTAGAAATTATGAGAGATGCATCTATTAATAAATAAAAGAAAAATTTATTTTTATATTTTCTCATTATTTATTTTAACTACAATAACTAACAAAAACTTAATAAATTTTTTCCGTGAATGGTTTTTGATAAATCAAATTGAAATAATAATACCCTCATCAGAAATCAAGAAAAAAATCCAAGTTAGTACAAATTATCTTAATAATAAAAATATTATCTTTTTAGACAAAAAAAATATTTTTGAAGCATTAAGTGATTTAAATTATCTAGAAAATATTACGGTAAAAAAAAATTTCCCATCAAAGATTAAAATAAATGCGGATAAAACTAAATTCTTAGCAATATCATACATTAATAAAGAAAAATATTATGTTGGTGAAAATGGTAAATTTATAATAGCTAAAAGATTATTAAATGAAAAAAAACTACCAATAATATTTGGAAAATTTCAGATTACAGATTTTATTAATCTTAAAAAAATATTAAATAAAGAAAATGTTAATCAGGAAAATATCATGAAATATTATTATCATAAAAATAAAAGATGGGATTTGTATTATAAAGAAAATATTTTGATAAAGTTGCCAAACGATAATATTTCTACCTCAATTAAATTATACAAAAAATTCAAAATGAAAAATGATATAAAAGAAGGATCTATAATCGATTTACGAATTCAAAATAGAATTGTGGTAAAAAATGAGCAAAATTAATCATTTTAATATTATAGATTTTGGATTATCAAATATTAGGTTTTCTATATTTGATAATAACTATAATGAGAAGTTTTCTATTTCGAAATCAGTTTTGTTGAATAAGGATTATCTAAATCATTTTGCAATAATAGAAGAAATAATCAAACAAGGTGAAAAAAAAATTTCAGATCATATTAATGATATAGTTTTGACTTTAGATACTGAAAACTTATTTGTAATTAATCTATCATTAAAAAAAAAATTAGATTCAAGTTCGAAACTAGATAAAGTCTATAATTCATTAGTCTTAGAATTAAATCAATTAATTGGTACCTCCTATAATCAATATGAAATAATTCATATAATTTTAGATAAGTGTATAATAGATGAAAAAATTTATAATAGTTTACCTCCTGATAAAAAAGAAATAAGTAATATCAAAGTAGATTTTAAATTAATATGTTTTCCTAAAATTTTAATTTCAAAAATTAAAGAAAATTTTAAAAAAAATAATATCAATGTTCTAAATATTCTTTGCACAAGTTATGTCAAATCATTATCTTACTTAAAAAAATTAAGTAAAAATAAAGCATCTTTTTTAGAAATTGGTTTTAACAGAACTTCACTTCTTTTTTTTGAGGAAGGAAAATTAAAGTTTATTCAGACAATCCCAATAGGAGGAAATCATATAACGGGTGATATTTCTAAAATTTTTAAAATTAGTTTAGATGACGCAGAGAAGATAAAGAGATCATTTAATAAATCTGAGACCGAGTTTTCATATTATAGTAAAACTAAAGATGAAAATATTTCAGTAAAAGAAATACTTTCTAAGGACATTTCAATAAATTTATTAAAAAAAGTAATTTTGTACAGAGTCCAAGAAATAATAGATTTAACTTTTAAAAAATCTAATGACAGTGCAAATTTCAATTTAAAAGATAGTGACCTTTTTCTAATTGGGGATGGATCAATTCTATTTAATAATAATTCCTTTTATTTGAATGACAAATTTGAATTTAGCTCACTTAGCTTTTATAACGAAACTGCAAATCAGATATGCCTATCTGCATTAACACACTTTTTAAACGAAAGAGTATTTCCAAAAAAATACACAAAAAAACAAGGTTATTTTGAGAGATTTTTTAATTTTTTAGGAAAATGACTGTATTTTGTTGTAATATTTCTTGAGTACATAATTTTGACCACGTTTTGTATAAAACGGTTGTGTCTATACTTACTCAAAAAACTTTATCAAAAAAAATTACTTTTAGTGGAATAGGAATTCATACTGGTATTAAAGTGAATATGAATATATTACCAGCTTCTCCAAATAGCGGGATAGTTTTTAAAAGAATAGATTTAAAAAATAAAAACTTAGTTTATCCTTATTATAATAACGTAGTTGACACTACATTATGTACAACCATAGAAAACAATTATGGAGTAAAAGTTTCTACAATTGAGCATCTTATGGGTGCTTTTTATGGTATTGGAATTGATAACGCGATTGTAGAGATAGATTCTCAAGAGATACCTATTCTAGATGGATCTGCAAGAAATTACATTGAAGCTTTCAATAATGTTGGCCTGAAATTTAGTGAAGTGCCTTTAAAAATTATAAAGATTGAAAAAAATATTCAAATTAAAGATGAAGAAAAATTTATTTCCGTAAATAAATCTAACGTTACTAGTGATATAGAATTTGAGATCAGATATAATAATGAATTAATAAAAAACCAAAAAAATAGAATAAATGTGTTTGAAGATAATTTAGAGAATATTTATAACTCAAGAACTTTTTGTTTATTTGAAGATATAGAGAAGCTAAAAAAAATAGGATTAGGCAAAGGCGGAAGTTTGGATAACGCAATAGTAATCAAAAAAAATAAAATATTAAATCCATCAGGACTAAGAAATAATTTAGAATTTGTTAATCATAAAATTTTGGATTGTATGGGAGATTTATTTTTATCTGGATATAAAATAATTGGTTCAATAAAATGTTCTCAGGGTGGACATAGTCTAACAAATAAATTATTGAGAAAAATTTTTAGTAATAAAAGTAATTATTCTTTGATTGAGATCAAAGGAAAGTATTTGCCGCATACATTTGCCAATTATCAAGATTTAAAATCCATAGCTTAAATATTATAATTTCACAATTATTCTGATAAAATAATCGTATGAAATTTATTAAACTTCCAACATATGTAATACTAATTTTTGTATTAATAATTTCATGTGCAAAAAAAGAAAAAAAAGTCGAGGTTCTAAAGGAAAAAAATTTAGAGACTCAAATGATAGAAGTTTATAATCAAGCAATTGTAGAGTTAGAAAGAGGCGATGTTATTTATGCTGGAAAAAAATTTAGCGAAGCTGAATTGCTTTATCCTCAATCTGTTTGGGCTCCTAGAGCGGTATTAATGTCGGCATATGGATATTTTACTCAAGGTTATTTTAGTGATGCAATTAATGAATTAGAACGTTTTTTGATTAAATACAAATATCACCCAAACACAGATTATGCTTATTATTTATTGGCCTTATGTCATTATGATCAAATAGTCGATGAAAAAAAAGATTTGAAAGAAATTATTGAAGCAAAAAAATACTTTGAACTAATTATTAATGAATTTCCAAATACAGAATATGCAAATGACTCTAAATTTAAACTTGAACTAATTATAGAGATAATGGCTTCCAAAGAAATGTATTTAGCAAGGTATTACACGCAGAGAGAAAAATGGATACCAGCTATTAATAGATATAAAAAAGTCGTGAATGAGTATGATAAAACTATATATATCGAAGAAGCATTGCATAGATTGGTTGAGCTTCATTACAGAATTGGACTAATTGAGGAGGCTAAGAAATATGCTTCTTTGCTTGGATATAATTATCAATCTAGTCAATGGTATGAGTCAAGCTACAGAATATTTGATAAAAAATATGAGACTAAAAAGATTAAAAGAGATAGCAAAAATAATACAATACTAAAAAAATTCAAGAAACTCTTTAAGTAATCAAATATATTATGGTTAAAGATGATCTAAAAAAAAAATACCAAGCAAAAATTAAAGAATATATTAAACACAATCAATTATATTTTGAAAAAAGTAAACCAATAATTTCAGACTCAGAGTTTGACAAACTAAAATCGGAAATTATTAATTTAGAGAAAAAACATTCGTTCTTAAAAAACAAAAATTCACCTTCAAAAAATGTTGGCTTCAAACCCTCAAAATCTTTTGATAAATTTGAGCACAAAATTCCCATGCTATCATTATCAAATGCTTTTGATAAAGATGATTTGATAAATTTCGAAAAAAAAATTTATAATTATTTAAACAAAAAAATAGATATCGAATATAGCGTTGAACCAAAAATTGATGGCATCTCAGCATCATTAACATATGAAAATAATAAATTAAAATATGGTGTATCAAGGGGAGATGGTAAAATTGGTGAACTTATTACAGAAAATTTAAAAACAATTAGAGATATTCCTTTAGAAATAAATCATAATGATTTTCCAAATAATATAGAAATAAGAGGTGAAGTTTATATAAAAAAAAGTGATTTTTTAAAATTTAAAGATAAGTTTGCCAATCCTCGAAATGCTGCATCAGGATCATTGAGACAGAAAGATCCCAAAGAAACAAAAAAAATTCCACTTAATTTTATAGCTTATACGTTTGGTTTTAATCAAAAAATTTTACATGATTACCAGTCTGAATTTTTGGATAGTCTAAAAAAATGGGGTTTTCGAACAAATAAAGATAACAAAGTATTAAAAACCATTAATGAATTGATTAAATTTCATAAGAAATTCGAAAATAAAAGATTTGATTTGGATTATGATGTCGATGGTTTGGTATATAAGGTAAATGATTTAAAATTACAAAATAGATTAGGTTTTTCTTCAAATGCACCTAGATGGGCAATTGCTCATAAATTTTCAGCTGATAGCGCACTTACAAAGGTATTGAATATCGAAATTCAAGTGGGCAGAACTGGGGCCTTAACACCCGTAGCTAAAGTTCAATCTATAAATATTGGTGGTGTAATGGTATCTAATGCAACTCTTCACAATGAAGATGAGATAAAGAGAAAAGATATAAGAATTGGAGACATCGTCAAAATAGAAAGAGCAGGAGATGTAATACCTCATGTTATTCAAGTTGATAAAACCAAAAGAATTAAAACCTCAAAACCTTTTGTATTTCCTATTAAATGTCCTTCTT
Organism: uncultured Pelagibacteraceae bacterium; assembly: GCA_902532805.1. GTDB lineage: Bacteria > Pseudomonadota > Alphaproteobacteria > Pelagibacterales > Pelagibacteraceae > Pelagibacter. The sequence continues at coordinate 75,608 of CACAJQ010000003.1, read as the reverse complement.
GTAATTCTAATACAATAAAAGAGTTTAATAAAATAACAAAAAAACACGATGCTGTTAGAAGATGTATTAATGATAGTTATGGTTGTGAAAGAATAGCAATAGAAAAAATTAAACATTTTATATCTAAAGAAGCTCTAAATATAGATGGATTGGGAAAAAGAGTTGTTGAGAAATTTTGGGAATTGAATTTAATAAAAAAACCTCAAGATATATTTCGATTAAATTATTCTAAGATTAAAAATCTCGAGGGTTGGGGAGAATTATCTGCTAATAAATTAAAATTATCAATTGAGAATTCAAAAAAAATATCATTAAAGAAATTTATCTATTCAATGGGCATACGACACATAGGTAATGAAAATGCAAAAATTATAAGTGAAAATGTTAAAAATATATCCGATTTTATTGAAATAATTAAATTGAAAAAATTTGATAAACTTTTGAATATTGATGGGATTGGTGAAACACAAATAAATTCTTTGCAAAAGTTTTTTTCAAATCAATTAAATATTGATGTGTTGGAGGATTTAAAAAAAATATTAAATATTCAAAATGAAAATTTGAATAAAAGTGGAATTTTAAAAAATAAAACTTTTATGTTCACAGGTAAATTAATAGGTATTAGTAGAGCTGAGGCAAAATCATTAATAGAAAAAAACTCTGGAACAACATTATCTAGTATAACTAAAAATCTTAATTTTTTAGTCATTGGAGAAAAACCAACAAAGAGAAAAGTAGATCAAGCAAAAAACTTAGGAATAAAAATTATTTCCCAAGATGACTTAAAAAAATTACTTGATTAGACTTATTAACCATTTTTTTTCATTTTTGTTTAAATACTTTGAAATTTTAGAATAAACATCTAAATGATAATTAAATAAATAATCTCTCTCTTTTATACTCAATAATTTAAAGTTTATCATATCTAAATCGATCGGTGAGAGTGTGAAATTTTTAAAGAATAAATTACCTTTTAATGAATCAACATAAATTAGATTTTCAATTCTAATTCCATATTGGTTTCTTAAATAGTATCCAGGTTCATTACTTAATACCATTCCTTTTTTCAAATTCACCTTGTTATACTTTGAGATTGCTTGAGGTCCTTCATGTACATTCAAAAAAAATCCAACTCCATGGCCAGTTCCATGAGAGTAATCTAACCCAACTTTGTTTAGAAATTTTCTGGCTAATTTATCAACTAAGTATCCGTTGAAATTATTTTTAAGATTACAATTTATAACTGCTATGTGTCCTTTTAATACTCTTGTAAAATTATTTTTGACGCTATTTTGTATTTTACCTTGGCAAATAGTTCTTGTTACATCAGTTGTTCCCCATTTATATTGCCCACCAGAGTCTATTAATAAAATATCATTTTTTTTTAATTTTCTATTAGATAGTTTGGTTGATTTATAATGGATAATAGCCCCGTTATGCCCAGAGCCTGCAATAGTATCAAAACTTGGATAAAGATAATTATTGGATCTTTTTCTAAATTTCTCAATTTTTTTTTCAATTTTTTTCTCTGTTTTACTTTCTTTGCTATTTTTAAACCAATATAAAAATTTTGTAAGTGCCACACCATCTTCAATGTGAGCTTTTATCATATTATTAATTTCAGTTTTATTTTTTATAGATTTAAATTTATATATCGGATCGTCTGTGTGATTTATTTTAAATTTACTATTAATTATTCCTTTTTCAAATACTGAACATGTATTTTTATCAATACAGAAATTTCCACTCTTTAAATTATTAATTATTTTAAATAAATCATCTTCTTTACATATAATAATATTTTTAAAATATTTTTTCATTTTAATTGGGATTTTGTTTGAATTAATAAATAGGTATAATTTATTTTTATCAGTAACTATCAATTTACAATTTACTAATGGGCTATTTGGTAAGTCTTTACCTCTTATGTTTAAAAGCCAATTAACATTTTCACTAGCACTTAGATATAAATAATTGATTTTGTTTTTAAACATATACTTTCGTACTTTTTTTACCTTTAAAATTGAATCTTCTCCAGAAACTGATTTATTTAAATGAAAAATGGTATTTATTTTATTCTCAAAACTATTTTTAAAGTCAAATTCTTTTGGTATTAAATTGACTTTCTTATCAAAGTATCTTTCTAGAGTATTTTCAGTAAACAATTTTGGATTAAAACCAATTCTATAGTTTTTAATATCTGACAAATTTTTTGGCAAAAAAAATGGTATTTCTAAAATTTTAAATTTTTTTCCTGATTGCTTGCTTGCTTGAAGAACGTATCTTCCATCAACAAACAAATAACTTTTATTATTTAAAATTAAAGCAAATCCTGCGGACCCTGTAAAATTTGTTAATTTAACTAAGTTATTTATTTTTGAATATTCTGTAAAATATTTATCATTTTTTGGAACAATATAACCATCCAAATTATTTTTTCTGATAAATTTTTTTATTTCTATTATCACTTTAATTTTTTTTGATATCTAATCCAACCAGGACTCTTAATTTCACTTTCAAAATCTATGTCCTGATTGAACTCGAAATCGTCTTTTTCATCATTATTAAAATTATTATTTTTTTTTATAAATTCATCTGGCAGTTCATCTACAAATCTTGAGGCCATGCCATCTATCCAATCTCCTTGGTAGAACCTATTCATGGAAAAAGAAATTTTAGCTACTTTCTTTGCTCTAGTTATACCAACGTAAGCAAGTCTTCTTTCTTCCTCGAGACCATTTTCTCCCTTTTCTTCAATACTTTTTTGATGAGGAAATAATCCCTCTTCCCAACCGGGCAAATAAACAATATTAAATTCTAAACCTTTGGATGCATGAAGCGTCATTAAATTAACTTTTTCGCTCTCCCAATCTTGATCCAATGAGGTTGCTAAGGCAACATGTTCTAGAAAGCTTTCTAAATTATCAAATTCTTTCATGGCATTTAAAAGTTCTTTAATATTTTCGAGTCTATTTTCATTTTCTAAATCTTTCTTATTTTTTAACATTTCACTATATCCAGACTCATCCAAAACAATCTGTAAAAGTTTATTATGATTTATTTTTTTCTTTAATTCATATCTCCATTTTTCCAGTAGATTTAATAATGAAGATAAACCAACTTTGGTTTTAGGTTTAATTTTATTCATTTCTATTAATTTTTTAGCTGCAATTTCTAATGAAATATTATTTTTCTTTGCAAATTCTGAAATAGTTTTGATAGTTGTATCTCCTATTGATCGCTTAGGTACATTTACAATTCTTTCAAAAGATAAATCGTCCATAGGTTGACTTATACATCTTAAATAAGCTACACAATCTTTTATCTCTGATCTTTCATAAAATTTAATACCTCCAATTATTCTATAAGGTATTCCTACTTTTAAAAATCTTTCTTCAAACTCTCTTGTTTGAAAAATTGCTCTAACTAAAATAGCCATTTCATTTAACGAATTTGTTTTTTTATAATCTTCTATTGTAGAGCTGATCTCTGTTGCTTCATCTTTAACGTTTCGAAAACAATCTAAAGTTACAAGTTCACCATCTTCTTGATTAGTATACAAAGTTTTGCCTACTCTATTTTGGTTATTCTCTATTAATTTTGATGCTACATTTAATATATTTTGAGTTGATCTATAATTCTTTTCTAATCTTATTATTTTAGTATCTTTGAATATTTTATCAAATTCTAGAAAATTTTTAATTTCTGCACCTCTCCAACTATAAATCGATTGATCATCATCTCCAACACAACATAAATTCATATTAATTGCAGCCAAATGTTTAAGCCATTCACTTTGTATAAAATTGGTATCTTGATATTCGTCGACTAAAATATATTTGAATTTTTTTGAGTAAATAGATGATATATCATTATGACTTTCAAAAATTTTGACAGTGTGTAATATCAGGTCGCTGAAGTCAGCAGAATTTAAGTCAATTAGCTTCTGTTGGTAAATACTATATATACTTAGAAAATTTTTTTCTAATGTTTCTCTTTTTTTTAATATTACATCTTTTGGATAAAGACCTTTATTTTTCCATTTGTCTATAACTGCTAGAATATATTTTGGTGAAATTTTTTTGATATCAATATTTTCAGCTTTACATATATTTTTGATTAATCTAGTTTGATCATCTTGATCTAAAATAGTAAAATTTGATTTTAATCCAACTGCCTCAGCATGTTTTCTCAAAATTTTTGCACTTATAGAATGAAATGTTCCTAGCCATGGTAATCCAGTAGCGTCTTTTTTAAGAAGCTTTGATACTCTAATTTGCATTTCTTTAGCAGCTTTATTGGTGAAGGTCACAGCAAGTATCTGACTTGAAAAAGCTTTATGGCTTCTGATTATATGTGCAATTCTTGATGTTAATACTTTTGTTTTTCCAGAACCAGCTCCTGCCACAATCAAAAGTGGACCCTCAAGATGCAACACTGCTTCTTGTTGCTTTTCATTTAAATTTAACAAATAATCCGATTTCAACATTTTTTATAATTGTATAGTCTTTATTTATATAATGAACAAAATTAAGCAAAATAAAATAACTTTCACTTTAATTTTAGCCGCAATAGCAATAATTTTTTCATCGCTTACTATTTTATGTTTACCAGTTTTATTTAATTATAAAAGTAAAGTTCCAATTTTGGAAAAAAATTTTTATAAAAATTTTAAAATTTACTTAAAATCATCTGCAAATGTTTCATATAAGCCATTTCCAAAACCACATTTATTGGTAGAAAAAGCTTCGATAAATTTATCACAATCTAAAGAAAACGATGACTTAATAAATACTGCAAACTTAAAAATTTTTATTTCTTTGAGAGATATTTATCTAAGAACTTTTAATAATTTAGTTTCTACTGAAATATCAAATACAAATTTATATTTTGATTTATCTGATATACAAGAAGTGAGAAAACATTTATATCAAAAAATCAATAAGCCTATTTTATTTAATAACTGTAAAATATTTATAAATGGCAAAAAAAATGAAGTAATTTTAATCGCTCCATTAAAAAAAATTTCATATAAAATAAATAAAAAATCTAAAACTAAAAATTTTGATATAAATGGTAAAATTTTTGGACTAAATTTTAAGTCAGAATGGAGGAGAAATTATACAACACCAGATCAGAGTTTCCACTCTATAAATATTTTTAACCCAAATATTGAAATAAAAAATATATTTAAATTAAAAGAAAATAAAAAGTTTAATGCTAATACAAAAATAATATATGCAAATGACAAATTAGAATATGATTTGGAATTCAAAAAAAATATAATTGAGATAATTTCTTTGAATAAAAAAGATACTAATTTTAATATAGATAGTAAAATTCAACTGAAACCATTTTATTTTGATGGAGAAATTGTAATAAAAAACAAAAAAGTGGAAAGTATAATTGATAACTTTTTATCAAATATAATATTATATGATAAGAATTATTTAGGTAACCTAAGTGGAGTTTTTAAAGTTAAATTAAAAAATTTAAATGATCAAACTAGATTAATTAAAAGTGGTGAATTAGAATTCAATATAAATGAAAAAATTTTAGTCTTAAAAAAAGGAAAATTTCAGCTTGATAAAATCGGAAATGTTATAAGTAATATAAGTTTCGTTGAAGATCAAGGTGAGTTAAGATTTGTCTCAAAAAATTACTTGAATATTGACAACCACATAGAATTTGCAAAAGTTTTTCAAGTAGGAACAAAAAAAGTAAAAAATATAAAACGTATATATTTTGATTTAGAAAAAAATATTGGAGAAACCGACTTTATAATAACAAATGTAAAGGTAAACAATTTAGAGATTCAAAATTCTGAAGAATATTTTTTAGTAAAAAACATACAAAATTTAAGGTCTCATATTAGAAAAGTTATTGATTAATAGGGGTGGATCATTCTTGTTGGATTAATTAATAAGTCATAATCTTTTTCTTTAATTAAACCAGATTTAATCGCTTCTTCTTTTAGCTTGGTACCATTCTTCAAGGCCCTTTTTGCAATTTTTGCAGCATTATCATATCCAATTTTTGGAGCTAAAGCTGTTACAAGCATGAGTGAATTATCAAGATGTTCTTTAATTCTTTTTTTATTTGCTTTAATTCCTTTGACGCAGAATATAGAAAAATTTTTAACACTATCTGCCAAAATATCGATTGATTGTAAAACATTATAAGCAATTAAAGGCTTAAATACGTTTAGTTCAAAATGCCCATGACTACCTGCAACAGTTATCCCTGTATGGTTTCCAATTACTTTTGCACAAACCATTGTAACTGCTTCACATTGGGTTGGGTTTACTTTTCCGGGCATTATTGAAGATCCTGGTTCATTTTCAGGCAATATAAGTTCACCATAGCCCGCTCTAGGTCCAGAACCTAAAAATCTAATATCATTTGAGATTTTCATCAAAGCAACTGCACATGAATTTAATGATCCAGAAAAATTAACTATAGCATCATGTGCTGCTAATTCTGAAAATTTATTTGGTGCAGGTTTAAAATTTATTTTACAAAATTTTTTTATTTCATTTACTATTTTTTTATCAAAATTTTTTTTTGAATTTATTCCTGTTCCAACGGCTGTTCCTCCTTGAGCTAAAAAATAAATATCATTTAAACAATATTTTATTCTATCAATACTTTTTCTGACTTGTTCATGATATCCAGAAAATTCTTGACCAAGTGATAATGGTGTGGCATCTTGAAGATGCGTTCTACCAATTTTAATAATTGTTTTAAATTCTTTACTTTTTATTTTTAATGAATTTTCTAATAGTTTTAGACTTGGTAAAAGTTTTTTAATTGTTTCTGTCGCAACTGAGATATGCATTGCAGTTGGAAAAACATCGTTGGTTGATTGTGATTTATTTACATGATCATTTGGGTGAACAGGTTTCTTTGATCCTTTTTTACCTTTCATAATTTCTATAGCTCTATTTGCTATAACTTCATTAACATTCATGTTTGTTTGAGTACCAGAACCTGTTTGCCAAACTTTTAGAGGAAAATTATCGTTCATTTTACCATTTATAACTTCGCTAGAGGCTTTGATTATTGCATTTGAAACTTTGGAAGAAATTAATCCGTTTTTTTTATGAACGATTGCTGCACTTCTCTTAATGATTGCAATCGATCTTATTATAGGTGATGGCACATGTATTTTGCCGATATTAAAAAATTTTTTTGATCTTTGAGTTGAAGCTCCCCAATATTTGTCATTTGGCACATTTATGGCTCCAATGCTGTCAAATTCTTTTCTTGTTTTCATTTATTTGAAAAAATAACTAAATAATTTATATACTAGTTTCCATTAATCTTACAGGAGTAAAATGACAAATTTTCAAAAAGTAAAAAATTTTATGGAGACTTTTGGGCAAGAAGTTAAATCAAGACCATCTTTCAGTTCTGATAAAATTAACATGCTTAGGTACAATTTGATTAAAGAGGAATTGGATGAGTTTAAGGAGGCATTAGACAATAATGATCTTTTAGAGGTTGCAGATGCTTTAACTGATATATTATACGTTACTTATGGTGCTGGGCATGCATTTGGTATTAACTTAGATGCATGTTTTGAAGAGGTTCAAAATTCTAACATGAGTAAGTTGGGAAATGATGGTAAACCTATTTATAATAACCAGGGTAAAGTTATGAAAGGGCCAAAATATTTTAAACCAGATTTATCTAAATTTATTAAGTAATTTGCAGCCAATCAGGTTTCTTGATTTTAACTTTAGCAGATCCACAATTAAAAGTTTTGCCAAAATCAAATTTTTCATTTTTAACTTTGATAAGAGCATAAGGATGATTATCATTTATTAATACTTTTCCTATTTCATCATTTTCAATTGATATAATTTCATTTTCTAAATTACCTTCTATTACTTCAATTGGCAGAAGGCGTTTGTTTAATTTATCTTTTAATTTAATTCTTGCAGTATTTTCTTGGCCAACGTAACAACCTTTTTTAAAATCTATTGCATTTAATTCATCAAAGTTACATTCAATGCCAAAAAGTTTATTTTGAAGTTTTTCAGTATTATTTTGTGGAATACCAATTTCATGACTCAATTTGTAATATTCATTTTTATTTGCACTTTGAAGCCCAAGTTTTTTCAATGATAAATATAATTTTTCTAAATTAGTTACTATTCTTGCTCCAAGTTCTATATTTCTAGGATCTAAAAAAATACTATCCTGTCTGAATTTAATTGTGCAACCAGCATTAGAACTTGAATTTTCCATATCCAAAAATCTCTCTTTACTAATAACTGCAATTACAAATTCATTGCTTAAATTCAAAATTTCTACTTTTGATCTAAGTTTGTATAAATTTAATTGATTAAATAAATTATCAATATTTTTTTTCTCACAATCTAAAAAATATCCAGATTTGTGTTTTAATATATTGAAGTCATACAAATATTTTCCCTGTGGAGAAAGTAAAGCAGAATAGCACGAATTTTTTTCATCTACTTTGTTAATATTATTTGTAACTATATTTTGTAGAAATTCTTTACTGCCTTCACCCGAGACATACAAAAGTCCTCTGTCCTCTAAGATATAAACTTTATTTTTTTTCATGATTGATTGACTCATAATAATAATATAGTAACGATTTCATAAAATGTTAGATCTTATTATAAAAAATGGAGAGTGCTATATCGACGGAAAAATTATCAAGACTAACATTGGAATTCAGAATGGAAAAATCTCAATAATTGGTGATTTGAATAATGAACAAAGCAAAGAAACTATCAATGCAAGCAATTTACTAGTTTTACCTGGTTGCATGGATACTCAAGTTCATTTCCGTGAGCCCGGATCAACTAATGCAGAGGACTTACATACTGGAAGTAAAGCTGCTATTGCTGGTGGTATTACGAGTGTTTTTGAAATGCCAAATACAAATCCCCCAACAGCAAATATGAAAGAATTTAATAATAAGTTAAACCTCGCAAAAAATAGGATGTACTCAAATTATGCTTTTTACTTTGGAGCAACTCCAGATAATTCGCCCGATTTGGCAAAACTTAAAGGTTTAGATGGATGTTGTGGAGTAAAGCTTTTTGCAGGTTCCTCAACTGGAAATCTTTTAGTTGATAAAGAAGAAGATATCGAAAAAGTCTTTCAAAATACTTCAAAAATAGTTGCGGTACATTCTGAAGATGAAGAAATAATTAATTTAAGAAAAAAATTAATTGAAAAAGGCAATGTTCATACTCATCCCGTATGGAGGAACGAAGAATGTGCAATGTCATCTACAAGAAGGATTGTTAGGATTGCAAAAAGACTTAATAAAAAAGCACATATATTGCATGTTACAACAAAAGAAGAGGTAGATTTCCTTTCTCAAAATAAAGGAAACATAACTTTTGAAATTACTCCACAACATCTAACAATATATGCACCAGATTGTTATGACAAACTTGGAACATTTGCACAGATGAACCCTCCTTTGAGAGACAAATCTCATTATGATAGATTGTGGTACGCTATTCGAAATAATTATAACGATACTATTGGTTCAGACCATGCACCACATTTAAAAGAAAATAAATTAAAAGAATATCCCCAGTCGCCATCTGGTATGCCGGGCGTACAAACATTATTACCTGTTATGCTAAATCATGTGAATGACAAAAAACTTACGTTAGATCAGCTAATTAAACTTCTTTGTGAAAACCCAGTTTCTGTATTTGGTATTAAAAATAAAGGTTTTATCAAAAAAGATTATGATGCTGATTTTACAATAATAGATATGAATAGAACGATTGAAATTAAAAATCAAAATATTCACAGTAAGTGTGGATGGAGTCCATTTAATGGCTATAAATTTAAAGGCTCACCAGTTTACACAATTATTAATGGAGATATTAAAATGAAAGAAGATGAAATTTTAGGAGATCCATCTGGAAAACCAATTCTGTTTGACTGAGTTATATAGTTTTACTTGAATATATATTTACAAGTGTTACTCCAACTACAATAAGAAACATACCTAATATAGTTTGCCAGCTTAAGGATTGTTTAAAAAATATATAGCCCAATATTGCAATAGTGAATATCCCAAGACCACTCCATGTTCCGTAAACAATAGCTATAGGCAGTTTGTCAACAACAAACGTAAGTAAATAAAAAGCTGATAAATAAAATCCAGCCAAAAATACTGTTGGTGTTACTTTTGTAAAGTTTTGAGTAACAGGAAGAAGCATTGTCCCACAAACTTCGCAAATAATTGCTCCTACCAAAAATAGATATGTTTTGAGCATTATTTTAAAATATTGCTATTTATTAAGTCTTCTTTTATTTCATCAAGTATAGCAGGATCATCGATTGTTGCTGGCATTTTATATTCTTCTTTGTCTGCAATTTTTCTAATTGTTCCTCTTAAAATTTTTCCAGATCTAGTTTTTGGTAATCTTTTAACAACAATTGCTATTTTAAAAGCTGCAACAGGTCCGACTTTATCTCTAACCATTTGAACACATTCCTTTGTAATAGTCTCATTATCCTTCGAAACTCCAGCTTTTAGAGCAATTAAACCAATTGGCAATTGCCCCTTTAGTTGATCTTTTATTCCTATCACTGCACATTCGGCAACAGACTGATGTTCAGACAAAACTTCTTCAATGGCACCTGTTGAAAGTCTGTGACCTGCAACATTTATTATATCATCTGTTCTAGACATAATCCAAATATATCCATCATCATCAATATGACCTGCATCATAAGTTTGATAGTAACCAGTATAATTTGACATATAGTTTTCTTTATATCTTTCATCTGCATTCCATAAAGTTGGGAAAGTACCTGGAGGAAGTGGAAGTTTAACCACAATATCTCCCATCTCATTTGGTTTTGCTATTGTTTGATCAGGTTTAATTATTTTTACATCATAACCCGGGACTGCTTTGCAAGCAGATCCATATTTTGTTTCTTGCATTTCAATTCCAGTACAATTTGAACTTATTGCCCAACTCGTTTCAGTCTGCCACCAATGATCAATTACAGGAACCTTAAGTAAATTTTCAGCCCATTTAATTGTATCTGGATCTGCTCTTTCACCTGCTAAAAATAACGACTCAAATGAACTTAAATCATATTTAGAAAAAAACTTGCCCTCTGGATCTTCTTTTTTTATTGCCCTGAATGCCGTTGGAGCTGTAAACAAAGATTTGATTTTATATTCTGATATTATCCTCCAAAATACTCCAGCATCAGGTGTACCAACAGGTTTACCCTCAAATAAAAGAGTTGCACAACCTTTGAATAATGGAGCATAAACAATATAGGAATGTCCAACTATCCAACCAATATCACTTGCTGACCACCATACATCGTCTTGATCAATGTTATAAATATTTTTCATTGTCCATTTAAGAGCAACTATGTGACCACCAATATCTCTAACTATTCCTTTCGGTATACCTGTGGTCCCTGAAGTATAAAGGATGTAAGCATAATCATTAGCACCCATCTCAACACAATCTTTATCATTTGCTCCAGATAGCGCTTCATCCCAACTTATTTCTAATGGTTTATTTAATTTTACCTCGTGATCTTTTCTTTGAAATAATATTACTTTTTCAACTTTGTGTTTTGCTAATTTTAAAGCTCCATCTACAAGAGGTCTATACTCGACTGTTCTTCCAGGTTCAAAACCACATGATGCTGTGATTAAAATTTTAGCTTTACTATCATCAATTCTGCTTGCTAATTCATTTGAAGCAAAACCACCAAATACAACAGAGTGAATTGCTCCAATTCTTCCACATGCTAGCATTGCAACTACCGCCTCTGGTATCATTGGCATATAAATTATTACTCGATCTCCTTTTTTAACTCCTTGTTTATCGAGAGCTCCTGCAAATTTTGAAACTTTTTCTTTTAATTCTATGAAAGTAAAGTTTGATTTATTACCTGTAATTGGGCTGTCATAGATTAAAGCAGTCTTATCACCTCTCCCTTGATCAATATGAATATCTAAAGCGTTGTAGCATGTATTTGTTACACCATCTTCAAACCATTTATAGAAAGGAGGATTGTCTTTTTTTAAAATCTTAGTTGGTTTTTTGAACCAAAATACATCTTCAGAGACTTTCTGCCAAAATTCCTCAGGATTTTTTAGAGATTCGTTGTAAATTTCTTTGTAATTTCTATTCATTTTGATTTGCTATTTGGTGTCATTTTTCTATTGAATTTATGCAACAGGTTGTATTTAATTTTAAAAAGTCAGTAAAATCAACACTTATAACGCGGCAAAAAGTCTTCAACAAACTAATTTAATTTGATATTAAGCCCCTAACTTTGGAGAAACCTTTGTGGTTTGTCCGTAGTTTAAATTTAAACTAAAAAAAACTAACGAGAGGGAGTTTTTTATGAAAAAACTTAAAATGTTTGCTTTAGCAGCAGTGGCTCTATTTGGTCTTACTGGTGCAGCAAACGCAGCAACTGCTATGTTAGCTTCTGACGACTTCGTTGGGATTTCCTTTTGGGTAATCGCAATGGGTATGGCAGCAGCTACAGTATTCTTCTTCATGGAAAGAAATACTGTTGCAGCAGGCTGGAAAACTTCAGTAACAGTAGCTGGTCTTGTAACTGGTGTTGCATTCATTCACTACATGTACATGAGAGATGTATGGGTAATGACTGGAGATTCTCCAACAGTATATAGATATATTGATTGGTTAATCACTGTACCATTACAGATGATCGAGTTTTACTTAATTCTAGCAGCAGTTAAGAAAATCCCAGGAGCAATCTTCTGGAGATTATTAATTGGTTCGCTTGTGATGTTAATTGGTGGATACTTAGGAGAAGCAGGTTACATCAATGCTATGCTTGGTTTCATAGTCGGTATGGCTGGATGGATCTACATCTTATATGAAGTATTCTCTGGTGAAGCTGGAAAAATTGCAGCTAAAACTGGAAACAAGCCATTAGCAACTGCATGGGGTGCTATGAGAATGATCGTAACAATCGGTTGGGCTATTTACCCATTAGGTTACATTTTTGGTTACCTAGTAGGTGGAGTAGACGCTAACTCATTGAACGTGATTTACAACTTAGCAGACTTCATCAACAAAATTGCTTTTGGTCTAGTAATCTGGTCAGCAGCAGTTTCACAAGGTGGAGCACGAGCTAGATAATTAGCTTTTAATATTAAAAAGAGGCGGGTATGCTAAAACATACCTGCCTTTTTTTTTGGACTAAAAATAGAAAATGCTAAATTTCAAAAATTTGCCGCAGTCGCAAATTAGTTTATAAGAATTATTTATTAAATATGGCAAAAATCAAATATATAGAATTTAATGGCACCGAACATGAGGCTGATGTTGCTAATGGTCTTAGTGTAATGGAGGGCGCTATACAAAATGATATTCCTGGCATAGATGCAGATTGTGGAGGAGGCATGTCTTGTGCTACCTGCCATGTGTATATTAATGATGATGAATGGTTTAAAAAACTGCCTGAAAAAGAAATGGGAGAAGATGATATGTTAGATCAAGCCTTTGAACCTAAATCTAATAGCAGATTAAGTTGCCAATTAATCGTCTCTGATGACTTAGATGGATTGACAGTCCATATGCCGGAGAAACAAGTTTAATGATTAAAACCGATGTAGTCATTATTGGAGCAGGACCCACAGGTTTATTCTGTGCACACCAATTAGGCATCATCGGATTAAAATGTGAAATTGTAGACAACCTAGATAAAATTGGAGGACAATGTATTGAGCTTTATCCTGATAAACCAATTTATGATATTCCTGCAGTTCCCAAATGCACAGGAGAAGAACTTACAAATAATTTAATTGAACAAATAAAACCTTTTAATTTTAACTTCCATTTAAGTGACAGAGTTCAAGAATTAAAAAATGAAAACAATAAATGGTTCGTTAAAACTTTAAATGGTAAAGAATTTGAAACACCTAATATTGTTATAGCAGGTGGCGTAGGTTCTTTTGAACCAAGAAAATTTCCAACTAAAAGTGCTGAAAAGTATGACGGAAAATCAGTTTTATACTCAATAAAAGATAAAACTATTTTTAAAGATAAATCAGTAGTTATTTTTGGAGGCGGAGATAGTGCACTTGATTGGGCTATAGAATTATCTAACTCATCAAAAGTAACTCTTGTTCATAGAAGAGATGAGTTCAGAGGAGCGCCTGCAAGTGTTCAAAAAGTAAAAGAATTAAGTGATAACAAAACTATTGATTTAATCACCAATTATTCAATTAAAGATGTCAAAGGAAATGGCTCATTAGAAAGTGTAGAAATCAAAAGTGAATCAGGTGAAAGTAAAGTTATAAAAGCTGATTATGTATTAGGTTTTTTTGGCTTAATAATGCAATTAGGACCAATTGCTGAGTGGGGTTTAAATTTAGATAAAAAAACAATTCCAGTAAATACGGAAAATTTCGAAACAAATAAAAAAGGGATATTTGCTATTGGGGATATCTGTACTTATCCAGGCAAATTAAAATTAATACTTTCAGGTTTTCATGAAGGAGCTTTAGCTGCAAGAGGCTGCTTTAAATATGCAAGACCTGATGAAAAATATAGATTTGAATTTACAACTGCATCCAGCACTATCAAAGATAGATTGGGTGTAAAAGAATGATCGAACTCTTTACTGCTGATACTCCTAATGGTTGGAAAATTAGCATTATGCTCGAGGAAATTGATTTTAAATACAAACTTACAAAAGTTAATTTAAGTGGAGATCAATTTAAACCAGAATTTAAAAAAATAAGTCCCTTTAATAAAATTCCTGTAATTATAGATCATGAGAATAATAAGACCATATTTGAGTCTGGAGTTATCCTTATGTATTTAGGAGAGAAAAGTAAGAAATTTTATCCTGAAGCAGACAGGCTAGAGATAAATCAGTGGTTGATGGCTCAAATGGCTATCGTTGGTCCAATGATAGGCCAACATCACCAATTTCATTATTATCACCAAGGAAAAAGTGAGTGGGGAGAAGAAAGATACTTTAAAATCACCAGAAAGATTTATGAAGATCTTGAGTCTAGATTGGCTCAAAGTAAGTTTTTAGCCAATGATAAATATTCTATAGCTGATATTGCTACATGGTCTTGGATTGCAAGACATAAAAGACACGATATTGGATTAAATAATTTTAAAAATCTATCTAGGTGGTTTGTTGAAATTGCTGAACGTCCAGCTGTAGTAAAAGGGTTTAAAGCACTAAATAAAGATGCTGCAATAGATTTTCCTTAATCGTCAGCGTAAACTTTTTCGTCTTTTTCGTGTTTTTCTTGAGCTGCAATACAAAGAGTTGCAACTGGTCTTGCCATTAATCTTTTTAAACCAATAGGCTCACCAGTTTCTTCACAAAAGCCATAAGTTCCATCTTGAATTTTCTTTAATGCGCCATCTATTTTAGAAATTAATTTGATTTGCCTATTAATAGCTCTCATCTCTACATTCTTTTCAGTGTATGAGCTTGCTTGATCAACTATGTCAGCTGATGCATTATTATCATCCATGGATGCTTGAAAAATAGCTTCGTTATTAGATCTCTTTAAATCTTTTTTCCACTCCATTAATTTCATCTTAAAATACGCTAAATGTTTAGCACACATGTATTTCTCTTTTTCTTTCGGAGTATAAGTTTTTGAAATTCTCACCATACTTAGCTATTTTGAGTTGGTGAATATATTCATGAATAAATGAGTGTCAAGAACGGTTTATTCATATAGATTGATGAAAATGGCCTTAAACAAAAGAAATATAAATAATATTTTTTATATTTTTGTAACGACTCACTTAATTTTATGGACAGTTGTTCCTACGATCACAAACTCAAATTTACCTTTAGATACAATTGAAGCTTTGGCTTGGGGTAGTAATTTAGATTGGGGATTTAATAAACATCCACCACTAAGTGCATTTTTTCCAGAATTTTTTTTTCAAATATTTGGACCACAAGATTGGGCTTATTATTTTTTAAGTCAAATTTTTGTAGTGCTATCTTTTTTTATTATTTTTAAGCTTTCACAGGAAATTCTTAATGATGGCACTTTGAGTTTGTTATCAGTTTTTCTTATTGAAGGGATATACTTCTATAATTTCACAACTCCAGAATTTAATGTAAATGTTTGCCAGTTACCTTTTTGGTGTTTGACGGTTTATTATACTTGGAAAATATACAATAGTAAAAAAATTGAGCTCTATGATTGTATTTTATTAGGAGCCGCATCAGCCTTCGGTATTTTATCTAAATATCTTTTTATATATTTATTAGTCACAATAGATTTATTGTTTGCATATTTAATATTTTTTAAAAAATCAAAAAAGTTTGACTTTAAATATTTAGTTTCTTTAGAAGTATTTTTTGTAATTTTAATCCCACATATAATTTGGCTATTCAATAACGATTTTATTACAATTAAATATGGTTTTGCTCGTGCAGGCTTGGATGAAGGGCAAATAATTAATCATTTTAAATATCCACTGATATTCACATTAAAACAAATTGGTATTTTAATACCATTTTTAATTTTAGTCTGGTTACTAATAAAAAAAATTCCTAAAAAATTGAATTTAAAAGATGAAAAACTTTTATTTTTAATATTTGTTAATTTAGTACCAATTGTTCTGGTTTTTATGACAGCGCTAATGACCGGGTCAAAAATTAGAACTATGTGGATGACACCTTTTTACCTATTCTTTGGAACTTTATTTATTTACCTTTTGAAAAATCAAATAAACATTAAGAAACTAAATTCCTTTTTAATAGGATTTATATTTTTATTTTTATTATCTCCAATTTTGTATGGTTATGTCTCAATATCTCAGACTGATAAAAGGACTGATTATCCTGGAAGAGATATAGCTATAAAAGTTCAAATAGCATGGCATGAACAACATGAAGAACCTATTAAATATGTGCTTGGTGATGAATGGGCAGCTGGAAATTTATCATATCACATTAATTCAAGGCCTATTTGGAAAGGCTTTGTTACTAAGGAAAAATTGAATTCATTTGAAAAATATATGTGTATTGATAAGATTTGTGTTGGATCGTAGATATGAAATTCAATAAAAACATACTATTCATCGTCTTTATTGTTGTAATAATAGAGCTATCTGGACATGGAATTGTAGCCTCATTACTGAGGTTGCTTGCAAGTTAAATAAATGAAAATTACTATTTTAACACCAGTTTACAATGACTGGAAATCAGCTTTAAAACTAATTGAAGAAATAAATACTATTGTAAAAGATTTAGATGCTGAATTTTCTCTTGTCATAGCTAATGATGCATCAACCGAGGAAAAACCAAACTCTATTTCCAATACAGAAAACCTATTATCTGTTGAAATCTTGAATATTAGAAACAATCAAGGACATGGAAGATGTATTGCAACAGGACTTAAACATATATTTCAAAATAAAGAATTTGATTATGTAATCCCAATGGACTCTGACGGTGAAGATAGACCTGAAGAAATCAAAAGTTTTCTTGAATACATAAAATATGACGAAGGAAAACCAATTGTAGGAGAAAGAGTAAAAAGATCTGAAAATATTATTTTTAAAACTTGTTATCATTTGCATAAAATAATTACCTATGTATTTACTGGTCACTCGATAAAATTTGGAAATTATACTTGTCTTCCGAAATCAACTGTTGAGAAATTAATAAACGATAAATCTTCTTGGTGCAGCTTTTCAGGAGCATTGGCAAAATTAGAGAAAGATATATCTTCATCTCCTTCAGAAAGAGGGACAAGATATTTTGGTCCTTCAAAGATGAGTTTTAAAAATTTGATTAAACATTCTTTAGCAATCATAGCTGTGTTTAAATCTACAGTTATTATTCGATCAATTTTATTTTATGCCATTTATTTAATCTTAATGGCTGATTACATAAGCGTTGTGACGGCTATTCCTTTAGCTCTAATTATCGCTTTTGGATTATCAGTTGTTATGATTGGAAGAAGAGAAAATTTAGAGGAATTAAATAATTCTCTTAGTAATATTGAAAGTATTGATATGATAAAATAATTTTTTTATGCTCTAATTGTTGGCAAACTATAAAAATCAGCTGTATCTATTTTTGAGTTATAATCCCTTTTCATACTCCAAGACTTTCTAACGCCAGCACTTGCAAGACTTAATGTAGATCTGCCATATCTGTAGTTTGTATTATCAATTGATCTCATTAATCTATTAATTCTCTCGTCTTTTGCTGATGAAAATAAGTTTTCATTATTTTCTGCATCTGTTAATCCAGTTAGCATCACTCCTGCTTTTTGATAACGATGTCCCTTCCTAAAGATTACTTTTAAGACAGATAAAGCATTTTTTACGATCTCTATACTATTGTTAGTTGCTATAGGAAAATCAACAGTTCTGGAGTTTGAATAAAAACCAAATTGTTTTTGAAAAGGACTAGTTCTAACAAATACCATAACGGCTTTTGCAACAAGGTTTTCGGATCTTATCTTTTCTGATGCATTTAAACAATAACTAGCAACAGCTTCTTCAAGGTCCTGAAATCTTTCTATTCTTTTTCCAAATGATCTTGATACTACACAGCTTTTTCTTTTTGATGCAGTTTTCTCTAAATCAATACAAGGTACACCTCTAAGCTCCATTGCAGTTCTTGAACTTAGAACATTTGAGGATTTTTTAATCCAAGTGTTTGATTTATTTTTTAATTGTTTAGCATTATAAATTCCATTTTTTTGGTAAAACTTTGTCATTTGTCTTCCGACACCCCAAACATCATTAATATCAATTTTTTCAAGAATAGGATCAAGATTTTCTATTCCAATTAGACTTGTAACACCTGATTGTTTTTTTTTAGCTATATGATTTGCAACTTTGCTTAAAGTTTTAGTTTTAGCTATTCCTATACTTGTTGGAATACCAGTCCACTTCAAAACTGTTTCTCTAATTTCTCTTCCAACTTGCTCTACTTCATTATCAGAAAAATTTGATAAATCCATAAATGCTTCATCAATTGAATAAACTTCAATATCAGAGTTAAATCTTTTTAAAGTTCTCATTACTCTTCTAGATAAATCTCCATACAAAGAATAATTTGATGAGAATACTTGTACATCATTTTTGATAATAATATCTTTTGCTTTAAAGTAAGGTTCACCCATTTTAATTCCCAAAGCTTTTGCTTCAGTAGATCTTGAAACTATACAGCCATCATTATTAGATAAAACTACAACAGGTTTTTTTCTTATTTTTGGATTAAATAATCTTTCACAAGAAACATAAAAAGAATTGCAGTCAACCAGTGCTAATTTTTTAGTGTACTGAATGTATGACATAGGTAACTACTCCCCAAATAAAAATATCTTGTTCTTCATTAATTAAAATTCGATCAGAAAATTCTTTAGAGCCTGATGTTAAAAATTGCTTATCTTTTTCTTTAACTAAAGTTTTAACAACGAGTTCATCATGAACATTTGCTATGACAGTTGAAAAATTTTTTGGAGTTAAGCTTTTGTCTACAACTAATAAATCGCCATCATTTATTCCAACATCCACCATTGATTTTCCTTGAACCCTTATGATGAAAGTTGCCGGAACATTCTTGATCAGATGTACATTTAAATCTATATCTTCTTCTATGTAATCAGTTGCAGGCGAAGGAAAACCAGCTCCTGCTTTATGTAAATAATAAGGTATTGTTAGCTTCATAAGTGTTCTTGTTTTGTTCTTATTAGTACATGAGTTATACAATAGTGTCAATTAGGTTGTATTTTGAGTCTGTAAGTGAATCAAAAGTGAATCAAAACGTGAACATCCAAAACCATATTTTGTGCTATTGTGGATAACTTAAACCATTAGTAGTCTATAATCCTAATTTAATTATAAAAGGAGAGAAGCATGAGTTCAATTGAAGTTAAAAGTTTTGATAATCCAGATGAAAGCAATACCAGTTTCAACAATGCCAAAATGGATATCGTAAAAGTGGGAGATCAAAGAGTAATGAGATTAGTTTTGCAGCCAGGATGGAAATGGTCACAAGATATTAAACCAACTGTAGGAACTGATAGCTGTAAAGCAAAACATCTTGGAGTAATAGTTTCAGGAGCAGTTTGCGCCAAACATGATGATGGAACAGAATTAACATATAAAGCAGGTGATGCATATTCAATTGACCCAGGTCATGACGGCTGGGTAGTTGGTGATAAGCCAGCAGTTGTTTATGAGTTTCATGGAAAATGGGGAGAATAATTAATGCCGAAACTAACATGTCATTGTGGATGTGTAGAAGCAGAAATTAATGTTCCAATTAATGAATTACCAAAAATTGTAAGATGTAACTGCTCTATATGTAAAAGAAAAAATGCAACAATGGGAATGGTTAAAAATGAAGATTTTAAAGTTACTAAGGGAGAAGATAAATTAAAACTTTATCAGTACCATACGAAAGTTGCTAATCATTACTTTTGTATTGAATGTGGAATTTACACACATCATAACCCAAGAAGTGCACCCGCCATGACTGGATTCAATTTAGGTTGTGTAGATGAAGTTAAAGCCGATGATTTAAAAGACGTTGTTTTCTTTGATGGTTTAAACCATCCACTTGACCAAAAATAAAATTAAATGAATTTAGTTGAGGATTGTTTAAATAAAGTAAAAAAAGATTGTTATAAGTTTATTAAAACACAAGAAACATCTTCGGATAAATTTAAAAATAAAGACAAGATGCTTAAAGATTATCTTGTTCCTATGAGTTTCTGGATTGCAAAAAAAACAAATATAAAGAAACCTTATATTGTTGGTTTAACAGGAGGACAAGGAACCGGAAAAACCACTATAAGTTCTATCTTAATGATAATTTTAAAAAAATATTTTAAGTTAAAAGTTTTCAAAATATCAATTGACGATATTTACAAAACAAAGAATGATAGAATAAAGTTATCTAAGAAAATTCATCCATTATTATTGACAAGAGGTGTTCCAGGAACTCATGATATAACTTATATGTCTAGTTTTATTAAAAAAGCAAATTCTAGAAAATTTAGATCAATTATGTTACCCAAGTTTGATAAGGCAATTGATGACAGATTTACAAAAAAAAATTGGTATAAAGTAAATAGCAGACCAGATGTAATCATTTTTGAAGGTTGGTGTGTTGGAGCAAGACCTGAAAGCTCAAAAACATTAAAAAAAAGTGTTAATACGATGGAAAAAAATGATGATAATAAATTAATCTGGAGAAAACACGTTAATGACCAGCTAAAAAAAGGATACAAGAAACTTTATAGTAAGCTCGATTGTTTGTTATTTTTAAGAGCAGAAAATTTTAGTTTATTACAAAAGTGGAGAGTTATTCAGGAAAAAAAACTTAAATTAAAAAATAAGAATAAAAAAACAAAACAAAAAATTATGACAAAAAAGGAAGTTTTGAACTTTATGCAAACTTACCAGAGAATTACACAGAATATGTTTAAATATGCGCCAAAATACGCGTCTATAGTTATTAAATTAAATTCTAATCATCAAATTAATTCTGTAAAGTACAACTAATGAAAAAAATATTAATAATAATTGTTAGTTTTTTTTGCTTATCAGCTCAATCGCTAGCTGTCACATTATATGAAGCATTAAACGAAACTTATAATAACAATAAAAAATTAAATGCCGAGAGAGAAAATATAAAAGCATCAGAAGAAGATCTGAACATTTCTAAGGCCGATTATATGCCTTCTTTGAGTTTAAGTGGGTCCAAGAGCCTTGAAGAAACAAATAAACTTACAAATCAGAGCGGTGGTGATGCAACAATCAGTGATGTAGACCCATTCACAACATCCATAAAATTGGAGCAAACCTTATTGGATTTTGGAAGAGACCTTAATTATGAAAAAAATTTAATAGGTTTAGAACTTGCAAAAGCAAAATTATTTAAAAAAGAACAAGATGTTCTTTACAGTGCTATAGAAGCTTTTACATCTGTAATTTTATCAAGAGAAAAAGTTGCAATTAATAGGCAAAATTTAAATTTACTTATTAAACAACTTGAAAATGATAAAGTTAGATTAGATAGAGGACAAATAAAAACTGCAGATTTATCACAAACTGAATCCTCACTTGCTGGAGCAAGCGCTCAACTAACTCAAGCAAGAAGCGAATTAATGATTAACAAATTAAATTACGAAAATATTATTGGTAAACTTTTAAATACAAATGAACTAAAAAAGACCAATAGAGCAATTGTAGGAGTTCCAAGTGAACTTAGTTCAGCAATTAATTTAGCAAGAGAAAACAATCCAGATATAATGATCGCTAAAATAGAATTAAATCAATCTGAAATGGATATTGCAATCGCCGAAAGTGATTTAAAACCAACCGCATCTTTATCTTTAGAAAGATCTTATGCTGACGATTTTACTTCTACTATAGATGAGAGAGAAAAGGATACTCTTAAAGCAACAATTAGCTGGCCATTTTATTCAGGCGGAAGTAAACGTGCAAAAATAAACAAAAACACAAATCTAAAAACTAGAAAAATTTTATTATTTGAGGATGCAGTAAAAACTACTGAAAAAAATGTTGGAAGTGCATGGTCAAATCTTGAAGCATCAAAAAGTTTTTTAAATTCAGTAAGATCTCAAGTTAGAGCAGCAAAAATTGCTAACGAAGGAATAGCTGCAGAGTATGAGAGAGGTTCAAGAACAACGCTAGATGTTATACAATCAAACTCTTTGTTGTTGGCTGCAAAAATTTCCCTAGCAGAATCTGAGAGAAATAATCTTATCGCTCAATATAATGTTCTAAAAGCTATTGGTTTATTGAATAGCGAATACCTAAAACTCAAGTAATTTAACGATTTTAAGCTATTTTGAGAAATATATTGCCAATGAGAACAAAATGTGTACATTTAAATTCATGATTCGAGTGTTAAAAAAAGCAAAAAAAGAGGCAAAAAATGACTAAAAATAACCTAAAAGTGGTGAAAACCGCAAAAGATAAAGAATTGGAAAACAAAGAGAAAAATAAAGCATTAGACGCAGCAATCAGCCAAATTACAGATAGCTTTGGAAAAGGCTCAGTAATGAAGCTTGGTGAGCAAAAAGCTATGGATGTTGAGTCTATTTCAACTGGATCTTTAAGCTTAGATCTTGCTTTAGGAATTGGTGGATTACCAAAAGGAAGAATTATTGAAATTTATGGACCAGAGTCTTCAGGAAAAACTACATTAGCATTACAAGTAGTTGCAGAAGCACAGAAGGCAGGCGGAATTTGTGGTTTCGTTGATGCAGAACACGCTTTAGATCCAGTGTATGCAAAGAAATTAGGCGTAAATACTGAAGAGTTACTAATTTCTCAACCAGACACAGGTGAACAAGCTTTAGAAATTACTGATACATTAATTAAATCTGGCTCAATGTCGGTTCTTGTTGTGGATTCTGTTGCAGCATTAACACCAAGAGCTGAAATTGAAGGAGATATGGGTGATACTCATGTTGGTTTGCAAGCTAGATTGATGTCTCAAGCATTGAGAAAATTAACAGGCTCAATTTCACGAACTAATACAATGGTTATTTTCATTAACCAAATTAGGATGAAAATTGGCGTTATGTTTGGAAGTCCAGAAACGACATCGGGCGGAAACTCTTTGAAGTTCTACTCATCAGTTAGAATGGATATTAGAAGAATTGGAGCAATCAAAGATAAAGATAATATCGTTGGTAACACAACAAGAGTTAAAGTTGTGAAAAATAAAGTTGCTCCGCCATTTAAAGTTGTTGAGTTTGACTTAATGTATGGAAAAGGAATTAGTAAAGTAGGGGAACTAATTGACCTAGGTGCCAAAGCAGATATCGTAGAGAAATCTGGAGCTTGGTACGCTTACAAAGGTGAAAAAATTGGTCAAGGTAGAGAGAATGCGAAACTTTACCTTGAACAAAATCCTAAAGCCGCTGCTGAAATTGAAATGGCAATCAGAGAAAAGGCTGGAGTGATCTCAAAGAAAATTGAGGGAAATCCACTAAGCGAGGAAAAAGTAGAGGCTCAAAAAAAAGAAGAAGAAATTCCTACTAAAAAAAATTAGCAGATAACTTTTAGTTATTAAAAAGGCGCTCGAAAGGGCGCCTTTTTTCCCTTCAGAGGTGTAGACATCAATAGAAAAAGCTGTATTTTAACAAAATATGGCAAAAACATTAAACGAGATCAGATCAACTTTTTTAGATTATTTCGAAAAAAATGATCACAAGATAGTTGAGTCTAGCAATTTGGTTCCAAATAATGATCCAACATTAATGTTTGCAAATTCAGGCATGGTCCAGTTTAAAAATGTTTTTACTGGATTAGAAAAAAGAGATTATCAAAGAGCTACCACTTCTCAAAAATGTGTAAGGGCAGGAGGTAAACATAACGATCTAGAAAATGTTGGCTACACTCCTAGACACCATACATTTTTTGAAATGCTTGGAAATTTTTCTTTCGGAGATTACTTCAAGGAAAGGGGAATTGAACTAGCTTGGAATTTAATTACTAAAGATTTTGGATTAAATAAAGATAGATTATATGTAACAGTATTTCATGAAGACGATGAAGCCTTCAATTTTTGGAAGAAAATAGCGGGTTTTAGCGACGATAGAATTATTAGGATAGCAACTTCAGATAACTTTTGGTCAATGGGCGAAACGGGCCCTTGCGGACCTTGTTCAGAGATATTTTATGATCATGGAGATCATTTAAAAGGCGGTTTACCCGGAACCAAAGATGAGGATGGCGATAGATATATTGAGATATGGAATTTAGTCTTCATGCAATTTGAGCAAGTTTCAAAGGATAAAAGAATTAATCTTCCAAAACCCTCTGTAGATACTGGAATGGGTTTAGAAAGAATTGCAGCATTACTTCAAGGTACACATGATAATTACGAAACAGATCATTTTAAAAAATTAATTAGTTCGATTTCTGAATTTACAAAAGTTAAACAAGATGAAAATAATTTATCAAGCTTTAGAGTAATTGCAGATCACCTAAGAGCTAGCTCATTTCTTCTTGCAGAAGGAGTATTACCCTCAAATGAAGGTAGAGGTTATGTTCTTAGAAGAATAATGAGAAGAGGAATGAGACATTCTCATTTGCTAGGTTCTAAAGAACCAGTCTTCAATAAAATCTTTGATACATTGAAAAATGAAATGAAAGGAAATTATCCTGAATTAGAAAGATCAGAGACTTTAATTAAAGAAACATTAAAAATGGAAGAAGAAAAATTTTTAGTATTACTTGATAGGGGAATTAAAATTTTGAATGATGAAATTTCAAAAATAAAAAAAGTTTTACCAGGTGAAGTAGCGTTTAAATTATATGATACTTATGGTTTCCCGTTAGACTTAACAGAAGATATTTTAAAAAATAAATCTTTGACCGTTGATCAAAATAAATTTGATGAATTAATGAAAAAGAGCAAAGAGCTTGCAAAACAAAATTGGAAAGGTTCTGGAGATGCCTCTGAAGAAGAAATCTGGTTTGGTATAAAAGATAAAATAGGACCTACAGAGTTTCTTGGGTATGAGTTTAACCAATCAGAAGGAGTGGTGTTATCAATAATTAAAAATAATAAAGAAGCACAAAATATTTTAAATGGTGAGGAAGGGATAATTATTACTAATCAAACCCCTTTTTATGGAGAGTCTGGTGGACAAGTTGGAGATCAAGGAACAATAGTATCTGGTAATTCAGTATTTGAGGTTACAGATACTCAAAAAAAACTTGGAGATCTGTTTATACATCATGGAATTGTAAAATCTGGTGATGTTAAGATTAAAGACGTTGTAGAAATGAAAATAGATATTGAAAGACGTAACAATCTTAAGGCTTATCATTCTGCAACTCATTTATTACACGAGTCTTTGAGAAGAACATTGGGAAAACATGTTATGCAAAAAGGATCTTTAGTTGCGCCTGATAGACTAAGATTTGATTTTAGTCATATGAAACCAATTACAGAGGACGAGTTAACAATTATTGATAAATTAGTTAATGAATACGTGCAAAACAAAACTGATGTAACTACAAGAATTATGACACCAAAAGCTGCCATTGAAAAAGGTGCTTTAGCTTTTTTTGGTGAAAAATATGGAGAAGAAGTGAGAGTAGTTTCTATGGGAGCGGAAAATAACTCTTACTTTTCAACAGAATTATGTGGTGGAACTCATGTAAAAAATACAGGTGATATTGGAAAATTTAAAACTGTTAGCCAATCCTCAATAGCTGCTGGAGTTAGAAGGGTTGAAGCTTTAAGGGACAAACAACTAGAAATATTCTTAAAAAATAAGGAAAAAATGTCAAACCTTTCTGCACAAAAGGATGAAGACAGTATTAAAGAGGTGTCTGCTCAAATTATTAAATTAGGTGGAAAACCAAATCTAGAAAATAAAGATACGAAAGGATTAATTAAAGACCTTAATAAACAATTAGAACAATTAAATGTTCAATCAGTTTTAGCTGATAAAATAAAAAACATAATTAAAGATGAAAATATAAATGGTACTCAAGTTAGATTACAAAAAGTTCAAGATTTATCTCCAAAAGACCTAAGAAAACTTGTAGATGCAGGTAAAAAAGAATTGGGCGAAGGAATAGTTGTAGTATTTGCAAATAAGGACGAGAAAGTTGGTCTTGCTGTAGGTGTAACAGAAAATTTAACAAATAAATACGATGCAGTTAAATTTGCAAAACTAGGATCTGAAATTATTGGTGGAAAAGGTGGTGGAGGTCGTAAAGATTTTGCACAGGCTGGAGGGCAAGACCCAAATAAAATCGATCAAGCTTTAGAAAAACTAAAAACTTTAATTTAATTTTTGTTTTAAACTTCCATCAATTACATCTAAAAACTGGTTAGTTGTTAAATATTTTGTAGAAGGACCAATAAGTATTGCCAAATCTTTGGTCATTGATCCTGACTCAACTGAATCAACGCATACTTCTTCAAGTGTTTTGGCAAATTTAATTAATTCATCATTGCTATCTAACTTTCCTCTGTGCGCCAAACCTCTTGTCCACGCAAATATAGATGCAATTGGATTAGTGGATGTTTCTTTACCCTGCTGATGCATTCTAAAATGTCGAGTTACAGTTCCATGAGCTGCTTCTGCTTCCATTGTTCTACCATCAGGCGCTAATAGAACACTTGTCATTAAACCTAAAGAACCATAACCTTGAGCAACAGTATCTGACTGAACATCGCCATCATAGTTTTTACAAGCCCAAATATATTTACCGTGCCACTTCATAGCACAAGCAACCATATCATCGATTAACCTGTGTTCATAAGTTATATTATTTTTTTCAAATTCTGATTTAAAATCTTTTTCAAAAACATTTTGAAATATATCTTTAAATCTTCCATCATATTTTTTTAGTATGGTATTCTTTGTTGATAAATATACAGGCCATTTTTTTATTAGGCCGTAATTGAAACACGATCTTGCAAAGTCCTCTATCGATTTATCTAAATTATACATTGAAAGAGCAATACCTGGTCCTGGGAAATTAAATACTTCATATTTCTTTTCATCACTTCCATCTTCTGATGTCCATTTAACTTCTAATTTACCTTTTCCTGGAACTAAAAAATCTGTAGCTCTGTATTGATCACCGAAAGCATGCCTTCCGATAATTAATGGATCCGTCCAAGATGGGACAAGTTTAGGAATATTTTTACAAATTATTGGTTCTCTAAATACTGTTCCTCCAATAATATTTCTTATTGTTCCATTCGGAGATCTCCACATTTTCTTTAATTTAAATTCTTCAACTCTTGCTTCGTCAGGAGTAATAGTTGCGCATTTGATACCTACTCCATTTTTCTTGATTGCATTAGCACAGTCGATAGTAATTTTGTCATCCGTATCATCCCTGCTTTTCATTCCTAGATCGTAATATTCAATGCCTAAATCTAAATAAGGTAGAATTAATTTGTTTTTTATGAATTCCCAAATTACTCTTGTCATTTCATCACCGTCTAGCTCGACAATGGGATTTTTTACCTTAATTTTGCTCATTTTTTGATGTATCTTAATAATTGAATTTATACTTTTTATATACATATTAATCCAGAATTATCAATTGAACGATTATGATAGACAAAATTTTTCCAAAGATTCATAACGAAGGCTATAAATTTATAGTAATTTTCGTTGTAGCAACGATCATTCTATATTTCATTCATGGTTTTTTAGGTTTCATAGGTTTGGTTTTAAGTATTTGGTGTTATTATTTTTTTAGAGATCCAGAGAGAATTCCGATAAATGATGAGAACTATTTAACAAGTCCTGCTGACGGATTAGTTTTACAAGTTTTAGATACAAACGGACCAAAAGAATTGGGACTTGAAAATAAAAAATTTAAGAAAGTAAGTATATTTATGAATGTATTTGACTGTCATGTGAATAGATCTCCATGTTCAGGAAAAATTGAAGAAATTTTATATAAACCAGGAAAATTTATTAATGCATCTCTTGATAAAGCAAGCGAGGATAATGAAAGAAATTATTATAAAATTAAAAATTCTCACGGAGAAGATATAATTGTAGTTCAAATAGCAGGACTGGTTGCACGGAGAATAGTAACTGATACCTCCGTTGAAGAAAATGTTGATCAAGGATCTAGAATAGGAATGATTAGATTTGGAAGTAGAGCAGATTTATATTTTGAAAACTATGAACCATTAGTAAAAGTTAATCAAAGAGCAGTCGCTGGAGAAACATTGATAGCCAAAAGATAAATGGAAAATCCAAAAAAGAATATAAGATTAGTATCAAATAAAAATTCTAGAGTTATTTTGCCGAATATAATGACATTAGTTGGCGTGTGTATTGGTTTAACTTCAATTAAATTTGCATTTGATGGAAGATTTGAATTATCAGTTATTGCAGTTTTAATTGCTGCAATCATTGATGGTTTAGATGGAAGAATTGCAAGATTAATTAAAGCCACATCAAAAGTTGGAAAAGAATTAGACTCATTAACGGATGTAATTAGTTTTGGAGTTGCGCCAGCATTCATAATGTATTTCTGGGCACTAGATAATATCGGCAGATTTGGTTGGTTAATATCTTTAATATATGTGGTTTGTGTTGCCTTAAGACTTGCAAGATTTAATGTTTCAACAGGAGGTGAACCTTCATGGAGAGATAATTTTTTTGAAGGCATTCCATCACCTGCAGGTGGAGTATTGGTATTAATGCCATTAATTTACAGTTTTAGCGAAGTTCAGTTTATAACTATTAATAAAAATATTATTGTTCCATCTTTATTCATTATTATTTCTGTACTTTTGATAAGTAAAATTCCTACATATTCTTTTAAAAGAATTGTTGTTCCAAGAAGTACTTCAATATTTCTTTTATTTGGAATAATTTTATATTTTGGTTTGTTGCTAATATATACCTTTAATACAATTATAATTTCAGGAATTATTTATTTATTAATGATTCCAGCAAGTTCAATTCATTACTTATTTTTAAAAAAACAAAATAAAGAAAAAGATGATGGCGTTGATCATCACGAAGATATTTTGTAATGAAAGAGAACGTAATTATTTCTCTTGCAGATTCTAATTACTTTGAATTGCTAAATGAATTAATAGACTCTATTAAACAATTCAATCACAGTGAAAAGGTTGCTATTTGTATACTTGATGCGGGTTTAACAGGGGAGCAAACCGCTCTTCTAAAAAATAAAGTAGATGAGATCAAAAAAGCTGAATGGGATATTGAGGTTCCGCAATCTAAAGTTAATGGTAAAGAATGGCTAAAAAGTCAGGTATCAAGAGCGTTTCTTCCAAAATATTTTCCAAACTATAAAAAATACCTGTGGATCGATTGTGATGCATGGGTTCAAGATTGGAGTTCAATAGACTTATATTTTAAAGCTTGTGATAATGGTAAACTTGGCATTACCCAGACAATGACACCTGGATATAGAATATTAAGTAACGTTAAATGGTTGTTTGGAAAATTAGCAATTATAAAATCTCAAAACTTTAAACATGCTATTAAATCTAAAATTGATATTAATAAAGCAAGAAAGTTAGCATTTGCTCCGCATATTAATATTGGTGTTTTCTCATTAGAAAAAGATTCTAGCTGTTGGAATGTTTGGCAAAAAAATTTAAAAACCACTCTTAGTCATGGCCAAATATTTGGTTCAGAGCAACTAGCAATAAATATATGCGTATATATTGATAATGTAGATGTTGAATTTCTTCCTCATAATTGCAACTGGTTAGCTAGTAACTTACTTCCAAAGTTTGATGAAAAGAATAAAATTTTCGTGGAACCTTTTTTACCAAATCATAAAATTGGAATTATACATTTGGCTAGTGGTATTAAAGTAAATAATAAAGATATGAGAAACGAGAAAAATCTAGAGATAGAATTAAATACTTTGGATAATAATAAAATCTCAAAATCTTTAAGGTTCAAAACTAATTGAAAAAAAATAAAATCTCAAAAAATTGGATTAATAAGCAGAGAAGAGATATTTATGTTAGACAATCAAAAGTTGAAGGATATAGATCAAGAGCTGTTTATAAATTAAAAGAAATTAACGAAAAATTTAAATTTTTAAAAAATAATATATCAGTAATAGATCTTGGGGCTGCTCCTGGAAGCTGGTCTCAATATATATCAATTAATTTAAAATGTAATAAGCATTTAGCAATAGATTTAAAAGAAATAGATGAAATAAAGAATGTAAAAATTATAAAAGGAGATTTTACAGATACTGAACAACAAAATAAAATTAGTAATTATTTTGGAGGAAAAATTGACCTGATTATTTCAGATATGGC
Source organism: uncultured Pelagibacteraceae bacterium (assembly GCA_902532805.1). GTDB lineage: Bacteria > Pseudomonadota > Alphaproteobacteria > Pelagibacterales > Pelagibacteraceae > Pelagibacter. Next base: position 44,780 of record CACAJQ010000003.1, on the reverse strand, counting down.
AGTCAATACTACAGGAAATAAAAATCTAGACTCTATGGTAACTGGAGAATTAGTTTTAGAAGCTTTGGATTTTGCTACAAAAATGATGAAGCCTAATGGCTATTTTGTCTCAAAATTATTTATGGGAACTTCATTTAATGAGATAATTGCATTTTCAAAAAAGAATTTTGTAAAATTTAATGTTTATAAGCCTCCCGCAAGTAGAAAAGACTCTAAAGAAAGTTTTTTAATCTGCAAAAATTTAAGATAGATACTTTCATTTTTTTAAGAATCGTTTATATAAGGACATGGATCCTATCAAAGAAGCACTCACTTTCGATGATGTAACTTTAGCACCAAATTATTCTAAAATTTTACCTTCAGAAGCAAAGACAGAAGTTAAATTATCAAAACACTTAAATATTTCTATACCCATTCTAACCTCAGCAATGGATACTGTAACAGAGTCTAACATGGCTATTTCAATCGGTAAAAAGGGCGGAATAGGCGTTATACATAGAAATTTATCAATAAATGATCAGATAAAAGAAATAAGAAAAGTAAAAGCAAAAAAAATGTTAGTTGGTGCAGCGGTTGGTGCAAGTATAAACGAACACATAAGAGCTCAAAAGGTTTTAAAAGAAAATATAGATTTAATGGTGGTTGATACAGCTCATGGCCACACAAAAAAAGTAGCCGAAATAATAAAAAAAATTAAAAAAATGAAACCGACTAAAACAGCTTTATGTGCAGGTAACATTGCAACAGCAGAAGCAGCTAAATTTCTGATTAAGCAAGGAGTAGATATTATAAAAGTTGGAATTGGGCCAGGATCTATATGCACTACAAGATTAGTTGCCGGGATTGGAGTTCCACAGTTAAGTGCAATTTTAGATGTAAAAAAAGGTATGGGCAAAAGTAAAACAACATTAATAGCTGATGGAGGTATCAAATTTTCTGGGGATATCGCAAAAGCACTTGCAGCAGGAGCAGATGCGGTGATGATTGGATCATTATTTGCAGGAACAGATCAGGCTCCAGGTAGAATTATAAAAAGAGGTGGTAAATTATATAAAAGTTTTAGGGGCATGGGATCTATTGGAGCAATGAATAAAGGATCAGCAGATAGATATTTTCAATCAAAACAAAAAGATACTTCAAAATATGTAGCAGAAGGTGTTGAAGGTTTTGTCAAATATAAAGGCACAGTTGAAAAAATAATCTACCAACTAGTAGGGGGTTTAAAATCATCAATGGGATACTTAGGTGCAAAAAGAATTAAAGATCTTAGAAAAAAACCAAAATTTGTCAAAATTACTAAAGCAGGTTTTTATGAAAGTATGGTACATAACATAGACGAAATAAAAAGATGATAAAAAAAATTACCTTAGCAATAATTTTACTTTTTACTTTAATTTTTGATGTTAACGCAGAGAAAGCTAATTTTTTTGATGAAGCAAAAAATCTTTATGAAAATGAGAAATATGAAGATTCAAAATTTTTATTTCAAAGAAATATTGTATACAATCCCAAAGACTCAAAGTCATATCTATATTTAGCAAAAATATTTAAAAATGAAGAAAACAAAACAGAACTGGAAAAAAATATAAATACAGTCTTACTACTCGAGCCAAACAACGAAGAGGCAATGTATCTATTGATAGATATTGAGTTAGAAAGATCTAATTTTTCTAAAGCAGAGGAACTTAGAGAAGATTTTAAGAAAATATGCTCGAACCTTTGTGATAAAATCGCATCCATTAACAAACGCCTAAAAGAGTTTGAAAAAAAAGATGCGTCTTGAAAATAATCTAGATAAAATTTTAATAATCGATTTTGGGTCTCAGTTTACACAATTAATTGCAAGAAAAGTAAGAGAATTAAATGTTTTTTGTGAAATTATAAGTCACAACAAACTCAAAGACTATAAAAATGAAAAAAATGTGAAAGGCATCATTTTATCAGGTGGTCCCTTAAATGTTTATCAAAATAAAAAAGTTAAATTCAATAAAAGTATATTAAGTTTAAATATTCCAATTTTAGGTATTTGTTTTGGCCACCAGATAATCTCTAAAGAATTAGGAGGTAAAGTAAAACGAGCAAAATCAAGAGAATTTGGCTTAGCAAAAGTTACAAAATTAAAAAAAAGCGCTTTAACTGAAAATTTCTTTTCAAAAAAATCTACCAATGTGTGGATGAGTCATGGAGATGAGGTAATTAAATTACCTAAAGGTTTTAAAGTTATAGCAAAATCCTCAAATTCGAAATTATGCATGATAGAAAATATTAAAAAAAAAATATATGGTATACAGTTTCATCCAGAAGTTTCCCATACAGTTAAAGGCAAAATAATATTAAAAAACTTTGTAATTAGAATTTGTAAAATTAAAAAAAATTGGACATCAAAAAATCAAAAATCCAAACTTATGCAGCAAATTAAAGAACAAGTTGGAAATTCTAGAGTAATTTGTGCATTATCTGGTGGAGTAGATAGTAGTGTAGTAGCAAAATTAATTAGTAATGCGATTGGAAAAAACTTAACTTGTATATTCGTTAATACTGGTCTGCTCAGAAAAAATGAAGAAAAACAAGTAGTAAATACTTTTAGAAAAAAATTTAAATTGAATTTAATTTATGTAAATGCTGAACAATTATTCATTAGCAAATTAAAAAATGTAACGGATCCTGAAAAAAAAAGAAAAATTATTGGAAATTTATTTATCAAACTTTTTGAAAAATACGCAAAAAAAATAAAAAATGTAAAATTTTTAGCTCAAGGAACTCTATACCCTGATCTAATCGAAAGTAAGTCTGTTACAGGAAGTCAAACTTCAAAAATTAAGTCTCATCATAATGTTGGTGGTTTGCCAAAAAGAATGAAACTAAAATTAGTTGAACCACTGAAGTATTTGTTTAAAGACGAAGTTAGAATGTTAGGTTTAGAATTAAATTTAAGTAAAGAAATTATTTCTAGACATCCTTTTCCTGGTCCAGGTTTAGCCATTAGAATGCCAGGCATAATTACTAAAGAAAAAATAAAAATTTTAAAAGAAGCAGATAATTATTTTATAAGTGCATTAAGAGAACATAATCTTTATCATAAGATATGGCAGGCTTATGCCGCATTACTACCTGTTAAAACAGTTGGTGTAATGGGAGACAATAGAACCTATGAATATTTATGCTTACTCAGAGCAATAACATCTGAAGATGGAATGACAGCAGATTATTTTCAATTTAATAAATCATTTATGCAAATGGTATCTAATAAAATAGTCAATAACATTAGAGGTATAAATAGAGTAGTTTATGATGTGACCTCTAAACCACCAAGCACTATTGAACTAGAATAAAAATAAATTATAAATTTACTATGAAATATTTACACACAATGATTAGAATTTCTAATATTGAAGAGTCTTTAAAATTTTTTTGTGATGGGCTTGGTTTAAAAGAGACAAAAAGAATGGAAAATGAAAAAGGTAGATACACATTAATTTTTTTAGCTGCACCAAACGACAATAATGCAGAAATTGAACTTACTTATAATTGGGACGGCGATAATTTAGGAGAAGGATCTAGAAATTTTGGTCACTTAGCCTATAGAGTTAAAAATATATACGAAGTATGCCAAAGATTAATGGATATGGGTTATACAATTAATAGACCACCTAGAGATGGTCATATGGCATTTGTGAAATCACCAGATAAAATATCAATAGAAATACTTCAAGAAGGCAATCTTCCTCCTAAAGAGCCTTGGTCAACAATGGAAAATACTGGAACTTGGTAATATTAGAAATACTTTATATATTTTTCATTAATATTTAAAATTTCTAAATCGACTAGCCCACCTATTACTAACTGAATAGCAACCAATAGTATAAAGCCTAAACCTATATAAGCTATCCATAAATGTTTTTGTATATAATTTGCTAAATAAGTAGCTAAGGCTCCAGTAAGAACTACTGATAATACTAAGCCAAAAATCATAAAACCAAAATTACCTTTGGCCGCACCCACAACTCCAATAACGTTATCAAAACTAATCGTAATATCTGCAAATAAAACCTTGTAAATACTTTTGATAAATGAAGGTTCCATAGATTTCTTTTTAGGAGACTTTATTTTTTGAATTTCAAATAAATCTTTTCTTAAGTCATTAACAATCCAAATTAAAAGTAATCCACCAAGAATTTTAATGAAGTAAAACTTAAATAAATATGTTGCAAATATTGCAAATATAACTTTGAAAACTAACGCACCAACTACTCCCCAAAATATTATCTTTTTTCTATTTTTTGGAACGAAGTTAGCAGCAATCAATCCTATTATTATTGCATTATCTGCAGCTAGAATAATATCTATAAATATAATTTGCAGTAAAATGAGTGATTGTTCTATCAAGATGCTATTATAATAGTAATTATTTATTATATTTCAATAAAACATCAAAAATTTTTATTGATTTAAGTTTTAATACATAATGAGATATGTTTTTTAAAAATATGGAGGATTTATGAAACTTTTCAAAATTTTGCTCTCTGTTTTATTTTCTGTTCTTTTAACCGCAAATGCTTTTGCTGCAGAAAAATGGGATATGGCACTAGCATATGGTGCAAGCAACTTCCATTCTGCTAATGCAGCTGAATTTGCTAAAAATGTTTCAGAAAAAAGTGGGGGAAAATTAACAATAGTAACTCACCCAGGTGGATCTCTATTTAAAGGTGGAGAAATATTTAGAGCTGTTAGAACTGGACAAGCTCAAATTGGTGAGAGATTTATGTCGGCTCTAGGTAAAGAGGATCCGTTATTAGAGATTGACTCACAACCATTTCTTGCGACATCTTATGACGATGCTATGAAATTGTATCAAGCATCTAAGCCTGCAATAATTAAAGGTTTAGATCAAAAAGGTCTTGTATTTTTATATGCTGTTCCATGGCCTGCGCAAGGTCTTTATAGTAAAAAAGAGATTAACAGTGTTGCTGATTTAAAAGGTTTAAAATTTAGAGCATATAATTCTGCAACTATTAGAATGGCTGAGTTGACAGGTATGGCTCCTACAAAAATTGAAGCAGCTGAAATAAGTCAAGCATTCTCAACCGGTGCTGTTGAAAGTATGATTACTTCACCAACTACTGGTAAGAACAGTAAAATTTGGGAAAATGGAGTAAAGTATTTTTATGATATTGCAGCTTGGTTTCCAAAAAATATGATTGTAGCTCACAGAGGTTCTTGGAATAAGTTAGATAAAGCTACACAAAAAATGATAATGGAAGAGGCGGCAGTTGCTGAGAAAAAAGGTTGGGCACTTTCAAAAAAAGGAAATGTTGCTGATAAAAAAGCTTTAGCTGATGCTGGAATGAAAGTGGGCAAAGTAAATGCAGCTCTTGAAAGTCATTTCAAAAAAGTTGGTGCTACAATGGCAGAAGAATGGAAGAAAAAAGCTGGCGAAAGAGGTGCTAGTGTTCTTGCTGCTTATAATTAAATCATTATAATTAAAAAGGCCGTATTAAACGGCCTTTTTATATGTTTGCTAAAGTCAATAAATTTTTAAATAATCTTTATAGTTACTCAGGCTATATCGCTGCATTCTTTCTTATTTTGGTTGCAGTTTTTATTTTAATTGGAATTTCATCAAGAATATTTGGTTTTTATATAAGAGGCCTAGCTGAATATTCCGGATATTGTATGGCTGCTTCATCTTTTTTTGCTTTATCTTATACTTTTGTAGAAGGTGGTCACATTAGAATTACTTTATTTTTAGAAAAAGCTACTGGGATTAAAAAGAGATTTTTGGAATTATGGAGTTTGATAGTTGCAACTATTTTTTCTGGTTATCTAGCTTTTTATTTTTTAAAAATGCTAAAAATATCTTATGAATTTCAAGAGAGAAGTGAAGGAGCTGACGAAATTTTAATTTGGATACCACAAACTAGTGTTGCTTTAGGATCACTAATATTTTTCATATGTGTATCTCATCAATTAGTTTTAAAAATACAAACAAAAAAAAATGACTGAAATTTTACTTACTATATTTTTCATAAGTGTTCTCTTGATATTTTTAGGCTCGGGAATTTGGGTTGCTATAAGCATGGTTGGAGTTTCATCAATAGGAATGATGCTGTTCACCACAAGGCCAGTTGGTGATGCGATGGCAACAACAATTTGGGGAGCTTCATCTTCATGGACTTTAACTGCACTTCCTTTATTTGTTTGGATGGGAGAAATTTTATTTCGGACGAAGTTATCTGAAAATTTATTTGAAGGATTATCCCCATGGATGCAGAAACTACCCGGTGGCTTAGTGCATGTTAATGTGGTTGGATGTGCTTTATTTGCAGCTATTTCTGGATCTTCTGCAGCAACTGTTGCTACAGTAGGAAAAATGTCAATTCCAGAACTAAGAAAAAGAAAATATCCAGAGAGTATTCTACTTGGAAGTTTAGCTGGTTCAGGAACGCTGGGTCTTCTAATTCCACCTTCAATTATTTTAATTATTTATGGTGTGACTGTCCAAGAATCGATAGCAAAACTATTTATTGCAGGAATTTTGCCAGGAATAATGATTGCATTGATCTTTATGACATATGTCATGATTTGGTCGTTAATAAATAAAAAATCTATGCCTACTTTTAAACAGGACTTCACACTTATGGAAAAGGTAAGGAAATCAGGAAAACTAATACCTGTAATATTATTAATAGTTTCAGTTATTGGCTCAATTTATACTGGCATAGCAACCGCAACCGAAGCAGCTTCTTTGGGTGTAGTCGGTGCATTAATTTTATCATACTTTCAAAAGAGTTTGTCTTTAAGAACATTTAAAGAGTCTCTCTTGGGTGCTACTAAAACTTCTTGCATGATAGCTTTTATATTAGCTGGAGCCACTTTTTTATCTTTGGCAATGGGTTTTACAGGATTGCCAAGAAATCTTGCTCTATGGATTGAAGGAATGGAACTTTCTCCATATGTTTTAATTTTTGTTTTAATGATCTTTTATATAATTCTTGGAATGTTTCTTGATGGTATTTCTGCCGTGGTTTTAACAATGGCTATAATTGAACCGATGATTAGACAAGCAGGTTTTGATATGATTTGGTTTGGTGTCTTTCTAGTTATTGTTGTCGAAATGGCTCAGATCACTCCACCAGTTGGCTTTAATCTTTTTGTTCTTCAGGGTATGGCTAATAAGGATATGGGGTATATAGCAAGAAGCGCGTTTCCACTCTTCTTGCTTATGATTTTTGCTGTTATCTTAGTTGTGGTATTTCCAGAAATTGCTCTTTGGATGCCTGAGCAAATGATAAAAAATATAAACTAGTATTTTGATTTTTTTGATCCGTCTATAACACCCTTTAGCTGATTGTATTCTTCACAATTACATCCCTCTAGAACACTCAATCTTTCTTTTGCTAAATTCATCCTATTAGTTGCAACATATAATTCGCCAAGATATTCGTTAATTCCTATGTGATTTGGCTCAATAGCTAAACCTTGAAGATAATATTTCTCACCATTTTCAAAATCACCAATTTTTCTTGTTGCAAATCCAAGATAATTTAATGTGTCTGCTTTATTTGGTTTTTTCTTATTTGACTTTACCAAAAATTTAATTGCTCTTTCATATCTTTTAATTGCTTTTTCGGTTTTACCTTTTTTTTCTAATTTTTTTGCCATCTTTATTTGTTGCACAGCTTTATCATATAAAGTTTCCTTTGAGCCTGAGTCGTTTGAACCAGCAGCAAAAGATGTTCCTGCTAAAATTATTAAAAAGAACATTGAAAAAAATATTTTCTTTATCATTATTTAAATTTCCTTAAGTTAGTTAGTGTTCTTAGTTCTAAGCCATTATCTATTAAATTATTTTTTATAGATAAAGCAGTTGCTAGAGAACTAGAGTTATCTCCATGTATGCACACAGAGTCTATTTCACAAGGTATTTGCTTTCCACTGTGACAATTAATGGCTTGGTTCTGAACCATGCTTAAAACGTGACTTTTTGCTTTATCTGGATCTGTAATTAGAGCGTGAGGCTCTTTTCTAGATACCAGGTTTCCATTATCATCGTAATTTCTGTCGGCAAAAATTTCACATGCTATTCTCATATCAAATTTCTTTGCCGCTTCCTCCATCTTTGAACCTGTGGGTACTAAATAGATTAAATCTTTATTAAAATTACAGATTGATTTTGCAATGATTGTTGCAAGCTCAATATCTTCACAAGCCATATTATTTAATGCACCGTGTGGTTTAATATGTGTAACGATCTCACCATGTTTTTCAGCTATATTTTGCAAAATTTCATACTGATCGATTAATAATTTATTTATTTCATCTGAAGATAAATTAAGTCTTTTACGTCCAAAGTTTTCAGGATCATTAAATGATGGATGTGCTCCTATGCTAACACCATTTTTCTTACAAATTTTTACAACTTGGTTCATGCTATCTTCATTACCAGCATGATAACCACAAGCAACATTAGCTGAATTGACAATTTCTAGTAATTTTGGATCATTTTCATCTGAATGATGCTTTGATTTTTCACCTAAATCACAATTGATATTAATTTCCATACTAATAAATCATAAGTATAACATGGTATGATAAAAAATATATTAAATCTTGGTGACGCAGCTTTGTATTGTGACTTTGGAAATGATGTAAATCAAGAAATTAATTCAAATGTTATCAAATATTTCTACCATATAAAAAATTTAAATTTAAAAGGTATTACAAATTTAACTCCATCGTATAATAAATTAATAATTTCATATGATTTAAATATACAATCTTTTTTAACTTTAAAAAAAAAAATTGAGAATATAGAGATTAAAGAAAACAAAAAATTAGAGAAAAACTTAATCAAAATTCCTGTGTGTTGTGATAATGACTTTGCATTAGATATTAAAAGAGTTGAAAACAAATTAAAATTAAAATCAGAAATAATCCTCGAAAAATTTTTTAGTAAAAATTACTTTTGTTATATGACAGGATTTGTTGCTGGTATGCCTTTTCTTGGTGATCTTAACCAGGAGATGAGATTAAAAAGATTAGAAACACCAAGAGTTAAAGTTCCAAAAGGTTCAGTTGGAATAACAGAACAATTTTGCAACATATATACTTTTGAAACACCTGGGGGATGGAATATTTTGGGAAATACACCACAAAATATTTTCGACACATCTAATCAATCAAACCCAAATCTTGTTAATCCAGGCGATACAATAAAATTTTATAGAATAACTTTAGATCAATATAATGAAATCAAAAGATAGAAACTACTTTAAAATTTTAAGAGCTGGTATCAACACCACATATCAAGACTTAGGAAGAAATAATTTATACCATATTGGTATTCCTTTTAGCGGAGCGATGGATAAAAGAAATTTTCGATTGTTAAACTCACTTCTACAAAATGATTACAATTCTCCTGTAATAGAATTTGCTTATCAAGGCCCACATTTGAAGTATTTTGGAAAAGATATTTTTTTTTGTATTTCTGGAAATGTATCATTTAAAATTATAACAAAAGAGGGTGTTATTGATGGTAATTCCTACCAATGTTATTTGTTAAAAAATGGTGATGAAGTCGATATCCGTTCAACCAATAAGTCTGTTTATGGATATTTTTCGATTAATGGAACTTTTGGTGTTGATTATTATTGGGGAAGCTGTTCAATAAATACACAAGCTCATATTGGACCAAATAACGGGAATAAATTTTCTAAAGATTTAGAAATTGAAATAATAGATATTAATAAATCTTTTAACAAAAGAAAACTTGATTACTTAGGTAGCACTATTGAAAATATAAGGGTCATTAAAGGCACAAACTATGATTATTTTTCTGAGTCTTCACAAAATAAATTCTTTAAAGAAAGTTTTAAAATTACAAAACTTTCAGACAGGATGGGTATGAGATTAGAAGGTCCAAAAATTGAAAATATCGTTGATCCTAATATAAAATCTGAAGGTTTGGTAAAAGGTGTAATTCAAATAACATCTGCTGGAGATCCAATAATTATGTTATCAGATCATGGGACTATTGGTGGATATCCGAAGATTGCAACTGTCATATCTGCTGACTATGATCGACTGGTACAATTAACACCAGGGTCTAATATTAAATTTAAAGATGTAAGCTTAGAGGATGCTGAAACATTATATAAACTTTATCAGATGGAGACTAATAATCTTATTTCTCAAATTAAATGAATGTAATTACAAAATTACCAGGGCCGCTTTTGATTTTTTTTGGTGCTTTCAGTTTAAGTTTTGGAGGATTGATAGTCAAATCTTTCGAAGGTTCCACTCTATGGCAGATTCTATTTTGGAGATCAGTTTTTTTTATAATTGTAGTTCTGATCTTTCTAATTATTAGTTATAAGCAAAATTTTATTTCAGCATTTTATAAATCTGGAATTCCTGGTCTTATTGGAGGCATTATACTTGCGTGTGGCTTTAGTGGTTATGTTTTTGCAATGTATAATACTACTGTAGCAAATACTAATTTTATAATTCAAACCCAAACATTATTTTTAGCAATCTTTGGATATATCTTTTTAAAAGAAAAAATAAACTTAATAACATTAACTTCTATAGTTTTAGCAATTTCAGGAATAATTTTGATGGTTGGAAGTTCATTAACAGTTGGACAAATGAGTGGAAATATTGCTGCTTTTATTATGCCAATATCATTCGCAACATTAATTTTAATAGTAAGAAAATTTCCAAGTGTAGATATGGTTCCATTACAATTTATTGCAGGCATTATTGCTTTGATCATTGGATATTTTATGTCTAAAACGATCTTTATATCTTTAAATGACATTTTTTTAGGATTTTTAGCTGGTTTTTTCCAACTTGGTTTTGGTTTTATTTTTATCACAATTGGTGCAAGATCTACACCTTCAGCCTTAGTTGGAATCATAATGTTATCAGAAGCAGTTTTAGGACCTTTTTGGGCGTGGATGTTTATAAATGAAAATCCTCCAACCAGCGTTTTAATTGGTGGTTTAATAGTGATATTTGCAGTTTTAATACAATTTCTTTCACTTATGAAAAAAAAAAGTGCAACAAATTAGAGCTATAAATTTATATTAGTTATGTTATAAGAATTTATACGGGAGAGACTACTTTTGTAGCGCCGAAGGAGCAACCACCCCGGAAACTCTCAGGCAAATGGACCGTACATATTAACTCTGGAAAGAGAATTATTCTCGCCGAAGGAGCAAATCTCTCAGGCAAAAAGACAGAGGGGGCATATAGAGTTAATATGAATATAAAAAAAACATCGTTAAATTATCTCCACATCAAGTACGGCGCAAAGCTTGTAGAGTTTGCTGGATATCAAATGCCCATCCAATATAAAGATGGAATTATACAAGAGCATAAATACACACGTTCACACTCTGGTATTTTTGATGTTTCTCATATGGGTCAATTATTTATATCGGGTGGTGATGATCTTACAAATGATCTTGAAAAGATTTTTCCTGCGGATTTGAAAAAATTGAAAACTAATCAAAGTAAGTATTCATTTTTAATGAATAACAAAGGAGGAATTCAGGACGATCTGATAATTACCAAAACATCTGATGGATTTTTAATTATCTTGAATGCTGCATGCAAGTATAATGATTATGAAGTAATAAAATCTAAACTTGATAATCAATATAAATTAAATCTTGACGAGTCATTGTCACTAATTGCATTACAGGGCCCCGAAGCAAAAAATGTTTTAAATAAAGTTATACCTGATTGTGACAGTCTAAAATTTATGAACGGAAACAACCATGTCTATAAAAATGAAAAAGTATACATAACTAGATCAGGATATACTGGTGAGGATGGATTTGAAATTTCTATAAAAAATAGTGATGCTGAAACTTTTGTAGAAAGTTTGATAGAAAATGGATCTAAATTGATTGGTTTAGGAGCAAGAGATACATTAAGAATGGAAGCTGGACTCTGCTTGTATGGAAATGATTTAGACAACGATACCAGTCCTATCGAAGCTAATCTAAAATGGGCAATACCTAAGAGCAGAATTGAGACTGAATTTGTCGGATCAGAAGTTTTAAAAAATCAATTTCAAAGTGGAGTAAAAAAATTAAGAGTTGGCATAAAACCAGACAGCAGAGTAATTGCTAGAGGAAATACAAAAATTTACAATGATAAAAACCAAGAAATTGGGAAGGTAACAAGTGGTACATTTGGACCAAGTGTAGAACATCCTATAGCAATGGGATATGTCGATAATAGTTATTCAACAGTAAATACAAAAATATTTCTTGAAGTTAGAGGAAAAAAAATTCCAGCAAATATTTGTAACTTACCGTTTTATAAAAAAAATTACGTAAAAGGGGAAATTAATGTCTGAAGTTAAATATTCAAAAGAACATGAGTGGATTAAACTAGATGGAGAAGAAGCTACAATTGGAATCACCAAGCACGCAACAGAAATGCTTGGGGATATAGTATTTGCTGAACTCCCAGAGAAAGGTTCAAATGTTGATAAAGATGGAACTGCTGGAGTGGTTGAGTCAACGAAAGCTGCTAGTGATGTTTACACACCTGTTAGTGGAGAAGTTATAGATACAAATCAAATGATAGTTGATGATCCATCAAAAATAAATGAAGACCCAGAAGAGTCTGCGTGGTTTTTTAAACTTAAAATAAAAGACAAATCTGAAATGGATAGTCTTATGAGTAAAGAAGAATATGAAAAATTTGCAAAGGAGACATAAGCATAATGTTACCAAATTCAGAAAAAGATTTTATAAAAAGACACATTGGACCTTCTAAAGAAGACCAATCAAAAATGTTAAAAGAATTAAATTATCAATCAATAGATGATTTAATGAATAACACTGTTCCGGAAAAAATAATGTTTAAAGGTGAGCTTAATATCGGAGAATCTAATTCAGAATATGAAGCGTTAAGAAAATTAAGAGCAATTTCAAAAAAAAATCATGTTTACTCAAATTTTATTGGAATGGGTTATTATGGAACTTATACGCCATATGTAATTTTAAGAAATATTTTAGAAAATCCAGGTTGGTATACATCATATACACCTTATCAGCCTGAAGTAGCTCAAGGAAGACTTGAGATGTTATTAAATTTTCAACAAATGATTGTTGATTTTACTGGAATGGATATCGCTAATGCTTCTTTATTGGATGAAGGTACAGCAGCAGCAGAAGCCATGGGTCTTAGTCATAGATTAAATAAAAAAGATAGTAATTTAGTTTTTGTGTCTGAGGATTGCCATCCTCAAACAATAAATGTAATTCAAACTAGAGCCGAACCAATGGGTTTAAAAGTTTTAGTTGGAAAAGAAGATGAAGTTTTAGATCAATTAAAAGAGGATTTAGTTTGTGGAATTTTACAATATCCTGGAACTTTAGGAGATATTAAAGATCCTAGTGAAGCAATTAGCAAAATTCATAAAAAAAACGGTAAGGCTGTATTAGCTTGTGATTTATTAGCATTAGCAAAATTAAAAACACCAAGAGAACTTGGTGCTGATATAGCTGTTGGGAGCTCTCAGCGATTTGGAATACCAATGGGGTATGGAGGTCCACATGCAGCATTTTTTGCAACTAAAGACGAGTATAAAAGATCGATGCCTGGTAGAATTGTTGGTGTGTCGGTTGATAGATATGGTAACAAGGCATATAGATTATCTTTACAGACTAGAGAGCAACACATCAGAAGAGATAAGGCGACAAGCAATATTTGTACTGCACAAGCTTTATTAGCAATTGTTTCAGCAGCATATGCTATTTATCATGGCCCAGATGGAATTAAAAATATTTCTGAAAGAGTTTCTCAATTAGCAAAAAGTTTCGCTGATAAAATAAAACAGTCAGGTTACGAAATTTATTCTGATTATTTTTTTGATACTGTTACAATTATTACCAAAGAAAAGACTGATCAAATTTATAAAAATGCTCTAAATCAGAAAGTTAATATACGAAAAGTAAATTCTGAAATGCTTGCTGTCTCTTTCGATGAAAGAAAAAACGTTTATAGAGTAAATCAATTATTAAAAATTTTTAATGCTGCAGAATCAATAAAAAAAGAAGATCCTTCAGTTAAATTACCTAATTTACCAAAAAATTTATTAAGAACTTCAAAATATTTAGAGCATCCAATTTTTAACTTATATCATTCAGAAACTGAAATGCTTAGATATCTTAAAAAGCTAGAGGATAAGGATATAGCATTGAATAGAACTATGATAGCACTTGGTTCGTGCACAATGAAGTTAAATGCTGCCGCTGAAATGATCCCAATTTCTTGGAAAGAATTTGCAGAACCTCATCCTTTTGTTCCAGTTGAACAAATGGAAGGTTTTAGAGATTTGTTTACTGATTTAAAAAATTGGTTGAGATCTATAACAGGTTTTTCCGGTGTTTCTCTACAACCTAATGCAGGCGCTCAAGGAGAATATGCAGGTCTAATGGTTATAAGAAAGTACCACTTAGATAGAGATGAAGCTCATCGTAATATATGCTTAATCCCAAGTTCGGCACATGGTACAAATCCAGCAAGCGCACAAATGGTTGGAATGAAAGTGGTTGTAGTTAATTGCGATAAAGAGGGAAATGTAGATTTCGATGATTTAAAGAAAAAAGTAGAGCAATATTCAGAAAATCTCGCAGCTTTAATGGTAACTTACCCATCTACCCATGGAGTATTTGAGGAAAAAATAACTGATATTTGTGAGTTAGTTCATAAACATGGTGGACAGGTCTATATGGATGGAGCAAATTTAAATGCCCTTGTTGGAGTTGCAAAGCCTGGAAATTTTGGTCCAGATGTTTGTCATATTAATCTGCATAAAACATTTTGTATTCCTCACGGTGGTGGTGGACCTGGAATGGGACCTATAGCTTGTAAAAAACATTTACAAGTTTATCTGCCTAATCATCCAGTGATAAAAGATTGCGGACCAACAAGTGGAATTGGAGCAGTATCAGCAGCTCCTTGGGGCAGCTCAAGTATTCTATCAATCTCTTGGATGTATATTAAAATGATGGGATCAGCAGGATTAAAGCTTGCTACTCAAGTTGCAATTTTAAACGCAAATTATATTGCCCACAGACTAAAAGATCACTTTCCGATTTTGTACAAAGGTGCAAATGGCAATGTTGCACATGAGTGCATAATTGATATTAGAAATATTAAATCTGAAACAGGGGTAACAGAAGAAGATATTGCTAAAAGAATGATAGATTTTGGATTTCATGCACCAACTATGTCATGGCCTGTTGCTGGCACTATGATGATAGAGCCAACCGAAAGCGAAGGCTTGTCAGAAATAGACAGATTTTGTGACACTTTAATTAAGATTAAACAAGAAATTGAAAAAATTAAATCAGGTGAATTTGATAAAATTGATAATCCAATTAAAAATGCTCCTCACACTGATACTGAATTATCATCAGATGTATGGGAACATAAATATTCAAGACAAGAAGCAGCATATCCTGCAAGTTTTTTAAAACAAAACAAATTTTGGCCTCCAGTTGCTCGGGTAGACAATGTTTATGGAGATAAAAATATATTCTGCACATGTCCAAGTATGGATGAGTTTAAAGAAGACGCAGCATAGCCTTAATGCGAATTGCAGTAATCGGATCAGGAATCTCTGGTTTATCAGCAGCACAAAAGCTTTCCAAAAAACATCATGTTGATTTATTCGAAAGCGAAGATCATTTTGGTGGTCATTCATATACTTTAGATACTTTAATTAATGGTAAAAAAGTTCCTGTAGATATTGGCTTTATTGTTTTTAATCATGAAACTTATCCAAATCTCATAAATTTTTTTAACGAATTAAAAATTGAAATTGAAAAAAGCGATATGTCATTTTCTGTTTCTGTAAAAGATACAAATTATGAATATTGTGGTAGAGGTTTAAACGGAATTTTTGCAAATAAAGCTAATCTTTTTAATTTAAAATTTTTAAAAATGTTTTTTGATATTATAAATTTCTACAAAAAGTGTGATCAAATTAAAAGTTTAAATGAAGAGATTACTCTTGGTGAATTTCTTGAAAAAAATAAATGGTCAAAAAATTTTATTAATTTTCATCTAATCCCAATGGTTTCTGCTATCTGGTCTATGCCCCCAGTAGAAGCAAATCAAATGCCAATTAAATTTTTTTTAAAATTCTTTCAAAATCATGGACTTTTTAAATTAAAAAATAGACCACAATGGTACACAGTCACCAACAGAAGTAGAACTTATGTAGAGAAAGTATTAACTCAAATAAGTGGAGAATATTTTAAAAATTATAAGATTAGTTCGATAAAAAGAAATAAAATTGGTGTTCAAGTATATTACGGTGCTAGTAACGAATTTTTTGACTATGATAAAGTTGTCATCGCTACTCATGCAGACGATGCATTGAAAATTTTAAGTGAGCCGACTGAGGATGAAAAAAAAATACTTTCAAATTTTAAATATAAATCCAATCTAGCAGTAATACATACTGACGATGTATGTATGCCAAACAATAAAAAAGTTTGGTCTTCATGGAATTCCTCAATTGATAAATCAGATATTAGTAAGACATCATTAACTTATTGGTTGAACTTATTACAAAATCTGAAGACAGAAAAAAATATTTTCTTAACCTTAAATCCTTTTTTTGAAATAGATCAAAAAAAAATCCTACAAAAAGTTACTTTTACCCACCCTTATTTTGATCAAGATGCTTTGAATAATCAAAAATTATTAAAAGAAATACAAAATAAAAGAAATGTATTGTTTTGTGGAAGTTATTTTGGTTACGGTTTTCATGAAGATGGAATAAAATCATCCATTAATATGATTGAAAACCTAAATGATTAAAAATTCCAATATTTACGAAGGTAAAGTAATTCATAAAAGATTTAAGCCAAAATATCACTTTTTTAAATACAACGTTTTCTCACTCTTTTTAGATCTTGATGAAATTAATTTGATACAAAAAAAAATTAAAATTTTTTCTAACAATAGTTTTAATATTTTAAGTTTTTATGACAAAGATCACGGACCTAGAGATGGTAGTGATTTAAAAGCCTGGGTAATAGAAAATTTAAAATCAAACAACATTCAATTTGAAAACATAAAGGTAAAATTGCTTTGTTATCCTAGAATATTTGGTTACGTATTTAATCCATTAAGTATTTTTTTCATTTATGATAATCATTCAAAAATTATAGCTATATTGTATGAAGTTAAAAATACATTTGGTGAGCAACATACTTATATATTTAAAGTCAACGACGAAAAAATAATTACAAATAGCTGTGAGAAGAAGTTTTTCGTTTCACCATTTATTGAAATGGAAAGTAAATACAATTTTAGAATCCTTAAACCTGAAAAAATGTTATCCGTAATAATTGATCAAAGTGATAAGGAGGGAAAATTGTTATATGCTTCACAAGACGGGGTTGCAAAAGAAATTAACAATAAAAATATGCTTATATCTTATATTTCTCACCCTTTAATGACCTTTAAAGTTATTGCCGCAATTCATTTTGAAGCATTAAAATTATGGTTAAAGGGAGTTAAGTTAGTTAAAAAAAACATAAAAATAAAAAATAATATTACGTTTGAAAAAAAATGAATTTTAATCTTTTGTCAGATAAAATCGTATTTAATTCTCTAAAACTAATAAAGCATGGATTTCTTGAAATTCAAAATCATGACAGCAAAATATATAAGTTTGGTAATGAGAGTGAACAATTAAGAGCAAAGATTAAAATTAACAAACCTGGTTTAACACTTCAAATAATAAAATCGGGAAGTGTAGGACTCGCAGAAGCGTACATGCGAAATGAATTTGAAACAGATAATCTAACTAATCTAATAGAAATAACAGCTAAAAATATAAAAATTGTCTATAAATTTTCAGGTATTTTTGATTTATCAATGATTAATAAATTAAAGAGTATTTTCATAAAAAATAATAAGAGTAGAAGTAAGAAAAATATTTCAAAACATTATGATTTAGGAAATGATTTCTTTTCATTATGGTTGGATCCTTCACTTACTTATTCAAGTGCAATTTTTGAAAAACAAAAAGACGATTTATTTTCTGCTCAACTAAATAAATATAAAAAGCTTACAGAATTAATAAAGCCAAACGTAGGAAATAAAATTTTAGAAATTGGCTGTGGCTGGGGTGGCTTTGCTGAATATGTGGGTAAAAACTATGATGTAAAATTAGATTGTATAACAATTTCTAAAGAGCAATTTGAATTTTCAAAAAAAAGAATATTTGAAAATGGATTGAATGAAAAAGTGAATATATTTTTGAAAGATTATAGAGATGTAAAAGACAAATATGACTCTATCGCATCTATAGAAATGATAGAAGCGGTTGGGCAAAATTATTTAGTCAATTATTTTAAAAGTATTAAAAAAAATCTATCTGAGAATGGAAGGGCCGCGATACAAGCGATAACAATCGATGATAGTTTATTTGACAGATATAAAACCAAAGAAGACTTTATACAAAAATACATATTTCCTGGAGGTTTTTTGCCATCAAAAAGAAAATTATATGATTTATCTAGTAGCAACGGTTTAGAAATAAAAAAATATGAGTCATATGGCTCTCACTATTCCAATACTTTAAAAATATGGAGAGATGAATTTCTAAAAAAATGGGAAGAGATTTCAAAACACGGATTTGATAATAAATTTAAACGTATGTGGCATTTTTATTTGTCATATTGTGAAGCTGGGTTTAAATCAAAGAATATAGATTTAATTCAATTTTCCATGCAAAATAAAATTTAATATGATTAACAAAAAATTTTTTAAAGTATTTTTATTGATAATTTTCACAGGATTAATTACAAGCTGTATAAATAATCAATCTATGAAACCAGAAGATTTTAAAGATCAAAAACCAAGACTAATAATTGAAGAATATTTAAGCGGAAACGTCAAAGCTTGGGGTATACTACAAAACAGATCAGGTAAAGTTACAAGACAATTTTCAGCAGACCTAGACGGTAAGTGGGATGGCAAACAACTTATATTAGACGAAAAATTTATTTGGAATGATGGTGAAATACAAAATAGGCAATGGGTAATAGATAAAATTGATGAACATAATTACGAGGGAACGGCAGGCGATGTAGTTGGTAAGGCTAGGGGGTATTCATATGGCCCTGCATTTAAATTTGAGTATGTTTTGTTAGTTCCTGTGAAAGGAAAAAATATCAAAATTACTTTTGATGATTGGATATTTATGCAAGACGAAAGAGTAGCTATCAACAGAGCTAAGATGACAAAATTTGGAATTAAAGTTGCAGAGTTGACTGTGATGTTTGTTAAAGATTAATTTTATTTTTTTTGTAATTTAGTTAATTTCCGTATTAAATAAAAATATAATCGATCAGGTATTATTTTTAAAAATTTAAGGATCAAAGTTAATTCTTTTGGGTAGTGTATTTCAAAATTAGAACCATTAATAAGCCCATCATAAATTTTGTCTGCCGAGAATTCTGGAGTTTTTAGAAAAGGCATCTTAAAATCATTCTTATCAGTCATTGGTGTTTTGATAAAGCCTGGAGAAACTAAACAAACCCTCACGCCATATCTTCCAAAATCAAAATGTAAACTTTCAGCAAGATTACTTAAAGCAGCTTTGGATGGTCCATAGCCACTTGAGTTAGGTAAGCCTTTGTATCCTGCAATCGAAGATACAATGGTAATAATACCTTTTCCTCTTTCTCGAAAATGAGTTTCAACTGCTTTTATACAATTTAATGTTCCAAAAAAATTTACTTTAAATACATTTTCAATTTGCTCTACATCAATTTCTTTTTCTTTTTTTGGATCCCAAGTTCCCGTAGAAAAAAAACAAATTTCGATGTCACCAAGTTCCTTTTTTATATTTTCAAAAACAGACTTACACTTTTCCTTATCATTTACATCAAGTGGAAAAGAATTAATATTTTGATGCTTATCTTCGATTTCTTTTAATAAATTTTCTCTTCTTGCAGAAATAGCAACTGTCCATCCATTATTAGCAAATTTTAACGCAAGTGCTTTGCCAATTCCTGTACTTCCGCCGGTGATCCAAATTACTTTTTTATTCATATTTAACTGCTGTATAGTACTTAAATGCTAAAAAATAAAATTTTATCTTTTATTCTCTTTGCAATTACTACGTTTTCAGCTTCATTTATTGGAGGTTTGGTTACTATAAATTTTAAAGAACCTTGGTATTCAAATTTATCTAAACCTCAATACAATCCACCAGATTGGATATTTGGGCCAGTATGGACATTACTTTATTTATTTATGACAATAGCCATATGGAATGTGTGGCATAAAAACACAAAAAATTTAAATATTGTATTTTTATATTTCATTCATCTTTTTTTTAATACAACTTGGAGTGTTGTTTTCTTTGGTTTCCATAATATTTCTTTAGCAATTTTAAATCTTGTTGTGTTAATTATATTTATTGTTTTATTGGTATTTAAATATAAGAATATAAGTCAATTAAGCATGTATTTGATGATTCCATATTTGTTATGGTGTTGTTTTGCATTGCTTTTAAATATAAACATTTTTTTGATAAACTAATATGGATGATGTTGTAATAGTAGGTGGTGGTATAATTGGAGCTGCAACTGCATACTTTATGTCCAAAGAAGGCAGAAAAGTAAAAGTCATTGAAAGGGATCCAACTTATAAAACTGCATCATTCCCATTATCACTTGGTGGATTTAGACGACAGTTTTTTCAAAAAGAAAATATTCTTTTAGGAAAATTTGCAAGGGAATTTATATTTCAAATACCAGAATTATTGAAAACTGAAAAAAATCCAAATCCAACAGCTAGCATGGTGCCCAATGGATATCTTCTAATGTTTGGACCAGATCATGCAGAAGAGCAATACAGAGCTTTAGAAAATCATAAAGAATGTGAAGCGGGTACAAAAAATATTAAAGGTTCTGAATTGAAAAACTATTTTCCTTACATTAATGAGGAAGGAATTGAAACTGCAACATTTACTGATAACAAGAGTGAGGGATGGATTGATCCATTTTTATTTCATAGCGCTTTAAAGCATAAAGCAATTGATCTTGGGGCAGAATTTATTAAGGGAGAGATTAAGAGCTTATCTGAAATTAATGCAAAGACAATTATTTCCGCAGCTGGGTGCTGGACTAAGGAACTACTTGAAGATATTCCTGTAGTACCTCAAAAACATACAGTCTTTAGAGTTAAATGTCCTAAACATATTCCAGAGATGCCATTATCCGGAGATCTAACAACAGGAGTATATTGGCGACCAGAAGGAAAAGAATATTTAGCAGGTTCTCCAATTTCAGTTTTTGATGCAGAAGATCTCGAACCTGCATGGAATGATTTTGAAGAATTAGTTTGGCCTGCTCTTGCAAAAAGAATACCAGCATTTGAAGAACTCAAATTAACAGGTGGATGGGCTGGATATTATGATTGTAACAAATTAGATAATAATGCTGTAGTTGGAAAACATCCAAAATATGAAAATGTTTACATGGCCTCAGGATTTACTGGCAGAGGTTTAATGCAAGCACCAGGAATTGGTAGAGCTCTAACTGAATTAATAACTACAGGCAGTTATCAAACTATAGATATTAGTGTTTTCGCAGTCGAAAGAGTATTAAATAGTTCTGCAAGACCCGAGCCCTACGTCTTATAATTTTTTTACGTAAACTCCCATCATCCCATTAAAAAAAGATACAGCAATTATAAGAATTTGACCCTTTAGTGAGTAAAAATCAAATGATGGATAAAAACTGATAGCTATACTCAAAAAAATATAGGTTAATAAAAAGGGTCTATAAAATTTCTTTAAAAATTTCATAAAAATTCTAATTAAATTTTTACAAGCATTTTTCCTATGTTTTTACCTTCTAATAAATCAATGAATGATTTTGGCGTATTTTCTATACCCTCGTAAACAGTTTCTTTAAATTTAATTTTATCTTCTAATAGCCATTTAGCCATATCGGTTTCAAACTGTTCTCGATCATCTTCATGATCAAAAATTATAAAACCTTTAATAGTTAGTCTTTTTACAAGAACATGAGCCATATTTTTTAAACCAGAGCCAGGATTAGTTGCATTCATTTGGGATATCCTTCCACAAATTACAATTCTTCCAAAGTTCTTCATTTGAAAAATAGCTGACTCTAAGAAATCGCCACCTACATTATCAAAATATAAATCAAATCCTTCAGGACAAACTTCTTTAAGATGCAAAACAAGATTTTCAATTTTTTTATAGTTAAACGCATGATCAATTTTTAAATCATTTTTCAGCCATTTAACTTTTTCATCAGATCCTGTACTTGCAATTACTTTACAACCCATATTTTTTGCAATTTGACAAACAGTAGATCCAACACTACCTCCAGCTGAAGAAACAAGGATTGTTTGACCTGGTTTTAATTCACCATGTTTAAAAAGTCCTATATAAGCTGTATGACCTGTCATTCCAAGTGGACCCAGATATGTTTGTATAGGAATATTAATTGGCTCAATTTTTTTTAGATCATTGGAATTACAAACAAAGTAATCTCTCATTCCGAAATTACTAAAAACAATATCTCCTTCTTTAAAATTTTTGTCTTTAGACTCTTTAACTATACCTAAAGCATAACCTTCCATCTCTTCACCAATATTAAAAGGCGGTTTATAGTTTTTTCTTTCAGTCATCCTTGCCCTCATATAAGGATCAACTGAAATCCATAAATTTAAAACCAATATATTGTTCTTAGTATCTAAAGATATCTCCTTAGTTTTTATTTCAAAGTCAGTTTCTTTTGGCAAACCTGTAGGGATATAGTTTTTTAAAGCTACAAATTTGCTTGTTACAGGCATTAGTTATGATCCCCAAATAATATCAAGTATTCTCTCTCTTTTGCATGCTTTCTTATATTTTAAATAATTTTCTAAATATACTTGATAGTAATCTTGATGTTTATCCTCTGCTTTATAAAAAATCTCAAATTCTTT
Organism: uncultured Pelagibacteraceae bacterium; assembly: GCA_902532805.1. Lineage (GTDB taxonomy): Bacteria > Pseudomonadota > Alphaproteobacteria > Pelagibacterales > Pelagibacteraceae > Pelagibacter. The sequence goes on along the minus strand of CACAJQ010000003.1, from coordinate 21,758 downwards.
AACATATGTGACTACCTTCTTTTTAAATTTCTTTTCTAATCTTTTTATATCTTTATCAATTAAATCTTTCTGATAATCGTTTTCATAAAATGCTACAGATCTGTAGCTGTATCCTTTATCGCAAAACTGGCCATAAGCATCAAATGGATCAATATTAAGCCAGAAATTTTTTAAGAGTTCTTTATAGGATATTTTCTCTTTGTCATAAATTATTTCAACAACCTCAAAATGACCAGTATCTCCATAAGTGACTTCCCTATATGTTGGATTTGCAGTGATCCCTCCTGAGTAACCAGATATAACTTCTTCTACACCTTCCAACATTTCAAAAGACTCTTCCATGCACCAGAAGCAACCTCCTGCAAAATACGCTTTATCTTTTGAATGAGAGAATGATGTCGAGATAAGAAATAATAAAAAAAAGTAATAAAATAACCTCATATACAAAATATATAATAATGAGGGTTTAAATCTATGGTATTAAAGGTAGCTACTTATTTAAGTAGCATACCTTTAATAAATCTATTTTATTTTTTTTGATATTTAGCAGCCTCTTCTGATCCACTAGTTGCAGACCCTTTACTGTAAGAGTGCGCACCCATTCCTGCTAATTGGCCATCTTTTACGATCAAATATTGATTTCTAATTTCATTTCCTTCAAAGAAACATTCTAATATTTCTCTAACACCATCTGCATATCTTGCTTGAGCAGATAAAGATGTACCAGAAGTATGTGGTGTCATTCCATGATTTGGCATTGTTCTCCATACATGATCATTTGGAGCGGGCTGAGGAAACCATACATCACCTGCGTAACCACTTAGTTGTCCGCTTTTTAGTGCTTTTGCTATTGCGTCTCGATTACAAATTTTACCTCTTGCAGTGTTAACTATGTATGCTCCTTTTTTCATTTTGCTTATCATTTCATCATCAAACAAATTTTCAGTTTCAGGATGAAGTGGGCAATTAATTGTAACAACATCGCAAACTTTTACCATAGACTCTACCGACTCATGAAAAGTTAAGTTTAGTTCTTTTTCAACACTGTCAGGTAATTTATGTCTATCAAAATAGTGCAAATGAACATCAAATGGTTTCATTTTTCTAAGTGCATCTAATCCTATTCTTCCAGCAGCAACAGTTCCTATATGCATTCCTTCAACGTCATAACTTCTTTGAACAGCATCTGCAATATTCCATCCACCTTCATTAACTATTCTATGTTGATTATGATAATCTCTAACCATTGAAACAATCATCATGACTATGTGTTCAGCAACTGATCTTGAATTACAAAAAGTTACTTCAACAACATCAATTTTATTATCCATTGCTGCTTGTAAATCAACGTGATCAGAACCTATTCCTGCTGTAATTGCCATCTTAAGGTTTTTAGCTTTAGCAATTCTTTCTTTAGTTAAATAATAAGGGAAAAATGGTTGAGAGATAACAATGTCAGCATCAACAATATGTTTATCCGCTTCACATCCATCTCCATCTTTACTGTTAGTAACAACCAACTCGTGTCCATTACTCTCTAAAAACTTTCTCAAACCAAGTTCACCTGAAACACAACCAAGTAATTGGCCTGGTGTAAAATCTCTTCCTTTAGGCGTTGGCAATGTCATTCCATCTGGATATTTCTCCAATTTTGGTAAATCCGACAGAGGATAAGATTTAGGCATTCCTCCTTTTGGATCATCATACAATACACAAAGTACTTTCATTTTTACTCCTATTACTAGCTTCTTAAAGCTAAATTATTAATTATTATTTGAAAAGACTAGCACAAGTTAAATAGGACTAGCAAACAAATTGTGTTTATTTTGGGTAATTCCTTTTAGCAATAAACTTATTCAAGATTATGCCGAAAACTATCACAATAATTGATCCACTTATAACTGGGGATATTAAATATTCAAAAGATACAGATCCCATGATCACAATTATAGGATTCCCTCCTGCAGGAGGGTGGGTTACATTAAGAATGATCATTAATCCGACACCTATTCCAACAGCGACAGGTATAATAATATATATCGGAAGTGGAACGAAATTCACAAATATCACACCAACAAGTGCAGTTAAAAAATGACCAAAAAATATATTTTTAGGTTTTGCAAAAGGACTTTCTGGATACCCATAAAGTAAAACCATTGTAGAACCAAAGGAAGCAATCAAAAATAATCCATAAGGTGTTTTATAAGTAAGCAATGACAAAACTCCAATTGTCAAAGTAGAAAATATTGCTGCGATAAGAGGTTTTTTAATATCCAAATTATTCATCAATGTTGAGTTTCTTAAGTGCAATTAATGGCATTAATACACAGTTTTTTCTAGATATATTTTTTTTATTAAACAATTTATTAAATTTATTTAGATTTTTTGGCAAAGGTTTAATTTCTTTTTCAAAATAATCGATAAGATTTTTTAATAAATAATTAATTTTATTTTTATTATTTTTGATAAGTTTGTGAGATATTAAGCTTGCAGAAGCCTGACAGTATACACAAGACTTTGTCTGATACCCAACATCTTGTATTATATCTTTCTTAATATTAACTCTCATTTCAATTATATCACCACAAGTTTTATTTTTGTATTTCGATCTATGGGTGTAATCTTTCAATATCTTATTATTAGTCGTGTCAGATGCAATTTTTATTATATCTAAATCCATATTTATTTAATAATATCACTTAAAATTTATAAAAAATAAATTAATTTATGCCTGATTTAAAAAATCCTAAAGTAGCTATTCCAATTGTTTTATTTGCAGGCATACTTTGGTCATTTGGACCATATGTTGTAAGACATATAGATCAACCCGAAACTGTCCCTTGGCAATACTTGTTTGCTAGAGGTATTGTTATTTTTTTATTGCTCAATGTTTACTTATTTTTGGAAGAAGGAATTTCTTTTTATAAAAATTATTTAAAAATTGGGATATCTGGAGTTATAGGTGGTGTTGGTTTAGGAACAGCAATGATAACTTTTATTTGGTCAATTACTAACACGACAGCAGCAGTAACTCTATTATGTTTGGCTGCTATGCCTTTTATAACCGCGTTACTTGGTTTTCTTTTTTTGAAAGAAAAAATATCAATTACAGTATGGATATCAATTTTAGTTGCTGCATTTGGTATAATAGTAATGGCCTACGGTAATACTGAAGAAAATTCTTTAATGGGTCTAATATTTGGATTAGTATCTGCACTAGGTTTTTCAATTTTTTCAGTAAGTCTGAGATGGAGAAAACAAACTCCCAAGTTTACAACTGTTGCTATAGCTGGATTATTTTGTTTTTTATTTTCAACAGTTATGCTTTTAAATAACGATGCAAATTTCTTATCCTCAAATAAAAATGAAGCGTTATTTGCTACTCATGGAACACTTGTATGCATGGGCTTAATTCTTTACTCAATTGGATCAAAACATATTCCAGCAGCTGATTTGACTCTATTGTCTTTGACTGAAGTAATAGGAGGAATATTTTGGGTTTGGCTTCCATGGCTTGGAATAAATGAAATTCCTTCAACTAACACAATTATTGGGGGCTTCTTTATTTTTTTAGCTATATTTTATTATAGTATGATAATGCAATCTAATAGAAGATTTATTGGATTAAATTAATTTTACATGGTTCAAAATAATAAGATTGTTAACAGTTGGAATGAATGGGATCCATTAAAACATGTAATTGTTGGAAGAGCAGATGGTACTTGTATTCCAGCACCCGAACCTGCTTTAGATGCTAAAGTCCCAGAAGACTCTGATATGCGAGGAACTTATGGTCCAAGAACTAAGGACACTGTGGATAAAGCTAATGAACTATTAGATAACTTTTCAAATTTACTTGAAAAAAGGGGCATAAAAGTTGATAGACCAACACCTTTAGATTTTAATCAACCAACATCAACTCCTGACTGGAAAGCCGAAACTATGTTTGGATGCATGCCACCTAGAGATGTTTTGTTAACTGTGGGAAATGAAATATTAGAAGCTACAATGAGCTACAGGTGCAGATGGTTTGAGTACCTATGTTACAGACCATTATTAAAAGACTATTATAATAAAGATCCAAATATGAGACATGAGTCAGCACCAAAGCCTAGATTAACAGATGCAGACTATAGAAAAGACTATTTATCAGATAAAATTGGTGTAACAAAAAGACTTGAATGGACAGAAAATAAATACTTTGTCACAACTGAGGAAGAGCCATTATTTGATGCCGCAGATATTCTAAGATTTGGAAAGGATTTGGTTGTACAACACGGATTTACAACTAATTTAAAAGGAATTGATTGGATAAAAAGACATTTTAAGGATCATAGAGTTCATGCTGTAAATTTCCCAGGCGATCCTTATCCAATTCATATTGATGCAACCTTTACCCCAATTAAAGAAGGGTTAATTATTAATAATCCACAACGAAGACTTCCAAAAGAACAAAGAAAATTATTTGAAGATAATGGATGGGAAATTATTGATGCTGCACAACCTGCTCATAATACCCCACCACCACTTTGTTATTCTTCGGTATGGCTATCAATGAATGTTTTAGTTCTTGATCCTAAAACTGTATGCGTTGAAAAAAGTGAAAAATATCAAGCTGAACAATTAGATAAATTAGGTATGGAAGTTATCCCTGTAGAGTTGAGAGATGCATATGCTTTTGGTGGAGGACTTCATTGTTGTACAGCCGATGTTTATAGAGAAGGTACTTTAAAAGATTATTTTCCAAAACAATAAAATGAACGCAAAAATTAATACAAAACGCAAAAGAGTAAAATTTGCTTCAGATAATGTGACAGGAGCTTGTCCAGAAGTTTTGGATGCAATTATCAAAGCAAATGATGGTATTGCCCCGCCGTATGGTAATGATGAAATTTCAGGTGTGTTACAAGAAAAATTTTCTAAAATTTTTGAAAAGGATGTGATTGTTTACCCCACAGCATCAGGAACCGCATCAAATGCTCTAGCACTTTCTGCTATATCTCCATCATTTGGAAATATTTATTGCCATAAATTTTCTCATATCAATGTTGATGAGTGTGGAGCCCCTGAATTTTATACAGGCGGAGCAAAACTTATTCCATTAAACGGTAAAGACGGCAAAATAACAGTTGATGAGCTAAATGATAATATTGGAGGGTTTGGAATTGTGCATCATACCCAACCATCTATTGTTAGCATAACTCAAGCAACAGAAACTGGTGAAGTTTATACTTTAGATCAAATTAGAAATATCTCTGAAATTGCACATAAAAAAAAATTAAAAGTACATATGGATGGTGCTAGGTTCGCTAATGCGCTTGTTTCACTAGATGTTACTCCCGCAGAAATGACATGGAAATCAGGAATTGATATATTATCTTTTGGAGCAACGAAGAACGGATGTATAGCAGCTGAAGCAATTATCATATTTAATAAGGAATTAGTTAGTAATTTACCTTTTTTGTTAAAAAGATCCGGTCATCTATTGTCTAAAATGCGTTTTGTTTCTGCACAATTAGATGGATATATCTCAAATGATGTTTGGTTAAAAAACGCAAGACACGCAAATCTAATGGCAAAAAAATTAAGCGATGGTTTAGTTTCCAGTAATCAAGTTAAACTTGAATATCCAACCGAGGCAAATGAAGTTTTTGTTAAACTGCCAAAAAAGATGGTTGAGCATTTAAATACAGAAGAATATATGATGAGCAATGAGGAATTAGGCGGCAAGACAGTTAGACTTGTTACAGCTTGGAATACTAAAACTAGTGAAGTAGACGAGTTTCTAAAAACTATATCTAATTAACTAGGATTTTCTTTTAAAAATTTAATATAGTTGATTACTTCATCAAATTTGTCATCAGGAATATCTTTATAAGTAGAATTAAATTTGTTTTTTACACATATTGCTACATGAGCATATGGATTTCTTCCTTTTGGATGATTTGGATGATCAGGAAGTTGACCATCCAAATAATCGCCAGCTTCCTGTATCATTTTCCACAGTTTACTTGCGTTTTCTTTGTTCACAAAAATCTAATCTTTGATTTATCTCTTTATTATCGAGTTGTAGATAGAGTTTTTTAATTAAATTAATTTAATAAATTTTCTTTCCAAAAAGCTAAATACTCTGGCATAAAAGTTTTTCCATGGTTACCCCCTTCAGTAACACCTTTTCCAATACAATTTTCTTTTTTAAGACCCTTGAACATTGTTTTAAAAGCTTTTCTTGGATTTTTACGTGATAACTCATTAAATTCATCCAAACTTTTTATTTTTGTATTTTTTATAATTAAATCAATGAACTCTTTATTAGGATTCCCATCATCCTCTGTGTAAAAATTAGGACACTTCCAAAAATATTGAGTTCTTTTTTCAATTTCTGGCTCATAATTTCCAGTAAATAAATGATACCATCCCTCTCTTAAATCGATTCTAATATCAGCACCTTTAGCTTGCATTTTTTCCATTATATCTACACATGGACCTGGCAAGGTATAATCCTCAGCTAAACCATGTACATACCAAATTTTAGTTTCTTTAACTGGCGTTGGATTTCTAAACATTCCAGTAATTCCACATTCAGCAGATCTTGGTTGAGACGCAGCAAAATAGAGATCTTTACTAACTAATATATCTCTCAATCTTTTTTCTGCAGCCATTATTGAAAGATTTCCTCCCCTTGAATAACCAGAGACACCTACTTTTTTAATATTTATTTTTGGATCCTTGCTGAGATACTCTAATGCCATAAATACATCTATATAAGTAGACCATATAGAAGCCTTTGATTGATCTGTATAAGTATGTTTTGCGCCTCTCGCAGAAAAATTATCTAAATACATTGTCGCTATCCCCATGTCTAACAAAGGTTTTTGTTGATCTCTCATAAACTCTAGCCAATTTGCAGTAAATTCATCAGCACCACCACTACTATGAACGATTAATAATAAAGGAAAAGGACCTTCTCCCTTTGGATAAGTAATAAGAGCATCAACTATTATTGGGCTCTCTTTATACCAGCCCTCCATAATACCTTTATAATCAGAAGTTTGATATGAATTAATCTTAATTAATTCTCCATTGCCTAGTTGTTTAGATAATTTTTTTAGTGGTGTTTTTTTTGGTTTAATTGTTTCTGCGTTAAGAACTGTATTTGAGATAAAAATTAATAATGCAATAACAAAAATTTTTTTCATAATTTAAAATAACAGATTCTGAAATGTATGTCTATTTGCTTCAAAATTAAAAATAGCTATTTGATTTATCTCAAAAAGTTCTAGGATTAATTAGATTAATTGAGCTTCAACAAATTCCCAATCTATAAGATTATCAACAAATTTATCTAAATATTCAGGTCTTCTATTTCTATAATCAATGTAATATGAATGCTCCCAGACATCACAACCAAGTATTGGTTTTAAGTTATCAATTAAAGGATTAGCAGCATTAGCTGTTTTTGTAACAACCAATTTATCATTATTTAAAGATAACCAACACCAACCTGATCCAAATTGAGTTATTCCTGCTTGTTTGAATTCATCTTTGAATTTTTCAACACTTCCAAAATCTTCAATAATTTTTTTCTCAAGTTTTGACGGAATATTTCCACCACCTTTTGGCTTCATGCATTTCCAAAAAAGATTATGGTTCCAATGCTGGCTTGCATTATTAAATATTCCAGCTTTTGAGTTATCTTTTGAGCTTTTAACAATTATATCTTCCAATGACATTTCAGCCAAGTCCGTATCTTTTATAAAATTGTTAAGATTTGTTATGTAGGTTTGATGATGTTTTCCATGATGTAATTCTAATGTTTCTTGTGACATTATTGGAGACAAAGCCTCATTAGAATAATTTAGTTTTGGTAATTCAAATGTCATAGTTATTTTTTATAATATTTCCTTGTAAATAAACTTAATTAAGTTGACGCAATTAAATACAAAATTAGTTTTCTAAAGCGTTTTCTTCTCTCATAAGAATGGGTCGACCATCTTGAGCAGTGTTTAAAGGTATAATTTTACCATTGTATCTTGCGCATAACGTAGGTGCACTTCTCACCTGTTCTCCCAAATTTACTTCTAAATCTGCTATAACTAATTCAACCCCTTTCAATATACTCAATATCTTCATTATTCCTCCGTTTTATGATGATGGTTTAAATATTAAACACAAGCCGTTATTACAATATCTCTTTCCTGTCGATCCAGGACCGTCTTCAAAGACATGACCATGATGGGCACCACATTTTGCACAATGGTACTCAATTCTTTTCATGCCAAAGCTATAATCAACCTTAGTTTTAAAAGCTCCAGGAAGCGCCTCTGTAAATGATGGCCAACCAGTTCCACTATCAAATTTTGAGCTAGACTTAAATAGTTTGGCTCCACAATTTGCACAGTGATAAAAACCTTCTCTTTTCTCGTAATTAAGAGGGCTTGAGAATGGTCGTTCGGTTGCTTCCTCAAACATTATTTTTTTTTGAGCTTCTGTTAAATTTTGATTAATTATTTTTTTGGTTTCAGCTAATGAAATTTTGTATGGAAAAATACTGTATAGTAACGATCCAAATATAGATAATTTTATAAATTTTCTTTTGTTCATAACTTTCTTAATAGATCAATATTACTTTATTTGTATGAGATATTTTGACAGCTTCGATTTTAAATTGGTAGCCCCATAATTAATGAAGCTACCAGTAAGATTATTGTCCAGGCACTTTATAACCACTTGATACTTTTGTTGCATGATTTGCAATATCATTCATTGGTGTTTCCTCACAAATAGCGATATTTTTAAGTGCACCACTTCCTTCAGTAGCCATTTTTATAGCTGCCATTTGCTCAAATGTGCCATGGGTTTCAACTATAAAGTCATAGGGTCCTCTTAAATATGTGTAAGATTTCATTTCAGCGCCGACGCTTTCAGAACACTTTCTAGCAACCTCGGATCTATCTGATCCAGGATCTTTTAAAAAGCCTGCGAATGCTTTCTCTGTAAAATTTCCCATTAAAAAAAATTTAGCCATAGATACCTCCTTTAAATTTATTATAGCACTTAAAATAATTTTTTTTAATATTTTATTGATTTTTAAAAAATTTATTCTCTTCCAATTTCCAGTAATTGTGGTGGTTCAAATACCCCACTTTGTATTTCACTGTTTGATATATTTATCATGGATTTGGCAACTATTTCTGCATTTATCGATTTATATTTTTTTAAATCTCCAACTAAAATTGGCGATATACATCTCATGGCGAAAATACCTATTTTTTCTCCAAGTCTTTCCTCTTTTCTTTTTCCAATTAAAAACGAAGGTCTAATTACAATAAATTTTTTAAAGTTTAGTTTTCTTAATTCTTCTTCAGCCATACCTTTATTTTTTAAATACAAATTTGTTTTTTTTGAACTGGCACCTAATGAAGAAATATAAGTAAAATTTTGTACATTATTATCGCTACAAATTTTTCCAATTGTTACAGGTAAATTATACTCAGTGTTTATATAATCTTGTTTCTTAGGTGTTTTTTTCTTTGTAGTTCCAATACAAAAAAAACAATCATCGCCTCTTATTTCTGACTTAATATTTTCTAATTTTGTAAAATCTGTTTGAATAACTTCTATTTTAGAATCTATTTTTGAAGTAGAAGATCTTACAAAAACCTTGATTTTTTCATATTTTTGATCATTGGCTAACAATTTAAGTAATATTCCACCAATTAATCCAGTTGAACCGAATATCAATGCTGTTTTCATAATGTTGAACTTACACTAAATTTTCTTAAATTCGTTCAAATTATTTGGTTCATCTATTGGTTCAGTTGAAGGATTAAGTTCTATACCGGCTGGAGTAATCGTTTGAGGCATAGGTGCAAATTGTGAATCTGGGTTATCTCCAGACTCTCTAATTTGCATTCTATATATTCCAAATAAACCAATAAATGAATGAAATATAATTAAAAAAATAAAAAATCCATTTTCTCCTAAAAATTCCATAAATAATGAGCACATAAAAGGACCGCAAATTGCACCAAGACCAAAAACAAATTGTAATCCTGCTCCTGCTGCTACAAATTTTTCTTTTGGTATAAAATCATTTGTGTGTGCAAAAATTAAAGCAAACATTGGTAGACTACAAAAAGAAAAACACATTATACAGATATAAAAAAATATTTTTGATGTTGCTAAACCTTCAGGCATATACATTTGACCTGAAGAAATAATTGCCAAAAAACAAAATAAAGCCGCCCCAAACGTTGTATAAATAATTACAATTCTTCTGTCTAAAACATCTGATAATTTTCCTATTGGCCATTGAGATATAGCTCCAGATATAGCAAATAAAAAGGTTACTATTGAAACTTCTAAAATACTAAAATTCATCGATGTAGCATAAACTGCAATCAATGAGAAAACAGCTGAATGTGATATTCCAATTAAAAACGAACTTACAACTCCAAATGGTGATGATTTATAAACTTCCTTTAGCTTCATACCTGATATTTTTTTAAAGTTTGGAGCCTTTCTTTTAGTTAATAATATTGGAACAAGAGACAATGACATAAATAAAGATATCAGTATAAAAGGTTGAAAGTTTTCTGGTTTACTAAAGTTTATGAAAAACATTCCAATCGCCATAGAGGCATACATAACAATCATGTAGATTGATAAAATACTACCTCTATTCTTATTTGTAGATCTATCGTTTAACCAGCTTTCAGCAACTGTATAAAGACAAACCATGCTAAATCCAGAAATCATTCTAAGCACAAACCATGAAATAGGATTTACAAAAATAGAGTGTAATAAGACCACAATTGAAGTGACAGAAGCAAAAGCTGCGAATACTCTAATATGCCCAACTCTATGAATTAATGATTGTATAATTTTTGCTCCAATAAAATATCCAACAAAATATCCAGAAAACAAAAAGCCTGTCGATGATAGACCAAAATTTTCTTTAACTGCTCTAACACCTAAAAGAGTACCTTGAAAACCATGAGCTAGCATTATAAATGCCATACCCATAAAAAGAGCCCAAGAGTTTTTTATAATTTTGTTCATAAAATTAGCGGTGTTTATGGGCGATCTAATTTTAAATCAAGACAAATTTGTGACAAAAAGAAAAATAATTTTATTTAGAAGAAGATTTTAATTTTAGATATGAGTGAACAGCTATAGTGAATATAATTACAAGTCCACCAATTATTGTCTCTATACTCGGCTGTTCTTTGATAACTAACCAAACCCAAATGGGTCCTAAAATGGTCTCTAGAAGAAAAAACAGATTCACTTCCTCGGCAGGTATAAATCTTGGAGCAATCGTCACCAAAACGAATGGTATTGCTACACACAAAATACACATTAAAGGTATATAAATCAGGTCTTTTTCAACTAACTCATAACTTTCAACGAAAAAGAGAGCAAATAGAGCTACTGTAAGCTTACCAACAACTGCTGAAGGTAGTAAATCTCTATCTTTTGCTGATCTTATTATTACCGCGTTGGTGGCGAGTCCAAAAGCTGTAGTTATACCCATAAGATCACCAAATAAGTTACCCATCTCTAGAGAGTCGTAAAATATATATATTACAGCTACTAAAGTAATGGCTATAGCTACCCAAGTCTTCTTATCGGGAACCTCTTTTAAAAATATTGCACCAAGGATTGCCGAAAGCATGGGTGCCATTGCAATCATTATTAATGTATTTGCTACATTTGTATTTTGGATTGAAATTATAAATGTGATATTACAAATCGAAAAACTTATAATATAAAAAATACCGGCATAACCAACATTCAAAAATGCTTTAATAAAGTTTTTTTTATAAAATATAAGAAGTCCAATTAATACAGCTACAAATGGTATTGCACCTCTATAAAACAGTAATCCCCAAGTATCTATCGAAGATAATCTTATAAAAAGTGAATCTGGTGTGATAAACATCACAGCTATAAATGCAAGGGATGATCCTTTTTGCTGATTTGACAAATTTTTCAACTATAAACCTTTCCAAAAAGTCTTAGCCAAGTTTATCTTAGATAAATCAAAATATGTTTTTATACCCGTTGGTGATGTTACATTTATATCTCCATTTAACTTTCCATCAATAAAGTCTATTCCTGCAAAGTAAATTCCATCTTTCTTAATTTTTTTTGCAATTATATTTGAAACTTTAAGTTCTTTATTGCTTAAAAATGCGATTTTAGGTTTTGCACCCTTGCTCATATTGCTCAATATTGATCCTGATTTTGGAACTCTAGATATAGCTCCACAAACCTTACCATTTATAATAAAAACTCTTTTATCTCCAAACTTAATTTTATTTAAAAATTTTTGACACATAATATGACCATGTTTTTTCAATATTTGTTTTATTTTTAATAAATTAAGCTTCTGTGAAATAAGATTTATATCATTACCTCCGTAGCTATGAATAGGTTTAATTATTATCTTTTTATGTTTTTTTAAAAATTTTTTAATTTCAATCAAATCTTTAGTAAATATTGTATCCGCCATATAATTTTTAAAGTTTAAAGAATAAAATTTTTCTGAAATATTTCTTACTGAAGTAGGATCATTAATAATTTTTGTTTTATCTTTGATTCTATCTAACATTAATGTTGTAGAAATATATTCCAAGTTAAAAGGTGGATCCTGTCTGATTAAAATATATTTTGCAAAGGATAAGTCTAATTTTGATTTTTTTAGAATTTTATAAAATTTCTTTTTTGAATAATCAATTTTAATAAAATATCCTTCACTTACAGTTTTTCCTCTTATATTCGATAAATTTTCTGGATAATAATAAAATAATTTATAACCCTTGTTTTGAGCTTCATGAGCTAAAAAAATAGTAGTATCTGTTTTGATATTTAATTTTTTTAAATTATCACCTTGTATAGCAACAATTTTATTGGTCATATAAATCATTCAAATTTTCGGAATTTGAATACTTACTTATTATGTTATCAGCATTTGTTTTTTTATTTTTTACAATTTTTTCTAAGTGATCTAAAAACTTTGCTTCACTTAATTTTTTTCTATTTAAAAAGTCTCTCTTTTTTAATCCTGATTTTGATATGTCTAATAGTCTCTCTGCCCAATACGAAATATCCTTGCCCATCAAATTAGTTTTCAAGCCGTTTTTAGGGGCATTTTTATAAGCTGAAAGCACTTCATTAGCTTCCCAATTTTTAATTAAATCTAAAGCTTCTTCAAGATTTCCATAAAGTAATCCAGTGAATAGGGCAGGACCAGCACATAAACATTCCCATCCGCACGCATCCATTGATCTTAATTCGATATATTGTTTTAATCTGTTCTCTGTAAATATTGTTCCTAAATGTGTATCAAGATCAATAGTACTTGGAATTTTATTTCCAATTTCTTTAATTTCTCCATTCATAAAGTTTTTAAATAAATATTTTTTTCCAGATATATAATTACCTTCACTTTGTAAAAATAAGATTGGATAATTCATAATATAATCTGCATATTTTTCAAAATTTACATCTTTTAAAAAAAACTCAGGCAATCCACCTCTAGATGTTTCTTGCCAAACTTTAGATCTGTAAGATAAGTATCCACTATTACTTTTTTCAACTATAGAGGAATTTGCAAAAAGTCCGATAGATATTGGAACTAAATTATTTACCAACTTAAATTTTTTTATAAAATCTTCTTCTGAGGTATAATCTAAATTTAATTGGGTACCTGCAGTTTTATACATCATATCCAAACTTAGTTTTCCTCCAACAGGCATATCTTTGGTCATAACTTCATACCTTTTTTTTGGATTATTAGGTATATCCTCAAGTTTAGATATAGGATCATATCCAGCGCTTACTATTTTAAAATCTAATTTTTCAATTACCTGGTTTAACTCAAATAAATATTCATGAGATTCAGCACAAGCTTCGTGAATATTATTTAATTTTGCTCCAGATAGCTCTATTTGATTACCAGGCTCTAAAGTAATACTTTTACCATTCTTAGTTAACGCTATTGGATTTTTTTCCTCAAAAATAGGTTTCCAGCCAAACTCATATAAATTTTCAAACATTTTCTTGATTTTGGGATAATCAATTCTCGTATTTGTTTTTTTATCAAAAATAAATTTTTCATGCTCAACTCCAATCTTTAAATTAGATTTATCCTTTGAGCCTGACTTAAAATGTTCTATTATTTGTTCCTTTGTTTCTATCATTAGCTTATATTGTTTCTTTTTAGATAATCTTCAATTTCCTTTATATTACTTAATTTGTTAGAGCAAGTTTGATTTTTACATATAACAATTTTTGCCTCTTTTACTTCATTATCTAGATATTTAAATGTAGCTCTAGTAAAAAATTTTTTTTGCAAATACTTTTTTAAATCAGGATCTAAATTTTGCTTTCCATGAATTGTAAAAGATATACTTTCATTACAAATATCCAATGATTTTACAAAACTAAACATTTGTGCAAAGTTTGAGTTTAAAACTTGGTGGAAACTTTTTTTTAAAATATCAATTTTTTCAAACCATATTTTATCGCTAGTTATAATATATATTTTATTACATAAGTTTAAATATACACTATTTCCATTTGGTATATTATTATCATTTAGATCTACTGGTTGTACAAATAGATCATTGTCTAATATTTTATTTTTCTGCATTAAGCCTGATTTTTTATCAAAGAAGTATTCCCAGGTTTTTATTAAAATATCTTTTGCTTTTTCGATGTATTTAACGTCACCATCTAACTCATAAATAGTTATCAAAAGACTAGCATAGTATACGTAATCTTCCAAAAAAGCGTCAATCTCTGTGTCTTGATAGCAATGGAAAATTTTGTCTGATAAATATTTTTCCAATATCTTTATACTAACAAGAGTATTTTGTTTTAGTTCTTCATTATCAGTTACTAGCGATGAAAGAAGAAGTGTTTCTAATAAAAAACAATTTTGATCAGTTTGAGATTTATCATCAAATAATGGTTTAGTACGTTTATTTCTTTGATCTAATAACGTTTTTTCTGTGTTTGAGATTTCATTAATCTCATCATCGGAAAGTTTATTATGAGTTTCTATTAAAATATTATTACCTTCAAAATTTCCCTCTTCAGTTAAATTATATTTTTTTGCAAATAAATTAAATTTAGAACCCAGAGTATTTTTTAGTTCTGCATAATTCCATACATAATATTTTCCTTCAACACCATCGCTATCGGCATCATATGCAGACCCATAAAGATCAAAATCATTTTTAAATTCTGAATTGATAAAATTTATGGTTTGCTCTAACTTCCCTTTATAATAAAGATTATTAGTTTTTTGAAAGAACTTATTTAACAATCCTATATATTGAATATTATCATATAGCATTTTTTCGAAGTGAGGGATGATCCAATTTTCATCAACAGTGTATCTTGCTATACCTCCAGCTAGATGATCATACATTCCTTTTGAAGAAATATTGTAAAGTAAAGTTTCAACAGGTTTAAAGTATTCTTCTTTTCCTGTTTTTAAATAAAAATAAAACATTGCATCAAATAAATAAAATTGGGGAAACTTAGGAGCTCCCTTGAAACTCCCATTATCTTTATCAAGGTGCTGTATAATTTTTTCTAAAAACGGTTCTAAAGGTTGATTTAATATTGCTGATCTTTGATTAATTTTACCAAATATTTCTTGCATTTGGGGTGCTTGATCAAGAATTTTTTCTCTATTCTTATTATATACTTCAGAGACATTATTTAGGACTTTTTGAAAATCTGGTCTTCCATGCATTTCTTTAGGTGGGAAATAAGTTCCACCAGTAAAAGGAACTCCATTTTCATCAAGAAACATCGATAAAGGCCAGCCCCCCTGTGTTCCTGTTAGAATAGATAAACTTCTTTGAAAAACATAATCTAAATCAGGTCTTTCCTCTCTATCAACTTTAATATTTATAAATTTTTCATTCATTATTTTAGCTGTTTGATCATCTTCAAAACTTTCATGAGCCATCACATGACACCAATGACAGCTCGCATATCCAACACTAAGAAATATTGGTTTTTTTTCTTTTTTTGCCTGTTCTAAACTTTCTTTATTCCAAGCAAACCAATTTACAGGATTGTCTTTATGCTGCTTTAAATACGGACTTTTCTCTTCCTTAAGTTTGTTAGTCATGTTTTTTTTTAAAAATTAGTGATGATAAAAAGGTTTTCTATCAAATATTTTTTTCACCATTGGTTCAAACTCTTCTAAAGACATAGATTTGTAATTAGGATCAAAAGAAGACTGGTCATATTTTTCACAAAAATCAACAGTATCTTGATAATATTTGTGATTTTTGAATTTATCCCTAGCGTTTCTGTCTCCTCCTAAATGATGAGCACTGTAATAAGTTTGAAAAAGACCATGATGAAGTATTATCCAATATGTTCTTTCAGAAACATATGGTCTGATTATTGAGGCTGCATATTGAGAATGATTCATAGGTGCCAAGTCATCCCCTATGTCATGAAGTAAAGTTGCTACAACCATCTCTTCACTTTCTCCATTCTTGTAAGCTCTTGTAGCTGCTTGCAAGGAATGTTCTAATCTAGTTATTTGATAGCCTTCAAGAGTTGTCGTTTGACTTGCAAGATACTTGAGTAATCTATCTGCAGTTTTACGCTCAAAATTTTTTTCATACTTTTCTAATAATTCATAATCTTCTCTAGAACCATTTTTCATTTCAGTAAAATTTACTTTTTTCATTAATTACTCGACCCTGTGCTTAATAATGATAATTGTGTAACCTTATCTTCTCCAAGTTCATCAATTATTTTTACTGGATAATCACCAGTAAAATGATGATCAGTTAATTGTGGATAAGCATCATTTCTCTTTTCAAAACCCATTCCTCTATATAAACCATCTAAAGTTAAAAATTTAAGTGATTTTGCTTTTATAAATTCTTTTATTTCTTCTACTGATTTATTTGCTGCTAATAATTCTTTTTTTGTAGGTGTATCAACTCCATAAAAATCAGGGTATTTTATTTCTGGACTTGCTATCCTGACATGTATCTCTTTAGCGCCATTATCGTATAACATTTTTACAATCTTTGATGAGGTAGTTCCTCTAACTAAAGAATCGTCAACCAAAATAATTTTTTTATTTTTTATCACTGAAACATTTGCATTTAACTTTAATTTAACTCCCAAACTTCTAATCTGTTGTGATGGTTCTATAAAAGTTCTACCAACATAATGATTTCTAATTAAACCCAAATCAAAATTTATTTTTTTTTCTTCTGCGTAACCTAATGCAGCTGCATTACCAGAGTCAGGCACTGGCACAACTAAGTCAGCATCTAAATTATCTTCTTTTGCTAATTCAGCTCCAAATCTTTTACGATATTCATAGGCTGTTTTACCGTTTAAAATACTATCTGGTCTTGAAAAATAAATATATTCAAACACACATGGTCTCACTTTTTTTTGAGGGAACGGCTTAATACTTTTTAATTCATCATTTTCTACATAAACAATTTCACCATTTTCAACTTCTCTAACAAATTTTGCACCAATAATATCAAAAGCACAGGTTTCAGATGCAAAAACATAAGAGTTTTTTAACTTTCCTATAACCAAAGGTCTAATTCCATAAGGGTCTCTTACACCAATAAGAATGTTTTGTGTCATCATAACTAATGCATATCCTCCTTGAATTTGAAAGAGAGCATCAATAACTTTATCAATTGTCTTTGGTCTTTTTGATTTAGCTATAAGTTTTACTATTGTTTCTGTATCTGATGTTGTGTAAAAAATTGAGCCTTCCTCAACCATTTTATTTCTGAGTGTTATTGCGTTAGTTAGATTACCATTATGTGCTACACCAATTCCACCTGAATTAGTATCAGCAAAGAATGGCTGTACATTTCTAAGAGCAGTTCCGCCAGTTGTAGAATATCTATTGTGACCTATAGCATAATTTCCTGGCAAGTTTTTTAAAACTTTCTCATCATTAAAGTTGTCACCAACCAGACCAAATCTTTTTTCAGAGTGATATTTTTCTCCATCAAATGATACAATTCCACAACCTTCTTGTCCTCTATGTTGCAATGCATGAAGTCCTAAAGCTGTTAAAGTTGATGCTTCTGGTGTATTGCTTATACCAAAGACAGCACATTCCTCTTTCAACTTAGGATTATACATCTTGAACTTTTTCTTTAGCGTCTTCATATTGTTTTTGATTTGGAAATACCTTTATAAGATAGATACTACCTTTTTCAACCCAAGGAAATGTTAAAGAATCTTTTAAATTTAATGGCCATTTTTTGCTAGCGTAGACAACATCTAGAGCTGTAAACAAACAAACAATTAAAACATAACTCTTAGCGATTCCAAAGAAAAAACCAAAAACTTTATCCACTGAACCTAATCCTGTATAAGTAATTACTTTACTAATTGCTTTGTTTGCTAAGAGAATAAGGAATATTATTATAATAAATAATGTTATTCCTAAAATTATATCTAGAACGTATTCACTATCCAAAATTCCATCAAAATAAGGTTTTACTTTTGGAAACAAATAAATTGTTAAAATATAAGCCATTACCCATTTAGCAGCTGATAATAAACTTAGAACAAAACCTTTTCTAGATCCTTGGATTAAAAAATAAATAGTTAATACAAAAAAAATATAATCAAATAATGTTACTTGTATTAAGAAATCCTGAATAGCTTCAATCATTAATTGAATGGTTTAATTTTTAGCAATAAAGAGGGCAAAAGTGTTAAAACGGAAACCATTGCAAGCAACATAGCAATACCTGTGAACACACCAAAGTAAATTGTAGGTATAAAATTAGACAGTACTAAAATTGAAAATCCAAAAACTATTGTAATTGATGTATTTAAAATAGCCTTACCAACTGTTGAATGACAAAGTTTTAATGTCTTATTATAATTTTTTAATTTTGCATACTCTTCTTTAAATCTATAAATATAATGAATGCTATTATCTACTGCAATACCTATTGTTATTGCAGCAATAGTTATTGTCATCATATCGAGGGGGATTCCCAATAATCCAATTAAGCCCAATATAAAAAAGGCTGCTATAAAATTTGGCACGACACCTATTAAAGCTAATTTTAAATTTTTAAAAAGAATTATAAACATTATAAAAATTCCAAGCATTACAAATCCAAGTGTTAAAATTTGAGATTTAAATAAACTTTGTAAAAGATTATTAAACAATATTAATACTCCACCTAATTTGTATTCATCTTTTTTTAAATCTAATTTATTTTCAAGGTCAGAGTTTATTTTAATGAGTAAGTCATTTCTCCTTAAATTATCTAAAGAGTCTTTTATTCTTAAACTTATTCTAGCTTCAGAGTCTTTAATTGAGATATATGGATCTACAATTTCTTTTTTTATATTATCTGGTATTTTAGTGTATAAAACACCCATTTCTAAAGATCCTAACTCTTTATTGTTATTCAATTGAGTAGCAACATCAATAATTGACGAAAAAGATAGCACTTTTCCAATTGGCTCCAAAGAGTCTAAATAGTTATGTACCTTTTTTATCTTATCAATTTTGTCTTTAGTAAACCAATATTTTTCATCATTCTCATCTTCATCACCCCAATCGTCTTCTTCATCTTCTGATTTTTGTTCAACTTCATCTTGTTTTGAAATTTTTTTAACTAGGGTGGTTTTTCCAGCACCAGATGGTGATGAAAGTATAAACATTCCACCTTTCTTAGGGCTGGACATTTAAATTAAAAATTAGTTTGCTTTATTCTCAATAAATTTAACAGCATCTCCAACAGTAAGAATTTTTTCTGCATCGCTGTCTGAAATTTCTGATCCAAATTCTTCTTCAAAAGCCATTACTAACTCAACTGTATCTAAACTATCGGCCCCTAAATCATCGATGAAACTAGATTCTTCAGTTACCTTTGCTTCATCTATACCTAAATGGTCTGCAACTATTTTTTTTACTTTGCTTGAAATATCTTCTGACATATTTTTATATAAGTTAAAATCGTTAATAAGTATTTATACTATTTTGTCAACTAAAATACATGCCTCCATTTACATGAATTGTCTCCCCTGTAATATAATCCGAAAGCCCTGAGGATAAGAATAATACAACATTGGCAACATCGTCAGGAGTTCCAAATCTTTCAAGAGAAATTTTTTCTTCTAATGTTTTTTTGTAACTCTCATTAATATTTTCAGTCATTTCTGATTTTATAAACCCAGGTGATATACAATTGACTTTTATATTTTTTTTACCATATTCAAGGGCTAAACTTTTAGACATTCCAATTAAGCCCGCTTTAGAAGCTGCGTAATTAGCTTGACCAATATTTCCTGTATGTCCAACTACTGATGTTATATTAATTATTTTTCCATTTTTATTTTTTAACATTTTTTTTATTGTATTTTTAGTGAGCAAAAAGCTTGAGGTTAAATTTAAGTTTATAACTTTATTCCACTCTTCATCCTTCATTCTTATTGCTAAATTATCATTTGTAATTCCAGCATTATTTATTAAAACGTCAATTTTTTTTTGAAATATCTCATTACACTCTTCAATAAAATCCTGAATAGTCTCATGCTTTGTAATATCAAATTTTTTAACAATAACATCGGTAAATTTTTTTTTAATAATATCTAGTTTTTTTTCGTTTGTTCCAGTTGCGATTACTTTTGCTTTATTCTCTAATAATTTGTTCAGTATAGCTCCACCTATCCCGCCTGTAGAACCAGTCAATAAAATATTTAAGTTTTGTAAGTCAGTCATTTGTTATATTTTTTAAATCTAATAAATTATTTACCTGATTTAATTTCACATTTCTATCTATTCTTTTTATTAATCCTGATAAAACTTTCCCAGGACCAACTTCTAAAAATTTATTTACACCATTACCAATCATATTATTTACACTCTCTCTCCATCTTACCGGTTTCTCTATTTGTTCGATTAAAAGATTTTTTATTGTTTTTGCATTATTTTGAGGAAGAGCTGTAACATTTGAGATGATATCGACTGTAGGGTTTTTAATATTAATATTTAGAATTTTACTTTTCATTTCATCAGTAGCTTTTTTCATTAAGGGACAGTGAAATGGAGCGCTGACCTGAAGTTTCACAAATTTTATACTTCTTTTTTTTAATTCTTCTGTAAACAAATTAAGAGAACTGATTTTACCACTTACAACTAATTGACCAACTGAATTGTCATTTGCAACAAAACAAATAAAAGTATTATAATTATCTTTAATAATTTTTTCTATTTCTGTAATTTCTTTTCCAATCACAGCAATCATTCCTCCTTCATTATTAGGAACTGCATTTTGCATTGCTTTGCCTCTTGAATTTAGCAAATTAATTGTTTCCTCAAAAGTAATAGCATCTGAACAACACAAAGCAGAATATTCACCGAGAGAATGACCTGCATAAAATTTTGCATTTTTAACATTAAATTCTGTTTCTTTTTCAATAACTTTAAATATAGAATAACTTACAAGAAATATTGCTGGTTGTGTATTTTCTGTTTTGTCAAGTTCTTCTTTAGATCCGTCTAAAATTATTTTACTTAATTTTTTATTTAAAATTTCATCTGCATATGAGAAATATTTTTTCACATATGAAAAATTTTCATAAAACTCTTTCGCCATACCAACGTTTTGAGAGCCTTGACCGGGAAATAATACCGAAAACATAAAAATGTTTATAAATTAAGTGTTTTTTTATATTGTAATTAAAAATATATAATA
>CACAJQ010000002.1:0-174922 GCA_902532805.1 uncultured Pelagibacteraceae bacterium | reverse complement strand
TTTCACCCTGAAGAACTCTAATTGATACAGCTGGTTGATTATCCTCTGCAGTAGAAAATACTTGGCTTTTTTTAGTTGGTATTGTTGTATTTTTATCTATTAATTTTGTGGATACACCACCCAGAGTTTCTATTCCTAATGATAAAGGAGTCACATCTAGAAGCAATACATCTTTAACATCACCTTGTAATACCCCTGCTTGAATTGCTGCTCCCATAGCAACAACTTCATCAGGATTTACAGATTTGTTAGGATCTTTCCCAAAGAAATTTTTAACTTCTTCTATAACTTTTGGCATTCTGGTCATACCACCAACCAGTACAATTTCGTCTACTTCACTTGCTGATAATCCCGCATCTTTTAAAGCTGTTTTACATGGCGGAATCGTTCTTGAAATTAGATCTTCGACTAATGCTTCTAATTTGGCTCTAGTCATTTTCAAGTTAATATGTTTCGGTCCAGTTTTGTCAGCTGTGATAAATGGTAAATTTATTTCTGTTTGAGTAGCTGATGAAAGTTCTATTTTTGCTTTTTCCGCGGCTTCTTTTAATCTTTGTAAAGCTAATTTATCCGATTTTAAATCAATACCATTTTCTTTTTTGAATTCTGAAAGTAAGTAATCAACTATTGCATTGTCAAAATCTTCTCCACCTAAAAATGTATCACCATTAGTTGACTTAACTTCAAATACACCATCACCTAATTCAAGAATTGAAACATCGAATGTTCCTCCACCTAAATCATATACTGCTATTTTTTTATTTGCTTTTTTGTCTAAACCATAAGCCAGGGATGCTGCTGTAGGCTCATTTATAATTCTTAAAACTTCAAGGCCAGCTATTTTACCCGCATCTTTAGTGGCTTGTCTCTGAGCATCATTAAAATATGCTGGAACAGTAATTACAGCTTGTTTTACCTCAGAACCTAAATATTTTTCTGCTGTCTCTTTCATTTTTTGAAGTGTGAAAGCTGAAATTTGTGATGGTGAATATTTTTGTCCTTTTGCCTCAATCCATGCGTCGCCTTTATCAGAATTAACTATTTTAAAAGGTGCAGTCTCTACATCTTTTTTAACTGTCGGATCATCAAAATTTCTTCCAATTAATCTTTTAACTGCAAAAATTGTATTTTCAGGGTTTGTAACAGCTTGTCTTTTAGCTGGTTGACCTATTAATTTTTCACCTTCATCTGTAAATGCAACAACAGATGGTGTCGTTCTTGCTCCTTCAGCATTTTCTAATACTTTTGCTTGTGTTCCCTCCATAACGGCTACACAAGAATTTGTTGTTCCTAAATCTATTCCTATAACTTTACTCATAATTTATCCTATTTGAACCTCATATAAGTGCTAATTTTACAACTACAACCATAATAAATAATTAATTTTTTGCCTCTTTTTCCTCAATTTCCTTGTCTTTTTGGTTATTTTGTTTCTCTTCAACTTTTTTTTTAGATACAGCTACTAACGAAGGTCTTAGCAACCTATCCTTCATCATAAAACCTTTTTGAATTTCTTGAACTATTGTCCCTTGATCTTTTGTATCATCTTCAACTTCCATCATAGCTTGATGCAAATTTGGATCCAGTTTTTCGTTAATTGCTTTAATTGGCTCAATATTGTTTTTTTTGAAAATAGAAATCATATCTTTATTAATAATATTAATATGTTCTATCAATTTTTTTAGTGTATCTTTATCTTTTATAGTTTCATCACTTTCCAGTGTTTGTTTTGATCTCTCTAAATTATCTAGAAGATTAAGAGTTTCCCTCGCAAATGAAAATCCACCATATTCAAAAGCTTCATCTTTCTCTTTTTCAAATCGTCTTCTCTGATTTTCCATTTCAGCAAATGTTCTAGCAACTTTATCTTTAAGACTTGCAATTTCATCTTCGGGTGAAAGTTGTTCCTCTTCTTCTTTTTTTTCGGTTTCCTCTGAGGCCTGATTATCTGTGCTTAGCTCTGAATTTTCGTCTTTTAAATTTTGATTTTCTTTATTTTGTGATTCTTCTTTTTCCATTAGAGTCTATATGGTAAGAAATTCATGAAATTCTAGATGTTAAAAAAAAAAATTAAAGAAATCGTAGTAGGGTCAAATAATGAGGGAAAAATAAAAGAAATTAAAGATTTACTGCCCAAAAACTACACTATTACTTCTCCAAAAGACTATGGTCTAAAAAGCCCTAAAGAAAATGGACATACTTTTCTAAAAAATTCTTTAATTAAAGCAAAGCATTTTTCAAAAAAAACAAAAAAAATTTGCATTGCGGATGATTCCGGGCTTGAAATTGACTTACTAAATAATCAACCAGGTATTTATTCAGCAAGATGGGGTGGGAAAAGGGGAGATTTCAATTTGGCAATATCCAAAGTATATCAAAAGTTATCGAAGGTAGATAAAAATTGGAAGTCAAAAAAGATTAAAGCGAGATTTATTTGTGCATTAACTATTTATGGATTAAAAAAAAAACCAATCCAATCTTTAGGGATTATTGGTGGCAAAATTTCTAAAAAAAAAGTTGGTAATAAAGGTTTTGGTTATGATCCAATTTTTATTCCTGAAAATAAAAGATTAACATTCGGTCAAATGAGTCAAAAGATAAAATTTAAAAGCGATCACCGAGCAAAAGCTTTTAAAAAAATTAAAAAATTTCTTTAAAACTTTTATCTTGTATTTCATAAAAGTTTAATTGATGAGTGATTGTTTTTTTATTAATTTCAAAAATTCCTATTTTCCCTTTAAACTTATTTTGCTTAATAAATAAATTTTCATTAGTTTTAAAATCATTATTTATTAATAAATAATATACCAACCCTATTAGGTCATAACTTAAAAAAGAAATTTGATTTGGAGTATTTTTGAAGTTTCGAATGTATTCTTTTTGAAATATTTCAAAATTATCTTTATTTATTGATGGAAAATATATTGGATGCAATGAAGTTTCCTTTAAAAGACTTTCATCAAACCATTGATTAAATGCAATGTATTTTATTCTTTCTGATGAGACATCTGTATATAATAATGACGTGGCAACACTTTTTAGACTTTCACTAAAATCAGCAATTATTACTGAGTCAAAATTAATAAAACCTAAAGTATCTTTTTTTTTTAATTCATCTATTTTTTTCTCTTTATTTAATGTGTTTGAATTTTCTACCTTTTTAATTTCGTTTTCTAAATTTTGCTTTCTTTGTTGATACCTTGTTAAATCTTCTATTTGTTTTGTTAGTAATGTTGGATCTTTGCTATATATAAATTTTTCTTTTAATATTAAATTAGATTTCTCAATAGCTTCTTCAATTTCTCTTTTATAATCAGTTTCTGGTATTAGAAATATTGTATTTTTTAAATTATTTTCATTTAAATATTTTTTAATCGTATTTATTTGTGATATTGCATTTACTCCCGCAGAAATCACATTTTTTGGATTATTTCTAATTTTGTTTGTAAAAGATAAGAATGTTACTTCATTTAATTCATCTAAATATTTATTACTCTCATTGAATACCGGTCCAATAATTGTTTTTACACCATTATTGTAAAGTTCATTTGATACTTTAAGTGTATCTATCGGGTTTGCTTTGGTATCTTTAGGTATTACTGTTATTCTGTCATCATTAATTTTATTTAATGCCATTCTTGTAGATTTAAGAATTGATTTACCAATATATGAATATTCACCTGATAGAGGCACTATTAAACCTATCTTAATTTTCTCCTCCGATATTGCTTTTAATTGAAATAAAACGATTATAAGTAAAACTTTTAAAACTATGATATATAATTTTTTCATCGTCATTAAATGTATAATTTTGAATTAAATGATAATTTAAAACCTGGGCTATATTGTGTTTCAACACCAATAGGAAACCTGGGTGATATTACTTTAAGAGCTATATACATTCTTAATAAATCAGACGTGATTTTGTCAGAAGACACAAGAGTTTCAAGTAAACTATTATCTAGGTTTAATATAAATACAAAATTATTGTCTAATCACAAATTTAATGAAAAAAAAAACATTAAAAATGTTTTAAATTTACTAAAAGAAAACAAAATAATTTCTATAATCTCAGATGCAGGTACTCCAACAATTTCAGATCCAGGAGGAATTTTGATAAATGAGTGCATCAAGAATAAAATTAATATATTTCCAGTTCCAGGATCCTCTGCTGCTACAGCAGCTGTTTCTGTAAGTGGCTTTTCAAACAATTTCTTTTTTTGTGGTTTTTTGCCTGATAAAAAGTTGCAAATTGATCAACTTTTTAAAAAAATTTCTAATTTAAATTATTCAATTGTTTTTTTTATTTCACCTAAAAAAATAAAAAAAATAAGAACTCAAATCCAAAAATATTTTAATGATAGAGATATTTTAATTACTAGAGAAATGACTAAATTGCATGAAGAATATATTAGAGTTAAGGTAAAAAACCTCAAAAATATTAACATATCTGAAAAAGGTGAGATGACTGTAGTAATATCAGAAAATTTAAATTTACAAAACAGGTTACAAGTAATTGAAGAATCTGTTAAAAAAAAAATCATCAAACTTTTAAAAAAAATGTCAATTAAAGATGTAACCTCAAAAATTAGTAACGAAAATAATATATCAAAAAAAATTGTTTATAATTTTTGTTTGAAGAAAAAAAATGAAATTTAAAAACTTATTATTAATTATAATCCTTATTTCAATTTCTGGATGTGTTGGTTATTCTTCAACTGGTGTTTTAGGCACAGGTGTTTCGATTGCAATGGATCCAAGAACCATTGGAACACAAATAGATGACTCATTAATGCAAAAAAATTTAAGAGCAAAATTGATATTAATGGATAAAGGTTATTTACTAAATGTGAAAACCAAAGTTTTAGATGGAAGAATTTTTATAACAGGTAAAGTAAATACGGTAGAAGAAAAATTAAAAATTACAAAACTAGGTTGGGAAATAAAAGGCGCAAGATCAGTTAAAAATGATTTAAAAATTAAAGAAAAATTTAATTTTAAACAAACAGCCAAAGATGTACTTATAACTTCCCAATTAAGAACAGCAATGATTACTAATAAAAAAATAAAGTCTGCAAATTATGATATCGATACATATAAAAAAATTATTTATGTTTATGGCATTTCACAGAATGAAGAAGAAAGAGCTGAAGTTATAAACGAAGCTAAGAAAGTTCTTGATGTAGAGGATGTAGTTACAAGTATTTTTTTAGTTGAGGACTTGAGAGTAATAAAAAACTAATTTGGCTTTTTGTAATTAATCACTCCTGCTGAATATGCTGCAACAGATGCTAAATTTAATATGTCAGATGTCGATGATCTTAACGGGGCAATTTCAATTGCTTGACCTAAACCTATTAATAGTGGCCCAATAACTTTTGCGCCACCTAAAGTTTTCATTATTTTATAAGTTATAGCTGCACTATGTTGTCCAGGCATAATTAATATATTTGCATTACCAACAATCTCAGAGAATGGATAAAGGTCTTTATATTCATCACTTAAGGCAACATCAGGCTGCATATCTCCATCAAACTTAAACTTAACCTTTTTATTTTTTAAAATTTCTACTGCATCTCTTATGTGTTTAGTTCTTGCTGTAATTGGTTGGCCGAATGTTGAGTGTGAAAGAAAAGCGACTTTTGGTTCAAATCCAAATAATTTTGCAACTCTAGATGCAGAAATAGCTATTTCAGAAAGTTGTTCAGATGTTGGATATTCGTGAACACTTGTATCTGCAATAAATACCGTTTTTCCTTTATTTACAATCATATTCAATCCAAACATAATCTCTCCCGGTCTAGCATCTATGACTTTTTTTACTTTATCAAGAGATTGTCCATACCTTCTTGAATTTCCAGTTACCATTGCATCAGCATCTCCGCATGCAACCATGCAAGAACCCCATATAACCCTGTCATTTCTAACCATTTTATCACAATCTCTTTCAAGCAATCCCTCTGTCCTTTGAAGTTTTTCAAATAAGTAATTTACATATTTTTTTCGCTTGTCGCTCAAAGTAGAATTCACAATTTGAATATCAAAGTTTTCTCCGTAACCAATCTCTCTCAGTTTTTCTTTAACCACTTTTTCTTTAGCAACCAAAATAGGCGTACCTAATCCACTATTTTTAAATGCTATAGCTGCTTTTAAAGTATTTTCATCTTCACCATCAGCAAATACAACTTTTTTGTTCGTTTTTTTAATTTGGTTATTTATTCCCTGCATAATTGTAACAGATGGATCAAGCCTTTGTTTTAGCTGTTCAGAATATTGATCAAAATTTTCAATTTTTTTTCTAGCAACTCCAGATTTAATGGCTGCTTTTGCTACTGCTACTGGTATAACACTTATTAACCGTGGGTCAAAAGTGGATGGAATGATATATTCTTTTCCATAATTAGGTCTTTCACCACCCATTGCAGCTGCGACCTCATCAGGCACAAATTCTCTTGCAAGTGAGGCGATAGCATTAGCTGCCGCAACTTTCATTTCTTCATTAATAGTTTTTGCTCTAACATCTAATGCTCCCCTAAATATGTAAGGAAACCCAATTAAATTATTTACTTGATTTGGATAATCGGATCTACCCGTTGCTATAATTGCATCATTTCTCACTTCTTCTATATCTTCTGGTTTAATTTCAGGATCGGGATTTGCGCAAGCAAATATAATTGGATTTTTCGCCATTTTTTTAACCATACTCTTTTTAACAACACCTGCTGCGGATAAGCCTAAAAATACATCTGCATTTTTCATCGCATCGTCTAAACTTTTATCCTTTGTTTCTACTGCAAATTCTTTTTTCCAAGAATTAATATCTTTCCTATATTTATTTATTACGCCCTTTGTATCCAACATCTTAATATTATTTTTTGGAATACCAGTGCTTCTAAATAATTTTGCGCATGCCATAGCTGCAGCTCCTGCACCATTAATCACTATTTTAATTTTTTTTAAGTTTTTTTTTGCAATATCAACAGCGTTAATTAGTGCGGCTGTTGTAATAATTGCAGTTCCATGTTGATCATCATGAAACACAGGAATATCTAGAATTTTTTTTAATTCTTCTTCAATTATAAAACAGTTTGGAGCTGCAATGTCTTCAAGATTTATACCACCAAAACTTTTTGCGATATGCTTTATTGAATTAATTATTTCTTTTGTATCTTCTGTGTCTATTTCTAAATCTATAGAGTCTATATCTGCAAATCTTTTAAATAGAACAGCTTTTCCTTCCATCACTGGTTTTGATGCTATCGCACCCAAATTTCCTAGCCCTAATATTGCTGATCCATTACTAATTACTGCAACTAAATTTCCTTTAGTAGTATATTCATATGCCAACTCAGGGTTATCAGCTATTGCTTTTACAGGAGCCGCAACACCAGGAGAATAAGCTAAGGCCAGATCTCTTTTTGTAGTTACGGGCTTAGAAGAAACGATCTCTATTTTGCCAGATTTATCATTAGTATGAAAATCTAAAGCTTCTTTATCAGAATAATGTTCAATTTTGTTTTTTTTCATTATTTGTTTAGATATACAAAAGGATTAAGTTAGTAATATGATTTATGAATTTAATTAAGTCAACAGGCACGTTTAGTCTGTTTGTTATACTAAGCAGAATATTGGGATACATTAGAGACTTTTTTATAGCTATTTATCTTGGTTCGGGACCAATTGCTGATGCATTCTTTGTAGCATTTAGAATACCGAACACCTTTAGAAGATTGTTTGCAGAAGGTACTTTTAATGCAGCATTTGTTCCATCTTACACATCAGAACTTTTGTCTAGTAAAAAAAAAGCTCTAAAATTTGCAAACTCAGTATTTAATTTATTGGTCCTAGCCCTTTTAAGTTTAACAATACTTATTGAGATTTTTATGCCAAACTTTATAAAATTGATCGCTCCTGGCTTCTCAGATATAGATGAAAAGTTCAAGTTAGCAGTTGATTTAACAAGAATTACTTTTCCATTCTTACTTTTTATAAGCTTAGCCTCTTTTTTTTCAGCAATTTTAAATTCTCACAACAAATTTGCCGTCGCAGCCGCAGCCCCACTTTTTTTAAATATAATATTAATAATATGTTTCCTTTTTATAAAAAACGATACTGATTTAGTTTACTATTTAAGTTATGCAATAACATTTGCGGGAATTATACAATTTATATTTTTAATTATTTTTACTAGAAAATATTTTTATCCAAGTTTTAAATTCAATTTTCAAATAGATAATAAAATAAAATTTTTTTTTAAAAAACTCTTGCCCAGTATATTTTCATCTGGCGTTACTCAAATTAATATATTAGTTGGTACAATAATTGCCTCTTTTCAAGCAAGTGCTGTTTCATATTTATATTATGCAGATAGGATATACCAGATAAACTTAGCAATAGCAGGGATTGCAATCGGTATAATTATTTTACCTAACTTGAGCAGGTATGTTAAGAGTAAAAACAAAGTAAAATTGGAAATTTTACAAAATAAGTCTTTGGAGTTGAGTTTATTTTTAAGTCTTCCAGCTACCCTAGCATTAATTATTGCTTCTGAAGAAATTGTTTCCGCACTTTTTGGTTATGGATCTTTTAATGAAGAAAGTGTAAAAAATTCAGCTCTTGCATTATTTTATTTTGCATTAGGCCTACCTGCATTCTCAATGATAAAAATATTTTCAAGTTTTATATTTGCCAGAAATGATACAAAAACACCCTTTTACTTTTCATTGATTTCTGTAATTTTGAATATTGTTATTAGTGTATCTTTATTTAGTAAAATAGGTTTTATTATAATTCCTATAGCAACAACTATTTCTTCGTGGTTGAATGGTTTCTTACTAATGGTATTTGCCTTAAATAAAAATTATTTTAATTTCAACAACTCATTTTTTATACAACTCTTTAAAATATCAATTTCAAATTTGATTTGTTTGGGATTATTTAAAATATTAATAAATTATTTTGGTAATTATTTTATATTTTTAAATAGTTACAAATTTTTAGCAATTATATCATTAGTTCTTTTAACTTTTGCTTTTTATTTATTGATTTCAATACTCATTAAGGCCTTTAAAATATCTGATATTAAATTAAACTATTAAATTATGTCTAAAAAAATTTTTTCTGGAGTCCAACCAACTGGAAATTTACATCTTGGCAATTACATAGGTGCAATAAAAAATTTTGTTGATTTACAAAACAATAAAGATAATAGATGTATTTTTTGTGTCGTTGATCTTCATGCTATTACTGTAATGCAAGATCCGATAGAGTTAAAAAATAATATTAGAGAAACAGCAGCAGCATTCATCGCAAGCGGTATTGATCCAAAAAAAAGCATAATATTTAATCAGTCTTTAGTTCCTGCACATTCCGAGGGCTCCTGGATTTTAGGATGTGTAGCCAGAATGGGATGGCTTAATAGAATGACACAATTCAAAGAAAAGGCCGGAAAAGATAAGGAAAAAGCTAGTGTTGGTTTATATATTTATCCTATTCTCATG
This sequence comes from uncultured Pelagibacteraceae bacterium, assembly GCA_902532805.1. Lineage (GTDB taxonomy): Bacteria > Pseudomonadota > Alphaproteobacteria > Pelagibacterales > Pelagibacteraceae > Pelagibacter. The sequence continues at coordinate 165,422 of CACAJQ010000002.1, read as the reverse complement.
GCCTCTGATATTCTTTTATACGACGCTACTCATGTACCGGTTGGAGATGATCAAAAACAACATTTAGAACTCTGTAGAGATATAGCTCAAAAATTCAATAACGAATATAAATGTCCAGATTTCTTAAGACCTCCCGAACCTCTAATCCAAAAACATTTTTCAAGAATAATGAGTTTGAAAAATGGTTCAAAAAAAATGAGTAAGTCAGATATTGCTGAAGGCGGTAGGATTAATTTAACAGATAGTGAGGATCAAATTATAAACAAAATAAAAAAAGCAAAAACAGATAATGATACTTTACCTGGAAAAGAAGATGGACTTAAAGGTAGACCTGAAGCAGAAAATTTGATGGGTATTTACTCAAGTTTAAGTAATCAAAATATTACTGATACATTAAATGAATTTGAAGGAAAAAATTTTTCTGATTTAAAAAATAAACTATCTGAAATAATTGTGGCTAAGTTGTCCCCTATATCAAAAGAAATAAAAAAATTGTTGTCAGATAAAAATTATATAGATCAAATTTTAAAAGATGGAGCAGTAAAAGCAGAGGATATTTCTTCTGAAAAGGTTAAAAAGATCAAAGAAATAGTTGGTTTTTAATCATTTAATATTTTGAAATAAACACTATATAAAATGAATGTTTATACAAATTGAAAATACACCAAACCCAAATTCATTAAAGTTTTTGCCTGGTAGAAAGGTATCTAATAATGGTCCTTTAGAAATTTTGAAACAAGAAGATACAAATAATTTACTAATAAAGAACTTATTACAAATAAATGGAGTGACTGGAGTATTTTTAGGAGAAGATTTTTTTTCGATAAATAAAGAAGAAAATAAAAATTGGGAAGATATTCAGCACATTGTCATATCATATGTAAATGAGCATTACGCAAATGGTAATACCTGCATTATCGATAAGACTAATGAAGAAGACCAACACAAAAATTATTCAGAGATTGAAAAAAAAATAATAAGTATTCTAGATTCTAAAATCAGACCTGCCGTTGCAAGAGATGGCGGAGATATAAAGTTCCAAGAATTCAAGGATGGAAAAGTTAAAGTTTTGTTAAAAGGTAGTTGTTCAGGCTGTCCATCTTCAACTCTTACTTTAAAAAAAGGTGTGGAAAACTTACTTTGTCATTACATTCCTGAAGTTAAAGAAGTTTTAGCTGTATAATTAATTAATAATAACTATATTGAAATTAATGGTTAGACGTACAAAAAATAAAAGTATTAAACTCAAGCAAAAGAAAAATAATGTATTTAGATTTTCAGCAATTAGTATTTTTGTAATATTTTCATTCTTTTCCTTACCGACTGTAAGCAATTTTTTAGATAAAAATTTAAATTTCAAAAAATCTGTAATCTCAAATGCTGGTGTAAATTTTGACCAAGAACTAGACAAAAGAAAAAAAATCCTTGATGTAAAGAGAGAAACTAAAACAAATAAACTGAAACTGAAAAATATTTTTGCTGATATTGATTTTTTCAGTACAGATGACGAGGGACAGAATTCAATAAGATTTGATGCAAGAACAATTGAGCAATTGTTTAAAGATACAAATTATAATCTTGAAAGAGTTAGAGAAACTAAGTTAGTAAATATAGGCAATAAAATCGATCATCTTCCAAAAGAGATTAAAAGTATTGAGAGTTCAAAAAAAAGAAAGGGACTATTTATTCAAATAGTTTTACCATTAATCGTAGAAGAGAACGCTAAAATTCGTCTCGATAGAAAAGAATTATTTAGAATATTGGCTAAGAATATAAACACGCAAAAAGAAAAGAATTGGTTAAAAGAAAAATTTAAACAATATGGTTTAAAAGATGGAGATTTTTATTCTCTGAAAGTTAGAATGGATGAAATACCTGTCTCTTTAGCACTTGCTCAAGCTGCTAAAGAAACTGGATGGGGGACATCTAGATTTGCACAGGAAGGTAATGCATTATTTGGACAATGGACTTGGAATGGTGATGGAATTAGACCAGCAGGTGTAGATAAAGATGCAAAACACAAAGTTGCAAAGTTTGCAGTTCTTAAAGCATCAGTTAGAGCATATCAGCGAAATTTAAATACTCATAGCAGTTATATTGAATTTAGAAAAGAAAGAGCAATTCAGAGAGATAACGATGAAAAACTAGACAGCTTAAAGCTGGTTAACTATTTAGATAAATATGCGGAGACGGGGCAACAATACATTGACGTGTTAAAACAAATTATAAAGCAAAATTCTCTTACGGATTTTGATGATGTAAATGTAATGCCTACAAGCAATAAGACTAAAAAATTAATTTAATTTTGAACAAATTGGAAACCTGAAAATCTCCACCCATTTTCATCTTTTAAAGAACAGTTAATCCTTCCTCTTCTTTCAATAAATTTCTCTGAAAAATTAATATTTAATATATTGTCGATTAAAACAATTTTTGTTTTTCTCCATTTTGATCCTTCATTTGAAAAGCAACTAATATTTTCTAAATTTTTTTGATCTTTGAAAAACTCTATCACCATTTTAGGTGGGTTTTCTCCATCATTCATAAATTTATTTTCAGGTTTAATAATTTTATACTGAAGTGGCAAATAAGATATTACTTCTTTAAATCTTTTTATTTTTCCATATTTTTCATTTATAGGAAATCTTGGTAGTTCATATCTATCTTTGTTTAAATCAATAACTCCTGAATGTTGACCAAATGCAAATTCAAAATTGTTTGAAATATAATTTTTCTGCTCTAAATTATACTCACCAAAGGGATAAGAAAAATAAATTGGATTGTAACCTAATTTATTTTTAAAAATTTTAATTGATTCCTCAATATCTTCTACAAACTTTTGAAAAGTAAATTTAGTTAAATAATCGTGTGAATGTGAATGGTTACCAATGTATGCAAAGTTCTCTTTTTCTATTTCTTTTATTTGGTCCCAACTCATATATCCTTTATTCCCAACTGCCTCTGTTGAGACAAATAAAATAAAAGGAATCTTTTCATCTTTTAAGATTGGCCATGCATTTTCGTAAAAAGACGTAAATCCATCATCAATAGTTAATAAAATTTTTTTTTGTTCCTTAACCTTTTTAAAACTTATTGAAAGTTCACCAGGATTATAAAAATTTAAATTATTTTCTTTTATTAAATTAATATGTTTTTTAAATATATCTAATCTTATATTTGTTGATGGATACTTATTTTCTTCAAATCTATGATACATAATTGCCAAAATACCTTGTTCATCTTTAAAATATTCTTTATTTACTACTTCAGCTTTAACGTTTAAAAAAATAATAAAAAAAATGAATACTTTAGTTATTAACGCTGCAGATGATAAAATTTTATTTTCTCTCATAACCAACTTAGAATCTTATACTACCACCCATATAAACAGTAGAGAAAATTTTGATAAAATAATGATATTAATTTTGAATTTTCTTAAAGAACATGATTCAAATTTAGATAAAATAAGTGAAATATTTGTAAATCAAGGTCCCGGTAAAATCTCAAGTATTAGAAATTCGATAGCAATTGCTAAAGGCATAGCTTTTGCAAAAAATATTGATTTATATGGATTTTTGAGCGAACAATTAACAGATAAAGATGTAGATCAGTTAGTAAAAATTGATAAAAAAAATTTTACAAATATTAATTTGATTAAACCCCTTTACTAGAGTTAAAATAAATTATGTTAGAAACTATTGAAGAAAAATGTCAAAAAAATGGAGTCAAACTCACAGATCAAAGAAGGATAATTGCTAGAGTAATATCCGAATCTAAAAAAACGTATGGAGAGTCTGACCACCCGGATGTTGATGAATTATATAATAGAGTTTCTCAAATAGATTCTAAAATTAGCATTGCTACAGTTTATAGAACAGTTAAACTTTTTGAAGAAGCAGGTATCTTAACAAAACATGACTTCAAGTCTGGTAAGGCAAGATATGAATTAAATGATGATCACAATCACTTAATTGATATTAAAACAGGAGAAATTATTGAATTCGTTGATCAGGATATTGAAGAACTGCAAAAAAAAATTGCTGACAAATATGGTTATAAGCTGGTTGATCATAAATTAGAATTGTACGGAATCAAAAAAAAATAAATCATGAATAAGAAGGTTTTTATTAAGACATTTGGTTGTCAAATGAATGAATATGATTCTAATAGGATATACGATGCTGTTAAAGCAATAGGATATACTAAAACAGAAAATCAAGACGAAGCAGACTGTTATATTTTAAATACTTGTCATATCAGAAATAAAGCTAAAGACAAAGTTTACCATGAGATTGGAAGGGTTAAAAAGTTATACAAAGATAAAAAAAAACCAATAATGGTAGTTGCAGGATGTGTTGCACAAGCTGAAAATACAGAAATGCTTAATAGAGAAAAATATATTGACTTAGTGATAGGTCCACAATCATATCAAAAAATAAATAATATATTGAGAAATTTTGAGAAGGAAAACAAAGTTGAAGAAACTGAATTTGACACAGTTTCTAAATTTAAATATTTTGATAATATTCGTAACAATAATTCTAAAGTTTCATCTTTTTTAACTATCCAAGAGGGTTGTGATAAATTTTGCCATTTTTGTGTTGTTCCTTATACAAGAGGACCAGAATACTCTAGACCATTTAAAAGTATAATTGATGAAGCCGAAACACTGATAAAGAATGGATCTAAAGAGATCACTTTTCTTGGACAAAATGTAAATGCTTATTCTTATAGAGATGGATCCAAAGAGTATCGATTGTCAGATCTAATTAATACATTAAATAAGTATGATGAAATAAATAGAATTAGATATACCACTTCACATCCAAGAGATATGACAGATGACTTGATTGAGTGCTATAGGAATTCAAAAAAATTAATGCCTTTTGTCCATTTACCAATTCAAAGTGGCTCAGACAGAATATTAAAATTGATGAATAGAAAGCATACAGTAGATTATTATTTAAATATTTATGAAAAATTAATAAAAATTAACCCATACCTAAAATTTTCTAGTGACTTTATTATTGGATATCCAGGCGAAACTGAAACTGAATTTAATGAAACTTTAAATTTAATTAATAAAATTAAATTTATAAATTCATTTTCTTTTATTTTTAGTCCAAGACCAGGAACAAAAGCTGCAGAATTAGATATTACTGATAAAGATAAACTTAAAAATAGACTGATAACTGTTCAAGAAAAATTATTTAATAATCAAATAGAATTGAATAAATCTTTAGAAGGTAAAACTTTAGAGGTGCTTGTGGAAAATAAACTTGAAAATCAAAACAAATTTTTCGGTAGAAACAAATTCTTAACTTCAGTAATTTTTGATAGTGACGAAAGTTACATTGGTAAATTAATAAAAGTTAATATTGAAAAAAGTAATCAGAATTCTTTATTTGGCAAAGTAATAGATAACATGAAAGCAGCATAATTTGAAAAATTTTGCAAAACCAAAAATTGATTCAGATCTAAAATATGTCTATTCGAACAATGCTTTAAGTATTGTTTTTCAAAGTAATGAATTATTATTAGGTGTATTAGGAGAATTTAATAATAACTTAAAAGAGCTAGAAAAAATTACAAGTACAAATATTTACTCTAGAGGAAATTCAATTTTATTAAAAAATACTCCTGATAAAAATGAATTGATAAAAAACGCCATTCAATTTCTTGTAGATCAGTTTTTAAATAATGGAACAATTGAAAAAAAGGATATAGAATCATCTGTAAATAAATTTATGATTGATGAAAAAGTTACAAATAAAAGTAGAAATGTTGAATACATAATAAAAACCCCAAAAAAATCCGTAATACCTAGATCAGAAAAACAAAAAAATTATATTAGGGCATTAAAAGAGTCAGATATTGTTATTTCTGCAGGACCAGCTGGAACTGGTAAAACTTTTTTAGCAGTTGCAATTGGATTAACTATGCTTCTAGATAAAAAAATAGAAAGAATAATTTTATCGAGACCAGCTGTAGAAGCAGGAGAGAGATTAGGGTTTTTACCGGGAGATATGAGAGAAAAAGTTGACCCTTATTTAAGACCTCTTTACGATTCATTATACGATTTATTAGATTTTGAAAAAATTCAAAAAAAAATAGAAGTTGGAGATATTGAAATTGCTCCTCTTGCCTTTATGAGAGGCAGAACCTTGAAAAATTCTTTTGCAATACTTGATGAAGCACAAAATGCTACCGATACTCAAATAAAGATGTTTTTAACAAGAATCGGTGAAAATTCAAAAATAGTTATTAACGGCGATCCTTCCCAAATAGATTTACCTAATAAAACACTGTCAGGTTTAAATAGATCAAAAAAATTACTTGGTCATTTAAAGGAGATATCTGTAGTAGATTTTGATCACACTGATGTTGTAAGACACCCGCTAGTTTCCAAGATAGTCAAGGCTTATTCTGATAAAAATTCAGATTAATGATTAAAGCGAATATAGTTTTAGACAAAAAAATTTGGGAAAAAAAATTAAAAAAACCAGAAATTTACTTCAAAAAGAAATTACACAAATTATCTAAAATCAGTGCCTTTAAAAATAAAAATCAAGAATTTACTGTGATGCTTACTGATAATAAAAAAATGAAAGATTTAAATTCAAAATTTAGAAATAAAAATGTTTCAACAGACGTTCTTTCTTTTCCTTTAAAAGTTAAAATAAAAAATAAATTATATTTAGGAGATATAGCAATTTCATATGAAATAATTAATAAAAGAGCAAAATCATCTAGTTTTGATCATGAATTAGATAAAATGTGGATACACGGTTATTTACATCTTTTAGGACATGATCATATAAAAAATAAAGATTATCATTTAATGAAGAGAAAAGAAAATTTAATATTTAAAAAATTGAATAAAATAAATTGAAATCTGTTCTAGAAAATAAAGTGTACCTATTTTTAATATGCTTACTTTTAGGTATAATAACGTCATTTAGTTTGCCGCCATATAATTTTGTATTTATTAATTTTTTAACACTTCCACTATTACTTTATATATTAGTTAATTATATTAATAAAAAAATTATTTCATTTTTTGTAGGTTGGATTTTTGGATTTGGTTATTTTATTTCTAATCTTTATTGGATTACAAATTCTTTGACATTTGATGTAAATTTTAAATTTATTATCCCATTTGCATTAATATTAATTCCTTTATTTTTGGGAATATTTTATGGTTTGGTAACTTTTCTAAGTAGCTTCTTTAATTTAAAAAATAAACTCTCATCAGTTTTGATTTTTTCGATTTTTTTTGGTGGAATTGAATTTCTAAGAAGTTTTATTTTTGGTGGTTTCCCCTGGAATCTATTTGTCTTTAGTATCTCAAATAACTTACCTTCTTTACAAATTTTGTCCTATATAGGGACCTACTCATTAAATTTATTATTAATAACTATTTTTTTATTACCAATAATATTTTTTAATAATTATAAAAATTCAGCAAAAGCCATCATTTTTTGCTTTGGTTTAATTCTAATAGTAATAAATTATTCGTATGGATACTTTAATATTAAAAATTTTGAAAAAAAAAAATACGATAACATAGATTCTGTTATTCGAGTTGTTTCTCCAAATATACCAATTGAAAGATTCTTATCAAATCAGAATCCAGAAAAAAATATTGATGAATTGATTACTTTAAGTGATCCAAATAAATCAAAAAAAAAAATATTTATTTTTCCTGAGGGTATAATTACTAGTATTTATTTAAAAGATCTCAAATTATTTAAAAACATCTTCAAAAAAAAATTTAATGTAAACCATAAAGTTATTTTGGGAATTAATAGTATTAATCAAAATAAAATTTATAATTCTTTAGTAGTATTAAATTCTGATATAGAATTATTTTATAAATACAACAAAAATAAACTAGTTCCATTTGGAGAATTTTTACCTTTTGAAAACCTCTTCAAAAGAGTAGGTTTAAAAAAAATAACCCAAGGGTATCAATCATTTTCATCTGATAATAAAAGAGAAATTTTGAACATAGATAAATTAAAATTTATCCCACTTATTTGTTATGAAATTATTTATTCAGGAAAAATTAATCCAAACAAAAAATATTACGATTTTATATTAAATATTTCTGAGGATGGTTGGTTTGGCAAATCTATTGGACCTGCTCAACATTTATCTCATTCGATATTCAGATCAATTGAAGAAGGTAAAAATGTAATTAGATCTACAAACAATGGAGTATCTGCTTTTGTTAATCCTAAAGGTCAAATTATTAAACAAATTAGTGAAAAAGGATATTTTGACGTTAATAAAATTAAACGTGTTGATAAAACTTATTTTGCTGAACACGGTAATAAGATCTTCTTTTATTTTGTCCTAATTTATACTACTTTCATTTTGATTTTAAAAATTAGGGAGAATAAATGAAAAAAGATTACTTATTTACTAGCGAGTCAGTATCCGAAGGTCATCCAGATAAAGTTTGTGATAGAATTTCAGATATGGTTGTAGATACATATTTGGCTGCTGAACCACAATCAAGAGTTGCTTGTGAAACTTTAACAACAACTAACAAAGTTGTATTAGCTGGTGAAGTAAGAGGTCCTGAAATCAAAAAAGAGGATTTAATTCAAAAAGTAAGACATTGCATTAAAGACATTGGATATGACCAGGATGGATTTACTTGGAAGGAAGCAACATCTATAGAAAGTCATTTACATGCTCAATCAGCTGATATAGCGATGGGAGTAGACTCTTCAGGAAATAAAGATGAAGGTGCGGGTGATCAGGGTATTATGTTTGGCTACGCGTGTAATGAAACTGATGTACTGATGCCAGCTCCAATACATTATTCTCATAAAATATTAAGACTTATGGCAGAGGATAGAAAATCTGGTAAATTAAAAAATATAGAACCAGATTCAAAAAGCCAAATAACAATTGAATACAAAAATGGAAAACCATCATCCGTGAAATCTGTAGTTATATCTACACAACACTCACCAGATGTAGATCAAGCTCAAGTAAGAGATTTAGTTAAGCCTTATATTGAAAGATCAATACCAAAAGAACTGTTAAGTTCTTTAGATGAAAAGGAAATTTATGTTAATCCAACAGGAAATTTTGTTATTGGAGGCCCTGATGGTGATAGCGGTTTAACAGGTAGAAAAATTATAGTTGATACTTATGGTGGAGCCGCTCCGCATGGAGGAGGAGCATTTTCAGGTAAAGATCCAACTAAAGTTGACAGATCTGCTGCTTATGCATCTAGATATTTAGCAAAAAATGTTGTTGCATCTAAAATAGCAGATAAATGTTTGATACAACTTGCATATGCAATTGGAGTATCAAAACCTCTATCTATTTATGTCGATCTGTTTGATAATGATGATGAAAAAAACAAGCATGTTGAAAAACTTATTCATGAAAACTTCGATTTAAGCCCTAGAGGCATAAGAGAAATGCTTGGTCTAAATAAACCTATCTATGAAAAAACAGCTGCTTACGGACACTTTGGAAGAATCCCAGATGACAAAGGTTCATTTTCATGGGAAAAGACTGATAAATTAGATGTATTTAGTAAGTAAATAAAGTTGAATATTAAAAAAAAATAAATATATTTCATTGACATTATTGAAATTTCAAAATGGGCCTCGGCCCATTTTTTTTTAGGTAAATTAAAATGTTAAACAGAAGAGCAGACAAACTAGAATTGATTAGAATAGCAGAAGCTGTAGCTTTAGAAAAATCTATTGATAAAGAACTAATTATTGGATCAATGGAAAATGGTATTGCAAAAGCAGCTAAATCTAAGTTTGGATCTGAAAACGAAATTAAAGTTGAAATTGATAGGGAGAGTGGAGATATCGGAATATTTAGAAAATTAGTAATTGTGGAAAATCCTGAAAACTCTAATTTAGAAATAACTCTTGATGATGCAATAAAACTTAACGAAAATAATCAAGCGAAACAGATAGGTGATGAAGTCCTTCAACCATTACCATCTTTTGATTTTGGAAGAATTGCAGCTCAAACAGCAAAACAAGTAATCAGTTTTAATGTGAGGGAGGCAGAAAGAGAGAGGCAGTATAATGACTTTAAAGATAAAATTGATACTATCTTAAGTGGTATAGTTAAAAGACTAGAATTTGGTAATGTAATTGTTGATTTAGGTAGGACCGAAGCAATAATTCAAAAGAATGAGATGATTCCACGAGAGAATATAAAAGCCGGTGACAGAGTAAAAGCATATTGTCTTGATGTAAGAAGGGAGCCAAGAGGACAACAAATATTTCTTTCAAGAGCACATCCTAAGTTTATGGAGAAATTATTTATTCAAGAAGTTCCAGAAATTTATGATGGTCTAATAGAAATAAAATCATCATCTAGAGATCCAGGTAGTAGAGCTAAAATTTGCGTAAAAGCAATCGATACTTCTTTAGATCCAGTTGGAGCATGTGTAGGTATGAGAGGTAGCAGAGTTCAAGCGGTTGTAAATGAGCTTCAAGGTGAAAAAATTGATATAGTAAATTGGTCAGAAGATCCTGCGGTTGTTGTTGCAAATGCATTATCACCTGCAGAAGTACAAAGGGTAAATGTAGATGAAGAAGGAAGAAAATTAGATGTTATTTTAACTGAGGAAAATCTTAGTAAAGCGATTGGTAGAAGAGGTCAAAATGTCAGGTTAGCTACAAAATTAATGAATTATGAAATTAACATTATGACTGACCAAGAAGATTCAGAGAGAAGGCAAATAGAATTTAAAGAAAAAACAGATAATTTTGTAAAAAATTTAGAGTTGGATGAAACATTGGGTCAATTACTTGTTGCTGAAGGATTTTCATCAATTGATGATATCAAAGATAGCGATCCTGAGGCTCTAATTAAGATTGAGGGTATTGAAGAAGAGACAGCAAAAGAATTAATTGAAAGAGCTAAGGAATTTTATCAAAAAGACCAAGAAGAAATAGCTAATAGAATTAAAGATTTAGGATTAGAAAATGACTTAATAAATCATAAAGGCCTAACACCAGGAATGTTAGTAACACTTGGTGAACAGAAAATACTAACATTAAATGATTTCGCAGATTTAGCGTCTGATGAGTTGACAGGAGGTTATGATGTTGTCAAAGGTGAGAGAGTAAAAATTAAAGGTTATTTAGAAGACTTTGCTCTTTCAAAACAAGAGGCAGATGATCTAATTATGTCTGCAAGAGATATTGTGTATCAAGATTGAGAGATGAAAAATGGAAAAGAAAAAATTAAAGTTATCAATTTCTGGAGCATCCAAAAAGACAATAAATAGTATTGAACAAGCTAAGTCACAATCAAAAAATACAGTAGTAATAGAAAAAAGATCACCAAGATTTGGTGGTAAACCAAGTTTTTCTAGGGGAGCAAAATTAACAGATAATAAACCGCAAAATACTTTTATACCTAAAAGAACAAATTTTTCTAAACCCCCATCTCCAATTACATCCGATTTTGAAAAAAGGAAACTAGCTGAACAAAGAGCAACGAGGAGATTAAAAGGCGATAATTCGCAAAAAGAGAGTAAATTCACTAAATTAGGTGGTAAAAAAAGAGAATTAAAACTTACAGTCTCACGAGCCTTAAGTGGAGATGATATTGGCACGAGATCTAGAAGTTTGGCTTCCCTCAAAAGAGCAAAGCAAAAAGAAAATAGATTATTGAACAAAGAGGAATCTAAAGAGAATTTTAAACCTATTAAAAGAGATATTAATATACCCGAAATTATAACTATTAGAGAACTAGCAAATAGAATGGCTGAACAGTCCAGCAGTATTATAAAACATTTAATGGGTATGGGTGTAACAGTTACAATAAACCATACAATTGATGCAGATACAGCAGAATATTTAGTTAAGGAATTCGGACATAACCCCGTTAAAGAGGAGAAAGCAGAAGAAATTTTAGAAAAAATTAAAGAGATAAAAACCCAAAATTTAAAGACTAGAGCCCCTATAGTAACAGTTATGGGTCACGTTGATCACGGCAAAACTTCTGTTTTAGATGTATTAAGAAAAGCTAATGTTGTCTCTGGTGAATTTGGAGGTATTACCCAACATATTGGTGCATATCAGATTACACATGATAAAAACAAAATAACTTTTATTGATACCCCTGGCCACGCAGCATTTACTGAAATGAGAGCAAGAGGGTCAAAGTTAACTGATATAGTAATTCTTGTTGTTGCAGCCGATGATGGTGTAAAACCACAAACTGTAGAATCAATCAAACATGCAAAAGCTGCTAAAGTACCAATTGTGGTTGCAATAAATAAGTGTGATTTGCCAGAGGCTGACCCTCAAAAAATTAAAAATCAACTTTTAGAATACGAACTAATAGCCGAAGATTTATCAGGAGATACTTTAATGGTAGAGATTTCCACGAAAACAAATCAAAATTTAGATAAACTAGTCGAGAGCATTATCTTACAAGCAGAAATTTTAGACTTAAAGACTGATTTTGAGACAGATGCAAAAGGAGTAGTTTTAGAGTCAAAAATTGATATCGGCAGAGGACCTATTGCAAATGTAATTGTTACTGCGGGAACTCTAAAAAAGGGTGATTACTTTGTTAGTGGATTAAAATGGGGGAAAGTTAGAGCCATCATAAATGACCAAGGAAAACAAATCGAAAATGCTGAACCTGCTACACCAATTGAAATACTTGGTATTAATGGTGCAGCAAAATCGGGCGATGATTTTATTGTATTAAAGAGTGAAAAAGAGGCAAAATCTCTAAGTGATGGAAGAATACAAGAAGCAAAAGATAGTGAAAATCCACTCTCTTTTGTAACTCAAGACTCTGCATTCAAAGATTCATTTTCTGAAGAGTTAAATATTATAATAAAATCAGATGTTCATGGTTCATCAGAAGCTATAAAAAATGCAATAAATCAAATTAAAAGCGATGAAGTAAAGCCAAAAATACTTTTATCAGATATAGGAATGGTAACAGAAACTGATGTCACATTAGCAAAAGCATCTAATGCAGTAGTAATTGCCTTTAATGTAAAACCTAGTAAAGAAGCTAAAAAAAGAGCAGAACAAGAAAAGATTTCTATATCTAATTTTAACATTATTTACGAAGTTTTAGATTTCATAAAAAGCAAGATGTCTGGTCTATTGTCTCCAGAAGTAGATGAAAAAATTATTGGAACAGCAGAAATATTGGAAATATTTAAAGTATCAAAAGTTGGTAAGGTTGCTGGTTCAAAAGTGACAGACGGAGAAATTACGCAAGACTCTAATGCAAGAGTTATCAGAGACGGGACAATAATTTTTAATGGAAAAATAGGCTCAATATTCAGAGAAAAAAATCAAACAAAGCAGGTATCTGCTGGTCTGGAGTGTGGAATAACTCTTAAGGATTTTGTAGATTTCCAGAAAAATGACGTAATTGAAGTATATAATTCGACAATAACAGAGAGAACAATATAATGTCTAACTTAGGAAAACCAGTTACTCAAAGACAATTAAGAGTTGGCGAAATGATTAAACAAGCTTTAGGGATGTTATTTATTAGAGATGAAGCAAAATTACCAAATCTATCTACTAAAGAAATAACTGTAACCGAAGTTAGAATGTCTCCAGATTTAAAAACAGCAAAAATTTTTGTAATGCCTCTAGGCGGAAAAGATGCTGAAGAAGTTGTTACTAAATTAAAAGAATTTTCATTTGTAATTAGAAAAGTTTTATCAAAAAAAATAGTGATGAAGTTTTTACCAAAACTATTTTTTGTAAAAGATGACTCTTTTGATTATGCAGAAAAAATTGAAAATTTAATCAAACAAACAAATAAGTAAGGAAAAAAAATGGTAAATAAAGCAAAAGAACTAGCAATCCATGACAAGGATACAGGTTCTTCAGAAGTTCAAGTTGCTCAACTAACAGATAAAATTGAGAACTTGTCTAAACATATTAAACAGTTCAAAAAAGATAAGCACTCATCTGTTGGACTTTTAAGAGCAGTGAATAGAAGAAAAAAATTATTAGACTATTTAAAGAAAAATAAAATGGAGTCTTATAAAGAAGTAATATCAAAATTAAATTTAAGGAAGTAAATGTTTAAAGTTGTAAAGAAAGAAATAGAGGTATCAGGGAAAAAGATTAGTTTAGAAACAGGTAAAATAGCGAGACAAGCAGATGGCGCTATCATAGCACAATGTGGAGAAACAGTTGTATTAGCAACTGCAGTTGGAGCAAAAAAAGTTAATCCAGATATGGATTACTTTCCCTTATCAGTAAATTATCAAGAAAAATATTATGCAGCTGGTAAAATTCCAGGTGGATATTTTAAGAGAGAAGCAAGACCTACGGATAGTGAGACTTTAATTTCAAGATTGATTGACAGACCTATCAGACCACTTTTCCCAGATGAATTTAAAAACGAAGTTCAGGTACTACCTACAGTAATATCATACGATAAAGAGAATGAAGCAGATATTTTATCAATTATTGCCTCATCAGCTGCGTTAGCAATTTCAGGAATGCCATTTTTAGGTCCTGTCGGCGCGTCGAGAGTTGGCTTTATTAAAGGGGAATACGTTCTTAATCCTACTAAAGCAGAACTTAAAGAATCAAAACTTGATCTGGTAGTTGCTGGAACAAAAGATGCAGTTTTAATGGTTGAGTCAGAGGCGAGTGGTTTAACTGAGGAAGAAATGTTAAACGCTGTTAAGTTTGGCCATGAAGGATTTATTCCTGTAATCGAAATGATTGAGGAACTAGCTAAAGAATGCAAAAAACCTGACTGGATAGTTGAGAAAAAAGATCTATCTGAAGTAAAAAATAAATTGGAAAGCGAGTTTACAGAGGAACTTAAAAAAGCATTTTCAATAAAAGATAAACAAGATAGATCAAATTTAATATCTGAAATAACGGATAAAGCCAAAAAGCTTTATGAAGAAGATGAGAATTATACTGATCTTGATGTAAATTCTGAGCTTAAAAATTTAGAAAAAAGAATTGTTAGAACAGATATTCTAAAAAATAAAAATAGAATTGATGGTAGAGGTCTTTCAGATGTTAGACCAATCATGTGTGAAGTTGGAATTCTTCCAAGAGTACACGGTTCAGCTTTGTTTACTCGAGGAGAAACTCAAGCAATAGTTACAACTACACTTGGAACATCTGATGATGAGCAAAAAATAGAAAGTCTTGAAGGATTACAAAAAGAAAGATTTATGCTTCATTATAACTTTCCACCTTTTTCTGTTGGAGAAACTGGTAGAATAGGCACAGGTAGAAGAGAAATAGGTCATGGAAAATTAGCTTGGAGAGCAATAAATTCTTCTTTGCCTTCTAAGGAGAGCTTTCCCTACACATTTAGGATTGTATCAGAGATAACCGAGTCAAATGGTTCTTCATCTATGGCAACTGTTTGTGGTTCATCTTTAGCTTTGATGGATGCAGGTGTACCAATTAAAGAACCAGTTGCTGGTATTGCGATGGGATTAATCAAAGAAGGAGATGATTTTAGCGTTCTTTCAGACATTCTTGGAGATGAAGATCACTTAGGAGATATGGATTTTAAAGTTGCTGGAACTAAAGATGGAATAACATCTCTTCAAATGGACATTAAAATTACAGGAATAACATTTGAAATTATGGAGCAAGCCTTAAAACAGGCAAAAGACGGAAGAATTCATATTTTAGGCGCAATGAACAAAGCTTTATCCAAATCAAGAGAAGATGTGGGAAAACATACACCTAAAATGGAAAAAATCACTGTAGATAAGAAGGATATTGCTACAGTCATTGGAAAAGGCGGAGCAACTATAAGAGAAATAGTTGAGGTATCTGGTGCCAAAGTTGACATCAATGACGAAGGTGAAGTCACAGTAGCTGCTCCAGATGAGGAATCAAGAAACAAAGCTATGCAAATGATTAAAGACTTAACTGCTAAAGCTGAACTCAATAAAATTTACAATGGAAAAGTAATGAAAATTATGGAGTTTGGTGCGTTTGTTAATTTCCTAGGAAAACAAGATGGCCTTGTTCACATATCAGAGCTTGCTGATAAAAGAGTCGGCAAAGTAACTGATGTAGTAAAAGAAGGTGATGAAGTTAAAGTTAAAGTAATAGGCTTTGATAGAGGAAAAGTTAAGTTATCAATTAAACAAGCTGCAATATAAATTTATAGGAGAAATATGAAAAAATTTGATGATTTGATGAGCGTAAGCAAAGAAATTGAAAATATCAGCGCTAGTGATGCAAAAGAAAAGATAAATGACCCAAATGTTCAATTTATCGATGTTAGGGATAAAGAGAGCTTTTCAAAAGGCACGATCGGTAATGCAATTCACTTAGATAGAGGTTTACTAGAATTTTATTTAGCAGAAGGCAGTCCTCTAGAAAATGATATGTTTAAAAATAATCCTGATAAAGAATTTGTAGTTTTTTGTGGTGTTGGTGGACAAGGAACATTAGCAACCAAAACTATGAAGGATATGGGGGTTAAAAATGTCAAAAATATCACTGGTGGTATGAAAGAGTGGGAAAAGATCAAGTAAAAAATAATTGTAATAAATTATAATAGAATGAAGCTTTTAAAAAACTTTAAGTTAGAACTACAGAAAAATAAATATGGAAGATATTTATTACTTGGTAGTTTTGCATTTTTTTTTATTAAAGGTTTAATTTGGTTAGGTATTTTTATTGCCGTTGGCTTAGGTATTACTAATTCTTTTTAAATTAAAACAATTACCAACAAAATTATTTGAACAAAATTTATCACCACAGAAACAAAGTGTGATTGTTTAAATTTTTTATCCTGCTTTTCATCTCTAAACTTATTGATCAGTGGCATAAGTACAAAGTTTGATACAGCAAATAATACCGCAATACTTAAAATTAAATAAAAATCTAAGGAAAAAATTTTTAGAATTATAAAGCAAATTAAAACTAAAATACTAATAGCTAAATTAACAGTGTAGTAATAAGGAAATATTTTTCTTATGAATTTTCTAGCATTTTCCTCATTTAATGCAGTGAAAGTAACGGGTGCTACAACAAAAGAAAAGAAGAGCATAATTCCCAATATAATACTTGTTAGATAAAGACTAATTTGTTGCATCATAATTTAACTAAATTTAACTAAATTTCAGGTAATGTTCTTAGGATCTGGCATTCCAACTTTATTGTAACCGGCATCTACATAGTGAATTTCACCAGTAACACCACCAGCCATATCACTTAAAAGATATAATGCTGAATTTCCTACGTCAAGATTATCTACATTTCTTTTCAAAAATGAATGATCGGCATTCCACTTGTAAAGAAATTTAGCATCCCCAATAGCTGAAGCTGCTAAAGTTTTTATTGGTCCCGCACTAATTGCATTAACTCTAATATTCTTTGCTCCTAGATCCCTCGCAAGATATTTAACACTAGATTCTAGTGCAGCTTTACACACTCCCATTACATTATAATTGGGTATGGCTTTATTTGCTTCATAACTCAAAGTAATCATACTACCACCTTGCTTCATTATTTTAGATGCCTCTCTAGCAACTTCAGTAAATGAAAAACAAGATATCAACATACTTCTTAAAAAGTTTTCTCTAGTTGTATTTAAATATTCTCCTGATAACTCGGACTTATCTGAAAATGCAATTGCATGCACAACAAAATCAATTTCTCCCCATTGACTATTTACATCTTCAAAAAGTTTTACAACTTCTTCTTTTTTTTCTACATCACAGCTAAATGTTACATTTGAATTTAGTTTTTCTGCAAGTGGAACAACTCTTTTTTTTAAAGCATCACCCAAATATGTAAAAGCTAACTCTGCTCCAGCTTCTGCTAATTTTTGCGATATACCCCATGCAATTGACCTTTCATTGGCAACACCCATGATAAGACCTTTTTTTCCCTTCATTAAACTCATAGATCTAAACTTTCTCAAACACTAATGTTGCATTGGTTCCACCAAAACCAAAGCTGTTAGACATAATTGCGTTTAAATTTACATCTTTTTCAACTTTTGTAACAATTGGATAATTTTTTGCTTCATCATCCATTTCGGAAATATTTGCTGAAGCTGAAATAAAATTATTTTTCATCATTATCAAACTGTAAATTGCTTCATGAACTGAAGTTGCGCCTAAAGAATGACCTGACAAAGATTTTGTAGAACTTATCTTAGGTTTATAGTCTGGAAAAGCTTCACCAACTGCTTTTAATTCTGTAATATCTCCTACGGGTGTAGATGTTCCGTGAGTATTAATATAGTCAATTTTATTTTTTGAAGTTGCTAGAGCCATTTTCATACATCTCACCGCTCCCTCACCAGATGGTGCAACCATATCATATCCATCTGATGTTGCTCCATATCCGGTTAATTCTGCGTATATTTTAGCACCTCTTGCTTTGGCATGTTCGTATTCTTCTAAAACAAGAACTCCACCTCCACCAGCAATCACAAAACCATCTCTTGTTTTATCATATGGTCTTGAAGCTTTTTCAGGGGTATCGTTATATTTTGATGATAGCGCAGTCATTGCATCAAACATTGCAGTCATAGCAAAGTGAACCTCATCACTACCACCTGCAAAAATAATATTTTGTTTTCCTAATTGAATAAGTTCCATTGCGTTACCAATACAATGACCACTTGTTGCGCATGCAGAACTTATTGTGTAATTAGTTCCTTTTATTTTAAATGGAACTGCTAGAGTGGCAGAAGCAGTACTTGCCATTGTTCTTGGAACAATAAATGGACCCATTTTTTTTGGATTTTTTTCTCTAGTCTTATCTGATGCTAAAATCACATTTTCAATTGATGGTCCTCCAGATCCCATGACCATACCTGTTGAAATATTACTAACCTCATTTTCTTCTAATCCAGAGTCTTTAACTGCTTCACTCATTGCAACATAATTATATGCTGATCCAGCACCCATAAACCTAATAACTTTTCTATCTATATAATCTTCCAATTTGATATTTGGTTTACCATGAACATGGCTTTTTAAATTATGCTCTTTGTATTCCTCAGAAAATGTTATTCCTGATTTTGTATTAACTAACGATTGATAAACTTCATCTTGGTTATTTCCCAAACATGAAACTACACCAAGTCCTGTTACAACTACTCTTTTCATTATTTAAATAATCCTACTTTAAGATTTTCTGCACTATAAATCTTTTTTCCATCAGCAAGCAATATTCCATTTGCAAGACCTACTGTTGTTTCTCCTTTAACAAGAATTCTTTTCATATCTATTTCATATGTTGCCATTTTGACATTTTTGAGAACTTCACCAGTGAATTTCACAGTGCTTACACCTAATGCTCTACCTCTTCCTGGATTTCCCAGCCAACCAAGAAAAAAGCCAACTAGCTGCCACATTGCATCTAAACCAAGACAACCTGGCATAACTGGATCTTCTCTAAAATGACAATCAAAGAACCATAAATTATCCTTAATATCAAGTTCGGCTTTCATAGAACCTTTTTTATAAAAACCTTGGCTCTCAGTTATTTCTGTAATTCTATCAAACATTAGCATTGGTGGAGAAGGTAATTTTGCGTTACCTGGACCAAATAATTTACCATTGGCGCAATCAATAAGTTCGTCATAATTAAAGGAACTTTTTTTCATAATTTTGTAATCTTATTACTTGATTTAGGTACATTATAATATACAAATAGTTTAGAATAGTTTTAAATTGCTAATGACTAGTAAACAAGAATTTATTGAAAAACTAAGAAACTCTAGATTAAGACCAACTAAACAAAGAATAAATATATGCGAAGTTTTATTTAATAGAGACAAAACTTTCCATTTCACAATAAACGACTTATTCAATTTAATAAAAGATAAAACTGGAGAGAAAGTTTCTTTAGCAACTGTTTACAATACAGTTCATGCTTTCCACAAAAAAGGATATTTAAAAGAGATACCTATTAATTCTAATCAAACTTACTTTGATACAAATGTCACAGATCATCACCATTTTTTCGATGTGAAAGAAGAAAAACTTATTGATCTTAAAAATGAGGATGTAGGACCGATAGAAATTCAAAAATCTATACCTGGAAAAAAAATTAAATCAGTTGAAGTTTTAGTAAAATTAGAAGACTAATTTTCAAAATTTAATCATAAATATTCTGACTTATTGACAATCTTCTTTAGAATAATTATAAACAACGAATTAGAATAATTATAATATTAAAGGAGATATATAATAATGAGTGCGGAATTTCACAAGAGTAAAACATTTAAATCAATAGAATTAAGTAAGTGCCCGTTTACAGGTGCAGGTACACCAGCAAAATTTAGTGCTGGAAGAGGACAAACAAATAGAGATTTTTGGCCAAATAGTTTGAATTTGAAAATTTTAAGTCAGCACTCGAATTTATCAAATCCAATGGAGAAAAAATTTAATTATTCTAAAGAATTTAAAAAACTGAATTACAAAGCACTCAAAAAAGATTTAAACAAATTAATGACTGATTCACAGGACTGGTGGCCAGCAGATTATGGTCATTATGGTCCTTTATTTATTAGATTAGCATGGCACGCTGCAGGTACTTATAGAACAGGTGATGGTAGAGGGGGAGCTGGAACAGGTAATCAAAGGTTTGCACCGTTAAATGCTTGGCCTGATAATGTTAATTTAGATAAAGCTAGATTACTTTTGTGGCCAATAAAACAGAAATATGGAAAAAGAATTTCTTGGGCAGATTTATTTATATTAGTTGGAAATGTAGCATTAGAGTCAATGGGCTTTAAAACATTCGGTTTTGGAGCGGGAAGAACTGACATCTGGGAACCAGAAGATGATATTTACTGGGGTTCAGAAAAAGAAATGTTGGGTGTTAAGAGATACAGCGGAAAGAGAAATCTTGAACAACCATTGGGAGCTTCTCACATGGGATTAATTTATGTAAATCCACAAGGTCCAGATTTTAATCCAGATCCATTAAAAGCAGCTCACGATATTAGAGAAACATTTGGACGAATGGCAATGAATGATTATGAAACAGTTGCACTAGTTGCTGGTGGTCATACTTTTGGAAAATCTCATGGTGCTGCACCTGAATCTCATAAAGGACCTGATCCAGAAGCATCAAGAATTCAAGATCAAGCAACTGGTTGGAATAGTAACTATAAATCAGGAAAAGGTGTACATGCAATAAGTAGTGGTATTGAAGGAGCATGGACACAAACACCAACACAATGGGATATGGGTTACTTTGATTGTTTATTTAACCATGAATGGGAATTGACAAAAGGACCTGCTGGAGCATTTCAATGGACTCCAAAAAAGAATGGTCAAAGAATTAAAATGGTACCTGATGCTCATGATAAAAGTAAAATGCATCCTCCAATGATGCAAACAACTGATTTATCTTTGAGAATGGATAAAAGTTATGGACCAATTTCAAAACATTTTTATCAAAATCCAGATGAATTTGCGGATGCATTTGCAAGAGCTTGGTTTAAGCTTACTCATAGAGACATGGGACCAAGAGCATGTTATTTGGGTAGCGAAGTACCAAAAGAACAATTAATTTGGCAAGATCCTATAGATAAACCAAAATATAAACTTAAATCAAAAGATATAAGAGATTTAAAATCAAAGCTTTCAAAATCAAAAATCTCTGTTTCTGATTTAGTTTCTACGGCTTGGGCTTCTGCTTCTACATATAGAGGTTCTGACAAAAGAGGTGGAGCAAACGGAGCAAGAATTATGCTTGAACCTCAAAGAAGTTGGAAAGTCAATAACCCTAAAAAACTTTCAAAAGTTATTAAAGCTTTACAAAAAATTAAGAAAAAATTTGATACAAATAAAAAATCGGTCTCAATGGCGGATCTTATAGTATTAGGTGGAAATGTAGGAATAGAGATGGCAGCAAAAAAAGCTGGTCATAAAATTCAGGTTCCATTTACTCCTGGAAGAGGAGATGCAAGACAAGACCAAACAGATGTAAATTCATTTGGATTACTTGAGCCGCAAGCGGATGGTTTTAGAAACTACATGAAAAAAGGTAAATCTAATGTTTCAGCTGAGGAAAAATTAATTGATAAGGCACAATTAATGGGATTAACGGCTCCAGAGATGACAGTTCTTGTAGGAGGAATGAGAGTTTTAGATACAAACTATGATAGTTCTAAAAATGGAGTTTTCACAAAAAAACCTGGAACTCTATCAACAGATTATTTTGTAAATCTTCTTGATATGAGTACCACCTGGAAAGAAACTGACAAATCTGAACAATATTTTGTTGGTAAAGATAGAAAGTCTAAAAAAACTAAGTGGAAAGGTTCAAGAGTTGACCTTATTTTTGGTTCAAATTCTCAATTAAGAGCATTAGCCGAAGTCTATGCCTGCAAAGACTCATCTGACAAATTTGTTAAAGACTTTGTATCTGCATGGGTCAAAGTGATGAATGCAGATAGATTTGATTTAAGATTAAACTAGTATTAAGGAAAGCGGAAAAATGACATCACTATCGTTCGAAGACTTTTATAAAGTTCCTGAAATTAAGTTTGATATAAATAGATTGCGAAATGACTTAAATCTAATTTTAGAGAAAAAGAAATTTAATTCGCCAGGTGTTACTCACTTTGGTGCAATTCCACTAAATCAAATTCCAAATAACAAAGACTCTATAGAAGGGAACAATATCAGAGGTAGATATTGGACTATTGCAGACGAGACAGGCAAAGAAGTCTCAAGAGATATTGATATTGATGAATCGAAATATACTCAGTTGCTACCAGAGTTCGAGAAAACTTATTTTAAAGAGGTTTATGAAATTCTTAGTAAAAAATTTAAATTAGGAAGAGTAAGGCTTTTATTAAAAGAGCCAAGATCAACGCTAAGCTGGCACAAAGATCCAGAGTGTAGATTGCATATTCCGATAGTAACTAATGCAGGTTGTTCAATGGTCATTGAAAATGTTGCAAAACATTTGCCTGCAGATGGACATGTATGGATTACTAACAATACAAAGTATCATAACTTTTTTAATGGAGGAGAACAGGCTAGAGTTCACTTAGTTGCTTGTGTTCTTGAAAGCCCGTTTAAAGAATAATGGAAGTTACCAACGGTATTTTTAAAGCTGCCGGTCAGATTTATTCCAATAACAGAGGCTCTATTTTAAGAACAATTGTTTATACAGTTGGTCATTTTGCAATTGCTATAACTGTTTTGATGTTAGTTGCTGATGTATCTTTTATGATAGCTTTGACCGATGCAATTGTAGAACCAATTGCCAATTCTATTTGGTATTTCATTTTAGATAAGTGGTGGGCAAGTAGATCAAAAAGTAAGTAATAATCATTATCAATAAGTATTTAGGAAAAATTTAATAAGGATAATTTGTAGTAACAATAATTATTCGCAAAAAAAATGCGTAAATAATAATTATTCGCAAGGATATTTGTTGAAATTAATTTTTTCATATTTAATTTTTATAATATGCAAATAGAAAATTATAATTGTAAAAAATGTGGATTAACAATCTCTTCAACTTGTTCCAAGTGTGATAAAATAGTTGATGTTGAAGTCCTTGATGATGGATGTATAGTTCAAAAGACTAAATGTGTTGATTGTGCGAATGCTCCAGTTATCAAAGATGTTTGTGTCCAACAAAAATAATTAGTTAATATATATTTTAGAGGGTTAGTTGATTTTTCCCCAAAGATTTTCTTCGTCAACCCATCCTTTAAAACTTTTAGTTTCTACTAAGCACCAATTTCTCTCGCATTTTTTCACTATCAATAATCTTCCTTTTTCTATTTTAGCTAATGGTTTGGAAAATTTAGTTGGTTTTTTGAAAAGAATTTTATTTGACGCAGTTATAAATGATTTTGATTGCTTCAATTGAGAAATGTGTATCCACCCACCATTCTTTTTATTGTCAATTATTCTTCTAAAATTTTCTTTTTTATCAATCACTTTTACCGGCAAGTTTATTTTCTTGTAAATATACTTTATTGGATAATCAAAACTTGGACCATATCTTACGTTTACCTTATCATTTTTAAGCATTAAAAATTTTTCATTATTTTCAGAAATGGCATTAGAAGTAAAAAATATAATGATTAAAATCTTGAAGATTAATTGCACAAACAACCTTTTTTTTTAGTAAATTTTATTTTTCTAAATTCAAGTTTTTTCAGATTAACAATCAGAATTGATGAGTGAAGACTTTTATCTGAAGAAATTATGTTTTTTAAAACTTCATTTGCTTGCATACTCCCAATTATATTTGATGTAGTTCCTAATATTCCTTCACTTTCACAATTTAAAACTTCATCTGTTGGTTCTGATTGATAAAAGCACTTTAAACACGGACTTGATTTATTATTAAAATCGAATGAAAAAATATGTCCATCAAATTTGCTAATAGCACCAACTATTAATTTTCTTTTATATTTTAATGAAAATTTATTTATTAAAAATTTAGTTTTAAAATTATCTGTTCCATCTACAATTATATCGAAATCTTTTACAATTTTATTTAAATTTTTTTCTGATGCTTTTTCTTTTAAAATTTTGACTTTTACATCTCTATTAATTAATTTTATTCTTCTTTTAAAGATATCAACCTTAAATTTTCCAACATCTTTTGAAGTATACAAAATTTGTCTTTGAAGATTGGAAATATCTACTTTATCGTGATCAATAGCACCTATATACCCTACACCGCATCTAGCCAACAAATCTGCAACTGGACTACCTAATCCACCAATTCCTACAATTAAAACTTTTGAATTAATTATTTTCTTTTGTCCTAATATACCAATATCCTTAAGTATTATTTGTCTAGAGTATCTCTCAAGCTTTCGTTTAGATAATGAATTTTTCACTTACCCGTTGATCCAAATCCACCCGAACCTCTAATTGTCTCAGGCAAAGTTTCTACAGTTTCAAAATCTACTTTTAGAATTGGCATTAGTATCATTTGAGCAATTCTATCATCATTATTTACTGTAAAGTCTTTATCTCCATGATTAAATAAAATTACTTTTATTTCTCCTCTATAGTCACTATCAATTGTTCCAGGAGTATTTAATACACTTATATTATTTTTAGCTGCTAAACCTGATCGTGGCCTGATCTGAACTTCGGTATCCTCAGGTATTGCAATGGATATACCTGTTGGCACTAAAGCGTTTTCGCCCGGTTTAATTACTATTTTCTTTTCAATGAATGCAGTCAAATCTAGTCCAGATGATCCTGTTGTTTTATATTCTGGCAGTTTAACTTTCTTGTCTAATTTTTTAATTAAGACTTTCACCATTAAGTTAATTAATCTGTTGAATTATTCTTTTGACTATTTCCTCAGCTACCAATGATTTACTCATCTTTTCAAAATTTTCTTCAGGTTTATCTTTGTAAAATATAGAAATTTTATTAAAATCTGATCCAAATCCTATAGTTTGATCTAAGACATCATTTGCAATTACCCAGTCACAATTTTTTTCATTCAACTTCTCTTTTGCATTTGTCGAGAGATTGTTTGTTTCTGCTGCAAAACCAATTGTTATTTTTGGTCTTAATGAATTGTGATTAGATATATGATTTAAAATATCAATATTTTTTTCTAGCTCTAAGTTAAATTCTTCATTCTTTTTAATCTTTGTACTTTTATAATTTTTCACTTTAAAATCAGAAACAGCTGCGGAAAAAATAGCTACATCTGTTGGTAGATTATTTAAACTTTCTTTGAACATCTCTTCAGCCGTTTCAACACTTACAAAATTAACACCGTCCAAAGGTTTAATGCTTGTCTTTCCAGAAATAAGTGTCGTATCAAATCCATTGTCTCTAAGACATTTGGCTATTTCATATCCTTGTTTGCCACTGGATTTATTTGTAATAAATCTTACAGGATCAATATATTCATTAGTTGGTCCTGCAGTAACTAAAGCTTTTAATTTTTTATTTTTATCTAAATTAGAAAAATAATTTTTAAGCGTATTGACTATTTCATTTGGTTCTGTCATTTTTCCTTCACCGTATTCACCACATGCCATATCTCCTATCTCTGGCCCAATAATTTTGTATCCAAAGCTTTTTAATTTTAATATGTTTTCTTTAGTAGAAGGATGCTCCCACATTCTTACATTCATTGCCGGTGCTAAAAATATTTGTTTATTAGAAGCTAATAAAACAGTAGACGCCAAATCTTCTGCATTTCCTGAGGCTACTTTCGATATGGTATTAGCTGTAATTGGTGCAACTAATACTGCATCAGCCCATCTTGATAAAGATATATGGTCCATCTCAGCTTCGTTTTCTGCACTAAATATATCGTCATAAACTTTTTCTTGGGAAAGAGACGAAATAGATAGTGGAGTTACAAATTCTTTTGCATTTTTTGTTAATATAGTTTTTACACGAGCACCATTTTTCTTAAATAATCTTATTAACTCAAGACTTTTGTAAGCAGAAATTCCACCACATATAATCAACAGTATTTTTTTATTCTCAAAATAATTCATCGTCGAGATTAAAATACTACTAATCCTAAAATTACAAGTAATAATAAACCAATGATTGATTGATTTCTGAAAGCTACCATTTCATTTTTTTTTGTATTTAGATCATTATACGTATTAGTATTTTGTGGAATTTGTCCACTTGCAAGAAATGTTAATGCTTGGTTTGCTTTATCCATTATTTGCGGCATTTCTGGTAATCTTTTTATAACTTCTGCAGAATTTTTTAGAGTTTCATTTAATGTCGTTATAGGATCTTTTGTTTCTTTAAGCCATTTTTCAAGAACAGGTCTTGAGGTTTCCCAAATGTTTGTCTCTGGATTTAATCTTCTTGCAACACCTTCAACTACTACCATGGTTTTCTGTAGCATGAGCAGCTGTGGTTGAGTTTGCATATTAAATTTTTCTGTCACATCAAAAAGTTGTTTGAGTAATTTACCGCCAGATATATCTTTAATTGACTGACCAAATATTGGCTCTCCAATTGATCTTAGTGCTTGGGCGAGATCATCAACAGGTACTTCTTTTGGAACTAACCCTGCAGCCAAATGAACTTCAGCCACTTTTTTATAATCTCGTTTAATAAAACCATATAAAATCTCAGCAAGAAATTTTTTACTCAAATCATCGAGCCTTCCCATTATACCAAAATCGATAGGAACTATTTGACCGCTATTGTTTATAAAAATGTTACCTTGATGCATATCTGCATGAAAAAAACCATCTCTAACAGCATGTCTTAGAAAATGTTGAATAATATCTGATGCAATTTTTTTGGTATCTATATTTCTTTTTTCTAACTCTTCTGTTTCTCTTATGGAGACACCTTCAACCCAGTCTAAAGTCATTACATTTTCGCTTGTAAAATTCCAATAAATTCTAGGAACTTGAAATCCACTGTCATTCTTTGTGTTTTCAGAATACTCATTAGCTGCAGCTGCTTCAAATCTTAAATCCATTTCTAAATTGGTTATTTCTTTTAGCAAATAAACAACCTCGACTAATTTAAGTCTTTTTGTCTTTTTGATAATTGACTCAGTTAAAAAAGCAAAAAGCATCAAAGCATCAATTTCTTCGTTGAATATTTTTTTTATATTTGGTCGTAAAATTTTTATAGCCACATCTTTAATTGTGCCATTATCATTTATTTGCGCTTTATGAACTTGAGCTATAGATGCTGCTGCCACTGGTTCAGATAGATTTATAATTGAATTAAAATTATCTTCCCCTAGATCCTTTTTTATTATTTCTTTAGCTTTAGATAATTCAAAGGGAGGCAAACGATCTTGTAAACTCTCTAGTTGCTTTGATAACTTTTCTCCAATTATATCTGGTCTAGTTGCTAGAAATTGACCTAATTTAATGAATGTTGTACCCATAGATTGCAAGGAGTTTGATAATCTTTCACCTTCGGTTTCATTTACAAAAGAATTATCTTTTTTTGAAAATGATAAAGACAACAAATAGAATAAAATTTTTATTCCAATCGGTGGATTATGAAACTTTGTGAATATACTTAAAGCGTCAGATTTTGCTAATTTCCTTCCAAGCTTAAAAAGTATGTATAATTTTTTAATCATATTTTCCAACCTGAATGAATAGCTACTATTCCACCAGAAAAGTTTCTATACTCACATTTAATAAAATTATTTTTCTCCATTAAACCTTTTAATTCCTCTTGATTAACAAATTCTTGGATACTTTTTATTAGATATTCATAAGGTTCTTTTTCACCAACCACAAATTTTCCTATTTCTGGAATTAATTTAGAGTATCTTTTATAGACTAAATCTAAGTTTAAATTTTGAATTTTTGAAAATTCTAAACAAAAAAATCTACCTCCTGGCTTTAAAACTCTGTACGCTTCACTTAAGGATTTATTAATATTTTTTGTATTTCTTAAACCAAAGCTGATTGTGTAATAATCACATGAATTAGATTTTAAAGGCAATTTCTCTGCCGAACCCTTAATCCACTTGATATTTTTGTAATTTGATAGTCTATTTTTTCCCTTTTTCATCATTCCTTCATTGGGGTCAATACAAAATAATTCTATATTTTTATTTGAACTATTATCGATAAAAAGTTTTGCTATATCACCTGTGCCACATGCAACATCTGCTAGAATTTTATTTTTACCTGGGTTCATCCAATTTATTAAATTTCTTTTCCAGATTCTATGAACTCCGAGTGACATCAAATCATTCATGATGTCGTATTTATCATAAACTTTATCAAAGACACCTTGGACTAGACCTTTTTTATTTTGAAGATATTGTTGCATAAAATAAATAATATTAATTAATATAATAATAAATGCCAGAATTGCCAGAAGTAGAAGTTGTTAAAGAGTCACTAAGTAGAACAATAACAGGAAAAAAAATAAAAAAAATAAGTATAAAGAATAGGAATTTAAGGTACAAAATAAAAAAAGGTTTTGAAACAAGACTTCAGTCAAAATCAATAAAAAAAGTTAAGCGGTTTTCAAAATATATCATACTAGTTTTAAATGATGAAAAATTTTGCTTAATTCATCTTGGAATGTCTGGCACTATACATCTCTTAAGAAAAAATATTTTAAATCAAAAAACAAATGCAAGTTTTTATCACAGTCCTTATTTACCAAAAAAACATAACCATGTGCTTTTGGAATTTGATAACATAAAAATTATATATAATGATCCCAGAAGATTTGGTTATTTCAAATTATTTGAAAATAAGAATAATTTAGAAAATTTTATAAATAACTATGGTCCTGAGCCTTTTTCCTCAAAATTTAATCTCAACTACTTAAAAAAATATTTTTATAAAAAGAAAAAGAATATAAAAAATTTTCTCTTAGATCAAAAATTTGTTTCAGGTTTGGGGAATATTTATGCAAGTGAAATTTTATTCAGCTCTAAAATAAATCCAAAAAAAAAAGCAAAATCTTTAAGTGATAACGATTGTATTAATATTATTAAATATTCAAGAAAAATTTTAAATTTAGCGATAAAAAAAGGTGGGTCTAGTATCAGAGATTTTAAAAATATAGTTGGTAAAAATGGATCTTTTCAAGATAACTTTAAAGTATACAATAGAGAAAATAAGAGTTGTCTTTCACCAGGATGCAAAGGGACAATAAAAAAAAAATTTATCACTAATAGATCAACATTTTTTTGTAATATTTGTCAAAAATAAAAAATTATTATATTGACCGTATAAATTTCTCGTTATATACAATCGCGCTTATGGCAAACACTAAATCAGCTATTAAACGAATAAGACGTATATCACGTCAAACAACGGTAAATAAGTCTAGAAAAAGCAGGTTTAGATCTGCAATAAAAAAAATGAATTTAATTCTTGATAAAAAGGACAAAAAAGAAGCTTTAGCATTCTTGCCAAAATTAAACTCTGAATTGATGAAAATAGCAAAGACAGGGGTGATAAAAAGGCAAAACGCGTCAAGAAATATTTCTAGAATAACAAAAAAAATAAATTCCTTATAACAACTTTTAGTTTACTTAAAGAAATTACAACCCTAGAGATTATTTTTTCAATTAAAAAAAGAATCTTTTAATCTTTTAGTCCCAAGATAAAAAAAAAAATAAAAAAAGTAAATTTAAGATTACTAATTTTAAGTCCCTAATAATAGATTCAATTATTAATTTATACAATTGTAAATTTTATTTTTTTTTGAGAATAAAAATAAATTTATTGCATTGAATTATGAATAGGAGTTTAACAGACTCTCATGAAAAATAATCTCACGAACATTAAATCAGACAATATCAATAAGATTGATTGGAAATTATTACAAAATGAATTGAAAAATAAATTTGGTTCTGAGATTTATGATAGTTGGTTAAAAAAAATTGATTTAGTTGATGAGTTTAAAAATTATGTTTTATTGTCCGTTTCGACAAGATTTATTAGAGACTGGATAACTTCAAGATATTTAGATCAAATATTACAAATAATTAAATTATATAAAAAAGATATTTCCAGAATAGAATTTGTGATTAACGAGAATATAAAGAATAAAAATATTGATGAAATAAAACAAGATAATTCATCTGATAATGAAAAGGTTTCATTTATTAAAGATTCATATCTTCAATATAATCGAATTGATCCAAATAAAAACTTTGAGAATTTTTTGCTAGGGAAAAGTAATAAACTAGCTTTTGAAGCTGCGAAAAAAGTCTCAGAACAAATAGCTTATTATAATCCTTTATATATTTATGGTGGAGTTGGAATGGGTAAGACACATTTGTTAAATGCAATTGGTTTAAGTTTGAAAGAAAAAAATAAAGTAATGTTTATTTCAGCTGAAAGATTTATGTTTCAATTTGTAAAATCGATAAAATCCAATGATATGGTAAAGTTTAAAGAGTATTTTAGAAATACCGATATATTTTTGATTGATGATATTCAATTTATGAATGGAAAAGAAGCTATGCAAGAAGAGTTTTTCCACACATTTAATGTTTTGCTAGAGAAAGGATCTCAAATTATTGTATCAGCAGACAGACCACCAAATAAATTAACTAGAATACAAGAAAGAATTAAATCTAGATTTTCAGGAGGACTAGTGGTTGATATCCAAAATGCTGATTTTGAATTAAGATATAATATAACAAAATCTAAAAATGATGATCTCAAAATTCATGATCCAAATAGTATTAAAATTAGTGATGAGATCATAAAATTTATTAGTACTGAAGTTAGTACTAGTATCAGGGAGCTTGTGGGAGCATTTAATAGAGTAGTTTCGTTTTCAAGAATTTATGGAAAAACACCTTCAATGTCAGAGGTAAAAGTAATATTAAAAGATCTATTAAATTTAACCGAAAATAAAGTTGATATAGACAATATTCAAACAATAGTCTGTAAATATTTTAAAATAAGTAAAAATGAAATGCTTTCTCCTAGAAGATCAAGATATCTTGTTAGACCGAGACAAACTGCTATTTATTTGGCAAAAATGCTAACATCTAAATCTTTACCAGAGATAGGTCGATCATTTGCTAATAGAGACCACACAACTGTTATTCATTCAGTTAAAACAATAGAAAAATTAAGAAAAGAAGATAATGATTTAAATTTAAGTATTGATAGCCTGAAGAATAAAATATTATACAAACAAGAAAATGAAATTTAGTGTTAATCAACAAGATTTGCAAAAATCTTTAGGTTACTGTCAAGGTGTAATAGAAAAAAGAAGCACTTTGCCTATTCTTTCAAATATTTTGATAGAGGCATCAAATTCAAAGTTAAAAATTACAGCAACAGATTTAGATTTAATTTTTGTAAATGAAATTTCAAATATTAAAATTTTTGAAGAGGGAAAAACTACCACTTCTTCATCAATTATGTTTGATATTGTAAGAAAAATACCCTCTGGTAGTCAAATAAATTTTGAGAACACTGGAGAGAGTAAATTACAATTAGAGTCAAATAAATCTCTATTTAATTTAAATTCAATTAATGCATCTGAATTTCCAATTACAGATGAAAATTTTAATGAAAATGAATTTACTATAAATTCAAAAGATTTATTAAAACTTTTAAACAAATGTAAATTTTCTATTTCGAATGATGAAACTAGACATTATCTTAGTGGTATTTTTTTTCATCAGACCCAAATAGATGACAAAAATTTTTTAACCGCAGCCGCAACAGATAGCCATAGAATGTCTATTTCAAAAGTAAGACTAAAAAATCAAATTGAATTTGAACCAATAATACTTCCAAAAAAAACTATATTTCAATTATGTTCTCTTTTAGAAGATTATGACGGTGAGGTTAAAGTCTCAAATATTAAATCTAAAATTAAATTTGAACTTAATAATAGTATTTTGATATCAAAGTTAATCGATGGAAAATTCCCTAATTATATTCAAGTTATCCCTAGAGAAAATCAAAAAAAATTAGAAATTGATTTAAAATCTTTTTTAAACTCTGTTGATAGGGTAGCATCAGTTTCTCTTGATAAAAAAGATGGTGTAAAATTTAATTTGACTAAAGATAATTTAGATTTATCCGTCAATAACACTAATAGTGGTGACGGCAAAGAAAGCCTATCTGTAAAATTTGAGACAGATTTAGATATAAGTTTTAATTCTAGATATTTGCTAGATATAGCATCCCAACTAAATGGTGATAACATTGAAATATATTTGAAAGATACTGGATCTCCAGCTTTAATAAAAGATCCTGCAGATTTTGACAGTATTTATGTTGTAATGCCTATGAAAGGTTAGTTAGCAAGACCAAGCTCGGAATAAATTTCTTTTTGCAATAATTCTACAAATTCTGTTTCTTCGATACCTGTATTAATTGGTTTTAAAATAGAAATAGTAATCGTTTTATTGGGCATCATCTTTCCAGATTTTGGCCATACTCTTCCAGAGTCAATAGCAACAGGTTGACATTTTACATTTAACTTTTTGTAGATTCTTCCAACTCCTTTTTTAAAGGGTATAATTTCGTCTGGTAGAACTCGAGTAGCTTGTGGAAAAATTATTACAGGTCTTTTTGTTTTTTCCATAACTTCTTTAATTTTTTCAGTAAAATTAAGGTTTTCTTTAGAAACTTTATTTCTATTCACAGAAATAGAGTCTATCTTTCTTAAATACCAACCAAATATTGGAATATTTAATAGTTCTTTTTTAAGAATAAAAATTGGTGAATTAAATATTGTTTGTAAAAAAAAAGTTTCAAACATCGATTGATGAGAGCAAGCGATAAAGTAGTTCTCGTTATTAATTATGTTTTCTTGACCTTTGATTACTATGCTAGTTGAGTAAAAAATTTTTAAACAGAATGAGGACCAGTATCCAAAAAGTTTACCTCCAAAAAGAGTTATTTTCTTTGGTAGCAATAATGATGGAAGAAAAATAATACATATTAAAATTAATCCAGAAAAAAATATACTTTTAAAGAGGATATTTCTCATTATAAGTTTTAGGTTAGATTATATCTGTTATTTTTTGTCTTTTTCTAATAATCTTTACTTTATTTCCTTTAATCAAAATTTCAGCAGGCCTTAATCTAAGATTATAATTAGATGATAATGAATAACCATATGCACCTGTATCGCAAATAATCATAATATCATTTTCTTTTATATTCTGAAATTTCCTTTCTGTTAAAAATTTATCAGTGGTTTCACATACTGGGCCTACAAATTCTAATATTTTCTTTGATTGCGACTTATTTCTTAGGTATGGAACTATCCTATGACTTGCATTATACAAGGCTGGTCTTATCAAATCATTCATTGCCGCATCCAATATCACAAATGTTTTTGTCTTATTATGTTTTAAATAAATTACTTTGGTTGCAAGTATGCCAACATTTCCAACTATAGATCTTCCAGGTTCAAAAATTATTTTACAATTGTATTTATTTTTAAATTTAATTATTGATTTTTTATATTTTGTATAATTAAGTTTTTTTGTTTTATTGTCATAATTAATTCCCATCCCACCACCTAAATCAATAAACTCAAATTTATAATCTAAACTTCTTAAAAGTTTATCAAGAACATTTAGCATTTTTTCGTAGGGTTTGTGGTTTAAGATTTGACTACCGATATGAACACTCAAGCATTTAATATTTATAAATTTTGATTGTTTCATCAAATTAATAATTTTTACAAAGGTTTTTTTATCTACACCAAATTTATTTTCACTTTTCCCAGTTGAAATTTGTTTTAATGTTTCAGCATCAGTATCTGGATTTAATCTTAGTCCTATATCAACAACTTTATTAAATTTTCTTGCAACCTTTTCAATTTCTAAAACTTCACTCAATGATTCAGAATTTATTAATAATATTTTTTGCTTAATTGCATACTCAATTTCGTCTTTAGTTTTACCAACTCCAGAGAAAACTATTTTGTTTTTATTAATACCAGCCTTAAGTGATGCGTATAATTCACCTTTTGAAACCACATCTGCTCCAAGGCCAAGTTTTTTTATTTCTTTTAATAATGAAATATTAGAATTAGATTTCACAGAAAAACAAATTAAAGGTCTAATTTCCTTAAAAGCTTTTTTAAAATTTTCTATATTCCTTCTTAAATTTTTATATGAGTAGCAGTATAAAGGTGTATTAAATTTTTTTGTTAGACTCCTAATGTTTTTTCCTTCAATAAAAAATTTATTATTTACATATCTCATAATACTTTATGAATATTCTTAGTTAATTCAGATTTATATTCTGGATCACCTTTACGTCCACAAGCAGCTACAAAATATAAACAAAGTATAATAATTAAAATTTTTTTACACATTTTTTGCTTTTTTTAACATTTTCTTGACATTCCCAAAAGAAGTTCCGCCATATGATTTTTTTGAATTAATCGAATTATCTAGATTTAGTATTTTATAAACATTTAATGTTAGTTTTGGCTCAATTTCATTTATTTCTTTTAATTCTAGTTCGTGAAGTTTTTTATTTTTTTTTTCTGCTAAATTAATTATTTTTGCAGTTTGTATGTATGCCTTTCTAAATGGGTATCCAAGTTCTCTTACAATGTAATCAGATAAATCTGTAGCTGTAGTAAATCCTTTTTCTGCGAGGGATAGCATACTTTTTTTATTTATTATCAAATTTTTTATTACATCATTCAACAATGAAAGTGATATTTTTAATTGATCATTTGTTTTAAAAACAATTTCTTTGTCATCCTGTAAATCTTTAAAATATGATAAAGGCAATCCTTTTAAAATTGAAATCATAGAATTGATATTTCCAATAAATATTCCAGTTCTACCTCTCAAATATTCCAACGGGTCAGGATTCTTTTTTTGTGGCATTATTGAAGAACCGGTTACTAATTTATCATTTAAAGTTATCATATTAAATGCATCAGAATTCCAAATTATCAGTTCTTCAGCAATTCTAGAAATGTGTAAAGAGCAAGCTAGAGAAGAATACAAAAAATCTAACACAAAATCTCTGTCAGATACAGTATCTACAGAATTATTAGTTGGTTTTTTAAATTTAAGTTTTTTTGTGGTGTAATTTCTGTCAATTTTAAAAGAAGTGCCAGATAAAGCCCCTACGCCTAAAGGATTTTCATCTAAAAACTCTAAATTATTCTTAAATTTTTTCTTGTCTCTCTTAAACATTTCAACATATGCTAGTAGATAATGTGCTAAAGATAATGGTTGTGCATTTTTTAAATGTGTAAATCCCGGCATTATTGTTCTGATATTTTTTTGTGCAAGATTTAGAATATTTGAATTTGTATTATCTAATAAAATTATTATTTTTTTTGTTGCTTCTTTTAACCATAATTTAAGGTCGGTAATTACCTGATCATTTCTAGATCTAGCAGTATGAACATATCCCGCATCATCACCAATCAGTTCAAATAATCTGTTTTCTATATTCATATGGATATCCTCTAAATCATAATTAAAATTGAACTTTTTTTTTACAATTTCATTTTTAATTCTTTTTAATCCCCAGATTATTTTATTCTTTATTCTGAAATTTATAATTTTCTGTTTGTGAAGCATTTCGACATGAGCAATTGATCCTTCGATATCTTCTTTAAATAGTCTTTTATCTACTGGTAATGAGCCACCAACTTTTTTAAATAAGGTTGAGGCATTTTTCTTAATTCTTGTACCCCAAATTGGTTTATTGTTTTTATTTTTACTCATGTTAACAACTACAGAATTATGAAATTTATATTTATATCCATTAAAATTATATTTCTTTACTTCATATCATTTAGCTCTTCATATTCAATAGAAGCGCCAAATATAAAAAATCTAATAATTTATGAGGAAAAACAAAAAATTAAGTTTTTTGACTTTTTAAATGAGGCTGGAAATAAAGTTAATTTGAAAGATTTTAAATCAGAATTAATTATTTTGAATTTTTGGGCTACATGGTGTGCGCCTTGTAGAGAGGAAATGCCATCATTAAACAACCTTCAAAAACTCAAGGGTGAAAAAAAAATAATGATTATCCCAATAAATATAGGTGGAGAAAATATTATTACATCTAGGAGGTTTTTTGATGACCTGCTCATAGAAGAATTACAAGTTTTTGTTGGTGATGGTGCTGGAATTGCAAAAAATTTAAAATTAAGAGGACTACCCACAACACTATTCATTGATAAAGATGGTTATGAGTTTGCAAGAATTGTTGGCTCAATAGATTTTAACAGTGACGAATTTTTAAATTGGTTAAATAAATTAAATTAATTCTTATAAAAGTAAGCCAATGCTACTAGCACAATTATAGCAACAAATTGTAGTAAAACCCTAAGCTGCATTAATTTGTTAGATGTTTTTTTATCTCCGTCTCCTTTAAAAAGAGTTCTAATTCCAAGAATTAAGACTACAGCTACAGCTACAAGTAAAACAATTGCTGCAATTTTAACAAATATTTCAGAAATCATACTTTGATTTTAGTTTCTTTTTAAAATAAAAAAACATAATTACTTATCTATGACATTTTGCCTTGAATCAACAATTATAAAACCTGAAAATGGGTCTGACATCAAAAATGCAGTAATTTTACTTCATGGATATGGTGGAGATGGAAAAGATATAAGCATGTTAACTCTGAATTGGAAAAGATTTTTGAACAATACAGTATTCTTATGTCCGAATGGACATGAGCCATGTAAAATTAATCCAATTGGTTATCAATGGTTTGATTTAGAAACAAACGATAAAAATTATATTTTAAATGAAGTAAAAAAGGCTGAAGATAAATTAAGAAAATACATTGAAGAAGTTAAAGCAGAATATAAATTGGAAAATTCAAAGATATGTTTATCTGGATTTAGTCAGGGTTGCATGATGTCAATAAACTTAGGCTTAACTTCTAAAGATCCCTTTAATTGTATTGTTGGATTTTCTGGAAAGATTATAGATAAAGATGATCTTAGTTTAAGATTAACTTCTAAAACAAAAACTTTATTAATTCATGGTGAAAAAGATGAAATAGTTCCACCCTACAATTTATTGGAAGCAAAAGATTTTTTTAAAAGAAATAATATTAGTATAGAAACTTTAATGATTAAAGACTCAGACCATCATATACCAGTTGAAGCTTCAAGTAATGCATTAAAATTTATTAAAGATAATTTTGATATTTAAAGAGAATTAACTTTTTTGTAACATTGATTAATAATAATATATAATATATTAAATAATTATGACAATGATGATCAATGAAAACCTTTCACTTGAAAAATGTCCGGCCCTAGTTCTTAACGCAGATTATAGACCATTAAGTTATTATCCTTTGTCATTATGGTCATGGCAAGACGCTATTAAATCTGTATTTTTAGATAGAGTCTCAATTGTAAGTCATTATGACAGAATGATAAGAAGCCCGTCATTCTCTATGCAGTTACCGAGTGTTATTGCATTAAAATCTTTTATAAAGCCTCGTTCAAATCCAAATTTCACAAGATTTAATGTTTTTCTAAGAGATAAGTTTAGCTGTCAATATTGTGGAAGTAATGATGAACTAACTTTTGACCATCTTCTTCCAAGATCTAAAGGTGGGAAAACTGATTGGGAAAATGTTGTAACTGCTTGCTCAGCGTGTAATGTAAAAAAAGGTGGAAGATTACTAAAAAATTCAGGAATGAAGTTAAATCAATGGCCTTTTCAACCAACTACAGAAGATCTTCACAGAAATGGAAAGAATTTTCCTCCTAATTTTCTCCATAGTAGTTGGATGGATTATTTATATTGGGATGTGGAATTAGATCCTAATTAAATTTTTTCAGAGATATTTATAGCAATTTTTGAGCCCGTTTTAATAATTTTATCCATTACTGAATATAATCCTTTTTTTGTTGCGCCGTGCTCATATGCAATATCTTTATGTTCCAATTCATCAGCTCTAAATTTTTTAATTTTTTCTCTAAGTTTTTTCTCATCATCTTGTAATTGATCTATTTGACTTTGGTAATGTTTATCAATTACTTCCTCAACAGATGCTGTACACAGCATTGCTGCTTTTTTTCCTAATATTGTTGAGCCGAAACCCAAGCCTACTCCTAATAGATCCCATAGTGGTAAAAATTTAGTTGGTCTTATATTTCTTTCTCTGATTTCATTTTCAAAAAAATCACTATGTTCCTGTTCATGTTCTCTCATTTCTTCCACTAATTTTAATAGCTCAGGATCTTTTTTGAATGTTTTGAGTGCTAAAAGTTGACCTTCATATATTTTAATTGCACCTCTTTCACCTGCGTGATCAACTCTAATAAATTCTTCTAATTTTTTCTTGTTAGTCTTTTTCATAAACAAGAGCTCTTAGCGAAAATAATACAATTAGTAAAGATGTTAAAAAATTCAATCCAGATAAAGATATGCCTAAAATAGTAAAATCTACATCTTTACAATTTTTAACCATTCCAAGACTTTCGATAATTTTTTCTTTATTCGTAATATCTATATTTGTGTTTGTACAACCAGCATATTCATCGAAAATGCCATTTTCTATACCAAAATGATATCCTGCAAGAGCAGTGCTCAGTGTGAATGTAATGATTAAAGCTATTAATATTCTATCAGATTTAAAATAATTATATCCCAAAAAACAAATGAAGATTGCTACTAAAAAAGGAATTCTTTGATAAATACATAATTTACATGGCAAATATCCAAGAACTTTTTCAATATAGATCGCAGATAGTAAGGCAATAATTGAGTATATAAAAATTAATAAA
Source organism: uncultured Pelagibacteraceae bacterium (assembly GCA_902532805.1). Classification (GTDB taxonomy): domain Bacteria; phylum Pseudomonadota; class Alphaproteobacteria; order Pelagibacterales; family Pelagibacteraceae; genus Pelagibacter. Next base: position 126,244 of record CACAJQ010000002.1, on the reverse strand, counting down.
TAAATATTTTTTCTTTTTAAAATAAAATTCATTTTAGTTCATAAAGTTTTGTAAAAATTTACAAATTAAAAAAGCAAAAACTATTAATACAATTGAGATTATAATTGAAACTTTAAGAAGCTTTTTTTCAATTATTGTTTTCATAGCTGGGCCAAAATTTCCAACTAAAAAAGCTATAATAAAAAATCTAGATCCTCTTGTTAGTAAAGAAACAATTATAAAATAGAAAACATTAAATTGAACAAACCCACTAGTTATTGTGAGTAATTTAAATGGAATGGGGGTAAAGCCAGCTATAGCTAGCAAGGTTGCCCATGCAAAGACTCCTCCATCCGATGAAATTTTATCTTTTAAAAATGATGTATTATCTACTCCGTAAAGCTCAAAAATTTTAACACCGATTTCATTAAAAAAAACATGTCCTATGAAATATCCCAAACATGCTCCTAAAACTGACCCTGTCGTAGCAATAATTGCTATCTTCATCCACTTTTGTCTGTCGGCAATAGTCATGGGAATAATAAGAACGTCTGGCGGTATAGGAAATATGAAACTCTCAATAAAGGATATAAATCCTAAAATTTTTTTAGAATTTTTATGTCCTGCAAGTTTAATTGTTTTATTAAATAGTTCCTTAAACATATTTTCTTTTAATATAAATAATGTTTTAATACTATTATATTCTATGAAACTAAAAATAAATGGGCGAATGGCGGAACTGGTAGACGCGTTGGACTCAAAATCCAATAGTAGCAATACTGTGAGAGTTCGATTCTCTCTTTGCCCACCAAAAATAAATGAACTTAAAAAAAATTAACAATTTAACAGATTTATTTTTTGATCAATTTGATAGACAAATCAATAAAGACAAAATCTTATTGTCAACTTTAGGTGATAAAAGAAAAAATTATTCTTGGCAGAAAACATATGATTTTATTAATTTAGTTTCTAATGAATTAAGAAATATAATATCAAAAGGTGATAGATGTTTATTAATTTCTGAAAATAGACCTGAATGGTTTATCGCAGACCTATCTATTATGTTATCAGATGGGATTACAGTTCCAGCTTACACAACTTATGCAGAAAATGACTATAATTATATTCTTAATGATTGTACTCCAAGTATAATTTTTGTTTCAAACATTGAACAATTCAATAAATTAAAAAATATTATTAAAGACAAAAAATTTATAAAAAAAATATTTTCTTTTGAAAAATTACCAAATGTAGACATTGAATATATTAATTTAGAAGACCTAATCCAAAATAATAATAAAAAAAATCTACAAATTAATAAATCTCTAGCTTCAAGAAAAGATCCATCTTGCATAATTTATACTTCAGGTACACAAGGAAATCCTAAAGGAGTAATATTAAGTCATGGGGGCATCTTAAATAATTGTGAGGGCGCAATAGATATCCTAAAACCATTATTATCTAAGGAACAGCCCAGGTTCCTTACATGGCTCCCACTTTCACATTCTTACGAACATACTGTTCAATTTGTACAAATTACTGTAGCTGCTAGAATTTTTTATGCAGAGAGCATCGATAAATTGGTAAAAAATATGAGTGATTGTTCCCCTCAAATTATGACAGCCGTACCAAGATTTTACCAAAATCTCTATCAAAAGATTAATGGAAGTTTTAAAAAAGCTACAGGACTTAAAAAAAACCTAATATTTAAAATGTTAGAATTAGGTCTCAAAAAAATAAAAAAAGAAAATTTAACTTTTTTTGAAAAAATACAAGACAACATCCTTGAAAAATTAGTTAGAAAAAAAATAAAATCACAATTTGGTGGTTCTCTCAAAACATTTGTCTCCGGCGGAGGTGCATTAGATAAAGAAGTTGGATATTTTCTTAATGCAATTGGTTTGCCAACTCTACAAGGGTATGGTTTAACAGAGACATCTCCAGTAGTAAGCTGCAATCCAATAGATGATATTAGAATAGATACTGTTGGCCCACCATTTAAGGGAAATGAAGTAAAAATTGCTGAAGACGGTGAGATATTGGTGAAAGGTGAAAATGTAATGTTGGGTTATTGGAATAATGAAGAAGAAACAGAAAAAGTATTAATAAATGGTTGGTTACATACAGGAGATATTGGATTAATTGAAAATGGTTTCTTAAAAATTACAGATAGAAAAAAAGATATTCTTATAACGCCTGGAGGAGATAATATTTCCCCGCTTAAAATTGAAAATGAATTAGTAAACTTAGAATTTATAAACCAAGCGGTTGTATATGGGGATAACAAACCTTATTTAGTTGCTTTAATAGTTTTAAATGATGAATTTTTTAATGTTACAAAAGAAAAAATTGAAAATGAAATAAAAATATTAAATAAAAACCTTTCAAGAATAGAAAATATTAAAAAATTTTTTGTTGTTAAAGAAAAATTTTCAATTGAAAATGGAATGTTAACGCCAACGTTGAAGTTAAAAAGATATAAAATTATAAAAAAATATAAAAATAATTTTGAAAATCTTTACAATTAATAAAAAAAATTGTTTATTAATCGCTATTTTACTTAACTTTTTTTAACAATTATTTTTAAACTTTTTTAAAAAAAATTATAAAATTTTCCAAAAAATTATGTAATTGACATAACTATTCAAAAAAATTACAAAAAGGTAATTAAACGAATCATAAAGATTCGTAATTAAAAAAGGGAGCTAAAGATGGCTAAAAGAAGAAAAAAAGCTGCTAAAAAGAAAACTAAGAAAAAAGCTAAGAAAAAAGCTAAGAAGAGAAGAAGAAAATAGTTTAGTATTCTTTTTATTAAATAACGCTTCTCATGGCGCTTGCGTGGGGAGCGTTTTTTTTATTTAGCTATTTCCTCAGATATTTCCTCATCTGAAGCTTTGGTCACTATTTTTTGAACTTGTTTTTCTAAATTTCTTTTTAAAGCTTTATCAAGTTTTTTTTGTGTATCTTCTAAGCTCAAATTCAAAATAATTTGAAACTCAGTAAGTATTCTATCATAAGCTTTCTCAAACAGTTGTCTCTCGCTATATGACTGATCAACCATAAGATCATCTCCTTTATTAAGATCCCTAACAACTTCTGCTAATTCATAAATTTTACCAGATGAAATTTTTGCTTCATATTCTTGAGCTCTTCTACTCCACATACTTCTTTTAATTTTTGGTTTACTTTTTAATATGCTAATACATTTATTTACTTGATTAATAGTTGCCAATGGTCTTAAGTGTGATTGTTTATTTACAGGGACCATCCCATTTGCTTTATCTTTTTCGAATTTAAGAATATATGTTTCGATATCGATTCCACCAATATTCATTTTTTTAAATTCTGTTATTTGACCGACTCCATGTTTTGGATAAACAACATAATCTTTTACTTTGTATTCTTTTTTTTCTGTATCCTGTTTTTTAACTTTCTTTATTTCTGGTTTTTGTTCACTATTTTTTGGAATACGAAGTAAATTTGCGTTATTTTCTGTATTATCTTTTTTTTCTTGTTTTGTTGTCTTCGATTTATTGTTAGGCTTAGAAACTTTTTTTTGAAGTTTAACTTTTTTAATTTTAGAAACTGGTTTTATTTTTATTGTCTTAGCTACAGTTTTAGTTTTTTTTGTTTTAATTTTTTTTTTAACTTTCTTTTTTGTCTTAAATGTTTTCTTCAAAGTATTTATCAAACTTATTTTCTTCATTTTTATATTTCTCGTGATCTGGTAGAGGATCTTTTGCTTTCGAAATATTTGGCCATACCTCGGAATATTTCGTGTTGATCTCTAGCCATTTTTCGCTACCTGGTTCTGTGTCCGAAACAATTGCATCGATTGGACATTCAGGCTCACAAACGCCACAATCTATACACTCATCCGGTTTAATTACAAGCATATTTTTGCCTTCATAAAAACAATCAACAGGACAGACATCAACACAAGTTGTATGCTTACATTTTATACATTTGTCGTTGACTAAATATGTCATTGATTTGATTTAACTTTTTCTTTTATATCTCCAACTATTTTTGGATCAAGATACAATAAGCCTGACAATCGCCTCATAAGATTAGTTTCATAAATATCCGCATTTTCATCCGAATAAATAATATTCCACAATGCTTCTATAACAATCTTTTTTTCATCAATATTTTTATTTTTTACCTCTTTGGTAAATTCTAAAATTTGATTTGAATCTTGTTCTTTTATTTCTGCCTCTTTTATAATTTCATCTAAGTTATTTTCATCAGCGCCCATTTCAATTAATGCTCTTTTAATTATATCTTTCTCTTTTTCTGTAAAATTTTGATCTATTTTAGCTGAGTGAACAAGAAGAGCGGCAACACTAGTTAAAGATAAATGATTCTCATTACTTTTATTCTCTTTTTCTTTTTTAAATAAGCTAAACATTATTTTAGGTTTAATTGATTTAATACACTAAAAGGGTTATTAGAATAGTCCTTTTTGTCATTTTTTGTAAAAATTTTCTTTTTTAGCGGAATATATTTTATATAGAATTGATTTTCTTTCTCATAAATTTTGTAATTCATTTTTTTTAGAAGTTTATTAAAATTTTCTTTTGAACAACCAAGTAAGTTTAACATTTCAGGTGTGACTTTTATTTCTTTTTTGTAATCTTTTTCTGAATTGAATATTAATAAGAATAATCTTTCAAGTATATCTATCCTAACGTAAATATCATCAAATTTTTCAAAGCCACAAAGTAACATAAAATCTTTATTTGCAGATTTCATATTATTCAAAAAGTTTAATCCAAAAGTTGGTGGTGATAAATTTAAATATTTGTTATTATAATTTTTCCATAATAATATTCTTAAAGATACAGAATTTGGTTTGAATAACTTAAATAGAAATATGTGGTATCTTCCAAACTTAACACCCAGCTTTCTTAACTTTTTCCTATCATCTTGATTGATTTTTTTTAAGTACTCAGAGATATCTGATCTTTTTATAACACCGTTATTTTCGTAAAGTCTGTAAGCTAAAGCTCTAAGTTCAGGGTTTTCTTCCTTAATGTTTTTTAACTCAATTAAGCTATTTAGTTCAGTTTCAATTTTTTTTATTATCCATTCATTTAGATAATCGTTTAAATTATTTCTTTCGTTATTTTCAATCATTTCATCAATTATTAAATCTATTTTTGGATTAAGGTAATCAGATCCAGGTATTAGTTTCGCTATAGGATCATTTCTCCAATAAATTTTAAAATCATCTTTTAACTCTAAAAGTCCAGTATCTATTATTTGTTGTATTCTATTAATTATTTCTGGACCTACATTCTGCCTGGCAGCTTTTTTTAATGATTTAATATCTGCATCTAAGGCATCTACTTTTAAATCTAGTTGCAACTTTAAACCTTTTAAAATTCCAATATATTGACCATTAATCAATACTTTTTCTTTTTCAATAATCTCAGTTTTCAATTCAATATCTTGTTTCAAGCCTTTTGCTAAAACGCTGGCTCTTTTATCAATGAAGGTTTTTGTTAATTCGTCATGAAGTCTATCAGATAATTTATCCTCTAAGTTTTTAGTTCTTTCAATCCAATAATCCTGGTTCTCAACCCAATTAGATTTGTTTGAAACATATGACCAAGTTCTAACATTAGATATTCTATTTGAAATCGAGTCTACATTTCCTTCAAGTTTATCAAGCATAGAAAGCTGTTTTTTCATATAATAATTTGGTACTTTTTTTTCTTCCCTTATTAAAAAATTAAATACCTTGCCAACAACTTCCAAATGATGACCATAAGTTTTTTTGACAAAATCGGGTATTTGACAGCATTCCCAAAGAATTTTTAAAATATTTGAATTATTTTCTATAGAGCTATTATTTTCTTTTAAAAAATATTTTAAAACTTTCTCATCTTCACATTCCCCGACTCTTCTTAACCAATCTTTATCAGGTTTTTCTTCTAATGATTTCAGTAGATTTTCTTTATTATTGAATTTTAAGTTGGAATTTCTCCAAAATATATTTTGTATTTCCGGAAAATTGTGATTTTCTAAAAATTCAATCTCTTCTGGGTTAATTTCACTACATTCTCCTGTAATACCAAAACTCCCATCATTTAAATATCGACCAGCTCTTCCTGAAATTTGTCCAATTTCTGATATTTTTAGTCTTCTTATTTTTTTTCCATCAAATTTTTTTAAGTTTGAGAAGTAAACATGATCTAAATCCATATTTATTCCCATTCCAATAGCATCAGTAGCAACTAGATAATCAACGTCCCCTGATTGATATAAATTTACTTGAGCATTTCTAGTTTTAGGACTGAGAGATCCCATCACAATTGCTGCACCACCTTTTTGTCTTCTTAATAATTCTGCAATCGCATAAACTTCTTCTGTTGAAAAAGCTATTATTGCACTTTTTCTCTCAATTCTTGAAATTTTTTTATGTCCTCCAAATGATAGCTTTGATAATCTTTGTTTGTTTATAAATTCAACATCTTCATCAAGCTTTTGAATAATATTTTTAATAGTATTTGAACCCATTAACATTGTTAATTTTTCACCTCTCAGATTTAATAATCTATCCGTAAAAATATGACCTCGCTCCTGATCAGAACACATTTGAATTTCATCAATACCTACGAAATCTAAAACCTTATCTACAGGCATTGATTCTACAGTACACAAAAAATACTTAGCATTAAGTGGTATAATTTTTTCTTCCCCTGTAATAAGAGCTACCTTGGAAACATCTACTTTTTGTATTATTTTGTCGTAAACTTCTCTCGCTAGAAGTCTTAAAGGAAATCCTATCATTCCAGTTTCAAAAGATAGCATTGTCTCTATTGCTAAAAAAGTCTTACCAGTATTTGTAGGGCCAAGAACTGCAGTTATCTTATTTTTTGACATATCAACTTTTAGTATGATCTTTTTTTGGCCTACTATATTTTGTTACTCAAAAAGAACAAAAATAGACTAAAACTAGTCCGAATCAGATAGGAAAAAGTTCTCATTTTCAATTTTTATCATCTAAGGTTAGCATAAATTTTACAATATAAATATAAATTTTTAATGCCTAAAAAACTTTGGGAACCGTCAAAAGAACTTATAAAAAATTCGAATTTATTTAAATACGAAAAGTTTGTTTCAAAAAATTATAATTACAATTTTTCTGGAAACTATAAAAAGTTACTAAATTGGAGTGTAAAAAATCCAAAAGATTTTTGGAATTCTATTTGGAACTATTTTGAAATAATTGGATCAAAAACTAATAAATTTAAACTAGCAAAAGATCTTATAAATAGTAAATTTTTTGTTGATTCGAAATTGAACTTTGCTGAAAATCTTTTATTAAAAAATTCAAATCAAAAAGCCATTACATTTGTCAGTGAAACTGGATACAGAGAGCAAAAATCTTGGAGAGAGCTCAATATTGATGTAAGGAAAATAATAACATTTTATAAAAAAATAAATATTTCTGAAAAAGATAGGATAGCAGCTTATACCCCAAATCAGATAGAAACAGTAGAATGTTTCTTGGGTGCTAGCGCTATAGGATCAATCTGGAGCTCGTGCTCACCTGATTTTGGTGTGCCAGGAGTTATAGAACGTTTTTCTCAGATTAAACCTAAATTGTTAATTATAACTGATAAATATTACTATAACGGAAAGGAAATAAATATTATTGAAAGATTGCCTAAAATATTAAAAAAAATAAAAAGTATAAAATCAGTATTAATTTTAAATTACCCTGGAAAAAATTTAAATAAATTAAAAAAAATTAAAAATATAAGAATTTATTATTTTACTGAAATTAAAAAACTAGAAATAAGTACGGAGAAATTAAAAAAATTTCATTTTGACCATGAATTAGCAATTTTATACTCAAGTGGTACAACCGGCAAACCTAAATGTATTTGTCATAGGTCAGGTGGAGTTTTATTGCAACATTTGAAAGAACATCAATTGCATTGCAATATAAAGCCAAATGATAATGTATTTTACTTTACAACTTGTGGATGGATGATGTGGAATTGGCTTGTTACAGCCTTAGCATCTAAAGCATCAATATTATTATTTGATGGCTTTCCTATGTATAAATCACCAGAGTTATTGTTAAAAATTGCAAATAAAGAGAAAGTTACACTATTTGGTATAAGTGCAAAATATATTGATCAACTTATTAAGCTTAATGTTAAGGTAAAAGAAAAAATTAAACTCAAATCTTTAAAAACGATTTGTTCAACAGGATCTCCACTTTCTAAAGATGGTTTTGAATTTGTTTATAAAAATATAAAAAAAAATGTTCATTTAGCATCTATTTCTGGAGGAACAGATATTGTTTCCTGTTTTGTAAATGGAAATATTTATTCAAGCGTAAATAGTGGTGAAATACAAAACAATGGCCTTGGAATGGATACAGCAGTATTTTCTGAAAAAGGTAAATCAATTTTAAATAAAAAAGGAGAACTAGTATGCAGAAATGCTTTTCCATCAATGCCTTTAAAATTTTGGAATGATCCTGGAAAAGTTAAATATAAAAAAGCCTATTTTTCAAAATTTAAAAATATTTGGCATCATGGAGATTATGCTGAGAGAAAGAATAATGGGTCTTACATTATCTATGGAAGATCAGATGCTACATTAAATCCAGGAGGTGTTCGACTCGGTACAGCTGAAATTTATTCTGTAGTAGAAAAATTCAAGGAGATAAAAGAGTCTATCGTGATAGGTCAATCTTGGGATAACGATGTGAGAATAGTACTATTTATAGTATTATCGAAAAAGAATAAATTAAATGAAAAATTAATTTCGAAACTAAAAACAACAATTAGACATGACGCTTCTCCAAGGCATGTACCTGCCAAAATAATTGTAGTAAACGACATTCCTAGAACTAAAAATGGTAAAATTGTAGAAGTAGCAGTTAAAAATGTAATAGATGGCAACAAAATAAATAATATTGAAGCATTATCCAATCCATCTGCTTTAAATGAATATAAAAATCTTACTCAGTTAAAATCGTAATGATTAAAGATAATATTAAAAACTTAAGTTTATCAGCGACACTAAAAATAAATGAGAAATCAAAAGTTATTGAAAATGAAGGAAAAAATATTATTAAGTTTGGATTTGGACAATCACCGTTCCCAGTTCCAATTACTATCGTTGAAGAATTAAGAAAAAATGCGCATCAAAAAAGTTATTTATCTATACAAGGATTAGATAAATTAAGAGACTCAATCGCAAAATACGAGTCAAAAAAGAAAAATTATAATTTTAACTCAGATCAGGTCATAGTAGGCCCTGGAACCAAAGAGCTAATGTTCTTGATGCATTTAGCATTTGAAGGTGAGGTTTTGTTACCGGCTCCAAGTTGGGTATCTTATAAACCACAATCAATTATAGCTAATAATGAATATCATTGGGTTCAAACATCTGCTGAGAACAATTGGTTTCCTAAAGCTCAAGAAATAGAAAAAATAATTTTAAAAAAACCAGATAAAAAATATCTTTTATTTCTTAATTCTCCAAATAACCCTTCAGGACAGGTATGCAAAAATTTAAAAGAAATTTCTTCAATAATAAAAAAATATAATATTTTGGTTTTATCAGATGAAATTTATTCTGAATTAACATTTGATGAAAATTATATTTCAATTTTTGAGCAATGCCCAGATAATGTCATAATAAGTAACGGACTTAGTAAATGGTGTGGTGCTGGAGGATGGAGACTTGGGTACTTTATAATCCCAAAGAAAAAAATTGAATTACTTAAGTCTATGAAAGTTTTAGCAAGTGAAACATTTTCTGCAGTAAGTTCACCAATTCAGTTTGCTGCAATATCAGCTTTTAATGCCAATCACGAAGATTATATTTTAAAATCAAAAAAAATTCTTAAAGCTGTTGGGGAATACGTTTATAAAAATTTATCATCTAACAATATCATTATGAATAAACCAATGGGAGGCTTTTATTTATTGCCAGAATTCTTAAATAAAAAATTTGATAGCTCCTCTATTTTATGCGATGAAATTTTAACTGATTTAAATATTGCTTTACTTCCAGGAAGTGATTTTGGATTTGATCAAAAAAGGATGATAGTCCGTTTAAGTTTTACAGACTTTGATGGAGGTACATTCATGAAAAATATTAATGAAAAAACCGATATTAATGAAGAGTTAATAAAATTGTACGCCCCAAAGGTTGTAGAAGGAGTAAATAAATTAAAATCTTGGGTTGAAAAATAATAATTACATAAAAAATTCCTTAATTAGCAACACTTATATTTAATGAATTTACTAGACACTCGAAGCAATAAATAGTTAGATTTAACTTTAAAACTTAAGAGAGGGTATATGAAAAAAATATTATCAACAATATCAAGCTCTCTGATTATTTTTGCTGCTATATTTTCATTTGGATCAATAGCAAAATCAGCAGAGTTTTTTACAATAGGTACAGGAGGACCAACTGGAGTTTATTTTCAGACAGGAAACGCTATTTGTAAAATGTTACATAAATCAGCAATTAGTGCTGAACACGGTAGAAAAAAAGGTATGAAAGATAAAGCTTACAGATGTACCGCCCCTTCAACTGGAGGATCAAACTATAACATCGGACAAATAAAAGATGGTGAGTTTCAATTTGGTGTAGCACAATCTGACTGGCAATTTCATGCTTACAATGGATCAAGCAAATGGGAAGGGAAACAATTCAAAAATTTAAGAGCTGTTTTCTCAGTACATAACGAGCCATTTCAAATTTGGGCTAGAAAAAAAGCAAAAGTTAAAGATTTTATGGGTCTTAAAGGAAAAGTAGTAAACATTGGAAATCCAGGTTCTGGTCAAAGAGGAACAATGGAAGAATTAATGAAAGCTATGGGCGTTGATAACAGTTTCTTTAAATCAGTTACTGAGCTAACATCTTCAGAGCAAGTAAAAGCTTTATGTGATGGAAAAATTGATGCATTTGGATATTCAGTAGGTTTTCCAAATGGAGCAATGGAACAAGCAGCAACATGTGCAGCTAAAGCTATGCCAATCAATTTAACAGGAGATGTAATTAATGGAATTATTAGTGGAGCTGATTATTATGCATCAGCAACAATTCCAAAAGGAACTTATACTAAACAGAAAAAAGATGTAACTACATTTGGTGTTAAAGCTACTGTGGTAACAAGTGTGGATGTTTCTGAAGATTTAGTTTATCAGGTTACAAAAGCTGTTTTTGAAAATTTTGATGATTTTAGAAAACAACATCCAGCTTTTGCTCCTTTAGAGAAAAAAAATATGATAGCTGATGGTTTATCAGCACCACTTCATCCTGGAGCTATTAAATATTATAAAGAAGCTGGTTTAATGTAATTAAATCTATATAAAAAATTGAGGCCCAATATATCTATTGGGCCTTTTTTTTTATATATTAAGCTGAATGTCAGCAGACATAGATAAAAAAATTGAAAATAAGATTAAAGAGGATCTTTCTCCTACAAGAAATTTAACAGGTTTTCATTTAAAGTTAGTTGCAGGTATTGCAATAACCTGGTCTTTATTTCAGCTTTGGTATGCTTCTCCATTTCCATTTTGGTTAAACTTTGGAATGTTTAAAGGTTTACCTGCTAGAGCAATTCATCTTGGTTTTGCGCTTTTACTAGCTTTTTTAATATTTCCATATGCAAGGGGTAAGAAAGTAAATTTTATAGATATATTTATTGCAATAATAGGTGCAGTTTGTTGTTTATATATTTATATTTTTTATGATCAATTAGTAGATAGGGGTGGAATATTACTTAAAATAAATTTTTCCAATGATTTTACTATTCCAGTAGAACTTATACTTGGAATAATTGGAATATTAATTCTTCTTGAAGCCACACGTAGAGTAATAGGCATTCCATTAGTTGTTATAGCAGTTTGTTTTTTGTTATTTTCATATTTTGGTCAATATGCGCCAGATATAATTTCTCATGGCGGATTATCATTAAAAAGGTTAGTTGGTTTTCAATGGTTTGATCAAGAAGCAATTTTTGGAATTCCGATAGGTGTTTCTGTAGATTTCATATTTCTCTTTGTACTTTTTGGAGCACTTTTAGAAACTGCTGGTGGAGGTAAATATTTTTTAGATTTAGCTTTTGCAATGGTAGGAAAAATGCGAGGTGGTCCTGCTAAGGCAGCCATTCTAGGATCTGGTATGACAGGATTAATCTCTGGATCATCAATTGCTAATACAGTTACAACTGGAACATTTACAATTCCAATTATGAAAAAGACAGGTTTTTCAAAAGAAAAAGCGGGTGCAATTGAAGTATCTTCATCAGTTAATGGTCAAATAATGCCTCCTGTTATGGGAGCAGCAGCCTTTGTAATGGCAAGTTTTATTGGTGTTACATATTTTGAAGTTGTCAAACATGCTTTTTTACCAGCTATAATTTCTTACATTGCACTATTTTATATATCTCACCTTGAAGCACTTAAATTAAATTTAAAAGGTATGGATGAAAATGACATTCCTAAATTGAAAAAAACATTTTTTGAAGGAATACATTTTTTAGTTCCAATATTTGTTCTTATATATCTACTAGTTTATATGAGGCTTACAGCTTCTTACTCTATTTTTTTTGCAACAATAACTTTAATTATAGTCAACCTTTTAAATAAAATTTTTAAAGAAAAGAACTTTAAGAATGCTTTAATATATTGGTACAACCAAACAGTTGTTGGTTTCGAAAAGGGTGCCTTGAATATGGTTAGTGTCGGAATAGCAATTGCAACAGCGGGTATTATAGTTGGTGCAGTTGGATCTACAGGTTTGAGTACTAATTTAATAATTGTAATCGAGTCGATTGCAAAAGATAATGTTATTATTCTTTTATTTTTAACTATTATTTTATGTTTACTATTGGGTATGGGTTTACCAACTACGGCAAACTACGTTGTTGTAGCATCTCTAATGGCAACTGTCCTTGTTGATGTTGGAAATGCATCAGGGTTTATTTTTCCTTTAATTGCGGTTCATTTATTCGTATTCTATTTTGGCCTTATGGCAGACGTAACACCTCCAGTTGGCTTAGCATCTTACGCAGCTGCTGCCATATCTGGTGGAGACCCGTTAAGAACAGGAGCCCAGGCATTTTGGTATAGTCTGAGAACAGGAATACTTCCTATTGTATTCTTATTTAATAGCGAGTTATTATTAATTGGTATTCAAAGCATATGGCATGGCTTAATGGTCATAGCCACCTCATTGATTGGGATTTTAGTATTTACATCTGCTACTCAGGGATGGTTTATAAATAAATTGAGATGGTATGAGATTATTATTTTTTTAATAATTTCAATATCATTATTATCTCCAGAATTTATTCTAAATAAATTTTACCCAAAATATAACTATTTAAGCATTGAAGAAATAAACAAAAAACAGTTTGATTATAGTAAAGAGATAAGAATTAAAATTACTAGACTAACAGAGTATGGCGAAAGATATAAATTATTTGTAATTGAAAAAAATAGTTTTGATGAAAATTTCAGTTTAGATGACTATGGAATGAGCTTAGTTTCAGAGGATAATAAAACCATAATTGATACTTTAAAATGGAATGGAATTGCAAAAAAATCTGGTTTAGATATGGGAGATATTATTAATGAATTTAAAATTGAAAATGAGAATAGACCAAAAAAAGAAATAATTTATCCTATTGCTCTTATTCTTTTATCAATCTTTGGTTATTTAAATATAAGAAGAAGAATTTAGCTTAGACCTGCATGGGGTAACTTACGTTGAAGTATTTTCCAAATACCTGTAGCAGATGCAATTATTTTACCTTTACATTCTAAATAGCACTCTAAAAAAACCATACTTTTTGTTTTTTTTTTAATTTTTACATATCCAAAAATTTCATCACCAATAGTTGAAGGTCCGATAAAGTTAATATTAAGTGTTATAGTTACGCAAGGCTGATTACCCGAAATTCTATGGGCTCCAGATCCACACCCGGTATCTATAATCGATGCTATATACCCACCATGAGTTATGCCAGCTCTGTTAAGATGGTTTTTTTTTATTTTAGTTTTAAATTCATATTTAGTTTTTGAGATATCTCTTAGTAGCAAACCACCATTGTGACTCATGAAACCTTTTTTAACGCTAATTTGTTTAAATTTTTTCATTAAATTATTAAAGTTATTAAAAATAATATTATTAACACTATTACAAAAAAATAAATTACAGATTTTTGCAAAGATATTTTCATTTTTCCTTCTTTTTGGTGCGCCTGCTAGGAGTCGAACCCAGAACCTCCTGGTCCGTAGCCAAGCGCTCTATCCAATTGAGCTACAGGCGCTAAATATAATCTATTCTTTTAACATTTATTATAAATTTTGCTAAATTTTAATAATGGTCAAAAATATACATCTATTAAAAGTAAATAATATATATATATACAAATAGCGAAATGAGTGAAAAATTACTAGTTCCAGATATTGGAGATTTTGAAGAGGTAGAAATCATAGAAATTCTTGTAAAAGAAGGAGATAAAATCTCTAAAAATGACCCTGTAATAACTTTAGAAAGTGATAAATCAAGTGTTGAAGTACCATCTGCTTTTGAGGGTGTTGTAGATAGTATTAACATAAACATTGGTGATAAAGTTTCTAAAGGAGATTTGATACTAACATTATCCTCTGAGAATGGAACTCAGCAAAAACAAGAAACTATTGAAAAGATACCACCCGTAACGGAAAAAATAATTGCGGAAGCAGAAAATTCTAATGGATATAATAATTCTGAATTAGATACTAGTGCACATAAAGAGATCAAAGTTGAAAATACAAAAGTAGAAGAACATAATGAAAGATTAGAAATAGTTGAAAATAATAATGATATTGATCCTCAAGAGACAAAAGAATGGTTAGAATCTTTGTCTGCTGTAGTACATTCTGAAGGACCTGAGAGAGCTCATTTTTTAATTAAACAATTAATTGATCAGGCATATAAAGAGGGATCAAATATACCCTACACACAAAATACACCATACATAAACACTATACCAGCAGATGAAGAGATAAAATCTCCAGGCGATCAAAATATCGAAAGAAAAATCAGAGCACTAATTCGATGGAATTCAGCAGTGATGGTTGTCAGAGCAAACATGAGAGATCCTTCATTAGGAGGTCACATTGGGACATTTGCTTCAGCAGCAACTCTTTATGACATAGGAATGAATCATTTTTGGAGAGCTAAAAGCAATAAATTTGGTGGAGATTTAATTTATTTCCAAGGACATTCAGCCCCAGGTATTTACGCCAGAGCTTTTTTGGAAGGAAGACTTGACGAAAAGCAATTAGATAGATTCAGACAGGAAGTTTACCCAGGAGGTTTATCATCTTATCCCCATCCATGGCTGATGCCTAAGTTTTGGCAGTTTCCAACTGTTTCTATGGGTCTTGGACCAATGATGGCAACCTATCAGGCAAGATTTATGAAATATCTAATTAATAGAAAATTAATAAAAGATGAGAATAGAAAAGTTTGGTCTTTCTTAGGGGATGGTGAAATAGATGAGCCAGAAGCTCTAGGATCTATTGGTTTAGCAGCAAGAGAAAAGTTGGATAACTTGATTTATGTTGTGAACTGCAACCTACAAAGATTAGATGGTCCAGTTAGAGGTAATGGTAAAATAATTCAAGAATTAGAGGGAATTTTTAGAGGAGCAGGCTGGAATGTAATAAAAGTTATTTGGGGGTCATATTGGGATCCTTTACTTGCAAATGATAAATCAGGTTTACTTGTAAAAAGAATGAACGAAGCAGTTGATGGAGAATACCAAGCCTTTAAAGCAAAAGGCGGTTTATACGTTAGAGATAACTTCTTTGGGAAATACCCTGAACTTAAAAATCTAGTTGCAAGTTATACGGATAGCGATATTTGGAAATTAAATAGAGGTGGTCACGACCCGCATAAAGTTTATGCTGCTTATCATAAAGCTATTAATACAAAAGACAGACCAACAGTCATATTAGCTAAAACAATTAAAGGATACGGTATGGGAAAATCTGGTGAAAGTATAAATACAACCCACCAGCAAAAAAAATTAGGTGTAGATGATTTGCTATATTATAGAGATAGATTTGACGTTCCATTAACAGACGAACAAGTTAAAAATATAGAATACTTTAGACCTGATGAAAATTCAGAGGAAATAAAATACTTAAAAAAAAGAAGATTAGATTTGGGAGGATATATTCCTGAGAGATCATCTTTCTCGAAACCAATCAAAACACCAAGTAATGATATTTTTGACTTCATGAAAAAATCAACCGGTGAAAAAGAAATGTCAACTACTATGGCACTTGTTAGGATGTTGACGAATTTGCTAAGAGATAAAAATGTTGCTCCGAGACTTGTTCCAATAATCCCTGATGAAGCAAGAACATTTGGTATGGAAGGTTTTTTCCAAAAAATAGGTATATATGCGCATGAAGGTCAAAAATATGAGCCAGAGGACTCAGCTCAATTAAGCTCTTACAAGGAAGAGAAAAGTGGTCAAGTTTTAGAGGAAGGAATAAATGAGGCTGGATCCATGGCATCATGGATAGCTGCTGGAACATCGTATTCAAATCATGATATAGAAATGATACCAATTTATCTTTTTTACTCTATGTTTGGCTTTCAAAGAACTGGAGATTTTGCTTGGGCGGCTGGAGATAGTCAAACAAGAGGATTTCTAATTGGAGCTACAGCTGGAAGAACAACTTTGGCTGGAGAAGGTCTTCAACACCAAGATGGTCACAGTCATTTATTAGCATCAACAATTCCAAATTGTGTTTCTTATGATCCAACCTTTCATTATGAATTAGCTACAATTTTTAAAGAAGGTTTAAGAAGAATGCATGAAAAACATGAAAATATTTTTTACTACATTACAACAATGAATGAAAATTATTCTCATCCAGAGATGCCCAAAGATTGCGAAGAAGGTATATTAAAAGGGATGTATAAAATAAAAGATTTCAGTAAGAATAAAAAGAATAAGATTCAATTGTTGGGTTCAGGAACAATTTTAAGAGAGATGATGGAAGCAGCAGAAATTTTACAAAATGAATACCAAGTAGATAGTGAAGTGTGGAGTGTTACCAGCTTTAATGAATTAAGAAGAGATGGACTTGAAACAGAGAGGTATAACTTGCTTAATCCGGGAGAAGAGAAAAAAATCTCTTACGTTGAAAAATGCCTTGGAAAAACCGAAGGTCCTATTTTAGCAGCTTCAGATTACATGAGAATGAACTCTGACCAAATTAGACCTTACATAAATAAAAGTTTTTATTCATTGGGTACAGATGGATTTGGCAGAAGTGACACCAGAAGAAATCTAAGAAAATTTTTTGAAGTCGATAAAGAGCATATAGTTGCATATGGCTTAAGTATTTTATCTAATGAGCAATTAATTGCTTCTAAACATGCTGTAGATGCAATTAAAAAATATAAAATTGATAAAGATAAGCCTATGCCCACAAAATTATAATGAGCGAGAAAGAAGTATTAGTTCCTAACATTGGTGATTTTAAAGATGTTGAAGTAATTGAGGTATTAATAGAGGCAGGATCAAATATTAATAAAGATGATCCGATAATTACAATAGAAAGCGATAAATCAAGTGTTGAGATTCCTAGCCCATACTCAGGTAGCGTTAAAAAAGTTAATTTAAAAGTTGGTGATAAAGTTTCAGAGGGTTCATCAATACTAATAATTGGTTCAGAAGAGGTAAAACGAGATGAGCAAATTGAAGAAGAGGTCAAAGAGATTAAAGAAGAAACTATTATACAAAAACCTCCTGAAAAAGTAATTTTAAAACCAAAAGAAATATTGCAAAATAATAGAGTAAGTATATTCAAATCAAGCAAAGCACTTGCTAGCCCAAAAACTAGAAAATTTGCAAGGGAACTTGGTGTTGATATTAATAATGTTACTGGATCAGAGAGATCAGGAAGAATTATTGAAGAAGATATAAAAAAATTTGTATCTTCTAATTTTAATAAACCTCAAGAAGAAAAGAAGGCTCAATCTATAAAACCCTCAGAATATGATCATGCTGATTTTGGAGATGTAGAAATTCAAGATATACCAAGAATTAAAAGAATTGCTGCTCCACACTTATCAAATTCTTGGCAAACAATTCCGCACGTTACTAGTTGTGATGAAGCAGATATTACGGAGTTGGAAGAATTTAGACAAAATTTGACTGATAATTTTACTGGAGAGAAAAAGAAAATTACTCCATTGGCATTTATTATAAAGGCAGTTGTGGAAGCTTTGAAAGTTTTTCCAAGATTTAATAGTTCAATTGATAATATTGAAAATGGAAAAATAACTTTAAAAAAATACTTTCATGTAGGAATTGCAGTTGATACTCCTAACGGATTAATGGTGCCTAAAATAAGAAATGCCAACCAAAAGAATATAGATCAAATAAGTAAGGATCTTAAAAAAGTAAGTGATGATTGTCGAAATTTGAAAATAGATAAAAAAGAATTTTACGGAGGATCCATAACTATAACAAGCCTAGGTGGTATTGGAGGAACTTATTTTACTCCTATTATAAATTATCCAGAGGTTGCTATTTTAGGAATTGGTAGGACTTTTATTAAACCTGTCTTTATTGATGGACAATTTAAACCTAGAACAATGTTGCCTTTATCTCTTTCTTACGATCATAGAATTATTGACGGTGCCGAAGGTTCAAGATTTAATAATGAATTAAAAAATAACCTTGGTAAAAACTTTGCCTATAAATTAGCTAAGCAATGATTAAAAATTTTAAGCTTCTAAATAATAAAACTGTATTTTATTTTAATGATAATAAGTTTGAAACATTTCCTAATATTTGGTTAAGGGATCACATTAAAAATAAAGAAAACTGGGATTTTAAAACCAATCAACGAATAACTTATACCGCAAATTTAGACATTAATATCAAAGTTAAAAAAGCAAAATTATTAAAAAAAGGGAAATTCATTGAAATATTATGGTCTGATGAAAATAAACCTACTAAATATTCATATGAATTTTTAAAAAAAAATTCTTTAAAAAAAGTAGAAAATAAAAGTGATACTCAATATTGGAAAGATAAAGACATAAAAAATCAAATTTTTATTAACTATAAGCAATT
The DNA here is from genome assembly GCA_902532805.1 of uncultured Pelagibacteraceae bacterium. Lineage (GTDB taxonomy): Bacteria > Pseudomonadota > Alphaproteobacteria > Pelagibacterales > Pelagibacteraceae > Pelagibacter. The sequence goes on along the minus strand of CACAJQ010000002.1, from coordinate 107,115 downwards.
AAAAACTAAAGTTGGATTTAAAAATTTATTAAAAAAAATTCACATATATGGTTTTGCAGTTGTAAAAAATTGTTCAAAGAATTTAAACTCTGTAGAAAATATAGCTAAAAAAATAGGTTATGTCAGAAATTCAATTTTTGGAGGATTGTGGACTTTTGAATCAAATAATAAAAAAGCAGACAGTGCATATTCAAACCAAGAACTGAGACCACATACAGATTCTACATATAGTAATGATGCGCCTGGTTTACAATTACTACTTTGTTGTAAGTATGAGGCTAAGGGGGGAGACTCTATAATGGTAGATGGATTTAAATTGGCAAATGAAATTAAACAAAAATATAAAAAACATTTTAAAACTTTAACAACTACAAAAGTTAAAGGTTCTTATATTGGAGACGGTGTTCGCCTTGAAGCAAAAAGACCAATAATAAAATTAAATGAAAAAAATAATTTTGATCAAATTAGTTTTAACAATTACGATAGAGCACCTTTTAGAGCAACTAATCAGGAAACAATTAATTTATATAAAGCAATTAAAGTATTTGATACGATGGCAAACCAAAAGCAATATCAGTGGAGGCATATCTTAAAACCTGGTGAATTATTAATTTTTAATAATTGGAGAGTAATGCATGGTAGAGGTGCATTTTCAGGTATAAGAAAAATGGCTGGTTGCTATATCAATAAAGAAGATTTTGATAGCTGTTGTAGAATGAATAATATTATCTAAATTTAATTAAATTAATGTCCAAAACTACATCGCTTATATGCGCTTTGATAACAACATTTATTTGGGGTACTGCTTTCATTGCTCAAGACACAGGCATGGACAATATTGGTCCATTAACATTCAATGCATCTAGATTTTTTGTTGGTTTTCTTACAGTCCTACCCATTGCTTTAATTTTAGAAAGAAAAAAAATTAATTATGAAATCAATTCTAATAAAAAATTATTTTTAAAATATTTATTTTTAATGGGTATATCATTATTTTTGGGCACCTACTTGCAGCAAGCCGCATTACAATATACCAATATAGCTAATGCAGCTTTTTTTACAGTTTTTTACGTTCCATTAGTTCCAATTTTACTATTTTTTATTTATTCTATTAAAATCCATTGGAGTCTTTGGCCCTCAATAGGTTTGTGTATAATAGGTGTTTACCTATTAAGTGATTTTTCAAACTCAGAAATTATGATAGGTGATGCTTTAGTTATTCTATGCTCACTATTTTGGGCTTTACATATAATTTTCGCTGGAAAGTTTATGGAAAAATTTAATATACCAATTTTTTATGCAGCATTACAAGCAGCTCTTGTTTTTGGTTTATCTCTTATATTTGCTTTTATTTTAGAGGAAATAGTTATTGCAAAAATTTTAAGTGAGTATAGTTCAATATTATACGCAGGTGTCTTATCCGGAGGAATTGCTTTTACTTTACAAATGTTTGCACAAAAAAATATTGAAGAAGCTCCAGCAGCAATAATTTACTCTCTTGAAGGTGTGTTTGCAACAATCGCTGGATGGATTATTTTAAGTCAAGTTCTTAACATAAATAATATTATAGGATGTGTGTTAATTCTTATTGCTGTAATATTTTCTCAAATTGCACCAAAGTCCAAAAAATCATAAGTAAATAATTGAAAAAAGAATAATACTTAAAACTATTCTATAAATAACAAAAAAACTCAAACTAAACATTTTAACATAAATAAGAAAATATTTAATTGTAAAATAGGAAAATAAAAATGAAGCTGAGGTAGAAAAAATAAATATAGCATCAAAATTTATTTGATCATCAATAAAATCTTTAAATCCCAAAACACTTGCACCTGCTAAAGCCGGAATAGATAAATAAAAAGCTATCTTTGATGATTCAACTCTGTCAAATTTTAAAAATCTTGAAGCTGTAATTACTATACCTGATCTACTGACTCCTGGAATAATAGCTAAAATCTGAAATAACCCTATTATAATAATACTTTTAATATTTAATTCTGAAGAAATTTTATTTTTCAATTCAAACTTATCTGAAAAGTATAATAAAATTCCAAAAATCAAAGTTGTCCAAGCGACAACTTTTAAATTTCTAAATTGATCAATTAAATTTGTGGAGTAAAAAATATAACCAACAATAACTAATGGTATAGACCCAAGAATTATTAGTAGAAATATATTTTTATTATTAATGATATTTATTAACTCTTTTCTAAAAAATAAAATAATTGCTAACAAAGAACCTAAATGCAGACTAATATCTAATTGTAGGTTGCTAACATTGAAGTCACTCAATCTTGATATAATTAAAAGATGTGCAGACGAGCTAACTGGAATAAACTCAGATATTCCTTGAATAATTGATAAAATTAGCGTTTCTACATATTTTGAAATCATTAGATCCAATACTTCATAATGAAATTGTAACCAAATTAAAGCAATTACATATTTGCATATCATCTATGCATAATAAGAAAAAACCGCTGATTTATTTAAGTTTTGTGAAATATTAGTCAATATTTATGACCTTGTAATTGTTTATTATTAAATTTTTATCGTATATACAGCGTCCACCATGTCAGAAAAAATGCTTAAGTTTGTTGATATAGGTCAACAAAATCCACCTAAAAGAGATATATCAGACCGAAAAGGGGATTTTGATGAAATATATCAAGAATTTCTAAAAGATAGAGCTGTTCAGCAGTCAAGCAGATGTTCCCAATGTGGAGTACCATTTTGCCAAGTTCATTGTCCATTAAGTAACAATATACCAGATTGGCTTAAACTAACTGCTGAGGGAAGATATGAGGAAGCTTATCAATTATCACAAAGTACAAACAACATGCCAGAAGTTTGTGGAAGAATTTGCCCCCAGGATAGGCTGTGTGAAGGAAATTGTGTAATAGAGCAATCGGGTCATGGAACAGTAACTATTGGATCAATAGAAAAATATATCACAGAGAAAGCTTGGGAAAATGGTTGGGTTAAACCAATAGAAATAAATAGTGAAAAAAATGAGAGTATAGGAATTGTAGGTTCTGGTCCTGCTGGACTTGCTTGTGGAGAACAACTCAGAAAAAAAGGATACAAAGTAACTATATATGATCGTTATGACAGAGCTGGAGGGCTACTAATATATGGTATCCCAGGATTTAAATTAGAAAAGCATGTTGTTCAAAGAAGAATAAAACTTTTAGAAGAAAGCGGAATTAAATTTGTCTTAAACTTTGAAGTTGGAAAAGATTCCAGCTTGATGGAGTTAAGAGAAAAACATGATGCAATTTTAATAGCAACAGGAGTTTATAAAGCTAGAGAAGTTAATCTACCTGGAAACGATTTGAGTAATATTTTCCCTGCTATGGAATTTTTGACAGCATCAAATAAAAAAGGACTAGGTGATAAAGTTGAGTTGTTTGATAACGGAACTTTAAATGCTGAAGGCAAAGATGTTGTAGTAATTGGAGGTGGCGATACAGCAATGGACTGCTTAAGGACTTCAGTGAGACAGAATGCTAAATCTGTAAAATGTTTATATAGAAGAGATAGAGAAAATATGCCAGGATCAGCAAGAGAAGTTGGCAATGCAGAAGAAGAAGGTGTTGAATTCATTTGGTTAACAAGCCCTAAAGAGTTTAAGGGAACAAATAAAATTGAAAGTGTAGTTGTTAATAAAATGAAATTGGGTGAGCCAGATGATAGCGGTAGAAGAAAACCAGTTGTTGAAGAAAATTCAGATTTTGAAATTAAAGCTGATCTTGTAATCAAAGCACTTGGATTTGATCCAGAAGATCTTCCAAAATTATTTAATGAAGAAAAATTACAAGTATCAAGATGGGGAACAATAAAAGCGGATTTTGATACGATGGAAACTAGTATAGAGGGAGTTTTTGCAGCCGGAGATATAGTTCGTGGAGCATCTTTAGTGGTTTGGGGTATCAAAGACGGAAGAGATGCCGCAACATCAATTGATAATTATTTACAAAGTAAACAAAAACTTAGAGTTGCTTAATGAAGTTAAGAAATAAAAATTTAAAAATTTTAAAAAGTAATCATGTTTACTCAGAAGAAATGGAACATGATGCATGTGGTGTAGGTTTAGTAGCATCTACCGAAGGTCTAAAATCAAGAAAAGTCGTAGAATACGGAATCGATGCCTTAAAAGCTGTTTGGCATAGGGGTGCAATCGATGCAGACGGAAAAACAGGAGATGGTGCCGGAATCCATATTGAAATTCCTAAAGATTTCTTTGAGGAAAAAATTGAAGTCACTGGTCATAAACATGATAATTCTGAATTATGTGTGGGTATGATTTTCTTACCAAGAAATGATTATAGCGCTCAAGAGCAATGTAGAACTATTGTTGAAAGTGAACTAACAAAGAGAAATTTTAGTATCTATGGCTGGAGACAAGTTCCTGTTGATCCCTCTGTGTTAGGAGAAAAAGCTGAACAAACAAGACCTGAAATTACTCAAGTATTGTTCACACACAACGACAAAAAAGTTATCAATAAATCTTTGGAACAAAAATTGTATGAAACTAGAAGAGTAATTGAAAAAGAAGCTCTCAATAATCAATTAAATAATTTTTATATATGTTCATTTAGTTCTAAATCTATCATTTATAAAGGAATGTTTTTAGCAGAGGCTTTGTCAGATTTTTATACTGACTTAAAAGATGAAAGATTTATATCTAGGTATGCAATATTTCACCAAAGATTTTCAACCAATACTGCGCCTAGTTGGGACTTAGCTCAACCGTTTAGATCTATAGCGCATAATGGTGAAATAAATACCCTTAAAGGAAATGTTAATTGGATGAAGGTTCACGAAGAAGAGATGTTTAGTCCAGTTTTCGAAGATATAGAGAATCTTAAGCCTGTAATACCAGCTGGAAATTCTGACTCTGCTTCATTGGATAATGTTTTTGAGTTATTAAATATTTCTGGACAGCCTGCTCCTCTAGCAAAATTAATGTTAATACCAGACGCTTGGTCAAAAAAAAATAAGGTATTAAAAAAAGATCATCAACAACTATTCAATTTTTTAAATAGTACAATGGAGCCTTGGGATGGGCCAGCTGCTATAGCTGCAACAGATAATGAATGGGTAATTGTTGCAACCGATAGAAATGGATTAAGACCACTTAGATATACAGTGACAAGAGACAAACTTCTTTTTGCAGGAAGTGAAACAGGAATGATAGATTTAAATGAGAAAAAAATTGTATCTAAAGGAAGATTAGGACCTGGAGAAATATTAGGAGTAAGAATAGAAAAAGGCAAAGTATATTCAAACGATGAAATAAAAAACTACCTTTCAAAAGAATATAAGCATTACAACAATCAGATTATTGATCTTGATAAAAAATTAGAGGCAGAAACTGAAAAAGTAGAGCTAGAAGGCCAAAGTTTGAGAAATTTTCAACATTGTTTTGGATATAGCATAGAAGATTTAGAATTAATTCTTCATCCAATGGCAGAAGATGCTAAAGAAGCAACAGGTTCAATGGGTGATGACACGCCTTTAGCAGTTTTATCTGACAAATATAGACCACTATATCATTACTTTAGACAAAACTTTAGTCAGGTTACAAATCCACCAATTGACTCTCTAAGAGAAAACAAAGTTATGAGTTTAAAGACAAGATTTGGAAATCTTGGTAATATTTTAGATTTTAGTAAATTAACTAAAGACAATATTTATGTCTTAAATAGTCCGATATTATCAAATGCACAATTTGAAAAATTTTTGAAATTCTTTGGAAATAATAATAAAGTTTTAGATTGTACATTCAGCAAAGATGATGATTTAGAGACATCAATAAATTTACTCAAAGTTAAATCTGAACAAGCTGTTAGAGAGGGAATTAAACAAATAATATTATCAGATAAAAATATTTCAGAAAATAGAATGCCAATGCCGATGCTTTTATGTATAGGGGCAATAAATACACATTTAGTTAAATTAGGTTTAAGAGGCTATGTTTCTATCAATGTTCAAACTGGAGATGCTTTAGATACTCACTCTTTTGCAACATTAATTGGTGTTGGTGCTACTACAGTGAACCCTTATTTAGCTTTTGATAGCTTATATCAAAGACATTCTAAGAAATTATTTGGAAATTTCACTTTTGATGAATGTGTTTCAAGATACATTAAATCAGTCAATCTCGGTCTTCTTAAAATAATGTCTAAAATGGGAATTTCTGTTTTAAGTTCTTATAGAGGTGGATGTAATTTTGAAACTGTGGGACTAAGCAGAACAATTGTGAAAGATTACTTTCCTGGGATGTTATCAAAGATTTCTGGAATTGGTTTAAAAGGAATAGAAAAGAAAATCAAAACTATACACAAAGAAGCATTTTTCAATAACTCAAATATTTTACCTATTGGAGGTATCTACAGATATAGAAAAAATGGTGAAACACATCAGTATCAAGGCAAACTAATTCATTTACTGCAAACTGCGGTTGGACAAGGATCTTATGAAATATATAAAAAATACACAAAAGGTATTTATAATCTTAATCCAATAAGTTTGAGAGATTTAGTAGATTTTAAATCTAAAAATCCCATCGATATATCTAATGTTGAGCCCGCATCTAATATATTAAAAAGATTTGGAAGTGGAAGTATGTCTCATGGAGCTTTATCTAAAGAAGCACATGAAACTCTTGCTGTTGGTATGAACAGAATTAAAGGCGCATCTTGTAGTGGTGAAGGTGGAGAAGATGAAAAAAGATTTAAGATTATGGATAATGGAGATAGTGCAAATTCAAGGGTTAAACAAATTGCATCAGCTAGATTTGGAGTAACCATTAATTACTTAAATAATTGTAATGAGATTGAAATCAAAATTGCACAGGGCGCTAAACCAGGTGAAGGTGGACAATTACCAGGTTTTAAAGTTACGGATGAAATTGCGAGATTGAGACACTCAACGCCAGGAGTTACTTTAATATCACCTCCACCACATCATGATATTTACTCAATAGAAGATCTAGCTCAATTAATTTATGATTTAAAACAAATAAATCCTAAGGCTAGGGTTGGAGTTAAATTAGTTGCTTCATCAGGAATTGGAACGATAGCTGCTGGAGTTGCAAAAGCTAAAGCAGACATAATTTTAATCTCAGGACACTCAGGAGGTACAGGAGCCACTCCACAGACAAGCGTTAAATATGTTGGAGTTCCTTGGGAGATGGGATTAACAGAAGCAAATCAGGTATTGACTTTAAATAACTTGAGACATCTAGTGACGCTTAGAACTGACGGTGGAATAAAAACAGGAAGAGATGTTGTAATTGCAGCTATGATGGGAGCAGAAGAATTTGGCGTAGCAACAACTGCTTTAGTAGCAATGGGATGTATAATGGTCAGACAATGTCATTCAAATACATGTCCAGTGGGTGTTTGCACACAAGATGATAAATTAAGAGAGAAATTTACAGGTACTCCTGAAAAAGTAGTAAACCTTTTTACATTTATAGCAGAAGAAGTAAGAGAAATACTTGCTGATCTTGGTTTCAAATCTTTAAATGAAGTAATTGGAAGAACTGACTTACTAAGGCAAGTAAGCAAAGGATCACCAAACTTGGATGATCTAGACTTAAATCCTCTTTTTGTTCAGGCAGATCCTGGAAAAAATAAAAGATATTGTGAGAAACCTGAAATTAATTCTGTTCCAGATACTTTAGATCAAAAATTATGGACAGAAATAGAAGACAAAATAGATAAAAAAGAAAAAATAAATCAAGAATTTGAAATTCAAAATACAGATAGAGCAGTTGGTACTAGAATTTCTTATCATTTGTATAAAAAATTTGGAAATAACAATCTTGATGAAAATTCGATCGAATTAAATTTTAAAGGTTCAGCAGGCCAATCCTTTGGTGCTTTTGCTATTAAAGGATTAAAACTAATTTTAAAAGGGGATGCAAATGATTATGTTGCCAAAGGATTATCAGGTGGAACTATTGTGATTAAATTGCAAGATGAAAGCAACCTTGTTTCAAATGAAAATACTATTATCGGAAATACTGTTTTGTATGGAGCTACTTCAGGAAAATTATTAGCTGCAGGACAAGCAGGAGAGAGATTTGCTGTTAGAAATTCAGGTGCAACTGCAGTAGTAGAAGGTTGTGATTCAAATGGTTGTGAATATATGACAGGTGGAAACATTATTATATTAGGAGATATTGGCGATAATTTTGGAGCTGGCATGACAGGAGGTATGGCATTTATTTATGACCCTGAAAATCAATTTGATAAAAAAGTAAATCCTGAAAGTGTAGTTTGGCAAACTCCAGAAACTAAATTTTGGATTGAGCATCTAAGGAAATTAATTCAAGAGCATGCGACAGAAACAAATTCAACAATCTCAAAAAAAATTGTTGAGAATTTTGAAAATGAAATAAATAATTTCATTCAAGTTTGTCCAAAAGAAATGTTAGATAAGTTAGAAAATCCTATATCAAACAAAAAATTAGTCGGTCAAGCTAGTTAGTATTTTTAATAATATTATCTAACTCTTTACAAATAATATTTAGATTTTTTTTTGACGAGAGACTATGGTCACCCTTCTTAACTATATTTAATTTTTTTTTTGCTTTGCTGAAGATTTTTAAAACTTCTCTAGAGTATTTAATTGGTACAACTTCATCTTTTTGACCATGGACCATAGTAACAGGTATTTTTATTGGAATTTTAACACTTAAAACTTTATTTTGTTTTTTTCTTCCATCTTTAATTAATTGATTAGTTATTAGATACTCATATCCACCATTTTTAATTTTGCTAATACCTTTTTTGATAATTTCACTCTTTGTCTTTTTTGAAAATTTTTTCCACATTATTCTTGTTAAAAATTCTGGAGCAGAGCCAATTCCCATAAAGCCTTTAATCTGTTTCTTAATTGATTTAAATAATAATAAAGAAATCCAAGCACCCATACTAGAACCTATTAAAATTATATCATTTTTTTTAACTATATACTTAATAGTCTGTTTTGCATCATTTGCCCAAGTGGAAATATTCCCTTTTGTAAATTCACCTGAAGATTTTCCGTATCCAGAATATTCTAGTGCCAAAAAACCTAATTTATTTTTTTTAGCATAGTTTAAAAATCTTTTAGGTTTATCTCCTTCTATATCGGATGCAAAACCTGGTAAAAATATAATATAAAGATTTTTCTTATAATAATTGCTTATATATCTTAGTTTTTTTGTTTTAGAAATTTTTAGAAATTTAAATTTTTTCATATAAAGTATTAAAATTGATTTGAAAAATTATAACTCTACCATATGCATCCAAAATTGAAAGTTCTGCAAGTTATACCAAAACTTGGATATGGTGGCGCAGAAACAGGTTGTTATGATATCGCACACTATCTACATGAAAATGATTGTAAATCTTTTTTAATTTGCAACGGTGGTGAATTAACAAAGTTTATAGATAAAAAAAAAGTTAAATATATAAGGTTACCTGTTAATTCCAAAAACCCCATTTTGGTTTTTTTTAATTCAATAATTATTTCTTTAATAATTTTATTTTATAGAATTAATATTGTCCACGCGAGAAGTAGAGCACCTGCATGGTCTTGTTTGCTAGCTACCAAAATCACACGACGTAAATTTGTAACTACATTTCATGGAACATATAATTTTAAAAGTAAATTAAAAAAATTATATAATTCTGTAATGTTGAGATCAGATTTAATTATTGCTGGGTCTAATTTTATATTTTCACATATTAAAGAAAACTACTCTGAATACCTTAATGATAAAAAAAAATTCTTGGTGATATTTAGAGGTATTAATACTGACTATTTTGATCCATCAACTACTATAGAAACAGAGGAAGATGAATTATTTAAATCATGGGGACTTAAAATTGAGAGAAAAACTGTTCTATTGCCCGGAAGATTAACAGAATGGAAAGGTCAAGAAATGTTTTTAGATGCTATTAATAAAGTAAATATTAATTTAGGACACGAGGTATTTAATGTAATTATTCTTGGGAGCGATCAAGGAAGAGAACTTTACAAAAAGAAACTTATTAGGTTAGTTGAACAGTATAGATTAAATAACCAAGTAAAATTTATAGATCATTGTAAAAATATGCCTCTAGCTTATAAAGTTTCAGACATCATAGTTTCTTCATCTATAGAACCAGAAGCCTTTGGAAGAATATCTGTTGAGGCTCAGGCAATGAAAAAAACAATTGTTGCAAGTAATATTGGTGGATCAAAAGAGACTATAAATGAAAATAAAACAGGATTTTTATTTGAAGCAAATAACTCTGACGATCTTTCAAAAAAATTAATAGAAATTATGAATTTAGATGAACAGACTATCAATCAAATGGGTATAGAAGGTAGAAAAAATGTCATTTCAAAATTTAATGTTGAAAAAATGTGTTTTTCTACTTATTCAGAGTATAAAAAATTAATAAACTAATGCCAAATATTACATTACCTGATGGAAAAAAATTAAACTTTGAAAAAAGTATAACAGGCACAGAGGTTGCCGAAAAAATTAGCAAGTCTTTAAGTAAGCAAGCTTTGGTGATGAGCATAAACGGTGAGCTTAAAGATTTATATACTGTTATTGATCAAGATTGTTCTATTGAAATATTTACAGCTAAAGATCCTGAGGGTTTAGAAGTCATAAGACACGACACTGCTCATATAATGGCTATGGCTGTTCAAGAACTATACCCAGGCACACAGGTAACAATTGGGCCAGTTATAGAAAATGGATTTTACTATGATTTTGCAAGAAAAGAGCCTTTTACTAGCGATGATTTAAAAAAGATTGAAAAAAAAATGTCAGAGATAATAGATAAAGATGTAAAAACAAGAAAAGAAGTTTGGGAGAGAGATAAAGCAATAAGTCATTTTAAAAAAATAGGAGAAAAATACAAAGCTGAGATAATTGAGAGTATTCCTAAAAACGAAGAACTTACGGTTTATCATCATGGCGAAACATGGCATGATTTATGTAGAGGTCCACATTTAGTATCTTCTGGTAAAATAGGTAAGGCTTTTAAACTAACAAAAGTATCTGGAGCTTATTGGCGTGGTGACTCTAATAATGAAATGCTTCAAAGAATATATGGTACTGGTTGGGCAACTCAAAAAGAATTAGACCTTTATCTTCAGAGAATTGAAGAAGCAGAAAAAAGAGATCATAGAAAAATTGGAAAAGAGATGGATTTATTTCATTTTAGAGAAGAAAGTCCTGGATCTGTGTTTTGGCACCAGAAAGGATGGAATTTGTTCCAAAAATTAGTTTCATATATGAGAATGAAACAAGATCACGATGGTTATAAAGAGATAAATACGCCAGAAATACTTGATAGATCTTTGTGGGAAAAATCTGGCCACTGGGAAAAATTTGGAGCTAATATGTATACTTCCACTACACCAGATGAAAAAGTATTTGCAATTAAACCCATGAATTGTCCCGGGTGTGTTCAAGTATTTAATCAAGGACTTAAAAGTTATAGAGACTTACCTTTAAAGATGTCAGAATTTGGAAAAGTTCACAGATATGAACCTTCAGGTGCATTACATGGATTATTACGTGTAAGAGCCTTTACTCAAGATGATGCACATATTTTTTGTACAGAAGAACAAATTACCGAAGAATGTTTGAGTGTCACAAATTTAATTTTAGAAATTTATAAAGATCTTGGTTTTGAGGATGTTATTTTAAAATACTCAGATAGACCAGATTTAAGAGTTGGAGACGATAAAGTTTGGGATAAGTCAGAGGCTGCGTTGTTAGAGGCAATCAAAGCTACAAAGCTAGAGTACTCAATTAATAAAGGTGAGGGAGCATTTTATGGACCAAAAATTGAATTTGTTTTAAGAGATGCAATTGGTAGAGATTGGCAGTGTGGAACCTTGCAAGTAGATTTAAATTTACCAGGTAGATTAGGGGCTTCTTTTGTTGATAAAGATGGAACTAAAAAAGTACCTGTAATGTTACATAGAGCATTATTTGGATCTTTAGAAAGGTTCATAGGTATCCTTATAGAGAATTATGCAGGCAAGCTGCCATTTTGGATATCACCTTTACAGGCAGTAGTTATTCCAATCTCTAGTGATTTTGATGAATATGCTAAAAATGTAGCTAAGGAATTAAAACGGAGTGGTTTGATTGTCGAGGTGGATCTTAAAAATCACAATTTAAATTATAAAATAAGAGATCATTCTTTAACAAAAGTACCAATGTTATTGATTTGTGGAAAAAAAGAAGTTGACTCCAACAGTGTAACTATTAGAAGATTGGATTCTAATAAACAAGAAAATATGGCTTTAAAAGAATTTATAAAAAAATACTCATATCTAAATAAAGCCCCTTCGATCTAAGTGGCAGATTTAAAACAAAATTATTTTCAAAAAAGAACTAAAGCAAGAGGCCCAAGGTCTAACAACAGAATTACATCAAATGAAGTTCAAGTTATTGCAAGTGATGGAGAGAATTTAGGAATTTTAAATTTAAATGAAGCAATCAATAAAGCAAAAAATGAAGGTTTAGATTTAATTGAAATTGCTCCGAATGCCAAACCGCCTGTCTGTAAAATTATGGACATGGGTAAATATAAATATGACGCACAAAAAAAAGCTAACAAGGCAAAAAAAAAACAAAAGAAAATTGAATTAAAAGAAATAAAATTAAGGCCAGTTACAGAAGTTCATGACTACACTTTTAAAATTAAAAATGCTCAGAAATTTTTGGCAAAAGGCGATAAAGTCAAATTTACAATAAGGTTTAAAGGGAGAGAGTTACAACATTCAAACCTTGGCCATGAATTAATGGATAAAATTAAGGCAGACATGGAGGCTATTGGAAGAGTAGAGCTTCAGCCAAAATTTGATGGAAAGCAAATGATTATGGTAATCCAGCCTTTATAAGCCATATTTCTAGTTGTAAATTTAATTTAATATTTGTATAACCCCGAAAATTATGCCCAAGTTAAAAACAAAAAGTTCAGCTAAAAAAAGATTTAAAATCTCAGCTAAAGGCAAAGTTATTACCCCACAGGCTGGAAAAAGACACGGCATGATTAAAAGAACAAATTCACAAATTAGAAAACAAAGAGGCACAACTGTTTTATCTAAACAAGATGGTAAGATAGTAAAATCTTACATGCCTTACAGCTTAAGAGGATAAAATGGCAAGAGTTAAAAGAGGAGTTACAAGCAGAGCTAAACACAAAAAAGTTTTAAAAGCTGTTAAAGGTCAGTGGGGAAGAAGAAAAAATACTATAAGAGTTGCAAGACAAGCAATGGAGAAGGCTATGCAGTATGCTTATAGAGATAGAAGAAACAAAAAAAGGGATTTTAAATCACTTTGGATACAAAGAATTAATGCTGGTGTCAGATCTGAAGGTATAACATATTCAAAGTTTATTAATGGTTTAAGTAAATCAGGAATTAAATTAGATAGAAAAATTCTTGCAGAAATTGCTTACGATAACCCCGAAGCATTCAAAACTATAGTTAAAAGGGCTCAAGCAGCATTAAATTAATCAAGACTATTGTTTTTCTTCCTTTAACAAATATTCTATTAGAATGTCTGATATTAAAAAAATAAAAAATGATTATATCGATAAGCTTAATACAGAAAATAATATTGATAAAGTAAATAATATCAAATCCGAACTATTTGGAAAAAACGGAATTATATCAAACGAATTTAAAAAATTAGGTTCGATTTCTGTAGAGCAAAGAAAAGAATTAGCTTCAGATTTAAATAATATTAAAGACGAACTTCAAAATAAAATATCAATCAAAATTCAAGAATTAGAAACTAAAGAAATTAATTTAAAGCTTGAGAAAGAAAAAATTGATGTAACTCTTCCAGAAAGAGATATTGAAATTGGTAAAATTCACCCAGTCTCTCAGGTGATAGATGAAATTTCATCTATATTTTCTGAAATTGGATTTAGTGTTGAGGAAGGTCCAGATGTTGAAAATGAATATAATAATTTTACAGCATTAAATACACCAGATAACCATCCAGCTAGAGATATGCATGATACTTTTTATCTTGATAATAATAAGGAGTTACTTTTGAGAACACACACATCTCCAGTTCAGGTAAGAACTATGTTAAAGGGTAAGCCTCCTTTTAAAATTATTGCTCCGGGAAGAACTTATAGATCAGACAGTGATCAAACACATGCTCCAATGTTTCATCAGGTTGAAGGGCTTCATATAGATAAGAATATAAATATGGGACATTTAAAAGGATGTTTAAATTATTTCATTAAGGAGTTTTTTGAAGTTGATAAAATTAAAATGAGATTTAGACCAAGTCATTTTCCATTTACTGAACCTTCAGCAGAAGTAGATATAGGATATGAAATTAAAAATGGAAAGATTGTAATTGGCGAAGGTAATAAATGGTTAGAAATTCTAGGCTGCGGAATGGTTCATCCAAATGTTTTAAAAAATGTAAAAGTTAATCCAAGTAAATATCAAGGATATGCCTTTGGAATTGGTATAGACAGACTTGGAATGTTAAAATATGGAATTAATGATTTAAGAGCCTTTTTTGAGACTGATTATAGATGGTTAAGTCACTTTGGCTTTGATCCATTGGATGTCCCTTCAAATTATAGAGGACTGAGTAGATGAAGTTTACAGTTGACTGGTTAAAAAACCATCTTGATACAAAATTTAATAATAATCAAATAATAGATAAATTAACTAATATTGGTCTAGAAGTAGAAAGTTTTGAGAGTTCTACATCTGAATTAGATACTTTTATTGTCGCAAAAATTATAAATGCCAAAACCCATCCAAATGCAGACAGATTGAAGTTATGTGATGTTGATATAGGTGGTGACAAAACAATAGAAGTAGTATGTGGAGCCCCAAATGCAAAAAATGGTCTTTTGACAGTTTATGCACCTCCAGGATCGATTATTCCTAAAAATCAGATGAAATTATCTGTAAGCAAAATAAGAGGTATAACATCATATGGAATGCTCTGTTCTGAATCAGAATTATTATTATCTAATGAAAGCAATGGAATAATAGAATTAAAAAACAATAAATATGCAAATAAAATTGGAGAAAAATATTTTAAAAACACTTCTGAAAAAGTAATAGATTTATCAATTACGCCCAATAGACCAGATTGTTTAGGTGTAAGAGGAATTGCTAGAGATTTATCTGCTGCTGGTGCTGGAAAATTAAAATTTAATAAAAAATCCAATTTAAAATATAGAGGTAATCAAAATATAAATGTAATAATAAAAAAGGAAAAGCTTCAAGGATGCACAATATTTGGAAGTTGTTTAATAAAAGGAGTAACAAATAAAGAGAGTCCAAAATGGCTAAAAGATAAAATTCTGTCTTTAGGCCAAAAACCAATATCTGCGATAGTCGATATTACTAATTATGTAATGTTTGATTTAAATAGACCATTACACGCCTATGATGCAGATAAAATAGATAATGAAATTATTGTTAGAAGTTCTTCTAAAGGAGAAAGCTTCGAAGCCTTAGATAATAAAAAATATATTTTAGAAAATGATATGTGCGTTATTTCTGATAGATCTGGAGTCCTTGGTCTCGGCGGCATAATTGGTGGGACAAGATCTGGAACAGAATATTCGACTAAAAACATATTATTAGAATCTGCTTATTTTTTACCACGTTCAATAAGAAAAACCTCTAAACAATTAAATATAGATACAGATGCAAAATTCAGATTCGAAAGAGGCATAGATCCACTTTCAATTGAAGAAGGATTAATAAAAGCTTCTGAGCTAATAAAACAAATTTGTGGAGGTGAAATAAGCAATTTAGATGTAAAAAAAATTGAAAATTATAAAAAAACAATAATTAATTTTGACCCATTTCTCTTTGAAAAAACAACCGGATTTAATGTTGAAAATAAAGAATTAATTAAAATACTTGAAAAACTAGGTTTTAATATAACTAAGAATAAAAAAATTTTAAAGTTAGTAGTACCTTCTTGGAGACCAGACATAACTCAATCAATTGATATTGTTGAAGAAATAGTAAGAATAAAAGGCTACGAACATATTAATACTTCAGAACCTGTCAAGACAAGATTAAAGCCTACACTTAATTATTATCAGAAATTATTTCATTTTTTACAAAGATCTGTCGCATCTAAAGGTTATTTAGAAACTGTGACTTGGTCGTTTACGGATACTAAAATTAATCAATTATTTAAAGAAAATGATCAAGAAATACCAATTGTAAATCCAATTAGTTCAGATCTAAATGTTTTAAGAAATTCTATTTTCCCAAATTTGATATTTTATTTAAAAAAAAATTTAGATAGAGGATTTAAAGATATTTCTTTATTTGAAATTGGTCCGGCGTTTAAAGGAAAAAATCCTGGAGATCAACTGACTGTTATAGGTGCTGTGAAGGCAGGTAAGGTTTCAAGATTGTCTTGGAATGATAAAGAGAGAATTGTAGACACATTCGATGTAAAAAAAGATGTAATACAAAGTCTTTGTGAAGCAGGGATTAATAAAGATGATATTATTATAGACGATAGAACTCCTTCTTACTATCATCCAGGAAAATCTGGAGGGGTGTACCAAAATAAAAACGAAAAAAATGCTATAGCATATTTTGGTGAAATACATCCAAACATAATAAAAAAATTAGATATAAAAACCGAGGGTTTGGTAATATTTGAAATTTGTCTTGATTATATAAGAGCGTCAAAACAAAAGATAAAAGATTCAAAATCTGAATATAAATTTTCTGATTTCCAAAAATCAGAGAGAGATTTTGCATTTATTATTAATAAAAATTTTAAATCTCAAGAATTAGTTAATATAATTAAATCTGTTGATAACAAATTAATAAAGTCAGTAAGAGTATTTGATGTTTTTGAGGGAGAAAATATACCAGAGGGAAAAAAATCTATAGCTGTTAATGTAACTATTCAGTCAGAAGAAAAAACATTAAATGAAAATGACCTGGACAATATTAATAAACTAATTATCTCTTCCGTTGAGTCAAAGTCTGGTGCAAAAATTAGATCCTAAAAATGGGTGATACAATAGATAACATTAGGAATTTTGCAATTATAGCTCATATAGATCATGGTAAATCAACTATAGCGGACAGAATAATTCATAAATGTGGAGGTTTGAGTGATAGAGAAATGAAATCTCAAGTGCTTGACTCTATGGACATAGAAAGAGAGAGAGGGATAACAATTAAAGCACAAACAGTTAAATTAAATTATAAAGCTAAAAATGGCAAAAATTATATTTTAAATATTATAGACACCCCAGGCCATGTAGATTTTAGTTATGAAGTTAGTAGAAGCCTTTATGCGTGCGAAGGTTCAATATTAATTGTAGATAGCACTCAAGGAGTTGAAGCTCAAACACTTGCAAATGTATACCAAGCACTTGATATAAATCATGAAATTATTCC
Organism: uncultured Pelagibacteraceae bacterium; assembly: GCA_902532805.1. GTDB lineage: Bacteria > Pseudomonadota > Alphaproteobacteria > Pelagibacterales > Pelagibacteraceae > Pelagibacter. Next base: position 89,664 of record CACAJQ010000002.1, on the reverse strand, counting down.
AGTATTAAATAAAATTGATTTACCAGCATCTGATCTTGAGAGAACAAATAATCAAATTGAGGATGTGATTGGCATAGATACATCTAATTCTGTTCCATGCTCTGGAAAAACTGGACAAGGAATAGATGAAATTCTTGAGCAAATTATTAATTCTTTGCCTGGACCTAAAGGTGAAAAAAATAGCAAATTAAAATGTTTATTAGTTGATAGCTGGTATGACACGTATCTTGGAGTGGTCATATTAGTGAGAATTATAGATGGAAAACTAAAAAAAAATATGAAAATAAAAATGATGTCTACAAATCAAGAATATATTGTAGAAAAAGTTGGTGTTTTTACACCTAAGGCAAAAGACGTGAGTGAGCTTAATGCTGGAGAAATAGGTTTTATTACAACTGGTATTAAAATTTTGTCAGAAACTAAAGTTGGAGATACTATATGCGATACTGAAAATCCCCTCCAAGATGCATTACCAGGTTTTAAACCAAGTAAACCAGTAGTTTTTTGTGGTTTATTTCCTGTAGATAGTTCTGAATATCAAAAATTAAAAGATGGACTTGCTAAATTACAATTAAATGATGCAAGTTTTTCTTATGAAGCAGAATCATCATCTGCCTTAGGACTTGGTTTTAGATGTGGATTTTTAGGTCTTTTACACCTTGAAATAATCACAGAAAGACTTGAAAGAGAATTTGATATAAATTTATTAACCACAACACCTGGTGTTGTTTATAAAGTTCACTTAAATAATGGTGAAATTATTGAACTTCAAAATCCATCGAATTTACCAGATCCTACTTATATAAAATTTATTGAAGAACCATGGATTAAAGCTACAATTATCACTCCAGACCAATACTTGGGATCAATTATTAAGTTATGTCAAAATAAAAGAGGTATTCAAACTAATTTAAGTTATTCAGGAAATCGTGCAGTAATTAATTATGAGATACCTTTAAATGAAGTCGTTTTTGATTTTAACGATCGTCTTAAATCTATGACAAGTGGATATGCTAGTTTTGATTATGAAATTATTAATCACAAAGAAGGAGATCTAGTAAAAATGAATATACTTGTAAACTCAGAACCTGTTGATGCTCTTGCAATGATGATACATAAAGATTTTGCTCAAACTACAGGTAGAGAGGTCTGTGAAAAATTAAAAGACTTAATTCCAAGACACAACTTTATGATACCGATTCAAGCAGCTATTGGAGGTAAAATTATTGCTAGAGAAACTATTAAAGGTTTTAAAAAAGATGTATTAACAAAAATTCATGGAGGTGGAGCGACAGATAGAAAAAGAAAACTGCTTGAAAAACAGAAAAAAGGTAAAGCTAGAGCTAAGCAATTTGGAAAAGTTGAGATTCCTCAAGAAGCATTTATAGGTGTTTTAAGAATTAATAAAGAATGACAAAAGACATTGTAATATTAATTTTATTTTTAACAATTTTGTTTCTAACATATAAAATAAACAAAAAAAAAATTAAAAATTTATTTTATAAAAGTAAAATAAAACAAATATATATATCTGAGCTAGACAAAATCTTTGATGAGAAATTGATAAGTAAAAATTTGAAAGGTCCAAAAGAAGACACTATAATTAAAAGTTTTATTATTTCTCCACAAAATAAAATTGTAGGAATGACCTCCGATTATGAAGCATGGATAATATCTGTTTTAAGCAAAAAAAGTAGTAATATATTTGAATTCGGTACTTGTAGTGGAAAAACTACTTATTTAATGGCACTTAATTCGAATAAAGATACTAAAATTACATCCCTAACTCTTGGGCCTGACCAGTTAAAAAATTTAAATAAAGAAAATGTAGATAGTAAGATTTCATTTAGAAATATAATAAATGAGAGTATATATGAAAAATTTCTTTTTTCAGGAACTGATGTTGAAAATAAAATTAACATTATTTTTGAAGATTCTACCAAGTTTGATGAGAGCAAATATATAAATAAATTTGATTTAATATTTATAGATGGAGGTCATACTTATTCCGTTGTAAAAAACGATACAGAAAAATCATTCAAAATGCTGAACAAAAATGGAATAATTTTATGGCATGACTACGTTCCTGGTAAACAGTCTGCTAAAAATGTTGTGAATTACCTAAATGAAATTTCTAAAGAAAAAAATATCTTAAATATTAGAAATACATCACTATGTGTATTTAGAAATAGTGATTAAAGGAGAGGTGGCCGAGCGGTTGAAGGCGCACGCTTGGAAAGCGTGTATAGGGGAAACTCTATCATGGGTTCGAATCCCATTCTCTCCGCCATATTTCTGATAGAAAATTGATCTTTTTAACAGGTTTTAATGAAATAGAAAAAAAATCTAAAAAACATCAAATAAATGTTGGTATTCAACACTTATTTAAGCATTTGGGCTTCTACCATTTTTAAATTTTTTGTAAAAATGTTATAAAAATTTCTTCCATATTAAAAATTAATGACAAAAAATAATTCAAATAATTACCAAGCTGACTCCATTAAAGTTCTAAAAGGTTTAGAAGCTGTAAGAAAAAGACCAGGAATGTATATCGGTGACACAGATGATGGGACCGGATTACATCATATGGTTTATGAAGTTGTAGATAATTCTATTGATGAAGCTCTAGCAGGTTTTTGTAAAAAAATTGAAATTAGTATAAACGATGATAATTCTGTAACAGTAATTGATGACGGCAGAGGAATTCCCGTTGATATTCATAAGGGTGAAAAAAAATCAGCTGCCGAAGTTATAATGACCCAACTTCATGCTGGTGGTAAATTTGATCATAACTCCTATAAAGTTTCTGGAGGTTTACACGGAGTGGGAGTATCAGTTGTTAATGCTCTTTCAGAGAGATTAAAACTTACAATTAATAGAGATAATAAAAAATATTATGTAGAATTTAAAAATGGAGACGCTAAAACTTCATTAAAAAAAGTTGGTAAATCAAAAACTAGCGGAACCGAAATTAATTTTGTTCCATCGAAAGATATATTTTCATCTATTAAATTTAGTTTTTCTATATTAGAAAAAAGAATGAGAGAATTGGCCTTTTTAAACAAGGGTATAAAAATAGTTTTAAGCGATTTAAGACAAAAAAAACCAAAAACAGTAGAGTTTAAATTTGAAGGGGGTATCAGTGAATTTGTACAATTCATTGATGAAAAAAAAGAAAGTTTAAAAAACAAAAATGAAAATGATCTTTTTAAAAAACCTATATACATAGAGGGTTTAAAAAATAATATTGATGTTCAATGTTCCCTTAAATGGAATGCAGGATATAGTGAAGATGTATTACCTTATACTAATAACATATATCAAAAAGATGGAGGAACACATCTTCTTGGATTTCGAAGTGCATTAACAAGAGTGGTAAATAAATATGCAAATGAACAAAATTTATTAAAAAAAAATAAAGTTTCTTTATCAGGCGATGATGTCAAAGAAGGATTAACTTCAGTTCTATCTATTAAAATTCCTGACCCTAAATTTTCATCTCAAACAAAAGATAAATTAGTCTCATCAGAAGTTAGAAATATAGTTGAAACTATCATTAACGAAAAGTTGTCTATTTGGTTTGATCAAAATCCTACAATTTCAAAAATAATCTTAACCAAGATTATACAAGCTGCAGTAGCAAGAGATGTAGCTAGAAAAGCAAGAGAAAATGTGAGAAGAAAAGGAGCCTTAGAATTAACAGGATTGCCTGGAAAATTAGCTGATTGTCAAAACTCAAAACAAGATGGTACCGAACTATTTATTGTAGAGGGTGACTCAGCTGGTGGTTCAGCTAAACAAGGCAGAAATCGTGAAAATCAAGCAGTTTTGCCGCTCAGAGGAAAAATATTAAATACTTTCACAGATTTGAATGGATCAAAGAAGAATGGAAATGCCAATGAATTAAGAACTAAAAGCTTATCAAAGATGATTTCATCAAATGAAATAGTTACATTGATTAACGCACTTGGTCTTGATCCAAAAAATGATGATATAGATCTCAAAGATTTAAGATATGGAAAAATAATAATAATGACAGATGCTGATGTTGATGGCTCACACATAAGAGCATTATTATTAACTTTTTTTAATAATAAACCATTTGATAAATTAATTGAGTTTGGACATGTTTATCTTGCTCAGCCACCTTTATTTAAAATTAATAAAGGAACTAAAAGCATATATATCAAAGATGAAAATGAGCTTGAAAGTTATTTAATAAAAAATTCAAAGGATATTAAAAAATATAAAAAAAATTCTAAAGAATTTAATAATATTCTCCAAATTGAAAAGTCTAAATTAAATATTCAAAGATTTAAAGGACTAGGAGAAATGAACCCTGATGAATTATGGAATACAACTTTAAATCCTGAAACAAGAAATTTATTACAGGTTCAATATTCAAAGAATAGTAAAAAAGATCAAGATTTGATACAGACCTTAATGGGTAATGATGTTTCATCAAGAAAAGATTTTATTGTTGAAAACGCAATAAATGTTTCAAACTTAGATATTTAGATGGATTTAAAAGAATCTGTCAAAACAGAATCATTAAATAAGTCTACTTATGTCAATTTAAGATGGATAGGAATTTTAGGCCAATTTATAACTATAAACACAGTAAAATTTGTTTTTAATTTCGAGTTCAATTTTATTTTATCTAATCTGATTATTTTTGTTGGAGTTTTAAGTAATTTATACTTAATATTTTTATATAAAAAACCTTTACTTTCAAATGTTTCCTCCTTTAATTTTTTATCTTTAGATATTCTTCAATTGAGTGCTTTGCTTTATTTATCTGGTGGTATTTTAAATCCATTTTCAATATTTCTTTTGATACCAAGTGTATTCGCTGCATCCAATTTAAATATTAAAACAAATATTGCTTTAATTGTAATTACTCTAGTATCAATCATATTTTTAACTTTTTATCATTATGAAATGCCAAAACCATTGGATGAATATAGTATTAGCTTGTATTATTACTATGCAATTCCTCTAGCACTGATAATTGCACTATTTTTCTTGAATTATTTCGCTTTTATTTTTGGACAAGAAACAAATCTTAGGAAAGATGCTTTAGATAAAATCCAAGAAGTAATTTCTAAAGAACACGAACTTGTTTCACTTGGGGGACAAGCTGCAGCTGCAGCCCATTCATTTGGCACTCCATTGTCTACAATTAAAATTATTTCTCATGATTTATTTGATCAATTTAAAGACAATGACGATGTAAAAAAAGATCTCGAACTATTAATTAGTCAAGTTAACAGGTGTAATGATATTTTAAAAAAACTAACATTAAATCCTACTATTGAAGATGATTTTATTGACAAAAATAAAACGCTTTACGATTATATCAATGAGATAGTTAACTCATTTAAGGAAATTTCAAATAAGAATTTCAATATTGATAAGGAGCAGGATTCTAACTCATTTGAAATATTAAAATCTGTTGAAATTGTTTATGGTTTGAGGAATTTTATTGGGAATGCTAACAAATTTTCAAATGAAAATATCTATATTGCGATCAAAAGTGACAGTCAAAAGACCGAAATAACAATAGAAGATGATGGTCCTGGTATACCAAAAGATATACTTAATAAGATCGGAGAGCCATATATTAAGACACTTAAACCTAAAGATAATAAAAAAAGTGGATTAGGTTTAGGGATTTTTATAGGCAAAACTTTGTTAGAAAAAAATTCTGCTAAAATAACAATTAGAAATTCAGAAACTAGGGGTGGAGCTGAAGTAAAAATAGAGTGGGAAAATAAAAAATTAAGAAAATTAGTGTAATTTTTTATTATTTTCAAACAAACCACTAAGCTGACCAATCATTACATCGCCCAACTCTTGAACATCGGCTATTTTAATCGCTTTTTTGTAATATCTCGAAACATCGTGACCTATACCTATGGCAAGAATTTCTATATCACTTTTGCTTTCAATTGATTTTACAGTTTGCTTTAAATGTTTTTCTAAAAAATCACCCGAGTTAACAGATAATGTTGAGTCGTCAACTGGAGCTCCATCTGAAATAACCATAAGAATTTTTCTTTCTTCTTTTCTTTTTTTAAGTCTATTGAAAGCCCAAGTAATAGCTTCACCGTCAATATTTTCTTTAAGCAAACCTTCTTTTAGCATTAAGCCTAAATTTTTTTTCGATTGTCTCCAGTGAGTATCAGCAGATTTATAAATTATATGTCTTAAGTCATTCAAACGTCCTGGATTTTTTAATTTTCCAAGTTTGTTCCACTTTTCTCTACTCTTACCACCCTTCCAATTTTTTGTTGTAAAACCAAGAATTTCTACTTTAACCGAACATCTTTCTAGTGTTCTTGATAATATATCGGCACAAAGAGCAGCAATAGTAATTGGCCTTCCTCTCATAGATCCAGAATTATCAATGAGTAAAGTCACAACTGTATCTTTAAACTCTAAATCTTTCTCTTTTTTAAAAGAAAGAGAATTATAAGGATCAATTATTATTCTTGGTAATTTTGAACTATCTAATAAACCTTCTTCAAGATCAAATTCCCAAGATCTATTTTGTTTTGCAAGTAACTGTCTTTGTAATTTATTTGCAAGTTTCGTAATTATGTCTTGGAAACTAGTTAGCTGTTGATCTAAATTTTTTCTTAATTTTGAAATTTCTTCAGAATTTTCTAATGTTTCTGCTTTTGCTGTCTCATCAAATTCTGATGTATATATTTTATATTCTTTATTACTTATTCCTAAATTTTTTTTCTGAACAATATTTTCTACTTCATTATTTTCAGCATCGTCATTTCCTAGTTGCTCATCAAGTCTAAATTCATTCATTTCGTCAGAACTATCAACACCTTCGTTGATACTGTCTTCTTCTTCTCTTTCCTGGGACTCTCCACTATCTTTTTTTTGATCATCTTTTGAATTATTGTTATCTTGTTCATCTTCTTTTTGCTCTTCCCTTTTGTTTTCTTCTTCGGATTCGAAGATTTCCATATTCTGGAGAATTTCCGATATTTTAGAATTATATATGTCCTGAAACTCTGCATTTTCTTTTAAAAAGTCTATGTGTTTATCTAAAGATTTTTCAAAATCATCTTTCCAGTATGATAAAATTTTCTCAGCACTTTCAGTTAAACTTACGTTCATTAGTTTATTAAGCATGTAATATTCAAAAGCTTCGGAAACATTAGACTCTTCTTTCTTTTTTATATTTTCAGATTTTGCCATCCCAATCTTATTGTTATATTTGGCCATTAAATTTTTAGAAATTCCCCTCATCATTTGTGATCCTAAAAGTTCATATCTTATTTTTTCAGAGATTTTATACAGTGTATGGCAAGTAGGTGTTTTTGGAATATTTTGTTCCAATGTGGAATTATCAGAAAATTTTCTTTTTAATGCCTCCGAATCTGCCTCAGCTCTTAATTTTATAAAGTTTTCTTTATCTTTTAAATTATCAAATTTAGAAATATTAAATTCTTTTAAATTTTTTTTTTCTTTTAATGGATGTATTTCACCTGAAATGGCTTTAATTGTCGAATTTAAAGCTTGTTTAAATTGCTCTTTTATAAGATCATCTTTGTTCATTAAACTTGAATATTTATCATCGACTCTGGCAGTTCTTCACCAAAACATCTTTGATAGTATTCTGCGATTGTATTCTTTTCTACGTCATCACATTTATTTAAAAAAGTTACTCTGAACGCATAACCCACATCTTTAAATATTTCAGAATTTTCTGCCCAATGTAGCACTGTCCTAGGACTCATAACAGTTGAAATATCTCCAGCCATAAATCCTTTTCTAGTAAGTGTCGCAACTTTTATCATGTTTGCAACTCTCTCTTTACCTTTATTATTATCTAGAGATTTATTTTTTCCTAGAATAATTTCCATTTCTTTTTCCAAAGCTAAATAATTTAATGTTGTTACGATGTTCCATCTATCCATTTGTCCCTGGTTTATTTGTTGTGTTCCATGATAGAGTCCAGTTGTATCTCCTAAACCAACAGTATTGGAAGTTGCAAATAATCTGAAATATTTATTTTGCTTAATAACCTTATTCTTATCTAATAAAGTAAAATTTCCTTCAGCTTCCAAAACTCTTTGAATTACAAACATCACATCTGGTCTACCGGCATCATATTCATCAAATACTAAAGCTACTGGATTTTGTATCGACCAAGGAAGAATTCCCTCCTTGAATTCTGTGACTTGTTTTCCATCTTTGATTACAATTGAGTCTTTACCTATTAGATCTATTCTACTAACATGACTATCTAAGTTAATTCTGATACATGGCCAATTTAATCTGGCTGCAATTTGTTCTATATGTGTGGATTTACCTGTTCCATGATAACCCTGCACTAATACTCTTTTATTAAATGAAAATCCTGAGAGGATTGCTAAAGTTGTATCTTTATCAAATTTATAAGTTTTATCTATATCTGGCACATAATCAGTTTTTTTTGAAAATGCATCCACTTCCATATCAGAATCTATGCCGAATGTTTGTTTGATCGATAATTTAATATCTGGGGTCTGTTCAATATTTGTTGTCAATTTTGTCCTTATAAGTATTTTTTAATTGGGTATAAGCTAACGTTATCACTTTAAGCTTATCTTCAAATTTTTTATTGCCTGCATTCATATCAGGGTGAAATTTTTTCACAAGTCTTTTGAATTTTTCTTGTATTTTAGCCCATTTTAAACCAACTCCAACACCCAAAATTTCAAAGGCTTTAAGATCATTACTATTAAACTTAAACTTATTCATATGATTCAAGTTACTAAAATCTTTAAATTTTCCATTTTCATCTTTTAGAGTATTATTCCACAATATTTTGAAAAAATTGTCTGAAGAGCTGAAACTCTGTGTTGGTTTATGCCATGTCATATCAGACTTTAAAAAGTTGATTACTTGTTCGTCATTCATACCTGAAAAATAATTCCAGCTTTTATTAAATTCTCTAACATGCTTTAGACATAGAAGCCTATATTCTTTGCTATTATCTTTTTCTTTTGGAGCTTTGTAAAGTCCCTCCTCATTGCAATTATTCCATTCACAAATATTTTTCATATAATATAATATCAAGTTTAATGGATATTAATCAACTTTCAAAAAAAATTGAAAATAAACTTTTGAATGACAGTTCTATAAAAAATGTAAAGATAATTGACAACACTTTTAAGCATTTAAAACATAATTCACATCAGAAAGGCAAATATCATATTAAATTAGAAATAAATTCTGACATATTAAAAAAAAGAAATAGAATTCAGTCTAATAAAGTAATTTATAAAATTTTAAGCGAAGAATTGAAAACTGATATTCATTCTTTACAAATAAGCTTTATTTAATTCTTTCAATAAAAACTTCTTCAATTCACCAGATTTGGCCTGATAATTTAGGTTTAATTTACCAAAATTACTTATTAATATTAAGTTTATACTATCTGATTTATTTTTTTTATCACTTTTCATAAAATTTAGGATTGATTTAATTTTCCTTCTACTAAAAAGGTCTTGATACTTATTTTTAATTTTGATCTTCTTAATATGATTATTTATTAATTCTGAATTCAAATTTGAAATAATTTTCTTTTCTTTACTAAAATTAACAGCATTCATTAAACCAAATATAACAGCCTCTCCATGATTTAATTTTTTTGAGTAACCAAGAGTAGCCTCGTATGCATGAGCAAAAGTATGGCCAAGATTTAGAGATTTTCTTAAATTTTTTTCTTTTTCATCTTTTTCAATAATTTTTTTTTTTAATAAACAGCTATTTAAAATTGCGTTATTTATAAAGTTTTCTTTTAGATTTAAAATCTTATTAAAATTTTTATCTAAAAAAATAAAATTTTTTTTGTTATCAATTAAACTACTTTTTAATATTTCAGCATATCCACATATAATTTCTCTTTTGGGTAGGGTACGAAGTAAATTAATATCTGAAATTACTAAATCTGGCTGATAAAAACTTCCTACAAGATTTTTTCCAAATTTATTATTAATACCTGTTTTGCCACCTATTGAAGAGTCGACTTGAGCCAATAAAGTGGAGGGCATGTTAATAAATTTTATTCCTCTTTTATATGTGCTGGCAGCATATCCAACCACATCTCCTGTAATTCCTCCACCAAATGAAATTATACAGTCATCTCTAAAAAAATTATTTTTAAATAAAACATTATGTATTTTATCGATACTTACGTAACTTTTATTTTTTTCATTTGCATTAAAATTTAAAGTATAAATTTTTTGATTTTTTAAATTTCTTGAGAGTAAAGTTCTAAATTTTTTTGGTATCTTATTATCAATTACAATCAAACATTTTGAAAATAATAATTTATTTTTCATTAAAATATTATTTAATTTTTGAATTAGATTAGTACCAATATGAACTTCGTAATTTTTACTTTTAGTTTTAACCTTTATTATTTTTGATTTCATATTTTTTTATAATTTTATTTACTATTTCATTTTTATTTAGCTGATCGCAATTAATTGTAAAATCTGCCAAACTATATATTTTAGCTCTCTCATTTATTAGTTTCTCTAGATCTGTTTCACTTAATGTCATGGCTAGAGGTCTTTTTTTGCTACCATTTATTCTTTTAATTATTATATCTTTTTTCCAGTTCAACCAAAAACTAAAAGAACTTTTCTTACATTCTCTCCTAATATTAGTATTAATATATGCGCCCCCACCTAGCGATAAAATTTGTTTCTCACCTTTTAAACATGATAATGTTATTTCTTCCTCACAGTCACGGAAGTATTTTTCTCCCTTTTTTTTGAAAATTTCTGCAATTTTCATTTTTTCTTTTTCCTCAATTTTATTATCTATATCAATAAACTTAAGTTTGGTTTGTTTAGAAATCAATTTTCCTATTAATGTCTTTCCCGAACCCATCATACCAACTAGAACTAGATTTTTATTTGATTCCATATATTTCTAAGTTGAAAAAACACAAATATGTCTTATTTTGATTTTACAAAATTATATGCTTTTAAAACATTATACTACAAAGGAATATAACATAATATGAAATTTGCAATTAAAGCTGGAATAATTTTTTTTATATTAATTTTGTCTATTATTGTTTTGAGTCAGATTGATTTTCCATCCCCCAACAAAAAAATTGAAGTAATTTTGCCCAATGAAAATTTTAAAACAATTAAGTAAAACAATTTTCAAATTAACGTTAATTTTATTTTTTTATACTTGTTCTTTCGCTAATGAACCAATCGATATATGGAAAATTGAAAAAAAAGAAATCATTAAAAACGAAAATTCTAATTCAAATATAAACGTAAATAATAATCTAAATACTAACACAACATTATCAGTTCAATCTAGTTCTGAGATAGTGATAAATAAAGAAATTGAGTCTTCCACTATAAAATTAGCAGGATTATATGATCCTGCACAGAATGGCTTAAAAATTGATATGTGGTCGAACAGTGATGGTGAGTTAATTAAAAGTATATTAAATAAAAATCTAAATAGAAACTTATCTGAATTTTCAAAAAAAATATTAGACATAGCTTTACTAACAAACTCATATATTCCTACAAATAATATTACTGAAGAGGAATTTTTAGAGTTTAAATTTAATCATTTAATAAACAAAAAAGACTTTGAATTAATTAAAGAATTTTTAATCAATAATTCTGAAGTTTCTAATAAAAATAAATTGATCAAATTTTACTCAGATTATTTTCTTTCAAACTCTGAAGTAAAAAAAGCATGTGAGATATTTAATATTAGTGGTGCTATTACTGATAAGTATCTAAACAATTTTAAAATTTATTGTTTAATTCTAGAAGATAAAAAAGAACAAGCCCAACTACTTTTTGATTTGTCAAAGGAGTTGGATGAAATTGACACTTTTTTTGAAAATAAATTTAATATATTAATGGGTTACGCGAGCAAAGATGAAATAATTTCAGACGAAAATATTTTATATTTTCACTTATCTCATAAAACAAATAAGGATTTTAATTATGAGCCAAAAATGGACTCACCTAGATATATCTGGAGTTATTTATCCTCATCAAATATTCTTAAAAATGCAAGTTCATTTGATATTGAAAATCCAGAAGATTTAAGATTATTAGAAAGAGCAACTCATGAAAATATATTTGATGAGAGAGAACTACTAGATACATATAAAAAATTTCAATTTAACTTAACACAACTATTAAATGCCAAAGATTCTTATAAGCTACTTCCAGACTATGAGGGCAGAGCTTTATTATATCAAAGATTACTTTTATCTGTTGATGTCGAGCAAAGATTAAGTATGGCGTCTGAACTATATAAATCTTTCCAAAAAAAAAAATTAGATAATGCGTTTGATAATGAAATCAAAGTAATTTTAAAAAAAATAAAAAAAGATGATGTTCCCTCAAATTTTACTACTTTTTATGAAAATCATACCAACAATAAGTTAAAAAAAGAGAGAAAGATAAAATTCAATAATAAAAAAATACATCAATCAAAATTATTAAATTATTTTTTAAATAAAACTAGTTTGCCTAAAGCTGAAAAGGAAACAAACGACATTTTGAAAAAAATTAAAAGAAACAAAAAATATGTTTTTTCTACAAAAGATATGATTCTTATTGAATCGCTTAAATCAGATGGTGTAAAAATAGATAAAAAATACTCAAACCTTTATGAATACAATTTTCAATTTTCCTCTGATATAAAACAAATGCTATCGAATGGAGAGTTAGGCTTATTATTAATTAAAATAGTAGATATTGTTGGTGAAAGTAACCTTGAAGATTTAGATATAAACACTGTGAATTTATTAGTTTCAACTATGAATGAATTAAAAAATGTAGATTTAAGGAATGAAATTCTAATAGAAGTCTTGCCTTTAAAAGTCTAAACAATAAACAAACTATGTCAGTAAAAGAACTAATTACAGTACCCGATGATATTCTTAGAAAAAAATCTGAGCCATTAAATAAAGTTGATATTAATGAAAAAAAACTCATAAAAGATTTGTTTGAAACTATGTACCATCACAATGGCATAGGTTTAGCAGCTGTTCAAGTTGGTATCCTTAAAAGAGTAATTGTTTTAGATGTCTCAAAAAATGAAAATGAAAAAAAACCTTTATGCTTTATTAATCCACAAATAAAAACTCTAAGTGAAAAAATGTCTACATACGAGGAAGGTTGTTTATCAATTCCCAATACTTTTATTGAGATAGAGAGACCAGAAATTTGTACAGTATCATATATAGATGAAAATGGTGATAAGAATGAAATGGAATGTGATGGACTACTCTCGACATGTTTACAACATGAAATAAATCATCTAGATGGAAAACTAATCATTGATTATTTATCTAAAATCAAAAAAGATTTAATAATAAAAAAATTGTCTAAACAAAAGACCTCTAATAGAGTTGTTGTTTAAATGTCAAATATAGTATTCATGGGTACACCGCAGTTTGCTGTACCTATTTTAAAAAAAATTAATCAAAAATATAAAATTAAATGTGTATTTACTCAGCCTCCAAGTAAATCAAATAGAGGTCAAAAGTTTACGAAATCACCAATTCACACATGTTCAGAGGAACTTAATCTAGAAATTAAAACTCCAAAAAAAATTGATAAAGAATACGAATATCTTAAAGAATTAAATTTAGATCTTGTAATTGTTGTTGCATACGGACAGTTAATTTCAAAAAAAATTCTTGATTTGAGTAAAAATGGTTTTTTGAATATTCATGCTTCATTATTACCAAAATGGAGAGGAGCGGCACCAATCCAAAGATCGATTTTAAACAATGAAAAAAAAACAGGTATATCATTTATGAAAATTGATGAAAAATTAGATTCTGGACCAGTATGCAATAAATATTCAATAGATATTCTTGATCAAGATAACACAGAAATTTTATCCGAAAAATTATCTTATTTGGGTACAGAAAAAATTTTAGAAAATGTGCAAAAAGTTTTAGACGGAGAGGCAATATTTAAAGAGCAAGATCATACAAAAGCTACATACGCAAAGAAAATTCAAAAAAAAGAGGGAAAGATAGATTGGAATAATAGTGCTCGCAAAATAATTGCTCAAATAAACGGATTATATCCAAAACCTGGCGCATGGTTTGAGCTTAACAATAAAAGATATAAAATATTAAAAGCCAAAATAAACAAGCAGTCAGGTAAAATCGGTGAAGTAATCGACGAACAAATGACAATAGCATGTGGTGAAAATTCAATAAATATTATTGAGGTACAAAAAGAGGGCAAGAATCCTCAATTAATCAAGGAATTTTTATTAGGGAATAAGGTTAGAAAAGGAACAATAATTACAAGTGAATAGATATCAGATTCTAATAGAATATGAAGGCACTTTATATAATGGTTGGCAAATTCAAAAAAAAGGTAAGTCAATCCAGGAAAATATTGAGATTGTCTTATCTAAACTATTAAAAGAAAAAATAAAAATTTACGGGTCTGGACGAACAGACACAGGAGTTCATGCTAAAGAGCAATCAGCTCACTTTGATACTACAAACAAAATTATTCAAAAAGATAAATTATTGAATTCACTAAACTTCTTTTTAAATAAAAAAAAAATATCTATTTTAAAAATAAAGAAAAAAAATAAATTTTTTCATTCAAGATATTCTGCAAAAGAAAGACGGTATACGTACTTAATTAGAAATGATGCTTCTCCTTCAGTTATCAATTTTAACAGAGAGTGGCATATTAAAAAAAAAATTGATGTTGAATTGATGAAAAAGGGAGCAAAAAAATTAATTGGAACTCATGATTTCTCGACTTTTAGAGCATCTAATTGTGCTGCAAAAAGTCCGGTAAGAACCATGAAAAAAATAAAAATAACCAAAGTTAAAAATGTTATAAAAATTCAATTTGTGTCAAAGTCATTTCTTAAGAGTCAAGTTAGATCCATGGTTGGTTCTCTCAAATACCTTGGTGAAAATAAATGGAACTTAAAAAAATTTAACAGTATATTTAAATCAAAATCTAGAAAAAATTGTGCTCCTACTGCCCCTGCACATGGTTTATATCTTGAGAAAATTATTTATTAGATTTTTCTTTTTTCTTTTTTATTCTCCATCTTGATCCCTCTCTAACTATGTAACCACAACAATTTTTGGAGCCACACTTACAAGGGAAATCTTTATAATTTTCATCAAAACTAAATCCATAATCATAAGTTAGTTCCTCATTTTTTTTTATATCTTTGATAGAACTAATCCATAATTTTAAACCTTTACCTTCAACTTCACAGTTTGGATTACAAGAGTGATTAATAAGTCTTGCAGTATTGTAAGCAAAATCACCGTCTAAATCATACCTATTATTTAAGTTAAAAAGATAAATTGCTTTATCGTTATCAAATTTTGGATTATTTTCGGTTTGCTTTTTTGTAATTATTTTACCTATGTAGTAAATAATCTTAGTTCCTTTTTTTATATTTTTAGATGCAAACAGTCCCCTGTTATCAATATTTGATGATTTTTGTTTATATAATTTCATGATTATGTATTTTCCGACTCGATTAATGCATTTACATGATAATTAGCGCTTTCAGCAAGTGCTTTTAGGTCGTATCCACCTTCTAATAAAGATACCACTTTCCCGTTAGTAAATTTATTAGTGGCTTTTAGTGTTCTTCTTGTTATTTCATAAAAATCTTTGGATGAAAGTTCAAATTGAGCTAATGGATCGTTCTTGTGAGCATCAAAGCCAGCAGAAAAGATTAGGTAATCAGGCTTATATTCAATTAACCTATCTAAAACTCTATCATAAGCATTAAAATACTCCTCAGAATTTGTGCCAGCAGGAAGAGGTATATTAAGAGAATTATTATACTTACCCTTGTCTTTTTCTGAGCCACCACCTGGATAAAATGGATATTGATGTGTTGATATATAAAGTGAATTTTTGTTGTCATACATTACATCATAATTTCCATTTCCCCAATGAACATCAAAATCTACACATGCAATTCTTTTATAATTATATTTTTTTATTAAATAATTAACTGCAACACCTGCATTAGAAATACAGCAAAAGCCCATTGATTTGTTTTTTTCAGCATGGTGTCCTGGTGGTCGTACTACACAAAATGCATTTTTATATTTTTTATTCTCAATTCCATCTATTGCACTTATAGCTGATCCTGCAGCTTGAAACACTGCATCCTTACTTCCAGGCGATACAACAGTATCACCATCTAAAAAATTTAAGCCACTTTTAGGAAATGAGTCTTTTAAATTATTAATATAATCTTCAGAATGTGTCATATTAAGAATATCATTAGGAACAACACCTGGCTTATCCCAAAGCAGTTCTTTATTTTTTTTTAAAGTATCAATTATTGAAACTACTCTCTTAGGTTGCTCTGGATGACCATCGCCTGTTATATGTTTTTCTGAAGATTCAGATGTTATAATTGCAGTTTTCAAGCGAAATAATTATGTAAAATGTTCTTATATATCTTAGTTAACTTTTTTAAATCTGAGATCGATGTTCTTTCATTAACCATATGAATAGTATTATTTCTTAACCCAAGCTCAAGACGTGGTATTGAACCTAAAAATCTGCTGTCACTTGTACCACCTCTACAATTTAATTTTGCATTTTTACCTGTAATTTTTTTTACAACTTTTTTTACCATATAAATTTCTTTATTTGGCTTTGTGTAAAATGCTTCTCCACTTACTTTATAATCTATTTTTGTTTTGCAATTTTCTTTTTTTGCAACTGCATTAATAATTTTACTAAGTTTTTTTTTCAAAGATGTTGATTTATAAGTTGAATTAAACCTAACATTAAATTTAGCACTTGCAGATTGTGGGACTACATTTTCAGATATATTATCCACATTCATTTTTGTAAATTCTAAATTTGATGGTGGCATATACTTTGTTCCTTTGTCTAGCGGAACACTTTTCAGTTTAGATATTATTTTAGCAAGAGCAGTACATGGATTTATATATGTCCCATAAAATGCAGAGTGTCCACTTTTTCCATACACTGTTATCGTTGCATTCATAGAACCTCTTCTTCCAATCCTGATTTCATCTCCAACTGATTTATTTGATGACGGTTCGCCCACTATTGAAAAATCAATTTTTTCTTTTTTTTTCTTTAAATATTTCATAACGGCTGGACAACCATGACCTGTAGTTTCTTCATCAGCCGTAATTATTATTGATATAGATCCTTTAAATTTTTTATTTTTAATAAAATTACTTACAGCACTTATCCAACATGCCACACTACCCTTCATGTCCTGTGATCCTCTTCCATATAAATATCCTTTTTTTACTTCTGCTTTAAATGGCGGAAACTCCCAATTGTTGAGGTTAGCAACAACATCTGTGTGACCCAAATAATTAATGTTAGGTTTTGATTTACCAAATTTTGCATATAAGTTTAATGCAGGTTCAGCGCCTGTACCTTTTGATTTTATTATCTGACATTTAAAACCTAATGAGGAAAGCTTCTTTGAAAGGAACTTCATAATCCCTTTATCTTCTGTTTTAATAGTTTGAAATTTTATTAGCTCCTGAGCTAACTTTAGTTCATTAAAAGTTTTCATTAATTTAGTCTCTTAAAAGATCGTTAACAGATGTCTTTGATCTAGTTTTTTCATCAACTTGTTTAATAATTACTGCACAGCTTAACGAAGGTGCAGATGGATTATTTTTATCAGGAAGAGAACCTGGTACAACAACCGAGTATGGAGGTATTTTACCATAAGTTATTTCACCAGTCGCACGGTTTACTATTTTAGTACTTTGAGTAATCAGCATCCCCATACTTAATACTGAGCCCTCTCCAACTATAACACCTTCAACAACTTCCGACATTGCGCCAACAAAAACATTATCTTCAATAATTGTTGGTAATGCTTGGGCAGGTTCCAATACTCCGCCAATTCCTGAGCCAGCAGAGATATGACAATTTTTTCCAATTTGACAACAACTACCTGCACGACTAAACGTGTCCATCATGGTTCCAGAGTCGATCCATGCTCCGATATTTACATAGCATGGCATTAAGACTGCATTTTTACCTATGAATGATCCTCTTCTAACAGGAGAATTAGGAACCATTCTAAATCCTGCTTTTTCGTGATCTTCTTTAGACCAGCCTGCAGTTTTACCTTTTAATAGATGTGCTTTGTCATACCAACTACTGTAGGGGCCATTTAAATTTTCCATTGGATACATTCTAAAACTTAACATTATTGCTTTTTTTATGTGTTGATGTGTTACCCACTCACCATTGATTTTTTCAGCTACTCTGACTTTACCACTATCCAAGTCATCAATAATTTGATTAACAGTATTTTTTAAACTCTCATCCGAGTTAGGACTTACTTGGTCTTTATTTTCCCAAGCATCATTGATTATATTTTCTATACTCATAAATTTAAGAACTTTTTAATAACCTTATTTCTTTTAAAAATAAAGAGAGATTTTCGATTTTATAATCGATGTAATCTTTGTCAGACTCTTTTTTCCCCCAGTATTCATTATTGATAAGCCAAGCTGTTATAGTCCCCCGCTCTTTACCTATTGATAAATTTTTAGCTATATCCTCGATATAAAGAGTTTCTTTTGGATTAATCTTAAATTTATCAACCATAAGATCAAAAGCTTTGGCTTCAGGCTTTGGGTGATATTTTGCGTCTACGATATCAAATATATCTTTAAATTGGTCTTCTATGCCAAGAGTTTTAACTATATTTTTTACGTGCGCTCTACTTCCGTTTGTGAATACGAATTTATTTAAATTTATGTTTTCAAGTTCATTTCTTAAAACAAGATCTTTTTCCATAAATGAAAGATCAATATCATGAACATACTCCAAGAATTCTTCTGGCGGTATATCATGATGTATCATCAATCCATTTAAACTTGTGTTGTATTTATGAAAATAATCTCGTTGTAATTCTTTGGCTTTTGTAAGGTCTAAGTTAAGTTTATTCGAAATATATTTTGTCATTCTCTTACTAACTTGACCAAAAACTGCTTCTAAATCATTATATAAAACACCATCACAGTCGAACAAAATATTCTTTATATTTTTTAGATTATTCATTTTCTTATTAATGTTCCTGCGCCCTTATCAGAAAATAACTCAAATAGTATTGAATGTGGTTTTCTCCCATCAACAATAACAACACCTCTAACACCATTAGATATTGCATCTAAACAAGTGTTTATTTTCGGTATCATGCCTCCAGAAATAATATTATTTTTTAACATTTCGTTGGCTCTATTGAGATTAATTTCAGATATAAGTTTTTGATTTTCATCAAGAACTCCTTCTACATCTGTCATCAAAAGAAGTCGTCTAGCATCGATCTCTTTTGCAATTGAACCTGCAGCAACATCTGCATTAATATTATAAATTCTACCATCATCTCCCAATCCCAAAGGGACAACAATTGGAATTTGTTTGTCATTAATAAAATTTAATATTCTCTCTTTGTTAATTTTTTTTGGTGTCCCGACATATCCCAACTCTTTACTTTCAGGAACAATATTAATTACATTATTTTCTTTTGGTGATATTGAACAGACATTAGTGTTCTTAGATTTTAATTCATGTAAAATCTCTAAATTAAGCTCTAGTAAAGCTTCTTCTATATATCTTATTGTTTTTTCGTCTGAAACTCTAAGTCCTTTGATAAATCTTGTTTCAATATTATTTTCATCTAATTTTTTTTTAATATTTTTACCTCCACCATGAACTACTATTGCTGATAAACCGATTTTGTTTATTACCGAAATATCTTCTATGAACTGATTAAATAGTTTTTTGTCTAATAAAACAGATCCACCACATTTAATTACTATAACCTCAGACTGATATTTATTTATATATTTTTCAACTTCATTAATATTCGGTCCATCTTTTGGAATAATCTTATCTAATTCCATCAATTAAACTGTTTTAACTGAAGTTCTCTTCATAATTACATACTGTTGTGCCATTGTAAGCACGTTGTTAATTGTCCAATATATAACTAATCCTGATGGAAAGGGTGCAAGTATAACTGTTAAGAATACAGGAAAAAACATGAAAATCTTTTGCTGAATTGGATCTGGTGGTGTTGGATTAAGTTTTTGTTGCATCCACATTGTTACACCCATTGCTACAGGCCAAGCACCGATAATTAAAAATGATGGAACATCATATGGTAACAAACCAAATAGATTAAACAAACTCGTTGGATCTCTTTCACTTAGATCATGTATCCAACCAAAAAAAGGTTGATGTCTCATTTCAATTGTAACAAATAACATTTTATAAATTGCAAAAAAGAATGGTATTTGAATTAAAATAGGCAAACACCCACTTACTGGATTCACCTTTTCTCTTTTGTAAAGAGCCATCATTTCTTGCTGTAACTTCATTTTATCTTCCTTATGAAGTTCTTTAAGTCTAACCATTTCGGGCTGAAGAACTTTCATTTTTGCCATTGATCTAAATGAGTAGTTAGCGAGGGGAAAAAATAATATTCTTATACAAGCGGTAATTAGTATAATTGCAATTCCATAGTTGCCAGTTAATTTAAAAAAATAATCTGATATTAGGAATATTGGCTTTGTTAAAAAATATAAGAAACCCCAATCAATTGCTAAATCAAATTTATTAATATTTAGTTTTTCAGCATAACCATCAACAACATCCACTTCTTTTGCTGCAATAATCACTTTTACCTGATTAGTTTTGCTTTCATTAGATCTAACTTCTGTTGCAGCAGTCTCTATGAAGTTAGCTTTAAATTTATTTTTATAATCGAAATCTGATCTAAAACTTTTATTACTTTCTGGTATTAAACTTGTTATCCAATATTTATCTGTAATACCCATCCATCCTTTATCAGCATTTACAGAGTACTTCTTGTCTTTAATGTCATCGTAATCTTCTTCAACAAGATTATCATCAAAAACACCTAATAAGCCTTCATGTAATATATAAAAATCAGTTACATCAGGAGCTAGGTTTCTAATAATTTGTCCGTATGGATAAAAGTTATAAGTATTTTGAGTATTATTCGTAATTTTTTGGTTAACAGTAAATAAAAATTTATCATCTATACTTATTTCCTTCTCAAAACTTATATTCTGTTCATTATTCCACACTAATTTAATTGGATTGTTCGGTGTTAACAATTTATTGCCAACCACTTCCCATTTTGTATTTGAATTAGGAACTTCGATATCTTTATTATTTATAGCCCAACCTGTTTCTATATAATAACCATTTTCAGATTCTTTAGGATTAAGTAAAACAACATTTTCATCAGAGTCTAAAGTTTCAGTATATTTCTTAAAAATCAAGTCATCGATTAATGATCCCTCTAGAGAAATTGAACCTTTAATATTTTCATTTTCAAAAAGAATCCTTTCAACTTTATTAATTGCCTCGGATCTAGAAATTTTACTATTCTCAATATTTTGCTCTATTTTTGGTGCCTCGTTAAGTTTAAGATTGTTCTTATTTTGATCATTATTAATTGCCTGCTTTGGATCAGGACTTGGCGGAGCAAAAAATAGTCCATAGAGAATTATTACTGCTGCACTTAATGAAATTGCTGCTATTACGTTTCTCGTGTCCATTATTTAATATTCTTTTTCTTTACCGGATCATATCCATGTCCTCCTCCTAAAAATTTTATAGGATGACAAGATAAAATTCTTTTAATGCCTTTGTAACAACCTTTTAAAACACCATATTCATTTAAACTATCAATAAAATACTCTGAACAAGTTGGAAGATACCTACAATTATTACCCAGAACTGGTGAAATGAGAAATTTATAAAATTTAATTAAATATATAAATCCTTTTTTAATCATAACTATCTAATTTTTTTTAACTCACTAAAAAGTTTTATTTTTATAAAATTGTATTCATCTTCTAAAACAGATTTTCTAGCAATTAATAAATAACTGTAATTAAGATTAATTTTAATTTTTTTTAAAGCCTCATTCATCATATTTCTTAATCTTCTTTTAATTTTATTTCTTATAACAGCTGTACCAATCTTTTTTTTTGTAATAAAACTTATATTAAAATATTTATTACTTTTACTTTCTAATCTCCTGTAAAAAATTGTTGAATATCTATTTGAAATTTTTTTACCATTTAAAATAAATTTAAAATCTTCATTTTTAGATAAACTTTTTAATTTAACCTGCATTAAACAGTGAGTTTTTTTCTACCCTTACTTCTTCTTCTTCTAATTAGTTTTCTTCCACCTTTAGTTTTCATTTTAGACCTAAAACCATGCCTTCTTTTTCTCACTTTTTTACTAGGTTGATATGTTCGTTTCATATTAAGGCTTCTTTTTTGTTAAATTTCGGTAGTTATACAATTTAATGTATATAAGTACAGCGATTTTTAATAAATTAAATCAAAATGGAAAATGAAAATAAATTAAAAATTATTCTCGGTTTTATATATCTTTCAATAGTTACTGGCTTTTTGTTGCTTTTTTTTAGCTATTTTTCATTTGACGACTTTTCAAGTTTTGAACTTATAAAAAATAATAGAAACAAATTATATGATATCAAAAATTCTAATCTTTTAATTGCTAGCATATTATTTTTTATTGGAGTGATTATTTGGGTTATGCTCTTAGGATTTGGTGCACCAGTTTTTTTAGTTGGAGGATTTGTATTTGGAAAATGGATAGGGACAATTCTTATTGTATTTGCTTTATCTATTGGCGCAACGCTTTTATATATTTGCGCAAATTATTTTTTTAAAGATTTAATAAAAAAAAAATTTTCACCAAAGTTTTCTAACCTTACTGAAAAATTTAAAAAAAATGAATTTACTTTTTTTCTGATATATAGATTTGTTGGTGGTATACCTTTTTTTATATCAAACATTTTACCGACATTATTTAATGTTAAGATTAAAAATTTCTTTTTTGGATCTATTATTGGAATGACACCTCAGTTATTCGTTGGAGCTTCACTTGGCGCAGGACTAAATAAAGTAATTGAAAACAATCAAGAACTTCCAAGTATGTTTGATATAATTTTAACTCCAGATATTTATTTACCAATAATTGGTATGATAATCTTGGTTTTAGTTGGATTTATAATCAGAAAAAAATTCTATAAATAACTGGTGCCCTCACCCAGAATTGAACTGGAAACTCATCCTTACCATGGATGTGTTATACCATTTAACTATGAGGGCATTTTTTAATTATAATTAGTGTATAAAATTGTTTTTTTCAAATAAATGCCTTAATTTTTTACGAAAATCAGGTATATCTAAATTAGGTAAATGATATGGGAATTCACTACGATTATAAATCTACAAGAGGAGCTAAGGCTATGGAGAAGCAGGCTAAAAGAGAAAAAAAGCTTGCTGAAAAAAGAGCAAAGAAAATAGCCAAACAAGGTGACCCCAAAAGTCCAGAGGATAAAACAATACCAATCGATCAAGTAATTACTTTGGATCACCTCACCAATCCAGACAAAAAATAATCAAGATGGACAGGAAGAAGGATAAAAAAGCTAAACTCGAAGAAGCTTTGCGTAAAAACTTAAGAAAAAGAAAAATTTTTCAAAAAAAAAATAAAAAAAATAAATAAATGTCAGTGCAATCAGATAAGTGGATAATCAAAATGGCGAAAGAACAAGCAATGATTTCACCATTTGAAGATAAACAAATAAGGGAAGGGAAAATTTCATTTGGAGTTTCTTCATACGGGTACGATGCGAGAGTATCTAATGAGTTTAAAATATTTACTAATGTTAACTCTGAAATTGTAGACCCGAAAAATTTTAAACCAACAAATTTTGTAACAAAAGAGACTGATGAATGTATTATTCCACCAAATTCTTTTGTTTTAGCAAGAACTATCGAATATTTCAAAATTCCTAGCGATGTCTTAGTTATTTGTTTAGGTAAATCTACTTATGCTAGATGTGGAATAATTGTTAATGTAACACCTTTGGAGCCAGGATGGGAAGGCCATGTGACTCTTGAATTTTCTAACACAACCCCATTACCAGCCAAAATATATGCAAATGAGGGTGTGGCTCAATTTATATTTTTAAAAGGGAATGAGAAACCAGATGTTTCATATGCCGACAGAAATGGAAAATATATGGGTCAAAAAGGGGTAACGCTTCCCAAAATTTAAAATGGATAAATTTAAAATTAATGGTCCCTCTAAGATCAGAGGAGAGGTATCAATTTCTGGAAGTAAAAACGCTGCTCTACCAATACTTGCTGCGAGTTTACTCTTTGATAAAAATGTAACAATTAAAAATCTTCCAAGAGTTAAAGATATTGATACGATGCTTAATTTGCTGAAATCGCTAGGAAAAAAAATTAGCTTTAAAAATAATAAAAAAATCGCGACAATCTCAAAAGGAAAAAAAAATAATTTTTTTGCACCTTATTCTCTAGTTAAAACAATGAGAGCAGGAATTTTAGTTCTTGGTCCTTTGTTGGCAAAAAATAAAAAAGCAAAAGTAAGTAGCCCAGGTGGTTGCAGTATAGGAGTAAGACCAATAGATATACATTTAAAGGCTATATCAAAGTTAGGTGTAAAAATAAAAATTGAAAAAGGATATGTTAATGCAAAAGCTCAAGAAGGATTAGTTGGTTCTGAAATAAGATTTCCAAAAATATCCGTTGGAGCTACCGAAAATTTAGTTCTTGCTGCTTGTCTTGCAAAAGGAAGGACAACAATAAAGAACTGCGCTATAGAGCCTGAAATCAAAGATCTGACAAATTTTTTAAAAACAGCTGGTGCTAAAATCAAATGGATCGGTAAAAGAACTTTGAAAATTGAGGGTGTTAAAAAATTAAAAAGTATAACTTACTCAATCATGAATGATAGGATTGAAGCAGGTACTTTTTGTGTTGCTGCATGTTTGAATAGTGGAAATTTAAAAATTAAAAACTTTGAGCCAAAAATTATAAACACAGAGATAAATTTACTTAAGAAAATTGGTGCAAAGATAAAGACCACGAAAAATACAATTCAAATTAAGGGACCAAAAAAAATTAGAAGTTTGAATTTTTTAAAAACTGGAGAATACCCAAACTTTCCCACTGATTTGCAAGCTCAAATGATGGTATTACTAACCAGAGCGAATGGAAAAAGTACAATTGAAGAAAATATATTTGAAAATAGATTTATGCATGTTCCAGAATTAAAAAGATTGGGTGCAAAAATAAATACTAAAGGAAACAAGGCAATTATTGAAGGAACTAATAATTTAGAGGGAGCCGAGTTAATGTCTAGTGATTTAAGGGCATCAGTCGCTTTAGTTTTGGCAGCTTTTATTTCGAGAGGAACATCTATTATTAATAGAGTATATCATTTAGACAGAGGTTATGAAAAAATTGAAAATAAATTGAAAAAAATTGGTGTAAAAATAAAAAGAATATCTTAGTGAATAATTTTTTAAAGAAGGTAATCGCTCAATCTCCAGACGACTTACAAATTATATCTGCGATATGCGCAGAGTCTAAAGTCAAAATTTCTGATATAAAATATTTACCATCTACAAAAATTTTTTTACTTTCTGTTTTAAGAAAAGATAAGGAAACAGATAGTAGCAAACCTATTAATAGTGTTATAAAATTTGAATTTATTGAAAGTTGCAAGTCTAAAAACATTAACCAATCCAATGTAGATTTAACTTTAGAATTATTTGCAATTGATATTTTTAAAAAAAAAGAAAATTTTGAAATAATTCTGTTATTTTCAAAAAATGGAATTATAACACTGTCCACAGAAGTTATTGATGTAACGTTAGAAGACCAAAAAATTGAAAATGATAAAAGTAATTAATTGTAAGAAAAAAAATTATAAAAGAGAATTAGTATCTTTTTTGGATAAAAGGAGATCAGGAAAAGCAGTAGACACTTCGATAGTTCCAAAAATTTTAAAAGACATCAAAATTAATGGAAGAAAAGCACTTTTAAAGTATGAGAAAAAATTTAGTAAAAATATAGAGATAGTTCCTTCAAAAGATAAAGTAAACAAAGCAATTAAAACATTAGAACCTAAGATTAAAAAAAGTATCGATTTAGCCTATAATAGAATTTTTAAGTTTCATTCACTACAAAAACCAAAAAATATTAAGTATGTAGACAACTTTAAAAATAAACTTGAATATAAGCATGTGCCATTACAGTCTGTAGGTATTTATGTACCAGCTAATTTACCATCCACATTATTAATGAATGCAGTGCCTGCAAAAATTTCTGGTGTAAAAAGAATTGTTTTGGCCAATCCAAAACTTAATGGAAAACTAAATCCTGCTGTTCTTTATGCAGCTAAAAAAGTTGGAATTAAGGAAATTTACTCAATGGGTGGTGCCCAAGCTATAGCAAGTTTAGCATACATTCAAAAAGTGAATAAAATTGTAGGGCCTGGAAATATTTATGTTGCAAGAAGCAAACGTGAGGTCTTTGGTGATGTTGGAACAGAAGGAATGGTCGCTGGACCTAGTGAAATTTGTGTTTTAGCAGATGGTAAAACTGATCTAAATCAAGTTATAACATCTATGATTGGACAAGCAGAACATGATGTAAATTCTCAGTGTGTTTTAATTACGAAAGACAAAAAATTAGCAAATAAATTTAATATAGAAATAAAAGAAAGTATCAAAAAAGTTCAAAGGAAACGAGTTGTTTTAAAAAGTTTAAAAAGTAATGGATTAATTGTGTTAGCCCAAAGTGATAAGCAAATAATAGAAGTAATTAATGAAGTTGCTCCAGAGCACTTAGAAATTAATGTGTCTAATTTTAAAAAGTATTTAAATCAAATTCATAATGCAGGAAGTATTATGATTGGAAAGTATTCTCCAATGGCTGTCTCAGATTATAATGTTGGTTCTAACCATGTATTACCAACTTTAGGATCTGCAAAATTTTCATCTGGACTAAATCTCAGTGAATTTTATAAAAAAATTAGCCATATAACTCTTACAAAAAAAGGTATTGAGAAATTAGGAGAATCCGCTACACATCTCGCTGAGTATGAAGAACTAGATAATCATGCTCAAAGTATTAAATCTAGAATGAGGAGATAATAATTTGAGTAAACAGGATACGTTGGAGTTTGAAGGTGTGGTAACAGATCTTCTACCTAATGCTATGTTTAGAGTTAAACTAGACAATGGTCATAATG
Organism: uncultured Pelagibacteraceae bacterium; assembly: GCA_902532805.1. Taxonomy (GTDB): domain Bacteria; phylum Pseudomonadota; class Alphaproteobacteria; order Pelagibacterales; family Pelagibacteraceae; genus Pelagibacter. Next base: position 62,464 of record CACAJQ010000002.1, on the reverse strand, counting down.
TTACGGCTCACACGGCAGGAAAACTTAGAAAAAATCGTATTCGTGTTTTACAAGGAGATAGAGTGAAATTGGAAGTATCTCCATACGATTTATCAAAAGGTCGTATAATTTTTAGATCTTAATATGGCTTCGTAGCTCAGTTGGTAGAGCAGAGCCCTGAAAAGGCTTGTGTCGCTGGTTCGAGTCCCGCCGAAGCCACCACTCCCATGTGGTATTAATATCCATCATTATGCTTGCATTCAAAATTAAAATCTAATACCTATCCATCAGCTATTTATAGCTAATTATATAATAACAAAGAAAGAGTAACTAAAGTATGAGTACATTAAAAGGCAAAGTAAAGTGGTTCAACGGTAAGAAGGGCTACGGTTTTATTGAAAGAGAAGACGGAGAAAAAGATTGTTTCGTTCATGCGAGCGCAGTTAGAGAAGCTGGGCTAAGATTTTTGAATGAAAACGATGCTATAGAATTCGAAATTCAAGATGGCGAAAAAGGTCCAAGCGCTGTAAATTTGAAAAAATTAGGTTAATAAAATTTAATTCATCAAAAATATTTGTATAGGAATAGGATATGTTAAAAACATAGCTATTCCTGTGCAAAACCTTTTCTTGCTTGCTTTTAAAAAAAAAAATGCTAATTACACATAAATGAATAAATTAGTTATTATTAACAGAGAAACTCACAGACATCAATTTCATGCTGGCTGCAAGCTAGCTAATTAATTATTTATAAATTTAATTTTATCCACATTTAGTATAAAACAGTAGAAGGAGCACGGGTAGCTCAGTTGGTTAGAGCAGCGGTTTGTGGAACCGAAGGTCGACAGTTCGAATCTGTCCCCGTGTACCAAAAAATGAACAAAGAAAAAAAATTGTCTGCAAATACCCCTTCGGGTTTTGTTGATAGATACGGAAAAGAATTAGCGTTAAAAGAAAATTTAATTGCTAAGATTGAGGAAAATTTTTTAAAATTTGGTTTTTCTAAGCTAGAAACCCCAAGTTTTGAAATATCAGAAAATATAGGAAAATTTTTACCAGATGAAGATAGGCCAAGTTCTGGTATATTCGGTTTTCAAGAGGAAAATAATAGCTGGATATCATTACGTTATGATTTAACTGCGCCATTAGCAAGATACGTATCTCAAAATTATTTAAATATCTCAAATCCTTTTAAAAGATATCAGATTGGTAATGTATGGCGAAATGAGAAACCCGGTCCTGGTAGATTTAGAGAGTTTACACAAGCTGATTGTGATATTGTTGGATCTAGTAATCCTTTAGCAGATGCTGAGATGTGCAATCTTTTAGCTGAGACATTATATTTCTGTGGCTTAGAAAAAAATCAATATCAAATCAAACTAAGTAATAGAAAATTAATTCAAGGACTTATAGAAAACTTAAAAATTTCAGAAAGCAAACAACAACTTACTGTTTTGAGAGCTATTGATAAACTTGATAGAGTTGGAACTAATGGTGTTAAACAATTGCTTACAACAGGACGTGAAGACAAATCTGGTGATAAAACTATTGGAGCAAACCTCTCTGATAATCAAGCTGAAGCGATAGTCAGTTTTATAAATATGAAATCTTTAGATGAAATTAAGTCAGCTATACCAAACAAATTAGTTGAAGATGGTGTTAATGAATTAAATAAAGTATTAGATGGAATAAGTTATTCATCTAATTTTGATCAAATAATTTTTTCTCCAGAAGTTATTAGAGGACTTGAATATTATGACGGCCCAATATTTGAAGCAAATTTAACATTTAAAGTTAAAAATCAAAAAAACCAAGAGGTGGAGTTTGGATCAGTTGGTGGAGGTGGAAGATATAATTCTTTAGTTTCACGGTTTAAAAAAGTAGACCTATCTGCGACAGGTGTATCTATAGGTCTTGATCGTTTGTTATACGCTTTGGTTCAGTTAAATAAGATTGAAGTAAAAAATAATTCACCAATAATAATATGTGTTTTAGATGAAAAATATCTCTCTAATTATTACGAATTGTTATCACAACTTAGAAATCAAAATATAAGATCTGAAGTTTATCTGGGAGACTCAGGTTTGAAATCTCAATTAAAATATGCTGATAAAAGAAGTTCGCCAGCTGTAATTCTTTGTGGAGATGATGAATTTAAAAATAATAAAATTACTATAAAAAAATTAGTCCCAAATTTAGAAGAAACATCAAGAAATTTATCTAGAGAAGAATGGAAAAAATCTGAAAATACTCAAATTACATTTGATAAGGAGAACCTGATTGATGAAATCAAAAAACTTATCTGAAAATATTTTAAAAGTAATTAAGTCAAATGGATATAAATATATTGATCTTGATACAGTTATTGACACCAATTTAATATTGGAAAGATCAGGAGAAAATTTCAAAAGATTTATATTTTCTTTCAATGATCAATTAGGAAATGAACTTTGTTTAAGACCTGATTTAACAATTGCATCTTGTGTTAGATATTTAAATAATAATAAGAAAACTAGTGAAAAAATTTTCTATAGTGGTCAAGCATTCAGAAAAGGTTTAAATAAAAAAGATTCTGTAATCAGGAGTCAAATTGGTTTTGAAATATTAGGATCTTTTACTGAAAAAAAAGATGATAAAAAAATAATAGAAACTTCACTTAAAGCATTATCAAAAATTAAATATAAAAGCGGAATTTTAGTAATAGGTAACATAGAAATTTTTAGGCTTTTGTTAGATAAATTGGATTGTCCAGCAAGATGGAAACTAAGATTGCAACGTCATTTTTGGAGAGAAAAATATTTTAATGATTTATTAAAAAGATTGGAAACGAATTCTGATATCGATCCAACAATTGTAGAAATAGATAAAAAAAAATATTCTAAAATGATTAATGGAAATCAAAAAAAAGAAGTTGCTGGAAGATCAATAGAAGAAATATTATTAAGATTTGACACTAAAATTAAAGATCCAAGAAGAACAAAAAAAGGTAGTAATGTTGTAAAAATTTTAAAAGAGTACTTAAAAATTGAATGTCCTATTAATCAAGCATCTAAAAAGTTAAATTTATTTTTTAAAAAAAATAAAATTAATCTTAGAGTTCAGGATGATTATTTTCCAATAACTAAAAATAAAATTAATAAATTAAATGTTAGATTTAATTCTTCTTTTGGAAGACATCTCGAATATTACACTGGTTTGGTATTTAAGATCGATATTAAATCGAAGTCTGAGAAATTAAATATTAGAGGTGGTAGATACGATTCTTTAATTAAAGATCTTGGCTTTAAAAAAAATATACCAGCTGTTGGGGCTGCTATTAACTTAGAAAAAATATGATAATTTGGTTAGCTTCATATCCCAAAAGTGGAAATACTTGGTTGAGATCTTTAATAGCAAATTACTATTTTTCAGAAACAGGTGATTTTAGTTTTGAACTTTTAGAAAAAATAGACTCTTTTCCAAGCAACAAATATTTTAGAAAGTATTTAGATAAATTTAACCAGCCTCACGATACTTCAAAGTATTGGATAAAGGAGCAAGAAAAAATTAATCAATCCAAAGGTTTGAAATTTTTTAAAACTCATAATGCACTTTGTAAAATAGATGGTAATCAATTTACTAATAAAGAAAATACAGTAGGTGTTATTTATATAGTTAGAGATCCAAGGAATGTAATCTCTTCATTATCAAACCATTATCAAATTTCTGTCGATGAAGCTTTTCAATTTATGACAGATGAAAAAAGAGGAATTGTTTCCAAAGAAAAAGAGAGATTTTTAGGATTTCAAGCACTTTTTTCATGGAAGTTAAATCAGAAATCATGGGTAGATAATAAATTATATCCAGTTTTAACTGTAAGGTATGAAGATCTACAAAGTGATGCACTAAATACTTTTAAACATGTTATTAATTTCGTTCATAAAATTTCTAAATCAGATGAAAAATTTAATAAAGAAAAAGCATTAAAATGTATAAGAAATTGTAATTTTAATAATTTGAAAAAACTAGAGGACGAAAAAGGTTTTGCAGAAGCAATTACAAAAAAAGGTTCTAATGAAAAAATAAAATTTTTTAATTTAGGAAAAGATAATGATTATAGGAAATTACTTAATGAGAATTTAATAAACAAAATGAACAATTTATTTCAAGAAGAATTAGTAAAATATAAATATGAGTAACAACATTGTTAAAATTGGAATTCCAAGTAAAGGTCGTTTACGATCTGGAGTATTAAATATTTTTAAAAAAAAGAAATTAAAAATTCTATCTGAAAGAGGTGAGAGAGACTTATTTGGATTTATCAAAGGAAAAAAAAATATAGTTATTTATTATCTTCATGCTAGAGAGATAGTAGAACGTCTTGCAGATGGATCTTTAGATATTGGTTTCTCTGGATATGATTTATTAAAGGAAAGCGAAATTAATATTCAAAAAAAGGTGATTGTAAAAAAAAAGTACAATTTTGGAGAGGCTACATTGGTAGTTGCAATTCCAGATGATTGGATAGATGTACAGACAATGCCTGATCTTGAAGAAATAGCTTTTGAATTTAAAGATAAAAAAAGAAATAGATTACGTATAGCAACAAAATATCCTAATCTAACTAGAGAATTCATGTTCTCAAGAGGAGTTACACAATTTAAATTGGTAAAGAGTCTCGGAGCAACAGAGATATATCCATTTACTGGATCATCAGAAATTATAACTGATATAACTTCAACAGGAGCAACCTTAAAAGCTAATAAATTAAGGGTATTAAAAGACGGAATAATACTTAATTCTCAGGCATGCTTATTATTATCAAAGACAAAAATTGCTATATCTGGCTCAAAGAGTTTAATTAAAACCCTATCTAATTAATAATGTTAATTTATTAAAATCGATCATCTTGGTCTTGATATATATTTATAAAAATCTATTACATTATTTTGTTCTTTACCAAGCTTATCACTAATACTTTTTTTATCCTTCTTTATAGCTTTTAATCCCATTTTAAAAGTTTGGCTTGGTTTGGAAGTCGCTTGTTGAACTAGGCCCCTTGCAATGGTTGTGCACAGTTCTTCTTCAGCAGAATTTAAATTATCTTTATTTTTAATATCAATTACACAATTAAATCCATTTTTACTTGGACTTATTAAAACTTTAATAGCTCTTTCTTCTTTAATTTCTATTGTTTCCACTTTTCTTTAATTTCTTTTTATTTGACTTTTTCATTATATCTTTCTCAAGTTTACTTATAGGCATTTCCCAAATTAGTTGAACGATATTAGACATAATATCTTTCAAAACATCTTTGGAATTTGTAACTATGGTGCCGTTATTCATTAAGAATCTTGTATAAGGTTTGTTATTTAATTTAATCATTAAAATATTTTTTTCCTTTTGTCCTTTTCTAGCCCTAACATATACACACCATCTGCAATCATGATTGTCACTTTGCTTTTCGAAAATTATTTCTAAGTCATCTACAGTTAGCAATTTCCCCATTAGTGTACAGTTCCTCTAAATTCATCATCTAATAAGTTTTTTTCATTTTTGTATGTTTTGCAGAAGTTACATTTTTCCATTACTTCCTTTCCTAAATGAAATGGACCTATTTGAGCTATATTTTTAATTACTTTTATTTCTCCAATCCCATTACATGCTGGACAATTATAATTTTTATTTTTTTTCATTACTTTTCTTCTCTTCTTTCTCCAATTCTTTAAACATTTCGTATCTTGAAATTAAATAATGAGCATCGATAAGTGCGTGAATTATCAATATAAAAATTCCACCTTTTATGAGAAAAAAATTGCTAGTTATAAGTCCTCCAGCCAAAAATAAACAACCACCATTTCCTATTACAAATATAGTCTGTCTTGCTGAGTAAGGTATTTTTTCAAATTTTCCAAATAAGTAAAAGACAAAAACACCATAAAAAATCAAAGTTATTTTAAGGGCTAATTCCATTATTTCGGTTAAGTTTAAAACTTCGATCAATTTGCTCTCCTACTATCTATTTCATTTATATCTGCAAAATCTTTTGCAAACTTTTTTCTCAGTTTTACAGATTCCTTATCATCCCAATTTTCAACAGTATCAATGAAGTTTTCATTTCCGATGTCATCATTGATTAATTTTTCATCAAATTTTATTTGAACGGGTAAAGAATAATTTACAATTTGCCCACTGATTATACCTTGGCCATTTGCTAAGTTAGGTAATTGTTTTGCATCATCATTGCTTAAAGTTTCAGAATCTCTTGTTGTTGCTCTTTGGTCTCTTTGATTAACAATTCTAAATACGACCTGACTATTACATTGTGAGGCAATTGTTTCGTCTACTCTAGATGGTCTTTGAGAGATTATCATAACCCCAGTTCCAAATTTTCTACCCTCTGAGATTACTTTCCTAATTGTATCTACAGATGGAATATCATCTTTGTTTTCAGATCTAGAGGGGATGAAATTATGAGCTTCTTCAATTACAGTAAAGAATGGTGCAATTTCTTCGCTTGCTTCTTGTCTGTGCCTGAATAAATTTTCTAATACGATTGAAACGATTGCGCTTGCTGGTAAATTTTCATAACCTCTTAAATACAATATACTCATTTGGCCTTTAGAAATAATTTTTTCTGGTTCAGTAGCTGAGTCTGGTAATTCTTCAAATTTAAGATGGCTCATCTTTCTTCTGTGCCTTGCATTTGTTTGTTCCATATTTTCAAGTTTTTTAGATACAATTCTTAAGCTTCTTGCCACAACAAACATGGAAGCAGGTTTAACATTTTTGAATGAAGTAGAGCCTGATGATGCAAACTCTCTTGCTTTTACATTTAATAATTTAATATATTGAAGAAGACTTCCACCCTCGTATTTAATTTTTTCTAAAAGAGAGTTTAAGAAATCTCTTTGTGGATCTGTCAGTGTATTTCCTAGTTTATCTATTAAAGTGTAAACTATTTCTTTATCTTCAGCTCTAACACTTAAATTAGGGTAAAATAATTTAACTTTATTATCTGGGAAATATTTTTTTTGTTTTTGAACGAACCCTAAATAATCTCCATGTATATCTAAAACAAAACTTGGATATTTTAAATTTAATAATTCAGTAAGTATTCTTCTAACAAAAACAGTCTTACCAGATCCGGACATTCCCCATACCGAGATATGTCGAGATATTAAATTATCCCCATCAATTTTGATTTCCACGTCTTTTCTAGCAAGCAAATTACCAATTGAAATTGGATGAGAACTATCTAAATCAGAGATAAATAGATCCTCTACGTCTTTACTTGAAGGATATTTAACTATTGCAGCAGGCATGACTGGATAATTTAATGGTAAAAGTTTAGATATTTTTTCTTTCCCATCTTCTGTGTAGCCTAGGATGATAACTTTACATCTTAACTCATCTTTTGTTGTAGGAAGTATAGTGTCTCTTATATCTATATCTTCATTTGTCAGTTCTTGAGCAGCCTCAGCAGGAAAGAATGCATTAAATCTTTCAATACTTGAAATTTTTCCCCAAACAGTAACTGGAATTACGGTGCCATCTGTAGACGGAAGTCTTGATGCAGTAGTCACTATGTCTCCTTTTTTGGCCTTATAATTTTTTAAACTAAAGTGATACTCATTGATATCAGTTTCACCTAATACAGTTCCAATTGCTTTCCAATTATTAAATTTACTCATTTTGATATACCCCCTATTGGTCTATTTTTCCAAGACCTTGATTTTTTTGATAAAATTTTTACTGCAAGACTAACAGTGTTTTGGTCTTTGTTTTTTATAGCTTGTCTTAACAAATGGGTTGCGTAATATTTCCTAGAAGTTTTACTCATCCAATTTGGAATTTTTGCAAATTTATCGACAACATTTAAACCAACCGGAAATCCATAATTAGGTAATAACCTTGAAGTTCCTAAAATATATTCATAATCTTTGATCAAATATTTTGGATAATTTAGTGACTCAATTCTTACTGGCGCTTGATTGTCTGATGTTTTAATATAACCAATAAATACTTTAGGAAAGCTATCCATTTTTTCTTCCCAAGCTGAACCACTTGTAACTGTAAAGCCTGCAAGTTGTTTTTTTACCTCAAGAGGCTTTAAGGCCTGACCACTTGATAAAATGATCTCAAGAATATGAGAGTCGGTAATTTTATATTTTTTAATCGTTTTGATTACTGAATTATAATCTTTATCAGAAATTGTTCCTTTGATTTTATAATTAAATAATAAATTTTTAATGTATGGCGCAGAATTAGATGTCTCAACAATACCATATATTGGGAATTTACTTTTTTTTATATAATTAAGCGCTTCCAAATAAGCATTAATAAAATGTCTAGCTTCTACACTTGAATTTTTACTTATAAATGGAAACATATTTTCAACCGCAAATTTTGTAAAAGTTGGAAAGCCCGCAACTGTAAATGGCATTACAGTTGCTTCTAGTGGGCCATGGAGAAAACAGTAATCAAATTTTTTATTTAATAAGATGTGTTTAACAATTGTAGCAGCTTCAAAAATAATTCTTGCACCATCTTTCTTTTTATTGAGCATTTGATCTTCTTCAAAATCATCGTCAACAAAATCATATAGTTCATTTTTTGGATCATATAAGTCGCCTAAGAAAACCATAGTTTCTTCAAAGAATTCTCTTTTACTGGTTGCGTCTGGTTTAACTATATAGCTTCCAGCTCTTATGCTTAATGGGGCAGAGCTAATTATTGATGTTCTATCAATACCTCCATCTATAAAACATGAGGTTTTGCAACGATTTATTGACCAAAATTCTTTACCTTTATAATTTAGATCAACAATCAGGTCGGCATCTTTAATAATTTTCAAAGCTGTTTCAGCAACTTTAGTTGTTACTTCTAAGAAATTATTTTGTACTTTTGGAGATGCAGTTATTGCATTTTTTATAAAGTTTACAAACATTGATGAGTTTTGTTTAATTTTATCTTTAATATCCACTTTTAATGTCATGCATTTGCTCCACAATAATATTGAATTTTAGTTCCTCTAATATTGGTTCTAATTTTTAATTTTTTGTTTGAGAAATTGTAAAACTTCTCTTTTAATTTTTTTTTGAAAATGAAGCATGATTTTCTGCTAGAAAAACTTCTAAAATGAATTTTTATACTCTTTCTGGCTTTGGAAGAGTTGCTGCAGAAAGACACTTGGTTATGAAAGAAAGGAATGAAAGGAGAACCAAGTGATCGAGGCGTTACCGCTACTCGACAGCTACTCTTACCAAAGCTAGAAAAGTTATGTGAAGATAACCTCCTTTGTTTAGTTTTGTTAAAGTTAAATTTATTAAATTGCATATTAAGTTAAATATTCCTAATTATTTAATAGTAAACACCGGTTTGAAATTTTTTTATTTTTTTTGTTATATTATTTTTTAAAAACGAAAATCTTTGTTTAGATATTTTCAATATAGAATAAATATCTTCCTTCATTACCCCTGAATTTAATAAATCTAAAAACTTAAATTCAGTATTACTTAGAATTTTTTTAAATTTCGAAATATCTCTTTTCTCTTTTTTTATTACATAATTAATAGGATCATTTTCTAATTCATTTGTTTCAGATATCCAATTATTGTAAGCGGAATAATCTAAATAATTTAATTCATCATCTGAATTTTCATTCGAATTTATTTTATTATTTTGCCTATCTTCATCTTGATTTTTAATTATTGATATTTGTTTATGCGCATACTGAACTTCTTTAAGTGTGCTAATATCAGTATTTAAAATTTCACATAATTTTTTTTCGCAAATTTTTAAAGAGTCAGTGTTTCTGCTTTTAATAAATAATTTTTTTATTAATTGAGGGTAAATATAAAAAATTCTTTTAAATTCTGGTCCTTTATTAAATTGAATTAATGGGTCATAATTAATTTTTTTCTTGTTTAGATATTTATTAATATAAAAACAAGCCATATATGTGAAAAGTGCTTCAGATTGTTGGTTCTTTTGTTTTTTTGAAAAATCTTGAATAGCATAAAGTAAAGCTTTTATGCCAGTTTGAATAATTTCTTCTTTATTCCATTTATTAATTATTTGCCCATAAAATATTACTCTGGATTGTTTTAAAATCTTTGCAAGAAATCTGTAAATAATTAAATTTTTTGCTTGCTCGCTTTGTATATTTTGAGAACTAATTATATCAATAAGTTCTATATTTGTTTTAGCTATTATTGATGGTTTTAGGTTATTTATGTATTTTTTTATTGAAAAGAGACTGCTTTTGCTTGCTTTTTTGTGCATATTTCATTGTTTTGCACAATATAATCAGTCTTAAATAGTTATATATTCCTTAATAATTAATTGTCAACAGTTGTATTTCAATTTTTTATATTTTTTAAATTGCTAATATTATTTCACTTACTTTTTGTATCTTGCATTAAATATTCAGAAATGTCTCTCATTTGTTTAATATTTTTATTTGTAATAATTGTTAACTCCATTTCTTTATTAAGTTTGTCTTTATTTAATGGATCTACAATTTCAACACCGAAATCGCTTTTTATGGCATAAAAATTAACCTGTTCATTATTATTTTTTTTTAATTTTTTTCCCAATATCCAGTGCCTTTTATGCTTCCAGCCTTGCGATCCTGGCATATCATATTGTCTTACTATTTTAATTGATGCTTTACCTTTTTTAAAAACACTAAAAGAAAAAAAATGATCTATTTTTGTTTCAAGCATTGAAATTTCTTGATCAGTTATATTTTTTCTTTGTTTGATAGCTATTGAATTTGGTACATCGGTCAAAACCTTAAATTCTTGAGGTCTTATATTATCTGGTAATTCTTTCCACCAGTTAAAAAGAAGATTTATACCATATTTAATTTTTCTCATATTAATTAATTGAAATTTTTCTTTATTTATATTTGGATCTAATTTGTTTTGAAACTCTTCTAGACTCTGCATATTCAGGGTTTCTATTGGCATTAAATAGGAAGATAGTTCTTTATGATATATATAAATTGCATTTACTTTATCACCTTTAAATTTTGAATTTATATATATTTCTAATTTACCTAAGAATTTATTAACAAATTCCTTTGTTAGACTTCCATAGTCTTCAGGATAAAAATTTCCCTCGATTATTTTAATTTTATAGTTTTTATCTATTTGATTATCTAAATTTTTCTCAAAATCGATATGTATATTTTTTTCAATTGGAAATTTTGAATTACAATCAATACTCTGGTTTAAAGTCCTAAGAATATTTTCCAATAATATTTTTTTTTGAGTTAATGAAATATCTAAAGTTTCAGATGATAATTTTTTAATTAAATTTCCCAATTGTTCAAATACGTCTAAATCACTATTTTTAATATGTATTGCTTTTTCATTGTAGTTAAAATCTTCGATATCATTATTAAATTTAATTAAATCTTCATTTTTAATTTGTTTATAATTTGTAAAATAATTTTCATTTATTTTGTATGTAATAAAAGGCATTAAGAGGTTATTATTTCCATTCTTTCATTGAAAAAGCCACCTGGCCAAGGTTTTTCAAGTCCACCCTGTGAATTCAATGGAATGTTATGAATTTCTGAACTTCCTTTCTTATTTCTAGAGATAAAATTAATTGATACATCTTCTTTTTTTAAAATACCTTTTTGAACTAATTTTTGTATTTGCAATATAAATAATTCACTATGAGTTTCTAATATAACGTTTTTGTTTATTGATTTTTTCATGATTTCAATTATGGTTTTTATTATTCTACTTTGGTACTTTGGATGCCAATTGTTTTCCAACTCCTGAATTAGAAACGTCAAGTTTGGTTTAGATGATAATATCTGTCCTAAGAAAGGTAAAATATTTGATGGTCCTTTTCCAACTTCTCTTCCATGAATATTAAAAAACTTATTAAATGTTAAATCCTGCAACATAATAAACTTTCTTTTCTTTGGCCATTTTCCTCTAATAGACCATAGATTTCTAAAGGAACCTCTATTCCAACCCTCTAATAATCTTTCAAAAGTATCCTCAGATATATTTTTTAACCATTTAGGACTTACAACAACTATTTTAAGATTTAAAAATTCTTTTAAGATTTTATTTAGATGAGATCTTAACTTTACATTATTGCATATAACATCATCAAAGTTTTCACCATTTGATGTTATTGATTCAGGCAAAGATTGAAAATCTTGAGATTTGTCAATTTTTTTTAAAATTGTTTTTATTTCAATAACTGTTTTTTTATTTTTTATGTCTGTAACTAGATAATCTGCTCTAAAATCAATATTAGGAAGTATATATTCACGTTCTATCTTATGAGCAGGGAACATTTTTCTAATTTTTCTCTCAATCTCACTAGCTTTATAATTTTCTGATTTATCTAAAATTATTTCCTTATATTCAAAGCCTTTTTTATTTAACATTTTTTTTATTTCTTTAGTTCTTAATATTTTTTTGTCATAAATACTTCCAATAGCTTTCTCAATTTCATCTAAATGAAATTCTTCCTCCATAGGCACATCGTATGAATTTTCTGATTTATTTGGATGACAAGGAATAAATCCTTCAACATTTTTTCGTATTTCTAATAAACAACTATTTAAATAATTATGTGGAGAAATTCGTTTAAGTTTAGTCTCTATTTTATTTAATCTTCGTCCATCTTTTGTGAATTTATTAAACATGTTCATTATGTCACCATTTATAAAATTAATCACAGAAAATAAAATATCGATGTTGGATTTTTGTGCATATCCCAATTGATCAATCACTGAATGTCGTACTTCAGCTCTTTCTCCAATACCCAAAATATTTGATAATCTTTTAAATCGAATATAATTATTATTATAACTCTTACTGCATATCGAACTAAATTTTTTTAAACTTACTTTTTTATTTAATAGAACACTGAAGTTTAAATAATGTGGTAAGATTATAGAGCCTAATTCTTTTGAGAATTGTTTGGCTTTTTCAGAGTATAATAATGCATTTGGATGATTAAGAAATATATTAGGAGCAAAATAATTGTAATCTTTTGATTTCATCCAAGCAGGTCTAAAAATTATATCTTGTGGCTTTGAAGATTTTAAGAAGCCGGGCATATTTTTTTCTTCCCCATCAGTCTGAATTCTTTTTCCAAACTGTTCAGATAACAGTTTATTTACATTATTCATGTTCAATTGATTTTGAATTTTATTTTCTTTATATATAAATAAATCCCTCAAAATTTTTTCCATTTTTTCTGACGTTGTTTTATTATTACATAATACGTATAAAGTAATTAAATCTGTAAAATGTTCCCTATCTATTTTATGATTTTTGCTAATAGATGAGAAATTATAATTTTCTAGTGTTTCCAATAATAGCTGAATTTTTTTTAGTCTATCTTGAACTTTCCTCTCTTTAGAAAAAATTTTTTCATATTTTTTATACAATCTTTTCCAAACAAATTCCTTTTTTGAAACATTAATTTTATAATCAGCAAAACCAGCATTGCTTGTAAAAAAGTCAGGGTTATCTCTTAAGTGACGTTTAGTATTTAACTTCCTATCTTGCCTTATATAGCCATATTTTATGTCATTATTTACATAACTATACGACTTGTTTAATCTTGAGAAAGTAATTATTTTTTCGTTACTAATATTTTTAATAGTTATCTTTTCTATTTTTGTTACTTTTAATTTTCTATTATATTTTAATTCTAAATTAAATTTTACAGGTACTAGTTTAATTTTTTCTTTTGATTTAAAAATTTTTTCAGAACCTAGCAATTGTCTTTGGTATTTTATATCTTTCCTTGAATTCTTTATATCGTCTAAGCTTCTTCTTAGTACGCTCTTACGTATTGATCCATTTGGCATTTTGTCAATTATATAAATACTTGAACCAATTGTTTTTTGACTTAATGTTTTTTTAGGTTTTCCAGTGCTTGATTTTACTATTTCATTAAAATATTCAAAATTTTCTGTAATCTCATTTGAAATTAAAGGATGATCCTTTTCAATTTTTCTATATGGCAAATTAAGAATCAATTCTATGTTTATTGGTTTTTTATTTAGTTTAGATGAAAAAAAATGAATTTTTCTGGCTGAAATATTTTTAATATCTTCGATAATACCGCTCCTATAATTTTCTCCTGGTGTAGTTCTTATTCTATTAAGACTAGGAGTTAAATTTCTCTGTAAAAAAATATTATGAATAATATCTAAAGATTTTAGTAACGTGGTTTTTCCTGAGCTGTTTTCGCCATAAAGTAGAGTTAGAGGCGCAATCTTTAACTTTTGTTCATCTTCAAATGTTTTTAAATTTTTTATAGAAATTTGCTTATACATATCTTTATGAAATATAACCAAAAAATTGGCCAATTATAAATATATATATTCCTTTTTTTTATTTTTTAGTTGTTTACTTTAAATAAAAGAGGAATATTTATATTAATATGCAAGATTCTATACTTTTCATATTATTAGCACTCATCATTGTAATTATTTATCTCCTAGTTAAATTCATTAAAAAAAATGATAAGAGTGAGGTAGATAAATATAACGAGGAAATCAACAAATTAAATCAAGAAATTATAAATCTTAAAGAGTCCTTAAATTCGACAATAAATACCACTATGAGTTCTATGTCTTCGTCATTTAATAATCTTTCATCTGGCGTAACAAAAGATATGACAAATGCTTTAACAAAAGTAGATGAGAAAGTTGCTGCATTTAATACTCAAGTAGAGACTTTAAATGAAAGTCAAAAAGGAATTAATCAAATTTTAGCAGGTGTAAAAAAGTATGGAACCTTAGCTGAATTTAGCTTGGGTTCTTTATTGAAAGATTTATTACCTGCATCACAGTATTCATCAAACGTAAAGATGAAAGAAGATACAATTGAAAATGTTGAATTTGCAATTAAACTTCAAGATGGTGTATTGGTTCCAGTAGATAGCCATTTTCCTGTTGAAAGATATAAGGCCATTCAAGATGCACATCAACAAAATGATAAAAAAGATATGGCTGAAGCTAGAACAAAACTTGCAAGAGCTTTTAAAGAAAAGGCAAAAAGTGTTAACGAAAAATATATAGTCCCACCAAAGACTGTTGATTTTGCAATAGTTTATGCTCCTACTGAAAGTTTATTTTTAGAGTTAGCTAACTATCAAGATCCCTCAACAAAAGAATTATTAACTCAAGAATTAATGAAGAAATATAAAGTAACTATTATGGGCCCGAACAATTTATCTGGTTATTT
This sequence comes from uncultured Pelagibacteraceae bacterium, assembly GCA_902532805.1. Lineage (GTDB taxonomy): Bacteria > Pseudomonadota > Alphaproteobacteria > Pelagibacterales > Pelagibacteraceae > Pelagibacter. The sequence goes on along the minus strand of CACAJQ010000002.1, from coordinate 47,262 downwards.
ACAATCTCTACATATGGGTTTTCAAAGTTTAAGAATTAAAAAACATGCATCAGAAATATATGATCATCTAAAGAAAATAAGCACTAGATTTAATATGCATTTTAATAATGTTTTGGTTTTAAGAAAAAAACTAGAGGAAGCTATGTCAGTTGTTGATAGTTTTGGTAAAGATGCAAGAGCAATTAATAGAAGTATCGATTCTATAAAAAATCCAAATGATGATGATGATCCAGATCCAGACACACCATCACCAATAAGTAGCTATGGACAAGTTGAAAAAAGAAAAGTTTCATAAAAAAATGAATGAAGTGGAGCAACAAATTTAATTACCCAAAATCTTCCAGATCTTTAGAAGATGGTTATAGAAAGTACTTATTGGGAGATAATAAGCTACCAAGCGTAACCACAATACTAAGTGCAACAAAATCTGAAGAGGAAAAAGCTGCACTAGCAAACTGGAAAGAGAGAGTAGGTCATAAAGAGGCTACAAGAATAAAAACTGAAGCTTCAACTCGTGGAAATAATCTTCATTCATACATTGAAAATTACTTGCGAGGTAGAATTAATGATAGTTTTTTTGAAAGTAATGAACTTTATAAAAATATGGCTAAAGAAATTATAGAAAAAGGAATTAATGGAAAATTAGAGGAAATATATGGAATGGAAGAAACCCTTTATTATCCAGAGCAATACGCTGGAACTGCTGATCTTATTGGTATCTACCAAGGCAACCCTGTCGTGATAGATTTCAAACAAGCTAACAAAGTTAAGAAAAGTGAATATATACAAGATTACTTCCTACAATTAGGAGCATACACTTTAGCTCATGATGTTGTCCATGGAACCAAGATGAAAGCAGGAATAATATTATTATGTACTAAAGATATTTTATTCCAAGAATTTAAAATTGAAGGAGCAGAATTAGAAATGTATCAAAATTTATTTTTAGGAAGGGTTAAAAAGTTTTACGAATTGAATAATATATCTTGACTTTACTTAACCTATCCATAAAAGAGTTATTAGTACCTGAGCTAATCGTTTATATGCTAATGGTTAAGTCTATAAAACTTTCCAAAAACCCATAAAATATTAGCCAATTTGAGGATAAAATTATGAATTTAGCAATTTGGGACATAGAATCATCGAGTGCAAGCACGGACTTTGGAAGCATAATTGAAATTGGTGGAGTTCTAGTCGATGAGAACTTTAAAGAGAAAGACAGATTTAATCTAAGATGCAGTTTACCTGAAGGAGAAATCTTTCAGGCCATGGCACTTATTGTAAATAAAACATCTATAAAGCAATTAACTCAAACTAATCTTTCTCATTATCAAATGTTAACTGAAGTTGAGAAAATATTTAAAAAATGGAGCCCCGCAGTTTTTCTCGGGTGGTCAAATATAGGGCGGCCGCCCCCTCTCTGAAAAGAGAGGGGGTTGGTCGCTAAAATACAAAGGATTTGACGATGAAATGATAAGAAAAGAGTTTTTTAAAGGGATTAGGTATCCATATCTTACAAATGCTGCTCCCAATAAAAGACATGATGGTATTAATATTGCTCGTGCAGCTTATGCAATTGACCCTTCAATTTTAGAAGTAGAATTTAACGAAAAAAATAATGCAGTATTTAAATTAGAGTCGTTAGCTAGAATGCAAGGTATTGACTCAACTGACGCTCATAGCGCATTAAGTGATAGTATAATGACAGCTAAAGTTTTAAATATTGTCAAAAAAAAACAGCCAGAGACTTGGGAGTCTTTTTTTAAAACTGCGAATAAATCTGATACTGAAACTATAATTAAAAAAGGGGAAATTATTACCTTAAATGAATATTATTATGGTAAATCCAGACTTCATTTAGTTGCGCCTCTTCATCAAAAATATTGTATGCATCCAATATATGCTGGCTGGTATTATGCATTTGACTTGAGGATCGATATTGAGCCTTTATTAAATTTATCAATAAATGAACTTAAAGTTGAAATGAAAAAGTCCCCTAAGTTTTTAAGAACTATTAGATCTAATAAGGCCCCAATTATTGTTGATGCAAAATACGGCATGAAGGCAGAACCTTATTGTGCTATGGACAAGTCTTTAATTAATAAACGGGCAGATATTGTTAAAAATAATGAAAAATTTTCTCAAAATATACTTCATGCATTACGTGAAGTAGCTGAAGAAAAAGAGCAATCTAAATCGCAGGAAATCTTATATGCAGAAGAAAGTATATACTCTCGGTTTACATCTAATAAAGATACTGCTTTATTTCCTGCATGGCACGCAGCATCATGGAAAGATAAATTGAAGTTACTTGATAAGTTTGATGATGATCGATTAGTGGGATTTGGAAAAAAAATTATCTTTCAAGAAGCCCCTGAAGTTCTTCCTGATAATATGCTTAAGTCTATTAAAAGAGAGATAGCAAAACGTATTTTAAGTGAAAATAAGGAAAAATGGTGGACAATTCCAACTCTTTATACAGAAATTGATACATTAAGAGAAAAATATACCAATGAGAATGATAATGAAAAGCTTGCATTGCTAGATGAATTTAATGAATATGCAATGTCAATACAAAAAAAATATGAAAATGTTTGATGTGGATAAATGAAATATTCCTTTTTTATATATTGATAAAAAATTTTTAAATAATATAAAAATAATATGCCAACAATTAAAGTAACTGACGAGAATTTTGAGACGGAAGTCATTAAAGCTGCTAAGCCAGTCATAGTTGACTTTTGGGCCGAATGGTGTCGATAACCCCCTGATCTTTGTATCAGGGGGTTATCGACATAAACCAAGAGGACCTTGTAAAATGGTCGGACCAATTTTAGAGGAGATTTCCGATGAAATGTCTGATCAAGTAATTATTGCAAAACTAGATATAGATAAAGAAGTAAACACAGGAACAAAGTATTCGATCAGGGGTATACCTACAATGCTTTTATTTTCAAATGGCGAAGTTAAATCTACGAAAGTAGGAGCTACGCCAAAAAGTGATATCGTTTCTTGGATTAAAGAAAATATTTAATTTAAATTAAGTAGCTCACCAGCAAGATATAAAGAACCAGTTATCATTATCAAATCGTCTTTCTCTGGATTTACTGATATAAGAGCTTCTTCAATAGATTTTTTGTAACTAACATTAGGATATTTATTTAATTTTTCCTTTAAATCTATTCCTCTAATAGCATTCGGTTGGTTAGGAATATCAATTGTTGTTATGGAAGATATATTATTAAATTTGCTTAAATATTCTTCGTGATCTTTATTAGACATCATTCCAAGAATTAAGTGCTTTTTACAATCAATAGTATTTAAATATTCATTAAGAGCTTTTGCTCCTAAAGGATTATGTGAACCATCTAAATATAATCTATTATTCTTACAAATATTTTTAAGTTTTCCAGATTTAATTTCTTGAAGTCTTGCAATACTTTTTATCCTAGTAATGCCTGCTTTGATATTTTCATCTTTTACCCCCAGTTGTAAATTTCTTACTGTAGCAATAGCAGTTGCACAATTATCAATTTGAAAATTTCCTAAAAGATTTGGTTTAGGTAATTTTAAGCCACCATATTCATCTTCATAATAAATAAAATTATTCTCACTTAATGAATAATTAAAATCATCTTTATAAATAATTTTTTTTGATTGATTATTCTTAATAGTTTTTCTTATTAAATTTAAGGTTTCATCCGAGCTTTGTTTGCTAACTACAATAGTAGAATTTAGAAGTGATGAGGTTTTTTCATAAACAATTTTTTCAATATTTTGCTCATTTTTTGGCAACCAGTCTAAATGATCTAAACCTATTGAAGTAACAATACTAGATAAATTATTATCAATAATATTTGTTGCATCAAATCTATGAAAAAGACCGCTTTCTATAATATTTATTTTGTCTTTGAATTTACTTGCATGATAAAAATATGCTGCAGTTAATATTTCGAAGTAAGTTATTTGTTCTCCATTATTAACATTTTCAACTTCTATTAATAACTTAGATAAGTTATCGTCAGATATTTCTTCGTCATTAAAAATAAATCTCTCATTAATTTTTTGAATATGTGGACTAGTATAAATATTACAATCTATATTAGCTGTTTTTAATATTGATCTTATTACTTGTATAGTTGAATACTTTCCATTGGTTCCAACTACAGATATGTATTTTAATTTTTTTTGAGGATCACCTAATTTTTTACAAAGATTTTTAACTCTATCTAGACTTAGGTCGATTTCTTTAGGATGCAGCTTTTGCAAGCGGTTCAATATTGTCTGAAGTTTCATTTATTTGCTTTTCATTTACCGCGTTATCTTTTTTTAACAATATTGATAATATTAAGCTTATTTCGGTTTTTAAATCTTTTCGTTCAACAATTCTATCAACAAATCCATGCTTTTCGACGAACTCAGATGTTTGAAAGTCTGAACTAAGTTCCTCTTTAACTGTTGCTTGTATAACTCTTTTTCCCGCAAAGGCTATTAAACAACCAGGTTCAGCAAAATGAATGTCGCCTAACATCGCAAAAGATGCAGTAATTCCACCAGCTGTTGGATCTGTAAAACAAACTAAATAAGGAAGATTATTTTTTTTAAGTTCATTAATAGCAAGGGTAGTTCTTGTCATATTTGCAAGCGCAATAGGAGACTCAAACATTCTTTGTCCTCCACCACAAGGAAAGAAAACAAATGGTGTTTGATTGTCAATAGCGTGTTGAACACCATAAATAATCGCTTCGCCCTCAGCTGCACCAACAGAGCCACCAATAAACTCAAAATTAATAGCTCCTGCTGTCACCTCGACTCCATTTATTCTACCTTTAGCAATCATCACAGCTGATTTTTGATTAGTTTTCTTTCTTGCTGATTTTAATCTTTCTTTGTATGATTTTGTATCCACCCACTCAAGAGGGTCTTCGGCAGGTATTGGTGTATCAAGTATTTCGTAAGCATTTTTTCCAAAAATAATATCAAATCTTTGTTTACAATTTATTCTATGATGTTTTCCACACGAGCTACATACCCATAAATTTTCTTCGAGATCTTTTTTTAATATTGGGCCTTTGCAACAGCTAGTCCAATCAGAATTTGCAATATCTTCTTTTGAAGGTCTCTTTTTTAAAACCTTTTTTATCTTTTCACCAAAACTTAAAGCTTTTGTAATCCAGTTCATTGAATTTTTTTTTTTAATTTTTTTACAAGTTTACTTACATTTGTGACGGGATTTTGTCTATGCTTTAAACTCTTGCTAATTTCCTTACAAATAGCACTTCCAACAACCAATCCATCTGCAGATTTGAGTTTGCCAATTGTTTTTTCTGTGATTCCAAAACCAATAACAATTTCCTTTTTTGGATCAATTTTTTTTATTTTGGCATAATTTTTTAATATATCTTCAGGTGATCCTTTTAATTTACCTCCTGTAGTACTCAACATTGAAATAAAATAATTCATAGGGTGAGAGTCTTTTATAATTTTCTTAAGCCTTTGTTTTGTCGTTGTTGGTGATAAAAGCTGAATAAAATAAATTGATTTTTTTTTACATTTTTTGGCGAAATCCTTATTCTCTGGCCAAGGTAAATCTACAACTATCAATCCATTTACTCCAGATAACTTACATTTTTTTAAGAATTTATTTTCACCATATTGAAAAATCATATTGTAATAGCCCATTAATATAACAGGTTTATTTTTATCAAACTTTTTGAAATCATTTACAATTTTGAAAATATCATTTACTTTAATTCCATTTTTGATTGCTCTATATGCACTTGTTTGAATTTGACTTCCATCTGCTACAGGGGTGTTGTGGGGTACTCCTACTTCTAAAATATCTGCATTTTTAGAAATTGACTTTAAAATATTTAAAGATTGTTTTTTTGAGCTATCACCAGCAACAGTATAAGTTAGTAAAGCAGGTCTATTTTCCTGTTTTGCTTTTATAAATGCTGTACTAATTGGATTTAACATATTTTTTTCCTAATCTTTTCTCTAAAATTCCCCGATCCTTATAAGCATCACCACAACTGTTAACTACTACGATCGTATCCTTGCTCAATTTTTTAGACTCAGATATTGCAACAGCGAATGCGTGGCTAGGTTCAAGAGATGGTCTTAAGTTTTCAAATCTTGTAACAAGTTTGTAAGCCTCTAATGCTTGTTCATCACTTGCAGCGGTATATCTAGCTCTCTTTGTATCTTTTAAAAAACAATGCAGCGGAGAAATGCCAGGGTAATCCAATCCTGCTGAAATAGATTCTGTCTCTTCTATTTGTCCATCTGAATTTTGATTAACATATTGAGCTGCACCATGTAGTATTCCAATCTTTGAACCATAAGTTAAAGGTGCTGCATGCTTTTTACTTTTTGCAGGCCCTCCAGCTTCCACACCAATAAATTCACACTGCTTTTTATCATAATCCATAAACTCATTCCAAAACCCAAAACTCGAACTTCCACCACCCACACAATTGTAAAGTTTAAGTTTTTTTGGAATTGATCCAAACTCATCAATTAATTGAATTTTAAGCTCTCTCGAAATTTGACTAGTACTCCAACCACAAATACGTACAAATACAGCTGGGCCTACCGTACTACCCACACACATTGCGCTTGTATCACAATTAGCAACCCAGAACCTCATACACTCTGAAACAGCATCCACAAGAGTTTGACTTCCTGAATAAACCGGAACTACCTCGGCACCATTTTTTTTCATTGCTTTAACATTGGGTTGTTGTCTTGCAATATCTTTTGCACCCATGAATATTTTACATTTAAGACCAAACTTTTTTGCAGCCATACTCAACATTTTACCCGCATACCCGGCACCTGTATCCCCACATATAACTTTTTTGCCAGATCGTTTTGCGAGTAAACAATGTACAGTTGCGTTATAGATCTTGTGTGCCCCGCCATTTGCATCTGAAACAACTTTAGACCAAATTTGAGCCCCACCCGCATGTTTCGTTAAATTCTCTAATTTAATAAATCGAGTGGGTACACCAATCCAATTTTTAAAATATTTATCTCTTTCTTGTATAAATTTTTTATCTTTTTTAAGTTTGTTAAATAGCACTTCTAAATCTTCGATAGGTTTTTTTAATGTTTCGGGAACAAAGTTTCCTCCAAATTTACCTCCCCAAAATCCAAGTTTATTACCTTGGTCTATTACAGGAATTCCTTTTTTAAGTTTCATATTTTTGCAGACAAGTTTAACAATTTATCAATTTTGCTTATATCTTTTTTTCCATTTTCATCTTCTAAAGCTCCACTAAGATCAATCATAAAGTTTTTATTTTTAAAATTTGGAATATCTTCTATTTGTATATCTCCTGCAATCATTTTATTTAATCCATTCGGCACAATATCTAGCAGTTTATGATCAAAACTTTCAGATTTATGGTAACCTTTTGAGTCAAATAAAATTACATCTGATATATCTGAATAATATTTATATTTTATTACATCATCTTTACTAGAAACTGTAATTGCAGTTATTATTTTTATTTTATATTTTGATTTAATTTCTTCAGTTCTTTCAGGCTTCACATCGTAAAGTTGATAATAGTCAAAATTTAAATTTTTAATCCTCTCTAAAATTTCATCGTCAGGACTCACAAGAACAGAGACAAACTTAACGTTCTTTTTATCAATATTAATTAAACTTTGTAATTTATCATATTTAATAAATCTTCTACTTTTTTCATAATTTGTAATAAAACCTATCATAGAAGGTTTGTGTCTGTGATTTAAAATATAGTTTAAAGTTTTAGGATCTGAGATCCCACAAATTTTTAAACCTTTAATCATTGATTCAGGTGATCAATCAATGATTGAATATTTTTTTTAATATTTCCCTTAGTTATTGGTCGACCAATAACGATCCAATCACTTCCCTTATCAAAAGACTCCTTTGGTGTCATAACTCTTTTTTGATCATTAAGATTCATATTTAATCTAATGCCGGGAGTGATGATCTCTTTATTAAAGACTTTTTTAACTATATTTACTTCGTGAGGGCTACAAACTATAGCATCTAATTTTGCTTTTGATGCAATTTTAGCTTGTTTATAAACTAAATTTTTGACAGATATATTATACCCTATCTGCTTCAAAGATTTATCATTTAATGATGTTAATGTTGTGACACCAACTAATTTACATTTACCTGAAACTTTTTTAGCAGTTTTTAATGCTTCAAGCCCGCAATTGATATGAATAGTTATATAATTAAATTTTAAGTCTTTAACTGCTTTTATAGTTGATGCACATGTATTTGGAATATCTGATATTTTGTAATCACCAAACAAAATTTTATTTTTCAATTTGGATATAAATTTTCTTCCATTTTTTGAATTTAAAAGTTCTAAACCAAATTTATAACCAATTTTTAATTTGCTTGTTTGGGTTTCTTTAATAATTTTTTTTACTTTGCTGATATTCGTAGTATCGCATGCAATAAATACCCTATTTTTTTTCATTTATCTTTTTTTCCCAAGATTTAGAAGATTTAAAAATTACAGAATATCTATCTTTTATGTAAATTTTTTCATTCGTCTTTGGATTCCTAGCTATTCTTGCTTTGTATAGTTTGGTTTCTAGTGAAAAAAAATCTCTTAATTCTACCCTTTCATATCTTTTAAGAGAATTTTTTACCTCTTCCAAGAATATATCAACAATTTTCTTTAAATCTTTTTTTAGAAAATTAGGGTAGTTATTGGCTAATATATTTATTATCTCTGACTTATTAGTAGACAATTAACTATTTATCATCCTTTTTTTTATCTTCCAATTTTTCTGAAAGAGATGAAAATGGAAGATTTTTACCACTCAGTGGGCTTGAGAACTTAGTCACAGCCTCTCTATTTTGTAGTTCTTCTAATAATTTTATGCTCAAGCTAACTTTTCTCTTTTCCATATTAATCTCTGCTATTGCTGCGTCTATTCTTTCTCCTCCAACAAATCTAGATGGTCTAGCATCAGATGTATTTACAGCGATATTTGATTTCTTAATTAGAAAATCAAGCTCACATTCCTCTGGCCTTACTATTAAACCTTTATTATCAGTTGATATCACTTTTACTGTTATGATATCATTAATTTTTTTATTTTTAAACCAATCAAAAGGATCTTTGCTTAATTGTTTAAGACCAACCCTAACTTTTTGGTCATCTTTTTTTATTTCTAATATTTTTACTTTTATCTTTTCACCTTTTTTATATTTCTTAAGTTCTTCCTCAGGATTATTAGTGTAGCTTAGGTCATTAGCATGTAAAAAACCATCTATATCAAAATTTTCCAATTTGATATATAAAGCATATTCATTTGAACTTGAAATTATACCTTCAATTTGACTACCTTCAGGAAATTCATTTAATAATTTTTGATAAGGATTTTCTATCGTCAGTTTGTGTGAAATTGCAATTCTTCTTTTGTCTTTATCGATCTCAGTTATGATACAATCAATCATATCCCCAACTTTAAAAAGTTTTTTTGGAATTATATTTTTTTTTGTCCAACTAATTTCACTACTGTGTAATAAAGTACTTAAACCTGGTTCTAAAGAACAAAAGCACCCATAATCAGTTATTTTCTCAACTTTAACTTTATACTGTTTTCCGATTTCATAATTTGAAATATGTTCAAATGGATCTGGAGATAATTGTTTTATGGAACAGCCAATTTGTAATTTATCTTTATCAATTGAAATTACTTTAAGGTCATGTTTTTCACCTATATTAAATATTTCATCCGGGTGATTTACTCTTGAGTAAGATATTTCTTGAAGATGAACTAGAACATCTATTTCATTATTTACTTCGAAAAAACATCCAAATGATGAATATCCTTTTACTACTGCATCTTTTATTATGTCACCTACTTTGAATTTTTCAATAATTTTAGCTTTATCTTCTCTTTTGTTAGATGAAACTATTTGTCTTCTGGATACACATGCATTCCCTCTTATTTTGTCCAACTTTATTATAGCAAACTTTTGCTCAACACCTATTAAATGATCTATATTTTTAAGAGGTTTATCGCTAATTTGCGAACCAGGGCAGAACATTAAAGAACCCGTATCCACGTGCTCTACTATAACACCCCCTTTACATTTAGACGTAATTTTTCCTATAATTGAATCACTATTTTCGTAAGCTTTTTCAAGTTCATACCAACCTTTTATTTTTTTTGCTTTCAAGGCTGAAACAACCACTTCTCCGTTTTTATCTTCAATTTTTTCTAACAATACTGGTATCGTTTTTCCAATAGTCGCTTCATCCTTTAAACCAATTAGCTTAAGTTCATTAATATCAATTATTGGCTCACTTTTAAGACCTGCTATGAAAACAAAAACAAATTTTTCAGTTATTTTAGTTATTTTTCCCTCAATTATCTTGCCCTCTTCAATTTTATTTTTTGATAGTTGCGAATTAAGTAATTCTTCGAATTTTTGGTTTTTAGGTGTATTTAAATCTTTATATATTTCCATTAATTAAAATTTTTCTGTCAATAATTGCTTTAATTTTTTTAAAGCAAGCTTTCTTACTTAATTTAGAAGTATTAATCAAGATTGAATCTTCGGTTTTTTTTAAAGGGCTTATTTTCCTATTCCTATCCAAATAATCCCTGTTTTTAATACTTTTTAGAACCTCATTATATGTAATTTTTTTTTTTAAATTTTTATATTCCTTATATCTTCTCATAGCACGCACTTTAATATTTGCTGTGATATAGAATTTAATTTTAGAATTTTTCATTATAACCGAGGTTATATCTCTACCGTCTAGAACGGATCCTGAAAATTTTTTTGGTGGATTGTAAGCACAGTTCAGCTGAAATTTTTTAATCATTTTTCTAATTCTGAAATCTTTAGCAATAATTGAAGCAGAAGATGCAACTTTGTCAGATAATAAACTTTTATCTTTTAGTTTCTGAAGTTTTAATTTTTTTACTTTTTTATTTAAAAATTTATAGTCAAATTTATTTTTGTTTTCTAAAAATAACTTTCCAATAAATCGATATATTTTTCCTGTATCTAAATACAAAAGATTATATTCTTTAGCAATTAATTTAGCTTGAGTTCCAGCTCCAGCAGCAGCAGGCGAGTCAATAGCAATCGTAATGATATTATTTCTCTTTTTCAATTTATTTTTGCACCAAGTTTTTTAATTGTTTTAAAAAAATTTGGAAAAGATGATTTAATTGAATCTTTATCATAAATCCTCCATTTTCCACCAAAAGTCAAAGCGGCTATACAGGACATCATAAATACTCTGTGGTCTTTTCTAAAGTTCCTAACTACATAATTTCCTTGCAAATTTAAATTTGGATTTCCATAAATTTTTATATCGTTTTTATTTCTTTCAACTCTTATACCAATCATCTTTAAAAATTTTACAGCAATATCAAGCCTTGGACTTTCTTTTTTATTTAATTCAGATAAATCTTTAAATGATGAAATACCTTTTGCTTTAGCAGCAATTAAAAAAATTACCAAAAATTCGTCTATAGCTGAAGAATTCATTTTTTTGTGGCAATTGGTACTGACAAAATTTTTTTTACTTTTCACGACTATATCAGCAATCATTTCTCCATTATAATTTTTTTTATTTCTTAGTATTATTCCTGCTCTCATTTTATTTAAAATTTTAATAATTCCAATTCGAGATTTATTTACATTAACATCTTTCATAACTACTTTTGATTTTTTAGACAGCAATGTCATTACTATAAAAAAGGCACTAGAACTAATATCCCCAGGCACTTTGTATTTAAATCCATTAAAATTATTAATTCCTTCGATTTCAAAGTAATCATGATTTTGAAGACTTTTCATTTTTATCGGTATTTTTAAAAACTTAAAAAGTAATTCAGTATGAGAACGAGATTTTTTTGCTTTTATTTTGGTTATTCCTGGAGTCTTCAGAGCTGCAAGCATTACTGCACTTTTGCATTGTGCACTTCCTAATTTTTCGTAATAATTTATTGGTCTTAAGAATTCTGTTCCATTAATTTCCACAGGAAGATTTTGATGATTTGTGGAAATATTTGCTCCAAATAATTTCAGTGGTTCAGTAACTCTTGAAAAATCTCTCTTAGATAAACTTCTGTCACCAATAATTTTCGCTCTTTTTTTAAAATTTACAAGCAAACCCAAAATCAGTCGAGCCAAAGTACCAGAATTACCTGCATTTATAACTAAATTTTTTTTATTATTAAATCCCTCTAAACCAAACCCATTGATTTCATAATAATTATTTATTTTTTTATGTTTTATCCCAAGTTTTTTTACTGATTTTAAAGTATTAATTACATCTTCGGACTCAAGCAAATTATAAATTCTAGATTTCCCTATTGCTTGCGATGCAAGTAAAACGCACCTAATTGATATACTTTTGTCACCACTTATTAAAATTTCTTTATTAAATGGTTTAATTTTTTTTTCTATTTTTACGTATTTTGGCATTAATGAATTAATTTATATTAAATTCATCTCCGAAATACTCAGTTTGTGCAAGTTTGTCACTAATTACTTCACTTGGACTACCAGAAGCAATTATATTTCCATTCGATAAAATTATTGCTCTATCAACACAATTTAATAGATCTCTTGCCTGATGATCGCAAACAACAACTGATATCTCTTCAGTTGACTGTAAATTCATTATAATTTCTTGCAACATTCTAATTGTAAGAATATCCAATGCTGCAAAAGGCTCATCTAATAATAAAATTTTTGGATCATTAATTAAAGCCATTGCTATTACTAGCTTTTTCTTTTGTCCCCCAGATAAATGTTTAGCCTTAACATTTAATAATGCCTCAAACTCAAACTGTGAAATTAGCTTATTTATTTTTTGTTCTCTTAGTTCTTTTTCTTTGATGTGAATTTCCGCAACTAGACGTAAATTATCTAGCATTGATAAATCATGGATAAGTCCTCCATACTGAGGAACTAATGCAAGATTAAATTTTGTAAACCTTTCATTAATAGGTAATTTTGTACAATTAATTCCATTAATTAATATCTCTCCATGATTGGGGTTTCTTAAACCTGTTATTAAATTAAATATTGTTGATTTACCGACACCATTTGGTCCCAACATTCCTAGAATTTCTTGTCTATATATTTTTAAATTTAGATTATTAATAATTTGTCTTTTATTATAGAACAAAGAGATATTTTTTAATTCAACAATTGCCTCCTCACTTTTATAACTTTTAATTCTAAATTTTTTTATCAGTGCCATTAATTTGTGATAATTTTGACTTTTTCTTCAGAGTTTATTTTAATATCTTTAGTAATTAAATCCATAGTAATTATTTCAGCATTCATAATGGAGTCTTCATTGGTTACTGTAACATTATTATAAGCTACTGCTATATTTTTCTCAATATTTACATTAAAATTATCACAGGTAATTGTATTACCTTCATACTTAATTATTACATTTTCATAAAAGTCTGACTCATAACTAATATAATTATATTTAGCATAATCAGATGTAATATTCACATTTGATCTAACAGTAGAAATAATCGTTCCGTCAACTTCTACAAGATCTAAAATATTACTATTCTTAAGATTTGTTTTCCCATATTTAGCTAATATTTTATACACATCCCCGTTTTTTTTATTGATTGTAGTATGTTGTATTTCTTTAGTAACATTTGTGTCTTTTTCCTTAATTGGTAACTTACTAGACTTACCTTTTGGTTCTATTTTTGAGCCTTTTTCACTTAAAGTGTCATTTTTATCCAAATTACTATCTAAATTTTGTTCAATTTTGTTATTTTCTAGGACTTCTTGGTCTATTAAAGCATTTTTTTGATCAATTTTATTTTCTGCTTTGTAGATGTTAGCATCTAAATTTATCATGTTACTTTGGTTTTTTGAAAAAAAATACACGTAATAAATACCTCCTATAATCAAAATGATTAATAAAAACAGTATTAACTGTAACAATGATTTAATGGACATTAATTTATATTTGATTTCAAAATATCATGCATGTGAATTATACCAACGGTCTTTTTAATATTTCTACTCTTATGGACACACAAAGAAGTTATTTTTTTTGAGTTCATAATTGAAAGTGCAGATGCTGCCAAAGTTTCAATATGAACGCTTAATGGATTTTTTTTCATTACCTTTTTTAACTCTAAATCATGAAACTTTAGGTATTTTTGTGCCATTCTTTTTAAATCACCATCTGTAATTATACCAACAGTGTTACCTAATCTATTTCTTACAATTAGAACTCCTAATTTTTTTTTATTAATAATCATAAGTGCTTTTTTCATATTAATATTTTCTCTTACAACTGGCATTTTTTCACCTGTAAGCATTATATCACCAACAGTTTTGAGTTTAACAGATAAAGATCCACTTGGATGAATTTTTTTAAAATCAAATTTGGTAAATTTTTTAAATACCATACATGAAATTGCAATTGCATCACCTAAAGCTAATTGAGTTGTAGTTGAGGAAGTTGGAACAATATTTTCAGGACCTGCCTCCTTAATTTCTGGAGTTAAAAAAGGCATATCCGAATTTTTATAGAGTATTGAATCTTTTTTTGATGTAATACCAATTAATCTAATATTTTTATTTCGCGAAACGTATTGAATAATATTTTTTAATTCCTCACTTTGTCCACTATTACTGATTAAAACTACTATGTCATTCGAGGTAATTTGACCCAAGTCTCCATGACTAGCATTTGCAGCGTCTAAAAAAAAAGATGGAGTTCCTGTTGATGAAAATGTAGCAGCCCATTTTCTTGCAATTATCCCACTTTTGCCAACACCCGAAATAATAACTTTTCCATTTTTACAATCTAAGATTAATTTTATTAATTTAATAAATGATTTATTTATATATTTTTTTAAATTTTGAAGAGCTTTAATTTCATACTCTAAAACGTTTTCTGCAACTTTTTGTATCTTTTCTTTTTTCATTTTAATGAGACCAAATATCTGATGTAAAAGAAGCCAGATCTAAATCTACTCTAGTACCAACAAATTTAACAGAGCTGTCATATAGTTTATCTCTTTTTTCTCTTACTAAAATTTTTTTTAAACTTTCATAAATTTTATGAAGATAAATAACATCATTTGCACAATATTTTAATTGTTTGTCTGTTAGATCTCCCCCAAAATCTGAGGACTGAAGATTTTTACTTATGTCATTTCCTGTAAATTCTTTAATCAAATCTTTAAGACCATGCTTATCGCTATAACTTCTAGCAATTTTACTCATTAGTTTTGTACAATCTACATTTTCTACATTAATTTTTAGATTTTTTTTTATAAATAACAAATCTGCTCTTGCGTAATGAAATATTTTTTTTATATTTTTATCCTCTAAAACTTTTTTTAGGTTAGGTGCATCATATGTGTCTCTGTTTAATTTTACTATATGAGCATCATTATTCCCTGTAGAAATTTGAACTAAGCATAGAGCATCTCTCTGAACGTTAAGACCCATAAACTCGCAATCTACAGCAATATTGTCACTTATTATTAATTGATCTGGCAAATCTTCTTTGTGTAATTTAATATCTATATTCATTTTGATAAAATATATATATGAAACAAAAAGAAATTCTAGTTTTCGGTGCATCAGGCCAGATAGGAAGAAATTTAATAAGAAAGCTTACTCAAAATAACTATAAAGTAACTGCAGTTACAAGAAACACACATAGAACTGGTTATATAATTAAGACACAGGCAAATCCTGGCTATCTTAATTTGGTTGAAATAGAAAATTTCGAACCTAAAAAAATAGAGGAATTAATGAAAGGTACGAGTATATGCATAAACTTAATTGGAATTTTGTATGAAAAGAAAAAGAACCAATTTAAAACTATACATACTGATTTACCTGATATGCTTTCACAAAAAGCTAATAAACTTAATATAGATAAATTTATACATTTATCATCATTAGGAATAGAGGAGGCAAAAGACAGCAAATATGCAATCAGTAAACTAGAGGGTGAAAAAAAAATTAGAAAAAATTTTATAAATTCTATTATTTTAAAACCATCTATAGTTTATTCCGTAGATGATAAATTTACAACTAGGTTTATGACATTATTAAGTAGATTGCCATTTATGCCTATATATTATAACGGAGAGACAAAGTTTATGCCAATACATGTTACTGACTTAGTTAATATAATATTCGAAACAATCCAAAGTAAAGATAATGATTTAGTTATAGAATGCATTGGTCCAGAGACCTTTACTTTTAAAGAAATAATTCAAAAATTATTAAAATCCATACAAAAAAAAAGAATACTTTTGCCTCTTCCTTTATCATTGGCAAATCTATCAGCTAAAATATTACAAATATTACCAAATCCCTTATTAACAGAGGACCAACTTAAATTACTGAAATATGATAATATAAAATCTGGTTTGTATAAAACTAACTATGATTTAGGATTTAAAACTAATAAATTATTTGATGATGAAATTAATAAATATAGTTATAATTGGAGATCCGGTGGGCAGTTTGCAAAAAAAAATGAAACGGTGAATACAAAATGATGAGTTATTTAGTAATTGGACTTTGTATATTTTTATTACTTACTGTAATAATTATTTCTATAAAACCGATCAGCATGGGAATTGAAGCTAGAAGAGATTTAAAAGAAAATCTAGAAGATAAAGAGGGTATTAATGAAGATATCATTGATGAAGATAAATCAAAATTGTTGAATAATGATCTCTCTATATCTGACGAAATAGTTAAGCTAAACAAACTTAGAGAAGATGGTGTATTGTCAGAAGAAGAATACGTTAAAGCAAAAAATAAACTTTTAGATTAAGCAGATTTAATTTTTTTTTCAATAAATTTAGGCATTTCATCATCTTTATCAACGACATCTTCTTTCTTACCTTTTGGTTGAAAAACAACCATAAGGTGTAATGGACAATACGAAAATTTTTCAACATTTTTTCTTCCACAAAAACTTGAATTTTTTTCATCTGGATGTCCTTCCATGTATTTGCAAGTGTCTTCTGTTAATTCTTCTAAACTTAAATTTTTAGCTGGCTCAAAATCATTATTTAAAAGTAAAGATTTAAACTTTCCTCTTTTGCCTCTCAATTTTATCTCTCTATCAGAAATTTTAGAACTATTTTTATTAATCTGAACTGAGTTTCTAGGTTTAATTTTAATAGATAAATTAAGTCTATGTGCTTTGCCAATGACCGCATTTCTTGTTACGCCACCAATAATTTCAGCTATTTGACTTGCAGTTTGGCCTTTTCCCCAAAGCTCTTTTAGTTTAGTAACTTTTTCATCAGTCCAACTCATAGATAACTATATTTAGTGTTATAAATTTTATATATAACATCATGTTGCATATTAGACTAAGAAAACAAGTTATATTTAAAATTTTTCAACATAAATTAAAAAAAAATTTATAACTTGAGGTTGAAATATTAACTGTGAAATTGAAAAAAATTATATAAATAAATATGAGCGCTCTAGCACAAAATTATAAAAGAAAAAATATATCATTTTCAAAAGGCAAAGGGAGTTTTTTGATATCAAATACAGGGAAAAAGTATCTTGATTTTGTTCAAGGTATTGCAGTTAATTCTCTTGGTCACTCAAATAGATTATTGATAAAGGCAATTAATAAACAAGCAAATAAAGTATGGCATGTATCAAATGCATTCAAAATTCCTGAAGGAGAAAAATTAGCAAAAAAAATAGTAAAAAAAACTTTTGCTGACTCTGTAATTTTTCAAAACAGTGGTGCAGAAGCTACGGAGGCAGCAATTAAAGTTGCAAGAAGATATTTTTATTCTATTGGTAAGCCATACAAAAACAGAATAATTTGCATAAAAAATTCTTTTCACGGCAGAACTCTCGCTGCAATACACGCCAGTGGCTCAAAAAAAATGATTGAGGGATTTGGTCCAAAAATTCCAGGTTTCGATCATTTTGAATTTGGAAATCATAAAAAACTAAAAAAATTAATTAATAAAAATACTGCTGCTATAATGATAGAAACGGTTATGGGTGAGGGTGGTATAAAAGTAATACCTAACTGGTGTATTAAAAGTTTAAGGGAGATTTGTAATAAAAAAGGTATTCTTCTAATATTAGATGAAGTTCAATGTGGTATTGGTAGATCAGGAAAGTTTTTTGCTTTTGAGTACGCTAATGTTAAACCAGATATAGTGCCAATTGCAAAAGGAATAGGGGGTGGATTTCCTATTGGAGCTGTTTTAATGACAAAAAAAGTTGCTAAATCTATGACTCCAGGCACCCATGGTTCTACTTTTGGTGGAAACCCACTTGCTATGGCTGTTGGAAGCGCAGTTTTAGATCAAATAAATAATAATTTACTAAAAAATGTGAACAAAATGTCAAAATATTTTATATTTAATTTAAATATTTTAAAAAAAAAATATCCTAAAATTATAAAAGAGGTAAGAGGTCTTGGTTTATTAATTGGTTTACAATTATTTCACGACCAGACAAAATTTATAAAAAAATTAATGAATAATAATTTATTAACAATTAGAGCTGCAGAAAATGTGGTTAGAATACTACCCCCTTTAAACGTTAAAAAAAGTGAGATTGATTTAGCTTTAAAGATAATCGATGAAGTTTGTAAAGAATATAAGTAATATGAAACATTTTATAAATTTAAAAGACATACCGCATAAAGATCTTAGAAAAATAATTGTTGATGCAAAAAAAAGAAAGAAACAAAGAAAAAAATTAAATACTTTAGAGCCAGACAAAGGATCTCCTCTTAAAGGTAAGATGCTAGTACAAATGTTTGAAAAAGCTAGTTCCAGAACAAGAATAAGCTTTTATTTGGCCATTAAACAGCTTGGTGGAGGAACATTGACACTTAGATCTAACGAACTCCACCTAGGACAAGGTGGTGAGACGATTGCTGATACCGCTAAAATTTTATCTACATATGGTGATGGTTTCATGTTGAGAACTGATGATGATAGAAAAATTGAAGATTTTCAAAAGCATTTAACTATTCCAATAATAAATGGTTTAAGTCCATCATCTCATCCAACTCAAGTACTATCAGATGTTTTTACTGTTGAGGAAATAAAAAAAAAACCAATATCAAAATTAAAAATTTGTTGGATTGGAGACTCCAATAACGTTTTGGACAGCTTAATAGCTGCATCTGTTAAGTTTTCATTTAGATTAAGTATCGGCTGTCCAAAAAAATTTGCACCAGGCAAGAAGGTTAAAAATTGGGTAAAAAAAAATAAGAAAAAAATCTTTATTTATCATGATCCAAAAAAAGCAGCTATGGATGCAGATGTAATTTTTTCGGACAAAGTAATTTCTCTAAATGATAAAGTGAACAAACAAAGAAAAAAAAAACAGTTTCAAAAATTTAAAATTAAAAAAGAGATATTTAAATATACAAAAAAAAATTGTATTTTTTTACATTGCTTGCCAAGAGGAGATGAAGTTGAGGAAAGTGTATTTTTAGGAAAAAATTCTCATGTTTGGCAACAGGCACTGAACAGAGTTCATGTTCAAAAAAGTATTCTGTTGTATTGTTTTGGAAAACTAAGGTAAAGGTAGTGGATTATCTGAATTTTGGTTAAGATACAAAATTACCGATGCCCTGTCTTTTTCTTTTCTTAATCCAGCGAAAGCCATCTTAGTTCCCTTAATATAACTTTGCGGTTTTTTTAAATAACCATTCATCTCTTCAAATGTCCAATTTTTGTCATATGCTGCCATTGCTTTTGAATACTTATAATCTTGTTTTGATGCAATTTTTCTACCTATTACACCATATAAAGCAGGTCCGATTTTATTCTCTCCACCTTTATTTACTAAATGGCAGGCTGAACATTTTTTGAAAACTTTCTCTCCATGAGAAACATCTCCTAATGCAAGTAATGCAGCTATATCAACTTTTTCCTCAATTTTCTCTGCCACTGAACTTGATATTTGACTGCCTTCTTGAATATCTACTTTGTAAGCTGATTTCTCTGGTTTATCAACATGGAAAGCGATATCTGAAATTTTACCAATTCCAATTACAATTAGTGCAATAAGAAGAACTGCTGCAATAATTTTATTAATTTCAAATGAATCCATTATTTATTTTTATTATGGTCCTATAACATGTTAAACAAAATTTATACGAAATTTAATTTATAAATTTGCGTCTCAAAGACGCATAAAATATGAATATATGAGTAACTCAATTATAATAATTCCATCAAGATTAGCAGCGACAAGACTTCCTCAAAAGCCATTAATAAAAATTAATAATAAAACTCTAATTATGCATGTTTATGAAAAAGCTGTACAAAGCCAAATTGGAGAGGTTTATGTTGCAACATGTGACGAGGAAATTGCCTCAGAAGTAAGAAAAAATGGAGGTAAATTTATAATGACAGATATAAATCACACAACTGGGACAGATAGAGTATTTGAGGCCTCTAAGAAATTGGATTTAAAAGATGCAGATTTTGTAATGAATATCCAAGGCGATGAACCTATGATCAATCCTTTAGATATTAATAATTTGAATAAGTTATCAAAGGAAAATAACTCGAATATTTCAACATTAGCATACAATATTAAAAAAAAAGAAGATTATGATAATGAAAATATTGTAAAAGTTATAACAAAAACCAAAATATCTAATAACTCAATATCAGAGGCTTTGAATTTTCATCGAGTAATTAAAGAAGATAGCTATAACAATATTTACCAGCATTTTGGGATATA
Source organism: uncultured Pelagibacteraceae bacterium (assembly GCA_902532805.1). GTDB lineage: Bacteria > Pseudomonadota > Alphaproteobacteria > Pelagibacterales > Pelagibacteraceae > Pelagibacter. Next base: position 26,492 of record CACAJQ010000002.1, on the reverse strand, counting down.
CCTATATAAATATTCAGCTTTAAAGAAGTTTGTTAATTTTGAAAAAAGTAAAAATGAAATCAAAGAAAGACTGGAGCAACTTAGAGTAATCGATAATAATATGAAAATTGATGTAATATTGGCAAATTATTTTTCCTCTGGAATTGATACTAAAAAAGATCTAGAAGAATATATAAATTTATTGAATAAATAATAAAATGAAAATTGTTTACCAAGGAATTGCTGGAAGTTATAGTGAGAGTTGTGCGAAATATATGTTTCCAAATATAGAAACTATTCCCTGCAAAACTTTTGATGAATGTTTTGAAAAAGCACATAATGATATAAATATTAGAGCAATTATACCTGAGTCAAATAAAACTACAGGGAACATTGGGGTAGAATATTTGATTTATAAACATAGATTAAATATTTATGAAGAATTTTTTTTCCCAATCAATCATAATTTAATTGGTATAAAAGGATCGAAATTGCAAGACATTAAAAATGTTTATTCCCACGCTCAAGCGCTAAGTCAATCTTCAGAATTTATTAAAAAAAATAAATTTTCTGCTAATGTTAGAGCTGATACAGCAGGTTCTGCGAAATATATATCAGAAGAGAAAGATAAAACAAAAGCTGCAATCGCATCAAAATTAAGCGCTAAAATTTATGATTTAGATATTTTAAAAGAAAATATTCAAGATGATAATGATAATTACACAAGATTTCTGATAATGGGCAAAGATATAATTCAGCCAGTTATTGATAAAAATAATTTCATTACATCAATTTTATTTAAACTAAGAGAGAGGCCAGCAGCTTTGTATTCTGCCTTATCTGGTTTTGCTATTAATGGAGTGAATATGACCAAACTTCAAAGTTTTCCTGAAAAAAATTCATTTTCATCTTTCTTTTTTCTGTGTGATATCGATGGACACTTAGATGACAAAAAAATAAAAAATTCATTAGAGGAAATGGCTTTTCATTGTGAGGATATGCACGTTCTAGGTGTTTATAAAGCTCATGAATTTAGAGAAAAAAAATAACAACTTTATTGTAGATTAGAAAAAATTATTGTTATAATACATTTGGAGGCCTTCCAGGTGGGATTACCATGAACTCCCCCAGACTTGAAAAAGAGCAAGGGTAATGAGTTTTTTCCAGGTTGGTAGGTCTCCTATTATGACAAATAATTCAAACGTTCTAGCATTAAAATATAGACCTCAAACATTCAAAGATTTAATTGGTCATGAAGAAATTGCTACAACAATATATAACTCAATTAAAAATAATAATTCACCTAATGCATTTTTATTTACGGGTATAAGAGGAATTGGAAAAACTACATTTGCTAGAATTGTTGCTAAAGCTTTAAATTGTGAAAATACAAATGAGAGTATGTGTGAGAATAAATGCAATCATTGTATTTCCATCGCAAATTCTAGTCATATTGATGTTCTTGAAATAGATGCTGCAAGCAAGACAGGAGTTGATGATGTTAGAGAACTAATTGAATTTTCTAGATATCCACCATCGATAGCTAAGTTCAAAATTTTTATTATTGATGAAGTTCATATGCTTAGTAAGCAAGCATTTAATGCATTACTTAAGACATTAGAAGAACCTCCAAAATATTTAAAGTTTATATTTGCGACTACAGAGGTAAAAAAAATTCCAATAACAGTTATATCAAGGTGCCAAAGATTTAATTTATCAAGAATAAGCTCAGATCACTTATTTGAGTTCTTAAAAAAAATTATTTTTAAAGAAAAAAAAAAAATTGACGAAGATGCAATTAAATTAATAGTTAAAATATCAGAAGGCTCTGTAAGAGATGCATTGTCTTTGCTTGATAGAGTAACTATTTCTAATAATGAGAATGCTTCTACACTTGAAAGTGTACAAAAGATTTTTGGATATGTTGATAAAAGTTCATATATAGATTTATTAGAAATAATTTTTTTAGGGGATGAACAAAAAATTATTAATCATTACAGAAACTTATATAATTCAGGGGTCGAACCTAATCTTTTTTTAAATGATTTTTTAGAGATATTATATTTTTTGAAAAACATATCACATATAAAAATCGAAGGTACTAATTTTTCATTAAATGATAATGATTACAAAAAATTAATCTCTTTATCTAAAAAAATCAATCCAAATGATATTTTGTTATTTTGGGAGTTTACGCTAAAAACTTTAAAAGAAATAAATTTGGTTAGTAACCCAAATTTATCAGTTGAAATGTTTCTTATCCAACTGACTTATTTAAAAAAAAAAAATTTAATTAATGATTTTCAACAAAATACCTCAAAAAATCCTCAGATAAAGAATGTGGGTGTAAAAAATATAAAAAAGAAAGATCCAATCAATCAAATTAAAAATATTAAACAAGAGGATGAAGAAATTGACAAAAAATACGGTGATAAAATAAAAAATTTAGATGATTTAATCAAAATGTGTTTAGCTAAAAAGGAAATGAAACTGAAATATGATTTAGAAAATAATGTTAACTTAGTTTCTTTTTCTAATATGAACATTGAAATTGCATTTAATGATAAATTAAATAAAAATTTTGTGAAAGAATTATCTGAAAAACTTTATGAATGGACTAATAATAGATGGTTTATATCATTTTCAAAAGAAAAAGGAGCCATAAGTCGAAAAGATATAGAAAAAGATCTAAATGAAAAAAGAATTACAGAATTCAAAAATTCAGGAATTTATGCACATTTGCTAAAAGAAATTCCAGATATTGAATTAATTGATATTAAGAAAAAAGATGACTGATTTTAATAAAATTTTAGAGAAAGCAAAAGAAATTGAAAAAAAAATGAAAGAGAGTCAAGAGAATTTAAAAAAAATAGAAGTTAATGGAGTATCAGGAGGGGATGCGGTGACTGTTCTATTAAATGGTGAAGGAGAAATGACCAAAATTTTACTTAGTGATACAGTTCTTAAAGAAGATAGAGAAATAATCCAAGATTTAATAATTGCTGCTCACAACGACGCGAAGAATAAATTAAAATCAAAAACTTCAGAAGAGATATCCAAAGCAACTGGCGACTTAGGTGTACCTGGATTTAAGTGGCCTTTATAAGCAAATGCAAAATCTGCCCGAAATAGATAATTTAATTAAACTAATATCTAAACTCCCAGGTCTTGGACCTAAGTCTGCAAAGAGAATTATTTTAAAAATGATTAATAATCGACAAGAATTATTAAAACCTTTGGCTAATAATCTGAGTCAGGTAATAAAAAATATTGAACGTTGTAAAATATGTGGAACTTTAAAACCTAGTACAATTAATTGCGAATATAATAACTGTGTATTTGTAGATAAAAAATATAATAAAATTTGTGTAGTCGAGAATATTTCAGATCAATGGGCAATAGAAAGTTCATCTATTTTTCAAGGTTATTATCATATTTTAGGTGGTACGATTTCTGATAGCGATAACACCAATAATAGAGAAAATTTGCTAATTAATTCTTTAATTGAAAGAATAAAAAATGACAATATTGATGAAGTAATTTTGGCAACAAGCGCTACCGTTGAAGGACAAACTACTTCTTATTATATTCAGGACAGTTTAAAAAATACAAATGTAAAAATTACAAAATTAGCTCAAGGTTTACCAGTTGGTGGAGAAATCGAAACTTCAGATGATGGCACACTTATATCTGCTTTTAAAAATAGAAAAGATTTATAAACTTAAAATTAGCTTTTTTTAATCAACCTATTTAAATGCAATAGAGGTTCGGTATAACCCGATGGTTGTGACTTACCATGGAAAATCAATTCACATGCTGCCTTAAAAGAGATTGACTTGTCGTAATTTGGAGACATGTTTTGATATTCAGGATCTCCTTGATTTTGTTTATCAACTATCTTTGCCATTTTCTTAAGAATTTCTAAAACTTGTCTGTTTGAGCAAATACCATGATGTAGCCAGTTGGCTATATGTTGTGAAGATATTCTTAGTGTTGCTCTATCCTCCATTAATCCAACATTATTTATATCTGGAACTTTAGAGCATCCTATTCCTTGATCTACCCATCTAACAACGTATCCTAATATTGTTTGAGCAGAGTTACTTAACTCGTTGTTTATCTCTTCTTTACTCCAATTAGGCCTGTCAGCCGTTGGAATAGATAATAAGTCATCAATGTAATTTATTTTATTATCATTTAGTTTTTTGTGTTTTTCAAAAATGTTTAGCTTATGATAATGCATTGCATGTAAAGAGGCTGCCGTTGGAGAAGGCACCCATGCACAGTTAGCGCCTGCTTCAAGATGTGATATTTTTTGATCTATCATATCTTTCATTTTATCTGGCATAGCCCACATTCCTTTACCTATTTGTGCAACACCTGAAAATCCACATTTTAAACCAACATCAACATTGTTATCTTCATAAGCAGCTATCCACTTTGATTTTTTCATGTCACCTTTTTTTATCATTGGACCTGCTTCCATTGATGTATGCATTTCATCTCCGGTTCTGTCTAAAAAACCTGTATTAATGAAAAAAACCCTGCTTTTTAATGTTCTGATACATTCTTTTAAGTTAATAGATGTTCTTCTTTCTTCATCCATAATACCGCATTTAATTGTATTTTTTTCAAGTTTTAAGACTTCTTCAACTCTAGTAAATATTTTATCTGTAAAAGCCGTTTCTTCTGGTCCATGCATTTTTGGTTTTACAATATATATAGAACCTGTTCTTGAATTACCTTTTCTTTTTAAATCATGAATTGCTGCAGCAGTTGTAATAAATGCATCCATTATGCCTTCTGGGACTTCAGAACCATCTTCCAAAATAATAGCTGAATTGGTCATCAGATGACCAACATTCCTAATTAAAAGTAAGCTTCTACCATGTAACTTTTCTTTTTTATTATCTTTTGAAATATAACTTCTATCTGGATTTAGTTTTCTTTCTAAAGTTTTTCCATCCTTTTCGAAGACAGATTTTAGAGTTCCTTTCATCAAACCCAACCAATTTCTGTAACATAATATTTTATCTTCTGAATCTACTGCTGCAACACTATCTTCGTTATCACATATTGTAGATATTGCAGATTCTATAATTATGTCACTTATTCCCGCAGCATCTTGGACAGCACTAAATGCTTTTGGGTTAATTATTATCTCAATTTTTAAATTATTATTTTCTAAAATTATTGTAGTTGGATTATTAGGTTCTCCTCTGTATCCAATAAATTTATTTTTATCTACTAGCTCAAACTCTTTATCATCTTTTAAAATTTTTAAGTCATTTCCCTTTATTTTAAATCCATTTATATCTTTCCAATGAATTTCATTGATAGAGAAGTGGTCATTTAGAAATTCACGTGCATATCTTATTACTTCTTGTCCTCTTAGAGGATCATACTTTTGACTTCCAGTTTCTTCTGACTCAATTAAATCTGTTCCATATAAACTATCATAAAGACTTACCCATCTAGCATTAGCAGCATTTAATGTATATCTAGAGTTCATTATAGGAACTACAAGTTGAGGACCTGCAATGCTTGAAATTTCACTATCAAGCTTTTTGGTTTCTATTTTAAAATCATTCCCTTCTTCTTTTAAATATCCAATTTCTTTTAAAAAATTCTTATACTCTTCATGATTAAATTCTCCATTTCTGTTTTTTTTTAACCATAAATCAATTTCAGATTGAAGTGTTTCACGAACTTCTAATAACTTTTTATTGATTGGCGCAAGTTCATTAATACTTTTATCAAATCCATCCCAGAAATCTTTTTCGCTAACATCTAATCCAGGAAGAAGTTCATTTTTCACAAAATCAGCTAAATCCTTTGAAACAGATAAAGTGTTAATCTTAATAAATGAATCACTCATAATTTTTTAAATTTAGAAACCGTTGTATATGACAATCAATAAATTATGTCATTACTTTATTTAAAAAAATGTTATTTTTCATCCGAAAAGAATATAATTTTTGTAATTTGATCATTTTATCGCCAAAAAATTATATATAATAAAGCAATGAAAAATTATTTAAATTTTGAGACTGATATAAAAAACCTAGAAACAGAATTAGATAAATTAAAAGATCCTTATAATCAAGACGGCATTTCAGAAGTTGATACAACTAAAATAACGGATTTACAAAATGAAATAGATAAAAAACTTAACGATGTATATTCAAATCTAGATGCATGGCAGACAACATTAGTTGCAAGACACGAGGATAGACCTAAATCAAAATTTTTTATTGATAATTTATTTGATGAATTTATTTCACTTTCTGGGGATAGATTTTATGGAGAGGATAAGTCAGTAATATGTGGTTTTGGTAAATTTAATTCTAAGTCAGTTTTAGTAATTGGACAGGAAAAAGGTGAAAATTTAGACTCAAGAATTGAGAGAAATTTTGGGATGATGAGACCAGAAGGTTACAGAAAAACAATAAGGTTAATGAATTTAGCTAATAAATTCAAAATACCAATTATTAACTTTGTTGATACTCCAGGTGCTTACCCTGGAGTTGGTGCTGAAGAAAGAGGACAAGCGGAAGCAATTGCAAAGTCTATTGAATGTTCTATGCAACTGACTGTTCCAACTTTATCTATAATTATTGGCGAAGGAGGCTCTGGTGGTGCTATCGCATTAGCTTCTTCAAGTAAAGTATTGATGTTAGAGAATGCAATATATTCAGTAATATCTCCAGAAGGATGTGCAACCATACTTTGGCGAGATCCAACTAAGACTTTAGAAGCTGCGAAAGCAATGAAACTTTCAGCGAAAGATCTTTTAAAACTAGAAATTATAGATGAGATAATACCAGAACCTTTGGGTGGCGCGCATCGAGATAAAGATCTTATTTTAGATAATGTACGTAATGCTATTGATAGAAACTTAAGTAAATTTCTAACATTAAATGAGGAAGAAATATTAAATCAAAGAAAGAATAAGTTTTTAGATATTGGAAGGAATAAAGGTTTCACCACTAATGCAACGCATCAAGATAAACTTACTATTAAAAATAATTTAGTTCAAAATTTGATTTCAAAAATTAAATTGAATAAAAAATTATATATTTCAATTACATCAATTGTAGTATTATTAATTTTATTAAAAATGATATTTTAATTTATAAAGCACCACAACAATTTTTAAATTTTTTTCCAGTAGCTTCACATCTTTCATTTCTAGATATTTTTCCTTCTTTATTTTTTACAAGTAGGCATTTCGGATCATTCTTAATATTATCACTAATTTTAGTCTGACTATCATCTTTTTCTATTATTTTTAAATTTAGAAGCATTGTGACAAGATCAGTTTTTAATTTTCCCAATAAATTTTCAAATAATAGAAAAGCTTCTTTTTTGTACTCTACTAAAGGATCTCTTTGTCCATAAGATCTTAAACCAATTACTTGTCTTAATTGCTCTAGGTATTGAATATGTGATTTCCAATTTTGATCTATAATTTGTACCAATATTCTTTTTTCAATTTCTTTTCCTTGTTCAATGCCTAATAAATTATTTCTTTCATCTCTGTTATTTATAAATTTATCCTTTATTTTTTTTTCCATTGTTTTGAGATCTGAATTTAAAATTTCACTCAACTCATCATCAGTTATTGATTTACCTAAAGTCTGCTTTAAAGCTTTTGGAAATTCTTTAGAATTAGGAGATTTTTCATGTAATATTTTTTGTCTTTTTAAATTTTCTAAAACTTCTTCTAGGAAAATATCTGAATAATTCTCATCTTCTTTACCATCTATTACATTTTTTCGTTGTTCAAAAATTACATGTCTTTGGTCATTAAGAACATTATCAAATTTAATAAGCGTTTTTCTTATATCAAAGTTTCTTGCTTCAACTTTTTGTTGGGCTCTTTCAATCGCTTTATTTATCCAAGGATGATCAATGCTTTCACCGTCTTTAAGACCAAGCTTTTCTAGCATTGAATTCATGGTTTCTGAGCCAAACAATCTCATCAAGTCATCTTCTAAACTTACAAAAAATATTGAACTTCCTTCATCTCCCTGTCTTCCAGATCGTCCTCTTGCTTGATTATCAACTCTTCTACTTTCCATTCTTTCTGTTCCAATAACAAATAACCCCCCCCTTTTTTTTACATCCTCTTTTTCAGATTGATCTTGTCCACCTAACTTAATATCAACACCTCTTCCCGATATACTTGTTGTAATAATTACTGAATTTGTTTTACCAGCATTTGCAATAATTTCTGCTTCTTTCTCATGATTTTTAGCATTTAAAACAATATGTTTAATTTTTTCTTTTTCTAACAAATTCGAGTAATGCTCTGATTTATTTATGCTAGATGTGAAAACCAACAGTGGTTGTCCAATTTCATTACATTCTTTTATTTTTTGAATGATTGCATTGTCTTTTTCTAAACCTGTTCTAAAGATTTGGTCATTAAGATCGTTTCTTATCATTTCTTTATTGGTAGGTATCTGCAAAACAGGCAAGTTATAAATTTCAAAAAATTCTGCAGATTCTGTTTGTGCTGTTCCTGTACAACCTGCTAATTTATCATATAACTTAAAAAAATTTTGATAAGTTATTGAAGCCAAAGTTTGATTTTCAGCTTTAACTTCTATTTTTTCTTTTGCCTCTAAACTCTGATGAAGTCCATCACCAAATCTTCTACCTGGCAACTGCCTACCTGTTTGTTCATCAATTATAATTATTTCATCATCTTTAACTATGTAATCTCTTCCATTCTCAAATAAATAATTTGCTCTTAATGCCTGGTTTACATGATGAACCAAATGTAAATTTTCTGGGTCATAAAAATTATTATTTTTTAAAATTCCAGCATTGGAAAATATTTTTTCAACATTATCTATTCCCTCATTTGTTAAAAGTATATTTTTTTCTTTTTCATCTAAGTCAAAGTCTGTCTGTTTCAAATTTTTAATTAATTTATCTACAGCAATATATTGCATGGTTTTATCCTCTGCTGCCCCAGAAATAACCAAAGGAGTTCTTGCCTCATCTATTAAACAAGAGTCAATCTCATCAACTATCGCGAAGTTATGCTTTCTCAAGACCATCTCATTTTTTGAATATTTCATGTTATCTCTTAAAAAATCAAAGCCTAATTCACTGTTAGTGGCATAAGTTATATCTTTATTATAATTTTCTTTGCGATCCTGATCTGACTGGTCTGAGTTTATATATCCACAGCTCAAACCCAAAAAATTGTAAATTTTACCCATATTTATACTATCTCTTTTTGCGAGGTAATCATTTACAGTAACTATATGAACACCTTTTTTTTCTAATGCGTTAAGGTATGCAGCAAGAACTATAGTAAGTGTTTTGCCTTCACCCGTTTTCATCTCTGCAATCTTATTCTCATGTAACGCAATTCCTCCAATTAGCTGAACATCAAAGTGTCTCTCATTGTTAATTCTTTTCGAAGCTTCTCTTACCAATGCGAATGCCTCTGGTAATAAATCGTTTAATTTTTCTCCTTCTTTTAATCTAGAGATAAATTCATTTGTTCTTAAAGGAAATTCATTATCCTCAAATTTACTAACCTTACTTTCTTTAAGATTAATCTCTTCTACAATTTTTTGAATTCTGTCTAATTCCTTTTGATTGCCACTTTTTATAAATTTACTAATAATGTTTAAAGGATTAAGCATATTTTTGATGTTTTAATAATTATAAATTATATAGTTATTTATTTAAAAAATTAAATAGCATGGATTTTGGTATAAACAACTTTTTTGATAAGAAACATAAAGTTTCTAAAATAGGACATTTTCAAGATCTTGAACATATTGATGGATTATCTATTTCAACAGTTAGCTGCGGTCTCTATGATAAAAAAAGAGATGACTTAGTTTTATTTTACTTTAGGGAAGGCGCAAACTATGCAAACGTATTTACGCAATCTAGATTAGTCTCTGAAAATATTAAATGGAATAAAAAAATAAAAGATAAAAAAATATTTGGTATTTTAATCAATACAAGAAATGCAAATGCTTTGACAGGAATTGATGGTTATAATTCTCTTAAAAAAATTTCCTTAAATTTGTCAAAATTACTAACATCAAAACAAATAGAAGATGAGGAAAAGCCAAGAGAAATTAAACCAAACCAATTACTATTTGCTTGCACAGGCACCATAGGGGAAAAATTTCCTGAAAAGGAAATTTTAAGCAACACTAAAAACTTAGTTTATAAAATAAAATACAATCAAAATAAATTAATTTGGATCAAAGCAGCTCTTGGAATTATGACAACAGATACTAAACCTAAATTATCAATGGCTGAATGCAAAATAGGAGGTTCTGAAGTTAAAATATATGGCATTGCAAAAGGATCAGGAATGATCTTTCCAAACATGGCTACAACTTTAGGATTTATTTTTACTGACGCTAATATTTCTTCATCAATTTTGAAACAGATACTTAACTTAAATATTAAGACTACGTTTAATGCTATAACTTGCGATGGAGATACTAGTACTAATGACATGGTTTCAATTTTTTCAACAGGTAAAGCTAATAATAAAGAGATAAAAAGTTTTAAAGATCCAAAATTAAAACAATTCATTAATAGTGTTCATCAGGTTATGCTTAACTTAGCAAAAAGAGTTGCGAGTGATGGAGAGGGAGCAACAAAATTTGTTACTATTAATTGCCTTAATAGTAAAACAGAGAAAGATGCAAAAAATATCTGTTTCTCGATAGCCAACTCACCATTAGTTAAAACAGCTATCTTCGGAGAAGATCCTAATTGGGGAAGAATAGCTATGGCAGTTGGAAAGACTGATGCAACCGTTAAACATGAAAAATTATCTATATTAATGGGGTCTAATATTATTCTTAGAGACGGTAAATTAGATAAAAATTATAATGAAAGTATTTTAAGTGAGTATATGAAAAATGAAAATATAGAGATAACAGTTGATCTATCTATTGGAAATAAAAAGTTTACAGCATACACTATGGATCTATCTAAGGAATATATTGAAATTAATTCAGATTATAGATCCTAGGTATTGAAATTCTATAAAACACAATTATTTTAATATAATGATAAAGTATTTATTAAACTGTAAAATTTGTAGACTTGAGTTTGAAAGTTGGTTTGCTAGCTCAAAAGAATTTGATAAATTAAAAAAAAAAAATCTCCTTAATTGTCAACAGTGCAATTCGCAAAAAATTGAAAAATCATTGATGAGGCCAAATTTAGTCAATTCCAATTTTAAAAATGATAAAACTTCAAATAATATTAAAAATGTTAAAAAAAAATTAAGAGAATATCAGAAATTTATAAAAGAAAATTTTGAATATGTAGGAGAAGATTTTGCTTATGAGGCAAGATCTATTCACTATAATAAAGATAAGAATAAAAAAAATATTTACGGTAAAGCGTCAATTGAAGATGTTAAGGAACTAAAGGAAGAAGGAATAGAAACATCAACTATTCCATGGATCGAAGGTAAGGAAAATTAATCCTTTTTATATTTAGTGATATAATTTATGGATTTATCACTTGAGAGACTCCATTTATTTAATAGTGGATTAAATTTAACTCCATCTATCCTTTTTAATATAAGTGAATTTTTATTACATATCTTTTCTAGTTTTTCAGGTTTTACAAATTTATTCCAATCATGAGTCCCAATTGGGAGCCATCTTAAAATATATTCGGCGCCTATAATTGCAAATACATAAGATTTTAATGTTTGGTTTAAAGTTGCAATAAACATTATTCCATTATCTTTTAAAAATTTTGCACTCTGATTAATAAACTGTGGAATATCTTCAACATGCTCAACTATTTCCATATTTAGAATTACATCAAATTTTTTTTTATAAGAGAAACTCTCTGGTGATTTATCATAATATTCAATATTTAAATTACTTGTTTTTAAATGATGTTTTGCAATATCAATATTTTTACTAGATGCATCGATACCCACAACATCCGCACCAAGTCTTGCTAGAGGCTCAGATAATAAACCTCCTCCACAACCAATATCTAGAATACTTATCCCTTTTAATGGTTTGTCATTTGATAAAATATTAAAATCCTTAATTATATTATTTTTTATATATTCTATCCTTATTGGATTAAATTTATGAAGCGGTTTAAATTTACCGTTAGGATTCCACCATTCTTTGGCAATTTTGTTAAATTTTTCCACCTCTTCCTTGTTTATAGTATTATTGCTCATTCTTTATTGACATTACAAATTAGATGTATTTTATCAATAAATTAAAGCTTGTAAATAAAACTACCAATGAAAATTATTGTATTAAAATTTGGCGGCACATCGGTTGGATCAATTCAAAGAATTAAAGAAGTTGCTAAAATAATAAAATCCTACTCAAAAAAATACAAAGTAATTGTTTTGTCATCTGCAATGAGTGGCACTACCAATAAATTGATAAATATGTCTAAAGAGATAAGTAAAAATTTTCCTGATTTTGAGTATGATACATTGGTATCGGCCGGGGAACAGATTTCATGTTCACTGTTGGCTGGTCAATTATTGGCAAATGGCTTAAAGGCAAAGTCATGGATGGCTTGGCAGATACCAATTCTTACAGAGGGAAAACATAAGTATTCAAGAATTAAATATATAAATAAAACCAAAGTTTTAAAATTTTTAAAATCTGGAGGAATTCCCATTATAGCTGGCTTTCAAGGAGTTAATAAAAATTTAAATATCACAACCATTGGAAGAGGCGGATCAGATTCTAGTGCAATTATGGTGACTAAGTTTTTTAAAGCTGATAGATGTGTAATATATACCGATGTCGAAGGAGTATATACTACAGACCCAAATAAACTAAAATCAGCAAAAAAAATAAAAAATATATCTTACGAGGAAATGTTAGAAATGGCTTCTTTAGGATCAAAGATTATGCAGCCTCACTCGATACAGGATGCAAGATTAAATAGAATTGATATAGAAGTTAAATCGTCATTCGTTAACAAAAATGGAACTTTAATAACAAAAAGAAAAAATATAATTAATAACAAAATTATTACAGGTATTTCTTCTACAGATAATGATGCTAAAGTTACATTGCTTGGAGTAAAAGACAGGCCAGGTATTGCTGCCTCAATATTTAAACCACTTTCACAAAACTCGATTAACGTTGATATGGTTGTTCAAAATATATCCTCAAATGGAAAAGAAACTGACCTTACTTTTACAATTAAATCTTATGATTTAAGTAAAACACAAAAAATTATAAAAAAAAATAAAAATATAAAATTCAAAAAAATGATATTTGACAAAAATGTTTCAAAAGTTTCAATTATAGGTGTTGGCATGGTAACTACTCCCGGCGTTACATATAGAATGTTTCAAGCGCTTGCTAAAATAAATATTAATATACAAGTTATTTCAACATCTGAGATCAAAATATCTGTATTAATAAAAAAGACAAATGTGAAAAAGGCGATAAGATGTTTGCACAAAGAATTTAATTTATATTAATGATAAACGAAATTAGACCATTTAGAAATATTAGTAGAAAGAAAACCAAAGTAATAAATGTTGGGAAAGTTAAAGTTGGTGGAGATAATCCAATAACTGTTCAGACAATGACCAATACCTTAACCACTGATCATAAATCAACTATAGATCAAATAAATAAAGTAACAGAGGCTGGAGCAGACATAGTTAGAGTTTCTTGTCCGGATATTAAATCTACAGAAGCTTTGAAAACTATAATTAAATATGTAGATGTTCCATTAGTTGCAGATATACATTTTCATTATAAGAGAGCAGTTGAGGCAGCTGAAAATGGAGCTGACTGTTTACGTATAAATCCAGGAAATATAGGAGATATAAAAAAAATTGCAGAAGTTATCTCGGCAGCAAAAAATAATAACTGTTCAATTAGGATTGGTGTAAATGCTGGATCTCTTGAAAAAGATATTTTGGAAAAATATAAGGAACCTTGCCCTGAAGCTTTGGTAGATAGTGCATTAAGAAATATTAAAATAATTGAGGACATGGATTTTTCAAATTTTAAAATTAGTGTGAAATCTTCAGATGTATTTTTGTCTATAGCTGCGTATAAGTTATTATCAAAAAAAACTAATTATCCACTTCATCTAGGAATTACAGAAGCAGGAAGCTATTTGCCTGGTAGTATCAAATCATCCATTGGTTTTGGAAGTTTATTGTTGGATGGGATAGGAGATACAATAAGAGTATCGCTTTCTGATGATCCTATTCAAGAAATAAATGTTGGAAATGAAATTTTGAAATCTTTAAATTTAAGAAACAGAGGAGTCAAAATAATTTCATGCCCATCTTGTGCAAGACAAGCTTTTCAAGTTATTGAAACAGTGAAACAATTAGAAAGAAGATTATCACATATAAAAAAACCAATAACTTTGTCTATTATTGGTTGTGTAGTTAATGGACCAGGAGAGGCAAAACAAACTGAGATTGGAATTACAGGTGGTGGAAAAGATAATCATATGTTGTACTTAAATGGTCTAGAAACAGAAAAAGTAGTTACTAAAGATATGGTAAATAAAATTGTTTCTTTAGTGGAAGAAAAAGTCTCTAATTTATAAATAATAATCGATGCTCCCTCAGGAAAAAGTACAAAATTTAATTGATAGACATCTTAAATTAGAGAAGGAACTATCATCAGGTGAAACTGACAAGAAAAAATTTGCAGAAATTTCAAAAGAATATTCAGATTTAAACAACATCATAAAACAAGCAAAAGAATATTTAAGTTTTCAAAAGGATTCCGAAGATCTGAATAATATAATCAATGATAAAAACTCGGATATGGAAATGAAAGAATTTGCAAGCAGTGAACTTGAAAACTTAAGAAAAAATTATCAAATTAACGAAAAAAAAATAAAAATATTTCTACTTCCAAAAGATATTGCGGATACAAAAAATGCAATTATCGAAATTAGAGCTGGTACAGGAGGTCTTGAGGCAAGTCTTTTTGCATCTGATTTATTTAAAATGTACGAAAAAGTTAGCCAAAAAAAGAAATGGAATGTAGAAGTTATTTCGATTTCCAAAAGTGATGCTGGAGGACTAAAAGAAATAATAGCTTTGATAAAAGGAAAAAATATTTATTCATCACTTAAGTATGAAAGTGGCGTTCATAGAGTGCAAAGAGTTCCTGACACTGAAACTCAAGGTAGAGTTCATACTTCAGCAGCAACAGTAGCAGTTTTGCCAGAAGCTGAAGACTTAGATATTAAACTAGATGAAAAAGACTTAAGAATTGATGTGTTCAGAAGTAGTGGTCCAGGAGGGCAAAGTGTAAATACTACAGACTCTGCTGTAAGGATTACTCATATCCCAACAGGAATTGTAGTAAGCCAACAAGATGAAAAGTCTCAAATTCGTAACAAAGAAAAAGGTCTAAAAATATTAAGATCAAGAATTTATGATTATGAAAGACAGAAAATAGATCAAGAAAGGTCAAAAGATAGAAAAAGTAAAATTGGGACAGGTGATAGATCGGAGAGAATAAGAACGTATAATTTTCCCCAAGGAAGAGTTACCGATCATAGAATTAACTTGACTCTTCATAAATTAGAAGAATTTATGGAAGGTGAAATATTTGATGAGATGATAGAAAACTTAAGTATCCAGGCCCAAATGGATGAGTTGACAAAAACTAATAAATGAATTATTTGCAAACATTAAAATTTGGCAGTGATAAACTTAAGTATCATAATATAAATACACATATTTTAGATAGTGAAATATTACTATCACTTACACTTAATACATCTAGAGAAAAGATATTAATGAATTTAGATACAAATATAAAAAAAAATAAATTTGAAAAGTTTAAAAAACTTTTATCTAGGAGAGAAAAGAAAGAACCTATTGCATATATTACAAATAAAAAAGAATTTTGGAAAAATAACTTTTACGTGAATAGTGATGTTTTAATTCCAAGGCCAGAAACCGAGTTGATTGTTGAGGAAGTATTAAAAAATACTAATATATACTCTTCAAAGAAATTTTTAGAAATAGGCACAGGATCTGGATGTCTGGTTGTTTCTATAATTAAAGAAAGACCCAAATGTTTTGCTACAGCTATAGATATTAGCAGAAAAGCTCTTAATATTGCTAAATTTAATGCAAAAATGCATCACTTGATAAATAAAATTAATTTCGTCAATATCGATATTGACAAAATTCAGATTAATAAATATGATTTTATAATATCTAATCCTCCGTACATTAATAAGTTTGATTTAAGTAGGTTGGATGAAAGTGTAAAAATTTTTGAACCACAAATAGCTTTTGAAGCTGGGATAGATGGTCTCAGAGAAATAAAAAAATTAATAATAAAAAGTAAAAAATTGCTAAAAAAGAACGGAAAATTAATTTTTGAGATAGGACATGGACAAAGTTTAATTATTAAGAAAATATTAAATAAAAATGGGTTTTTTTTAAATAAAGTGATAAAAGATATTTCGTCAATTCCAAGAGTAATGGTTTCCACTAAATTAATATAATGAATAATTATCGTAGCAATAATAGAAAGCACAGATTTAAATCAAACAATGATCGTAATTTCAGGAAAAGACTAATTAATCCTCATAAGAACCAAAATGAATTTAATTCTAACATCGATTTTAGGCATAGAAATTCAGGAAGAAATAATCAAAATGCAGCAAAATTAATTGATAAATATAATAATTTAGCAAGAGAAGCCTTATCATCAGGAGATAAAATATTATCAGAAAATTATCTCCAGCATGCAGATCATTTTTCAAGAGTATTGAGCATTCAAGAAATAAATAAAAATTCAAACGAAACTAATAATGTAATAGAACAAGATTTTAATAAAACTTCAGAAGATCTTAAACAAAATAAGCAGGATAATGAAAAATCTTTAAATGAAGTTAATAACAAGGATTAATTATCTTTTGCGATCAAATTTGATTTTAAAACATCAATCTTTATTTTTGAAACTTCAAACTTTTTTCTGTCTTCTCCTTTTAAAATTTTTCCAGATGGTAGTCTAAGCTTTTGAGAATTAATTTTTCTTCCATTTTCAATTACCTCGTAATGCAAATGAGGACCAGTTGACATTCCAGTAGATCCAACATAACCAATAATTTGTCCCTGTTTAACTCTTACACCTTTTTTAATACCTCTACCAAATTTAGACATATGTGCATAAACTGTTTGGTAAGTTTTGTTATGTTTAATTTTTACACAGTTTCCACCACCACCACACCAGCCAGCCTTCGTCACTTTGCCATCACCAGATGCCATTATTGGAGTTCCTGTAGGAGCAGCAAAATCTGTTCCAGTATGCATTTTTGTATACCCTAAGATTGGATGTTTTCTTTTTCCGTAAGATGAAGAAAGTCTAGCTCCATTTATAGGAGTTTTCATTAATGTCTTCTTTATACTTTTTCCGTTTTCATCAAAATAGTCTATCTTATTTTTTTCGTACTCATATTTGTAGAGCTGTAAGTCATTATTTTGTAAATTTAAATTTGCAAAAATTATTTCCCCCGTATCAACAGTTTGATTTTTATCATTTAAATACTCTTCATAAATTATTTGAAAACTATCGTCTTTCCAAATATCTCTTTGAAAATCTACTTGGAAACCATATAACCTGGCAAATTCAATTATAATATTTGGACTTATTTTTAAATTAATAGCACTATTATATAAGCTATCAATTATTGATGTCTCTTTATATACTAGTTTTTTCTTGAAGTTTTTTTTTATCTTTTTTGAAGTAAAACTATTTTTTGTATTAGATGTTTTAAATATAATTTCATTTTTTTTATCCGTTTCAATTTTAAATTCTACAATTTTAAACTTATTCATATTGTCAAATTTAAATGTAAATTTTTGATTAGTTCTTAAAATTTTTAATGATTTTTCTTTCAAAATTGAATCCAATAATATCTTTTTTTCTTCTTTGACTATATTTAAGCTATCAACAATACTTTGGTAAGTATCGCCAGATTTTGAAACATAATCTAACGAACTGTATCTAGGCTCTAAGTTATTAGTAATTTCTTTTGTTATTTTTTTTAAATAGATATTATCTAAAGTGCCTTTAATTTTTTGAGCTTCAACTTCTTTATTTTTTGTATAAATTGTAGTGATAATAATTCCAATAATTGACACTAAGATTATCCAAAAAAAAATGGAATAGTCTTTATAGTTGTTCAATTTTAAATATTTCATAATATTGCCTAAAAAACGTTGATTTATATGACTTTTTTACGCATTTTTAATTTATCTAATATCTTGATTTATTAATAATATTATTTATAAGCGGTCCACTCAACATTTAAAAAATGTTATTTATTGAGAATAATCTCAATTAGCTATTTTATAAGTTAATATTTTAAAAAGAGAAGTGTGGACGGTTAAGGTTACCAAAATTTGTCGTACACACTTCAACATTACATAAATATTATTCTTAGTATTTATGTAGAAGCTAGTGTGCGCCGTTTTTAAACTTGAGAGTTTGATCATGGCTCAGAACGTACGCTGGCGGCACGCCTTATACATGCAAGTCGAACGAAGTAGCAATACTTAGTGGCAGACGGGTGAGTAACATGTAGGTATCTTCCCTTTGGTGAGGAATAACACGAGGAAACTTGTGCTAATACCTCATAAGTCTTTACGGAGAAAGCTTTATGCGCCGAAGGATGAGCCTGCACTTGATTAGTTTGTTGGTGGGGTAATGGCTTACCAAGACTTTGATCAATAGCTGATCTGAGAGGATGATCAGCCACATTGGGACTGAGACACGGCCCAAACTCCTACGGGAGGCAGCAGTAGGGAATATTGCACAATGGAGGAAACTCTGATGCAGCGATGCCGCGTGAGTGAAGAAGGCCCTTGGGTTGTAAAGCTCTTTCGTCGGGGAAGAAAATGACTGTACCCGAATAAGAAGGTCCGGCTAACTTCGTGCCAGCAGCCGCGGTAATACGAAGGGACCTAGCGTAGTTCGGAATTACTGGGCTTAAAGAGTTCGTAGGTTGTTAAAAAAGTTGGTGGTGAAATCCCAGAGCTTAACTCTGGAACTGCCATCAAAACTTTTTAGCTAGAGTATGATAGAGGAAAGCAGAATTTCTAGTGTAGAGGTGAAATTCGTAGATATTAGAAAGAATACCAATTGCGAAGGCAGCTTTCTGGATCATTACTGACACTGAGGAACGAAAGCATGGGTAGCGAAGAGGATTAGATACCCTCGTAGTCCATGCCGTAAACGATGTGTGTTAGACGTTGGAAATTTATTTTCAGTGTCGCAGCGAAAGCATTAAACACACCGCCTGGGGAGTACGACCGCAAGGTTAAAACTCAAATGAATTGACGGGGACCCGCACAAGTAGTGGAGCATGTGGTTTAATTCGAAGATACGCGCAGAACCTTACCAACACTTGACATGTTCGTCGCGACTTTAAGAGATTAAAGTTTTCGGTTCGGCCGGACGAAACACAGGTGCTGCATGGCTGTCGTCAGCTCGTGTCGTGAGATGTTGGGTTAAGTCCCGCAACGAGCGCAACCCTCACTTTTAGTTGCCATCATTTAGTTGGGCACTCTGAAAGAACTGCCAGTGATAAGCTGGAGGAAGGTGGGGATGACGTCAAGTCCTCATGGCCCTTACGTGTTGGGCTACACACGTGCTACAATGGCATTTACAATAGGAAGCAAGATGGCGACGTCAAGCAAATCCTAAAAAAATGCCTCAGTTCGGATTGTACTCTGCAACTCGAGTACATGAAGCTGGAATTACTAGTAATCGCGGATCAGCGCGCCGCGGTGAATACGTTCCCGGGTCTTGTACACACCGCCCGTCACACCATGGGAGTTGGTTCTACCTTAAGGCAAGGTTTAAAACCCTTGACCACGGTATAGTCAGCGACTGGGGTGAAGTCGTAACAAGGTAGCCGTAGGGGAACCTGCGGCTGGATTACCTCCTTTCTAAGGATGATTAAGAATATTTCTTAATCTAAAAAATATAACAGGATAATGTTGACCGTCCTCATTTCTCTTTTTAAAATTAGTGTTTCACTCTTCTGCTATAAGGGCCGGTAGCTCAGTTGGTTAGAGCACACCCTTGATAAGGGTGGGGTCGAAAGTTCGAGTCTTTCTCGGCCCACCAATAAATACTGGGGGATTAGCTCAGCTGGGAGAGCGCCTGATTTGCATTCAGGAGGTCAGCGGTTCGATCCCGCTATCCTCCACCAAAACACTTAGTTATTCAATTTCGTGAAAATTATTTTTTATATTATCAATATCTATATCCGATTGTTTTATAAATTTTTATGAAGCAATCATTAAAGTATTCGAAATGATGAATACTAAAAATTTAATTCAACACAGAATTTTTTTCTGTGCATAAATTAAGCGTTTAAGGGCGTGTGGCGGATGCCTTGGCACTAAAAGACGACGAAGGACGTGGTATACTGCGATAAGTTACGGGGAGCTGTATGCAAGTTTTGATCCGTAAATTTCCGAATGGGGAAACCCAACACTTTATGTGTTACTTTAAACTGAATACATAGGTTTAAAGAGATAACCCGGAGAACTGAAACATCTAAGTAACCGGAGGAAAAGAAATCAATTGAGATTCCGTTAGTAGTGGCGAGCGAAAACGGAACAGGCCAGCAGATATATTAAAAAAATCTGAATAGCTTGGAAAAGCTAACCAAAGAGGGTGATAGTCCCGTATGAGTAATGTTTAATATATTTCTTGAGTAAAGCGGGACACGTGAAATCCTGCTCGAATATAGGGGGACCACCCTCTAAGCCTAAATACTCTTTAGTGACCGATAGTGAACTAGTACCGTGAGGGAAAGGTGAAAAGAACCCCTATTAGGGGAGTGAAATAGAACCTGAAACTGCATGCCTACAATCAGTCGAAGCTCTTTTTAGAGTGACGGCGTACCTTTTGTATAATGGGTCAGTGACTTAATTTATAAAGCAAGCTTAAGCCATCTAGGTGTAGGCGTAGCGAAAGCGAGTCTTAATAGGGCGATTAGTTTTATGAATTAGACCCGAAAACGAATGAGCTTACCATGAGCAGGTTGAATGCAAGGTAACACTTGCTGGAGGACCGAACCAGTTGACGTTGAAAAGTCTTTGGATGACTTGTGGTAAGGGGTGAAAGGCCAACCAAATTCGTAGATAGCTGGTTTTCCGCGAAAACTATTTAGGTAGTGCGTTAAATAAATATGCTTTCAGAGGTAGAGCACTAAATGGGCTAGGGGGAAGAGATTCTTACCAAACCTAATAAAACTCCGAATGCTGAAAGTAGTTCTTTAACAGACAGACTGTGGGTGCTAAGGTCCATGGTCGAGAGGGAAAGAGCCCAGACCACCAGATAAGGTCCCAAAATTGTGATTAAGTGTGAAAGGATGTGGAAATTCCTTAACAGCCGGGAGGTTGGCTTAGAAGCAGCCATCCTTTAAAGATAGCGTAACAGCTCACCGGTCTAATAGAGTTTCTGCGCCGAAGATGTAACGGGGCTAAAATCACATACCGAATCTGTGGGTTTATAAAGTTTTCGAACTTTATAAGCGGTAGCGGAACGTTCTGTAAGCCTGTAAAGGGATACCCGTGAGGGATCCTGGAGGTATCAGAAGTGCGAATGCTGACATGAGTAACGATAAAATAAGTGAAAAACTTATTCGCCGAAAATCCAAGGGTTTCTGCGCAAGGTTAATCCGCGCAGAGTTAGTCGGCCCCTAAGGCGAGGGCGAAAGCCGTAGTCGATGGAAATAAGGTTAATATTCCTTAACCAGATGGTAGTGACAGATTTTGTAAGTTGTAAGTTCTTAATGGATTGAACTTGCCGCGAAGAAGTCTCAGGAAATAGCTCCATCATTAGACCGTACCCTAAACCGACACAGGTGGATTAATAGAGTATATTTAGGCGCTTGAGAGAATGATGTTGAAGGAACTCGGCAAAATGCTTCTGTAACTTCGGGATAAAGAAGACCCTTATTTGGGCAACCATTTGAGGGTGGCACAAGCCAGGGAGAAGCGACTGTTTATCAAAAACACAGGGCTCTGCTAACACGTAAGTGGATGTATAGGGTCTGACGCCTGCCCGGTGCTGGAAGGTTAATGCGATGGGTGCAAGCTCATTTCTGAAGCCCCAGTAAACGGCGGCCGTAACTATAACGGTCCTAAGGTAGCGAAATTCCTTGTCGGGTAAGTTCCGACCTGCATGAATGGCGTAACGATTTCTCCGCTGTCTCCAACATCAACTCAGTGAAATTGAATTCTCCGTGAAGATGCGGAGTTCGCGTAGTTAGACGGAAAGACCCCGTGCACCTTTACTGCAACTTTACATTGGTATTAGGAAAAACATATTTAGCATAGGAGGGAGACATTGAAGCAATGGCGTCAGTTATTGTGGAGTCACCAGTGAAATACCTCTTTTGTTTTTCTTGATATCTAACTGATTGCCGTTATCCGGCATCAAGACATTGTATGGTGGGTAGTTTGACTGGGGCGGTCGCCTCCCAAATAGTAACGGAGGCGTGCGAAGGTAAGCTCAGAACGGTCAGAAATCGTTCGTAGAGTGCAATGGCATAAGCTTGCCTGACTGTGAGACTGACAAGTCGAGCAGAGTCGAAAGACGGTCATAGTGATCCGGTGGTTCTGAGTGGAAGGGCCATCGCTCAACGGATAAAAGGTACGCCGGGGATAACAGGCTGATACTGCCCAAGAGCTCATATCGACGGCAGTGTTTGGCACCTCGATGTCGGCTCATCACATCCTGGGGCTGGAGCAGGTCCCAAGGGTTTGGCTGTTCGCCAATTAAAGTGGTACGTGAGCTGGGTTCAGAACGTCGTGAGACAGTTCGGTCCCTATCTGCTATGCGTGTAGAAGAATTGAGAGGAGCTGTCCCTAGTACGAGAGGACCGGGATGGACGTACCACTGGTGGACCGGTTGTAGCGCCAGCTGCAGTGCCGGGTAGCTAAGTACGGAAGAGATAACTGCTGAAAGCATCTAAGCGGGAAACTCACCTTAAAACTAGTTCTTCCTATAGAGTCGTGGTAGACCACCACGTTGATAGGCTGGGTGTGGAAGTGCGGCAACGCATGTAGCTGACCAGTACTAATAACTCAATTGGCTTAATTTATGCACTGAAAAAAATTTTATTTTAGAAATTGATATACATTCTTCAAAATAATCAAATTATTTTATTTTTTTTAGTATTTTTTTTAATAATTCTATTGATACTTGATTTGTATTTTTTTTGAATGTGTTAATAATTTTAATATTTGGCCTCTTTGGAAACTGCGGGCTTAAATCGACACCCATTAAGTTTGTTTTTTTTTGATATATTTTTTTTTTATTTAATTTTATAATATTTTTTATATTTGACTTGATATAAATTTCTACATATCCATTTATATTTTTTCTATTCCAAGCTTGTACTTCGTGAAAAAGACTAACAGTTGAAAATAATACATTATAATTTTTTTTTAATAATAATTTACAAAATTTAGAGTAAAGTTTTGCGTATAATACTCTATTTTTTAAATCATATTTCTTTAAAGAAAATATTTTCCTTAAATCGTCACCGCTAATTTCAATTGTTGGTCCATATCTATTTTGAATTTTGTTGTGAATTTTTTTTGCAATAGTAGTTTTGCCTGATCCAGGTAGTCCTGTAATCCAAAATAAATACTTTTTTTTCATTTAATAATATCAATGATGTTTAACTATTATTTCTTGTATCAATATACAATTTATTCTCCAATGTCTCTTAAACATTGTTAAAATTATATTAAATTAATTAAAATTTATATTAAATAATAGCAAACTCTTATATAGAATTATATTTAATAAAACTTTTAAATGATCTTAAAAAAAATACTAAAAGACTTTACCCCTCCTATTCTATGGAATTGGCTAAGAAATAGAATTGTAAAATACAAACAAAATAAAAAAGGGTATGACGAGAGACGCTGGTGGTATGGTCAAGATTTGATCGGTGATAATTCAAGATTTGAGGAAATATTTAAATCTAACCTTTCTCAGCCAATTATTTGCACTCTTAATAATGAGATTAGGGATACTATTAAAATTAAAGCAAATAAATCAATTAAGTTAAATTTAAAAGAATTAACAAAAAATAAAGAAATTTTATTTTCATTCGGCAATAAATCAAATAGTAGATCAACAAAAGGTGATTATATTATAAATTTAGATAGTATTTCAAAAATTAGGATTAAGGAGCCTCTTTCAAATAGATGGAATAATTCATTAGTAAAATTTGATAATGATATTAATGAAATAGAAGTAATTAATAATACAAAAGACGAAATGTATTTTGCTTGCCCAGTATTTTTTCAAAAATTTAATGCGCAAAAAGAAAGCTATAAAAATATAATATTAATTGTTCTTGATCAGTTGGATCAAAAAACATTTGAAGAAGTTGAAAAAGAAACAGAAAATTTAAAATTTATAAATCATTTTTTTTCAAACAGCCTCGAATATAAAAATTGTTTTTCAGCGGCAGAGTGGACTCTTCCATGTTTTAGCTCAATTTTTTCAGGAAAACATCCATCATTACATGGCAATTTTGATTTAAAAATTTCAAAAAAAATTAAAAATGTTATCACTGAAGATAACTTATTAAAGTATTTGAGAGAAAAAGGCTTTTCAATTTTTGGAATAAGTAAATCGAAAGGTCATCACGCAGGATATAATTTTCAAAAATATTTCGACAGACTTTTTTATTTTGATGATGCTCTAGATACAACTGTCGATGATGATTTAAATTTTTCTAAAATTGCAATTAATCAATTAGAAACAAATAAAGATGGTAAAAATTTTATTTATTTGCATTATATGAGCTCACATTCTCCTTATTGGAAGCCAGCTATTAATGAAGAAATTAATTTAGACCATGAGAGGTACGGCGACTCATTTAAAGAATACAATGATGCAATTTCATCTTATGGAGATACTAAAGTTGAACCAATAATGAATAAAGAAAAAGCAAAATCTATAATTAAAAGACAAAAAGAGAGAATAAAAAGTTTAGACTTAATGATTGGTCAATTACTATCATATTTAGAAAAGGCAAACCTAAAAAAAAATTCTTTAGTTATTTTTACAGCTGATCATGGGCCTAATCATTTTGGCGAAGAAAGTAAACCAATGATGAATAGGGCAAGGCTCAATATACCACTTAAAATATTTGATTATAAAAATAAGAAAAAACAACATCTTCAAGATTATGTTTCTCAAATTGACTTTTATCCATTAATAAAAAGCCTCTTCGATGAAGAGACTTTAGAAAATGTAATCCCTCCTTTTGGTACAAAAAGAAAACCAGTTATAAGCGAGTCAATTTTTAATAATAAGTATAAAGTATCTATTAGAACCACCAAAAATACCTTCTACCTTAATTGCAAATTTGACCAAAAAAATTTCTTGATATGTCTAAATGAAATTTTTGATGTTTTAATTTTAGATAATATTAATGGAAAACCCATAGACAATGACGATAGCTTAAAAGATTTTTATTTAAATATTCTTCGTGGACACCTTGGTAAAAGCCAAATTATAAAAATAAAAAACGATTGATTAAATTTAAATTTAACTAGCCTATTTCAAAAAAGTTAATTATAAATTGGATAGATTTATTTCATGCAAAAAATATCAATAATTACTGGAGGAGCGGGATTTATTGGCAGTCATTTAGCCGAATATCTAGTAAAAAAAAATCACAAAGTTTTAGTAATCGATAATTTTTTTAGTGGCAACTTAAAAAATCTTCAATCAGTAATTAAAAAAATAAAAATAGTTAGGGCAGATATTTCTAAAAAAGGTTCTTGGGAAAAACAATTCAAAAAGGCCAACTATGTCTTTCATTTAGCTGCGCTGGCGGACATAGTCCCAAGTATACAAAATCCGGTAAAATATTTTGATGTAAATGTAAATGGAACAATAAATATTTTAGAAAATTGCAGAAAATATAAAGTTAATAAAATAATTTATGCAGCCTCCTCATCTTGTTATGGACTAGCAAAAAATTTTCCAACAAAAGAAAGTGACACTATTGCTCCAGAATATCCTTATGCACTAACAAAAAATTTAGGTGAGCAAGTTATTAAACACTATTCTAAAGTTTATAACATTAATTATAATTCTTTAAGACTTTTCAACGTATACGGTAGACGCTCAAGAACTTCAGGAGCATATGGCGCAATGTTTGGAGTTTTTCTGGCGCAAAAATTAAATAAATTACCTCTAACAATAGTCGGAAATGGTAAGCAAAAAAGAGATTTTACACATGTTAAAGATGTAGCCAGGGCATTTGTTGAAGTTGCCAAATCTAAACATAAAAATATGATTTTTAATGTTGGAAGTTCAAAAGCAACTTCAATTAATGAAATAGCGAAACTTATGAAATCAGAAAAAATTTTTATTCCCAAAAGACCAGCAGAACCAGAAATAACTCTAGCTGACAGTTCTTTAATTAAAAGAAAAATTGGCTGGAAA
>CACAJQ010000001.1:0-183227 GCA_902532805.1 uncultured Pelagibacteraceae bacterium | reverse complement strand
TAATAGAAAAATTCATAAATCTAAAATACCTTTGGTTGGTGGTATATATTTTTTTATTAATCTAACTGTTTATATAATTATTGAAAACTCTGAATTTGTAGATCAAACATATTTTTCTAATAAAAGAGAAATGATAAGTATTTATTTTGGAGCTTTAATATTTTTTTTGATGGGTATTTATGATGATAAAAGTACTTTAAAACCTAATACAAAATTAATTTTATCAATATTAGCAATTTTCATAAGTATATCCTTGAGCAACAAATTTATAGTTAATGATTTAAATTTTTTATTTTATGACGAACAAATAAATTTAAATGATTTCTCGGTACCTTTTACAATTTTCTGTATTCTCGTTTTTTTGAATGCTTTTAACATGATCGATGGAATAAATGGTCTTTCTGTCTCATATTTTTTAATTTGTATTTTTTATTTATTTTCAAGCTCTTTATGGAATTTATTTTTTATAGTCTTAATTATCTGCTCTATATTTTTCTTATTTAATAATTTTAGAAATAAACTTTTTTTAGGAGATAGTGGTTCGCTTTTATTAGGATTTATTTTAGCTTTAATTTTTATTAAATCTTATAATGAAGACAAAATATTTGCCGATCAGATAATAATTTTAATGATATTACCAGGAATAGATTTACTACGTGTCGCTGTTTCACGAATATATAAACAAAAGCACGCTTTCGAACCGGACAGAAACCATCTTCATCATATTTTGGCTAAAAAATTTAATAACCTTTACTCTTATTTATTAATTATTGCCATAATACTTACTGGTTGCATGATGTCTTTATATATAAAAAATGATTTAGTAAATTTAATTGGTATATTGTTAATTCTTATAATTTATTTTTTTATTATAAATAATTTTAAATCAAAATAGCTCCAATTAATATTCCTAGGAAAAAAAACTCCAAAAGTAAAATATTTTTTAAAGTAAGTAACATTTTTTTTTTATCAAAATCCAAAAGTGTAAAAAATAAGATAAATAGGAGAGGATCTAGATATTCAGAAAAAAAATGCACTCTTAAAGAAAATATACTTAACAAAGCAATAATTAAAAATTTATTTCGAATGGTAAAATTGAAAATTTTATAAGTTACAAGGAGTCCTAATGCACAAAAAATTAAATAACTTTCCTTAATGCTCGTAAATTTATATAAAATATGACTAACAAAACCTTGGCCATAAGGGAAACTATTAGTCTCATCAAGAGCTAAAATATTCACATCGAAAAAAAAGTATACTGATGAGCAAATTAACAGTGAAATGAAAAAGTTGATTATATTTTTTCTTAGCACATTAAGCATTCTATCGTTCAAAATTAATATAAAAGGCAAAGAATAAAATCCTATAAGTGAAAAAATTACTAACAAAGTTCGTGGTATTGAGTTAGCACTTATAAAATAATTAAATTCACCTGAATATTGTTCATCCAATAAACCTCCCCAAATATAAATAAGGATTAACCCAGGTATTGAATAGATTATGTAATTTATTATTACAAATACAACTCTGTTTAGATTTAGTTTATAGGAAAGATAAAAGAAAAAAAATATGCATAAAAATACATACTGGAGCCTCGCATAGAGAGCTAGAGCACTAAACAAACATATTAACAATAATTGATTAAATTTTTTATCTTCACTATTTAATAATTTTAAAAAAAAAAAAATACTTATTATTAAAAAAATTAAACCTGTGTTTTCAGTCATTCCCCAATAAGCTGACGTTCTAAAATATGGGCTTAAAAGTAAAATACTTGATAAAAATAATGCCTCTTCAATTTTTATTTTAAATCTTAAATTTAATATTAAATAAAAAAAAATAATAACTATTAAACTTAATATGCAACTTTGTATTCTAAAAAAGATTGATCCGATTTCAAACAGATTAGTGTAAGCATAAATTATATGATGAAGTGGATATGAATTTTCTCCATACTTTCCATAGGTTATAATATTTTGAATGAAATTATTTTTTAATCCATCAATAGCCGGATATGTATGTAAATTTGCATCTAGAATAGATGCTCCATGCTCTTCAGAATATATGAAACCAAAAAAAAAAGTTAAAATATTAAAAAAAATTAAAAGATAAATTAGATTGCTAGGTTTAATCATTTAATTTTTTTTAGTAATATTTTTTCAAGAAAACAATATAAAAAAGTAAAAAAATATTTTGATGTTAATTCTTTTATTACAAATTTTGATTTACCTTTACTTCGGTTATTCCAAGAAATTGGAATTACTTTAAAATTATAATTTCTAGATACAGTTTTTAAAGGTAATTCTAAAAAAACATTAAAATTTTCAGATACAATAGGAAAAAAACTTATAAGCATTTTTCTTTTATACATTTTAAATGCATTAGTATAATCATTAAATGAACTCAAAAAAAATAGCATACATAAATTGTTGAAAATTCTATTAAAAAATAATTTTTTTAATGGATAACCTTTTACTTTCGAACCTTTTATAAATCTACTTCCAAATACAGCGTCTAAATTTTTACTAGTTATTAATTTATAATATCTGCACATATCATTCAAAGAGTCGGATTTATCAGACATATAAATACATATATAGTCTTTAGATGAGTTTTTAATACCTAAGTTAATTGCCCCGCCTAAACCAGAAACTTTGTTATTTAAAATTTTTATTCTCTTTGATTTTCTATAATTTTTTAAAATTGATAAAGTATTATCAGCGCTAAAATCATTTATTACTAATATTTCGTAATTAATTTTTGAAATCTTTGACTTTTTTATACTTTCAATGGTATCAATAATTACATCCTGTTCATTTTTTGATGGAATAATAATGCTTAAAGACATAATAAAATATTTGATAACTATATTAATTAAATAATTTTACAATGAAAATAGCATATCTTTCTGCAGATAATCCAACAGATTTTATCTCATGGTCAGGATTGAAATTAAATATTTATAAAACACTAAAAAGTTTAAAGCATGATGTCTTACCCATTGGTCCTTTAAGAAATGTTAATAGACTACCATTTGTATTAAAAAGAGAATTTTTTAAAAAAATCAATATCAAATATGACTCTGAAAGAAAAATTTCTTTATCAAAAAATTATTCAAAAAGAATTATAACTATTTTAAAAAAACAAAATATTGACTTAATATTTACTTCAGATACTTATTTAACAAGTTTTTTAGAGACAGATATACCAATTATACTTTGGTTAGACGTTACATATAAAACATATTACAATCATTATTTCGATAAAAAAAAATTTCATAAAAAATCTTTTCAAGAAGCAAATTTTTTAGAAAAGTTAGCATTAGATAAAGCAAAAAAGATTATCCTTACAAGTTATTGGTCAAAAAAAGAAACAATAAAAAATTACAAAATTGATCCAAAAAAGATTCATATTTTACCTTTTGGCTCAAATTTTAAAGATAATAAAAAAGTTAATTTTAATAAACAAAAAAAAAATAATTTAAATTTGATAAGTGTAGGAGTTGATTGGGAGAGAAAAGGAATGGAGAAGACTATAAATATTACTAAATATTTAAATAAAATAGGTATTGATGCCAAATTAAATATTATTGGAGGATCAAAAAAAAAAAAATTTCCTAACTACATTAGGCAGCACGGTTTTTTAGATAAAAATAAAAAAAAGGATTATTTAATATTAAAAAAACTATTTAATAATGCAGATATTCATATTTTAATGACAAGTAAAGAAGCGGCTGGGGTTGTATTCGCAGAGGCAAACTCTTTTGGTTTATTTAATATTACTAATGATGTTGGTGGAGTTAGAGGCATGATAAACAATAATGTAAATGGTAAATTATTTAAAGTTAATTCAAATCCTAAAAAAATTGCAGACTATATATCTGAAATATTTAATGATAAAAAAAAATTTCTAAAATTAAAAAAAAATTCTTATAAATATTACGAACAAAAACTAAGTTGGCATTCCAATTCTAAAAAAGTCCAAAAAATATTATTAAGTGTATTAAACTAATGATTATTAAAGAAATTCAAGGCTTAAGATCATTTGCAGTTATATTAATTTTGTTTTTCCATCTAGGTATACCTAATTTTGAATTAGGTTATTTAGGTGTTGATATTTTTTTCATAATTAGCGGCTTCATCTTTACAAAAATTATTTTAAAGAGCATCGAAACTAAAAAATTTTCAATAAAAGAATATTTCAAAAGAAGAATATTAAGGCTATTTCCAGCATTATTTATTACTCTTTTTATTGTAACTTTATTATGTTGGCTATTTTATATCCCTTTAGAGTTAAAATATCATGGTCAAAGTTTATTTGGATCCTCTTTATTTATATCAAATATATATTTTTATATTTTACAAAATGATTATTTTTCACCAAATACTTATTCATTACTCCATTTATGGAGCTTATCTTTAGAGATACAGTTTTATGTATTATTTCCATTTTTAATATTATTTGTAAATAAATTTAAATATCTAAAGAAAAATAGAAATTTTATATTTTTTTTTATTTTTATAATTTCATTTAGTATAAATATTATTCTTAGTAATGATGAAAAGTTAATTTTCTACTTTTTGCCAAATAGATTATGGGAATTTTTATTTGGTTATTTTGTTTACCTAAAGTATTTCAAAAATAATGATGACAAATTAGTAGGCAATAATTTTTATTTATTATTTTTTATATTTTTATTCATTTTATACTTAGTTTTTGGTGACTCACAATTTATTAAAAACCAAATTTATTCAGCTATAATTTTTTTAATTCTATTTACTATTTCATTCAATAAAAAAAATATTTTTAACATGATTTTAAATAATAAGTTTAATCAAAGGTTAGCCGAATATAGTTACGTCCTCTTCTTGGTTCATTATCCGATAATTCATTTTGCAAAATATTTTGAGTTTTATGATATTAAATTCGAGAAAATTTTTTTAATATTTATTATAATAATAATATCAACATTATTAATATTTCAGATTGAGAAAAAATTTTATAAAATTGGTAAATACAGAAATAATCTTAACATAAATTTTAAATATTTTTTCTTTATTATATTGTTATTTGCATTTACTGGTTCCTTTTTACATTCATCAAAAGGCATGAAGTTAAGATATTTTACAAACAAAAAAATAGATAAAGAATATATTTCCAAAACAATCAATTTTTCCTCAAGTAAAATAATATCTGGACAGGATTGTCGTGAAATTTGTCAAAAAATCAATTTTAATAAAAAATCACTTTTATTATTTGGGGATTCACATGCTGGTGATTTTGAGAATATTTTAACAATAAAATTGCAGGAAAAAAAAATAGATTTATATTTATCTTATTTTGATATTAGAGGAAAAAAATATTTACAAGCTCTGGATCAATTAGGTTATATTTTAAAAAATAACAAAATTAATTATGTATTTATTATTCATCATAAATTTTCTAAGAATGATGTTTTTGAAAAAAAGATTTCTAAAATTTTAAATGACTATCCAGATATAGATTTTTATTATTTTCTACAAAGAGTAGAATTTGAGGAATCACCAATAAAATATAAAATTTTAAACAAAAAAAATATAAAAAATAGACAAATTATTTTCCCAGAAATATATAAATTTATTAATAAACTAAATTTTAATAACTTATACATAATTGATCAAAATAAAATTTTAACAAGTTTAGGGCCCTCATCTTGTAATAATATTCAATGTTTTGATGGACACGATATTAATGGATATCCTTTGTACAGAGATAATCACCATCTAACAAACCATGGTGCAGAATTATTGATTAATAAATTATTTAAAAGTTTGTCATTAAACTAAATACTGATATTAATTGGCAAAATGAAATACATTATTGTTACTGGTGGAGCAGGTTTTATTGGATCAAACTTAATTAATTCGTTATCAAAAATCAGAAGTAACAAAATAATTTCAATCGACAATTATTTTACTGGTAGTAAAAAAAACCATATTAAAAGAAATAATGTCAAATACATTAATGGAGATACTAAAAATATCTCAAAAATACTTAAAAATTTAAAAAAAAAAATAAAAGTAATTTTCCATTTCGCTGAATTTTCTAGAATTGCGCAAAGCTTTGATAATAGGAATGTTTGTTTTCAATCTAATATTATTGGAAGTTATGAAGTTATTAATTTCTGCTTACAAAACAAAATAAAACTTATTTATTCTGCAACGTCCGCGAGCTTAGGAAACAACGGTTTAGACCAAAATTTATCTCCATACGCATATACAAAATCTACAAATATGAACCTAATTATGAATCTAAATGAGTGGTTTGGATTAAAATACGAAATAATCTACTTTTACAACGTATATGGTCCAAATCAAATTTACAATACAAGCATGGCTGCAGTTGTCGGTATATTTGAACAATGTTTTAAAAGCAATAAAACACTACCAGTTGTTAAACCAGGTTCACAAAGTAGAAAATTTACTCACGTTCAAGATACAGTTGATGCATGCATATTAGCCTGGAAGAAAAATAAGAATTGTCACTATTCTATATCAAATACAAAAACAATTTCAATATTGTCACTTGCTAAACTTTTTAGTAAAAAAATAAAAATGATACCCGAAAGAAGAGGAGAAAGATTTAAATCATCAACTATAAATAGAATTAGAGATAAAAAAATAATTAATTTAATTGGAAAAACATCTTTAAAAAATTATGTTAAAGAAATAAAAAAAAAGATATGAAATATTTAGTGTGTGGTGCAGGTGGATTTATTGGTGGTCATCTTGTAAAAAATTTAATGGACGAAGGTCATGAAGTAGTCTGCGCTGATATAAAACCTTTAGAATACTGGTTTCAAATTTTTGATGAAAATTTAAATTTTTCTCTTGATCTCAAGTCATATGATAACTGCTTAAAAGTTACTAAAGAAATTGATTATATTTATAACATGGCTTGCAATATGGGTGGAATGGGATTTATTGAAAATAATAAAGCAGAATGTATGCTATCCGTTTTAATTAATACAAATTTGCTTAGGGCATGCTTAATTAATAAAGTAAAAAAATATTTCTATTCATCTAGTGCTTGTGTTTATAATGCTTCTAAACAAAAACAAACATTTGTTCCAGGCTTAAAAGAAGAGGATGCTTATCCAGCAGAACCTGAAGATGGATATGGATGGGAAAAATTGTTTAGTGAGAGAATGTGCAGACATTTCACTGAAGACTTTGGTTTAGAAACAAGAGTTGTAAGATATCATAATGTCTATGGCCCATTAGGGACCTATGATGGTGGAAGAGAAAAAGCTCCTGCTGCAATGTGTAGAAAAATAGCGGAGGCTAAAATGAAAAACATTAAAGAGATTGAGGTTTGGGGAGATGGACAACAAACTAGAAGTTTTATGTATATAACTGATTGTATTGAAGGGACAAAAAATTTATTCAATTCAGATTTAAAAGAACCATATAATGTCGGAAGCTCAGAGCAAGTATCTATCAATCAAATGATCGATATGATAGAGGAAATTGCAGATTATAAAGTTGATAGAAAATATTTATTAGATAAACCAAAAGGTGTTAGGGGGAGATCAAGTGATAATACCAAAATTATTAAAGACTTAAATTGGTCACCAACTTTGCCATTAAAGGATGGATTAGCTCTTACTTATAATTGGATATTTAATGAGTTAAAAAGTGGAGAAAATTCTTTAAAATTTACCAGATCTTAGCTTTACAATATATAAATTTACCAGATCTTAGCTTTACAATATATAAATTTAATAGTAAAAAACTTTGCCTGGTGATTATTGCGAAAGGGTCATACCCGATCCCATTCCGAACTCGGAAGTCAAGCCTTTCAGCGCCAATGGTACTTTGTCTTAAGACACGGAAGAGTAGGACGTTGCCAGGCTAAAATCTTATAATATGAAAATTGCTAGTTCTTTAAAATCATTAAAAAAAAGAGATTTAAACTCAAAGTTAGTAAGACGAAGAGGTAGAGTTTATATAATAAATAAAAAAAATCCTAAGTTTAAGGCGAGGCAAAAATAGTTTATGGATAACGAAAGTCATAAAAATACTTGGAACAATTTTACTAAATTTGTTCTGTGGGGTTCTGTAGCTGTTGTTATCATTCTAGCACTTATGGCTATATTTCTTTTATAGAATGATTATTGGATCTATCTCTGAAAATTTAGATATCGAGCAACGTGTTGCTATTACACCAGATATAATAAAAAAATATAAATCTCTAGGGCTAGAAGTTCATTTAACAAAAAATTATGCAGCTCATCTTGGAATAAGTGACAAAGAGTATGAGGCACAAGGTGCAAATTTTTTTGCTGAAGATGAGATTATCTCAAATTCGAATGTAATATTGCAAATGAATTTACCTAGTGATGTAAATTTAAATAAACTTAAAGAAAAACAAATTTTGATTGGAGTTTTAAAC
Organism: uncultured Pelagibacteraceae bacterium; assembly: GCA_902532805.1. Taxonomy (GTDB): domain Bacteria; phylum Pseudomonadota; class Alphaproteobacteria; order Pelagibacterales; family Pelagibacteraceae; genus Pelagibacter. The sequence continues at coordinate 174,794 of CACAJQ010000001.1, read as the reverse complement.
CCTTATTCAAATGAAAAAAAATTAAAAGAAATAACATCCAAAAATATAAATTGTTTTTCCTTAGAACTATTACCAAGAATAACCAGGGCTCAATCAATGGATATTCTATCATCCCAAGCAAACTTGGCAGGGTATAAGGCCGTTGTGGACTCTTTTGCGTATTTTCGAAAAGCTATTCCAATGATGATGACGGCAGCAGGAACTATATCTGCAGCAAAAGTATTAGTTGTGGGAGCTGGAGTTGCTGGTCTTCAAGCTATAGCTACTGCAAAAAGAATGGGAGCAATAGTATTTGCAACTGATGTAAGATTAGCCTCAAAAGAACAAGTAGAAAGTTTAGGGGGAAAATTTTTATCAGTAGAAGGAGCAGAAAACTTAGAGACTGAAGGAGGATATGCTAAGGAAGCATCTGATGATTTTAAAAAAAAACAAGAGGCATTATTAAAAGAAACTTTAAAAAAAATTGATATAGTTATATGCACTGCATTAATACCAGGAAAAAAAGCACCTATTATTATAAAGAAAGACATGATTGATGTTATGACAAGTGGATCTGTTATTTATGACCTTGCCGCAATCCAAGGTGGAAATTCTGAATTAACCAAAGCTGATGAGATAGTTGATGCAAATGGAGTAAAAATAATGGGAAAAACAAATATATTAAATAAATTACCAGTTTCAGCATCTAACCTTTATGCAAAAAATGTTTTTAACTTTGTTAATAATTTATTTGATAAAGAAAAGAAAAGCTTTGAAATAAAGTTAGAAGATGAAATAATTGATAAAACTAAGGTTAAATAATGGAAATTGATCCTTTTATTTTTAGATTAAGTATATTTATATTATCAATATTTGTTGGTTATTATGTTGTTTGGAGCGTTACACCTTCTTTGCATACTCCATTAATGTCTGTGACAAATGCAATTTCATCAGTGATCATAGTAGGTGCTATAATTGCGGCTTTAGCCGAATCTTCAAGCAGTGTATTTGAAACATCAAATATTTTTGGTTTTTTAGCTATTATTCTAGCAGCTGTGAATATATTTGGAGGTTTTCTAGTAACTCAAAGAATGTTGCAAATGTATAAAAAGAAGAAAAAATAATTATGTCAGCAAATTTATCAGCATTATTTTACTTAGTATCTGGAATACTTTTTATTTTAGCTCTAAGAGGTCTTTCATCTCCTGAAACATCTAGGCAAGGGAATTACTTTGGTATAGCTGGAATGGCAATCGCAATAATTGTTACTTTTTTATCGGTAGGAAATTTTGAAACTGGATTTATTTATGTACTAATTTTTTTAGTTATCGGAGGAGCTATTGGTGCATTTATTGCTTTCAGAATACCCATGACAGCAATGCCTGAACTTGTTGCTGGTTTTCATAGTCTAGTTGGTCTTGCTGCTGTTTTTGTTGCCATATCAGCTTTCTTAAAACCAGATGCATTTAATCTTGGAGCTGTTGGAAATATTAAACTTGCTAGTTTAATTGAAATGTCCTTAGGTGCCGCTATAGGTGCTATAACTTTTTCAGGATCTATAATCGCTTTTTTGAAACTTAGAGGCATAATGTCAGGTGCGCCAATAACTTTTAAAGGCCAGCACTTTATAAATTTACTTCTTGGATTAGCAATATTATTTTTAATTTATTATTTATGTAGAACTCAGTTATCTAATATCTTTTGGTCAATTGTAATAATATCTTTTATAGTTGGAGTTTTATTAATTATTCCAATAGGTGGAGCAGATATGCCTGTTGTAATTTCAATGTTAAACTCTTATTCTGGTTGGGCTGCAGCTGGGATTGGTTTTACTTTAGAGAACACTGCTCTAATTATTACAGGTGCTTTAGTTGGTTCATCCGGTGCTATTCTCTCTTACATCATGTGTAAAGGAATGAATAGGTCATTTTTTAATGTTATACTTGGTGGATGGGGTGCAAACGAACAAACTTCAAATACGCAAACGAAAGAACAAAAACCTGTAAAAAGTGGTAATGCCGATGATGCTGCTTTTTTAATGAAAAATGCATCTTCAGTAATTATTGTACCTGGTTATGGTATGGCGGTAGCGCAAGCTCAACATGCTCTTAGAGAAATGGTTGATGCATTAAAAAAAAATGGAGTAAAAGTTTCTTACGCCATTCACCCGGTTGCAGGAAGAATGCCTGGGCATATGAATGTTTTACTTGCTGAGGCAAATGTTCCTTACGATGAAGTATTTGAATTAGAAGAAATAAATAACGATTTTGCAAATTGTGATGTAGCATATGTAATTGGAGCAAACGATGTTACAAATCCCGTAGCTAAATCTGACCCCCAAAGTCCAATTTATGGAATGCCAGTTCTAGATGTAGAAAAAAGTAAATCTGTTTTATTTGTTAAAAGAAGTTTATCGCCTGGCTATGCTGGAATAGATAATGACCTTTTTTATAGGGATAATACCTTAATGCTTTTTGCAGATGCGAAAAAGATGACAGAGGAAATTGTTAAGAGTTTATAATTGACTAAAATTTTTTGTGATATAGCTGATAAAGTTCTTATAAAAAAATTTAACAAAAAAAAAATTGTTAAAGGTTTTACAACAAATCCCAGTTTGATGAGAAAAGCTGGTGCAAAAGATTATTTAAATTATTCAAAAGAAATTCTTGAAATAACAGATAAGCCAGTGTCCTGCGAAGTATTTGCAGATGATATAAAAAATATGATTTCCCAAGGTTTAAAAATAAACAGTTTAGGTAAAAATATTTACGTTAAAGTTCCAGTGACAAATTCTAAGGGAAAGTTTATGGGAGATGTAATTAAAACCCTTAATAATAACAAAATAAAACTAAATATAACAGCTGTTTATACTTTTGCTCAAACTAAAAAAATCTTAAAAAAAATAAATAAGGAAACTAAAGTAATAATATCAATTTTTGCTGGACGCATGTCTGATACAGGAAAAGATCCAATCCCACATTTTAAAAAAAGTTTAAAACTATCGAAGAAATATAAAAATGTTGAGATATTATGGGCTAGTACAAGAGAACCTTATAATTATATTCAAGCCAAACAAATAGGATGTCACATAATTACAGTTCCACCAGAAATAATTGAAAAAATAGAAAAGTTTGGTAAGAGTTTTAAAAAGTTGACAACTGATACTGTTAAAGGTTTTTTGCTAGATACTAAAAAATCAAAGTTTAAAATTTAATTGGTTGCGGGGGACGGATTTGAACCGCCGACCTCAAGGTTATGAGCCTTGCGAGCTACCAGGCTGCTCCACCCCGCGATAATTAAATCCTATTTTTGAGTTTGTTAAGTTTTTTTACTCTTTTAATGTTTTCTTGAAGAATTCTCTTTTTTTTTTCAGAAGGCTTTTCATAATTATTTTTTAGTTTAATTATTTTAAAAAAACCATCTCGCTGGAGTTTTCTTTTTAAAACTCTTAACGCCTGTTCAACATTATTATCTTTGACTTCTATTTTAATAACAACCTCCAAAAAGTGATTTTAGTTAACATTTTAATTTATATTTGTCTATATTTTTTCAATTCCACTTTTATTAGCTTGATTTAATTTTTCTTTATCTTTTTTTTCTTTAATTATCCTTCTTTCTGCCTTCTCAATTGCATTTAATAATTCTTTTTGAGTAAATAAACCCATTGCAACAGGGTCCTTTGCATTTAAACTATTATAATTCCAATAACTTTTATTTCTGATTGAGCTTACAGAGTTTTTAGTTACACCAACTAATTTTGCAATTTGTGAATCTTTTAATATAGAATGATTTTTTAACAACCATAATACTGAGTCTGGTTTATCTTGACGTTTAGATAAAGGAATATATTTTTTGAATTTATTTTCTGTGCTTTTAATTTCAACATCTAGATTAACTATATTTAAGTTACGATTTACATCTTTTGATGAAAGTTCAATTTCTTCCTGAGTAAGTTGACCAGAGATAATGGGGTTGTAACCAACTATACCCTTTGCAACTTCACCATCTGCAATTCCTTGAACCTCAACTTCATGCAGTTTACAAAAATTAGCAATTTGTTTAAAGGTTAATGATGTATTTTCTACAAGCCAAACTGCAGTTGCCATTGGCATTAATGGTGCTTTTGACATCTTTTTTATTTCTCTGATCTAAAGTTTTGAAACTTTTTATTAAATTTACTTATTCTACCTTTATCTAAAACTTTTTGCTTTCCACCGGTCCATGCAGAATGAGATTTGGGATCAATTTCAAGCTTCAAAACTTCATTTTCTGAACCCCAAGTTGACCTAGTTTCAAACTGAGAACCATCTGTCATTTCTACCTTAATTACATGGTATTTAGGATGTATTTTTTTTTTCATGGGCAGCCTTATAACAAAATTTATTTCAAAAACAATTAAAAGTTATTTAGTTTTTTGAGCATTTTATCATAAATATTTGGATTTCCTGCTCTAATATCAATTTGATTGATTTTAAATTCATTAATATTATTTACTTTGCCACCCGCTTCTTCAATAATTATTTTACCAGCAGCAACATCCCATAAATTTATATTATTGTGAAAATATCCATCAAATCTTCCACATCCTACATATGCCATGTCTAGTGCCGCACAACCTGAATTTCTTAAATTTAATTTTGGATAGACTATTTGAGTGCCGTGATTATTGGTAGCAAATAAACATTCTTCCAAATTTGACTTATTAGAAACACGAATTCTACTATTATTTAAATATGATCCATTGTTTTTTTCTGCATAAAATATTTCATTTTTAATAGGATCAAAAATTAATCCTATCGTTATTACATCATCAAATTTTAACGCTAATGATATTGCAAAATGAGGTATACCATGTAAAAAATTTGTTGTACCATCTATTGGATCTATTATCCAAAATACGTTTTTATTCTTATTTATTATCTTTCCAGTTTCTTCAGTTATAAAAGAAAAGTTTTTTTTTGATTTTGTCAGTTCCTCTACTAAAATTTTTTCAACCCGTTTATCAGTTTTAGTTACAAAATCTTTAGGTCCTTTTTTTGATACCTGTAGTTTTTCAATTTCCCCAAAATCTCTAATTATTATTTTAGATGCTTTCTCGCATGCTTTAATCATCAAATTTAAGTTTGGTGATATAGAATTCATTTTATATTTTTTTTACATATTCCATCGTTCTTGTATCAATAATAATTGTATCACCACTTTCAATAAATGGAGGGACTTGAATATTTAAACCATTTTTGAGAACGGCTGGTTTATATGAAGATGAAACTGTTTGTCCTTTTATTGCTGCATCTGTTGTTTCTATTTCACAGGATAGTTGATTTGGAAGTATTATATTTAAAGGAGTATCATTATGAAAATTTATATTTACCTCTAAATTTTCTGTAAGCATTTTACCCTTATCACCAACAACATCTTTGTTTATATTAATTTGTTCAAAAGACTCAGGGTTCATAAAATAGAAATCGTTTTCATCACTATATAAAAAATTAAATTTCATTTCCTCCAGTGTTGCTTTTTCTATATTTTCACTAGATCTAAATCTTTCATTTAATTTAGTGTTTTTATTAAGACTTTTCATCTCTACTTGCGCAAAAGCACCACCTTTTCCAGGTTTAACATGGTTAGTTTTGAGCACTTCCCATAAATCATTTTTATATTCGAGTATCATACCAACTCTTATTTCTGTTGCATTTATTTTCATTTAAACATTTTTATTGCTTGCTGTGGTCTAAGTTTTTTATTATTCCATATGTAGCCTGAGATAGCTAAAAAATCAGCATTATTCAATAACAGATTTTTATAATTTTTTTCATTAATTCCTCCAATAGCAACAATAGGTATACTTATATATTTTTTTATTTTTTTCAGAGTAGTAATATTGGCTTTAAAATTAACTATTTTAGTTAAAGATTTATAGAACGCGCCTATTGCAATATAGTCTGCATTTTTTAATGACGCAATTCTGGCTAGTTTTAATGAATTATGACAAGTAATTCCTATTATTTTTTTTTTTAAAATTTTTTTGGCTTCATTAATATCCATATCATTTTGACCTAGATGGCAACCATCAGCCTTAACCTTTCTTGCCAGATATGGATCATCATTTATAATAAACTTCACTTTATTTTTTTTACAGATTTTTAAAATCTTCTTTGCAATTGCAATTTTTTTTTTAGTAGTTTCTTTTTTTAGTCTTAATTGAAAAAATTTTACTTTATTAGATTTTAAAACTAAATTTAAATTAATATAGAAAGATTTACTATTAATTTTATTAGGAGATATTAAATATACAAATTTTTTATTTGGAATTTTCAAGATTTTTTGACCATTTCCCTTGAGCGGCTAAAGTACACATTTTAGCCCTATGATCAAATATTTCTTGTGTACCGGTTATATTTTTTAAATCTTTTGACCAAAATTTTAATGCACTTTGTTGCAAAGCTCTTCCATAGGAATAAGTTATTACAAAACCTGTATTATTTTTAATATTTATTTGGTTTAGATTTTCAGTTGCTTCTATTTCGGATTGACCTCCTGATAGAAAAGCTATACCCGGAACTGATGAAGGTACATTATTTTTTAAACACTCTAATGTCATTTCAGCAATTTCCTCACTAGAAATTTTTTCACCAGAGTTCGTTCCAGGTAAAATCATGTTTGGTTTTAAAATTGTACCTTTTAAATCAATATTATTTAATTCTAACTCTTCATAACATTTTTGTAGCACCTCGGATGTTTTATGCTGACAATCTTTAGCGGAATGGTTACCATCCATTAAAATTTCAGGCTCAATTATGGGAACCATTTCAGCTTCTTGAACTAATGCAGCATATCTCGCTAATGCATGAGCATTAGTTGATATTGATAGTTTGCTTGGATATTTGTCAGATATTGAATATACACCTCTCCATTTTGTAAATCTTGCCCCTAACTTATAATATTCTTTTAGTCTTTCTCTCAAACCGTCTAAACCTTCAGTTACTTTTTCTTCCTTAGATCCTGCCAATACTTTAGCTCCTGTGTCAACTTTAATACCAGTTAATGATCCAGTTGAGTTAATAAGTTCGGGAATAGCTTTTCCTGCCGATGTTTTTTGTCTTATCGTTTCATCATATAATATTACTCCTCCTATACATTCCTTCATTGATAAAGATGAAAAAAGAGTTTGTCTAAATAGTAATCTATTATTCTCATTGGACTGCACTTTCACTGAATTTAATCTTTTTGTCATTGTGGCAGTACTCTCATCTGCAGCAAGAATACCTTTGCCTTTCGACAATATTTGTAGTGCGATTTTGTTTAGTTCAGTCATTTAATTTAATGCTTTTATACCAGGGAGATCTTTACCTTCAAGAAATTCTAAAAAAGCTCCACCAGCAGTTGAAACAAAATTAAATTTATCATTTATTTTTAGTGAATTAATTACCGCAACCGTATCGCCTCCACCAACAACAGAAAATATTTTGTTCCCTCTGTTAGCAATATATTTTGCAACTTCTGAGCTTCCTAATAAAAAATTCTCATTTTCAAAGTAACCTAATGGTCCGTTCCATAATATTGTTGAGGATTCGTCAATAATTCTTTTTATTTCAACTAATGTTTTTGATCCTACATCAAGTATCATATCGTCATCTTCAATATCTTTTAAATCTTTTTCAAAAGATTTATCGTTCAATTTTTTTCCAATTTTAACATCTTTTGGATAATATATTTTACATTTATTTTTTTCAGCATACGTGAAAATATCTTGAATTATGTAATCAATATTTTTTTCGTAAACAGAGTTACCAATTTTTAAACCTTTATATTTCAATATATTGTTCGCCATAGCACCAACTATTATAATGCTATTAAATTTTGGTATTAAATTTTTTATTATATTAATTTTTGTAGAAATTTTGGAGCCTCCAATAATGCAAGTAATCGGCTTTTTTATTTCCGATGTTATCTTATTAAGAGCATTTACCTCTGCATTAATTTGAATTCCGCTGTACGATGGAATATACTTTGTTATTTTTGCTACCGAAGCATGCTCTCTATGGGAACATGAAAATGCATCATTAACATATATTTCACCTAAGCTTGCTAATTTCTTTGAAAATTTATCATCGTTGGTTTCTTCTTCGGGATAAAATCTAATATTTTCTAGTAATATTACCTCATTTTTGGAACTCTTAAAAATGTTTTCTTTATTTAAATCAAAAATGTTTTCTTTAAGTAATGATACTTCTTTTTTAATTTTACTTTTAATATATAACGATACCAATTCTAGAGAAAGTTCCTTAACTATTTTACCTTTTGGCCTTCCAACATGAGAAATTATTATAATCTTTGCTTTTTTTTTTAATAGAAATTCTAGTGTAGGCATAACCTTATCAATCCGGTTAGAGTCTGTTATTTTTCCATTTTTTATTGGAACATTTAAATCAAGTCTAAGAATTACTATTTTATTTTCAATGTTTTCAATATTTTCTATGGGTTTCATTATTTGATCTTGCTTACATACTCAGCAATATCACACATTCTATTTGAGAAACCCCATTCATTATCATACCAAGCTGAAATTTTACCCATTTTATTACCAACTACATTAGTAAGCGAGGAGTCTATGATTGCAGATGCACTATTGTGATTAAAATCAACTGAGACTAGCTTTTCATCTGTAACATTTAGAATATTTTTAAGTTTCGCTTTAGAAGCTAAAGATAAAGAGTTATTTAATTTTTTTTCGGTAATTTTTTTTTTTACATTAAATATAAATTCTATTAATGAAACATTCGGTGTTGGCACTCTCATTGCTATCCCTTCTAGCTTACCTTTCAATGAGGGTATAATCTCACCAATAGCTTTTGATGCACCAGTAGATGTGGGTACAATTGATTGACTTGCAGATCTCGCTCTTCTTGGATCTTTGTGAGAATTATCTAATATTCTTTGATCACTTGTAAAGGCATGTATGGTTGTCATAAAACCATTAAGAATTATAAAATTTTTATTAATTACGTCTGCAACAGGAGCTAAACAATTTGTTGTGCAAGAAGCTGCCGAAATAATTCTATCATTCTTGTTGATCTTCTTATGATTTACGCCAAAAACTATAGTTTTATCTGCCATTTTACATGGTGCTGATACAATAACTTTTTTTACCCCATTTTCTAAATGTGGCAATAATTTATCTTTAGAATTAAACTTACCTGTACACTCAAAAACATAATCAACACCGTAATTTTTCCACTTTATGTCATTAATCATAGAGTGTTGGGTGTAAGATATTTTTTCTTTATTTATTTTTATGCAATTTCTTTCAGATTTTACAAGACAACTAAAATTACCATGAATTGAATCATATTTTAATAAATTTGCGCAAATTTCAGAGCTTGATCTATTATTTATATGTTTGATAATTATTTTACCTCTGTAATTTTCATAAATTGACCTCACAATCATTCTGCCAATTCTTCCCATACCGTTAATGCCGACTTTTATTGTCATTTTTTTAAATAAAATTTAATTTTTTTACTAATTTTTTCACTGCTTAAACCAAAATGATCATAGACTTTTTTATAAGGAGCGCTTTTACCAAAGTCTTCTATAGAAAAAGACAAGCCCTTTTCAATATATTTTTCCCAAGACATTCTTGATCCTGCCTCAATTGAAAAAGTGTTTTTGCTTTCTTTTAAGATTTTATCTTTATAGCTTTTGCTTTGTTTGTCAAAAATTTCTTGGCAAGGCATTGATATTACTTTTGAATAAATTTTTTGTTTGGCCAATTTATGGCTAGTTTCAATTGCAAGATTGACCTCTGATCCTGATGCTAAAATAGTTAAATTTATATTTTTTCCAGTTCTTATAACTTCGTAAGCTCCCATAGAGCATTGATTTTTTTTGCTAAAAATCTTTCTTATGGGTTTTAAGTTTTGTCTGGTCAAAGCTAATATGCTGGGTGTTTTGTTGCTGTTTAAAGCAATATCCCAACATTCAATTGTTTCGGTTTGATCTGCTGGCCTTAAAACATTTAAGTTTGGAATAGATCTTAAAGCAGCAAGTTGCTCTACTGGTTGATGCGTAGGTCCATCTTCTCCTAGTCCTATTGAGTCGTGCGTCATTATATAAATTACCTTCTGTTTCATTATAGCAGACAGTCTTATTGAAGGTTTACAATAATCTGAAAATATTAAAAAAGTACCTCCATAAGGAATAAAATTACTATGAAGAGCTAATCCATTCATTATTCCACTCATTGCGTGTTCCCTAACACCATAGTGAATATAATTACCATCAAAGTCATTTGAATTAATAATTTTATGCAACTTGGTTTTTGTATTGTTTGATCCTGCGAGATCAGCAGAACCACCAATTAAAGTATTTCTTTCTTTTAATATAGCTGATAAAAACTCTTCTGAGGATTTTCTTGTCGCTATAGTCTTAAAATTTTTTATTGCATCTTTTTTTTGTTTTATAATTGAACTCGAGAATTTATTTTTTATAATACTTTTAAATTTTAGTTTGTGTTTAATAAACGTTTTATTCCATATTTTTTCTTTTTTGACACCATTTTCTCCAATTTTCCTCCAATCAGTTAAAATTTTTTGAGGTATTTTAAATGGTTTATAATTCCAATCTAATTTTTTTCTAACTAACTTAATTTCATCTATTCCAAGAGGACTCCCATGAGAAGAGGCCTTTCCACCTTTATTTGGAGATCCAAATCCTATTTTTGTTTTACACGAAATCACAGTTGGTTTTTTTGATATTTGCGCTTTTTTTAACGCATTATAAATTTCTCTGTAATCATGCCCATTGATTAAAATATAATTCCATCCATAGCTTTTAAATCTGTTTTTATAATCATCTGAAACTGCTAAACTAGTAGGACCATCTATTGAAATAGAATTATTATCAAAAAGCATTATAAGATTATTAAGTTTAAGGTGACCGGCTAGACTCATTGCTTCATGACTTATCCCTTCCATCAAGCACCCATCACCAGCCAAGACATAGGTTTTGTGATTTATTAAATTACTTCCTAATTTTTTCTTTAAAATTTCTTCTGCAATTGCAAAACCCACAGAATTTGCAATTCCTTGACCTAAAGGGCCAGTTGTTGTTTCAATACCTGAGTTTGGGTGATACTCTGGATGTCCAGCACAAATTGAATTTAGTTGTCTAAATTTCTTGATGTCGTTAAGTGATACACTTTTATACCCAGTTAGGTACAAAAGAGAGTAAAGTAACATTGATCCATGTCCAGCTGATAAAATAAATCTATCTCTATTAAGCCAGTTTGGATTTTTTGGATTAAATTTTAGAAAATACTTAAATAAAACTGTTGCAACGTCAGCCATACCCATTGGCATGCCTGGGTGACCAGAATTAGCGTTTTGAACCGCATCCATTGATAAAAAACGAATAGCATTTGATAAATTTTTTTCTATATTTTTCAAAAAGTATCCTATCTAGACTTAGGTGATTCAATTTATTAATATAGATATATATATGAAAAACATTGACGAAAAAGAAAAAAAATTAAAGGATACTTTAAAAAAATTAGGGGAGATAAACATTCAACATAATGAAGAATTAGATAAAGTTGCAATTTTAAAAGATCAAAAAAATCAATTAGAAATTGAAAAAAAACAGATAGCTACATCTTTCCAAAGCTTAGAAGAAGAAAACTTAAAACTTAGAAGTCAAATAAATGAATTAAAAAAGGATTACGAAATTTCAAAAAAAAAAGAAAATCAATTTAATGAAAAAATTGATGAATTAAATCAAGAAACAGATAATTTATTGGAAGAAATAGATAAATGGCAAATGTAAATATAAGATTTAATGGTAAAGAATATTTATTATCTTGTGAAGATGGTCAAGAGGAACATTTGGAAGAATTATCCTTGAGTTTAAATAAAAAATTTAATGATTTAAAATTTGATCTTGGAAATATTGGAGAGAATAAATTATTACTAATATCTTCTATAAAAGTCATGGATGAGTATTTTGAAACCAAAAAAAAAGTAGATGCACAAAAAAAAGAACTTCGAGAATTAAAAGAAAAATTTAAAGAATTAAAATCTTTAGTTTATAAGTACAAAGATAACAAAGAAAATGAAATTAAAAATTTAAGTTCAACACAAGAAGAACTTGAGAATGATATTGAAAACTACAAAATAAGTTATGAAAATTTAATAGATAAAGTAACTTTAGAAATAGAAGACTTTGTCAAAAAAAATAGCACAAATACTTCTGTTTTATAAAATATCAGTGTCAAAATTTAAACTAAGAAAAAAAATTATTAACCTAAGAAAAAAAAAATATTTTGAAATCAAAATAGGCAATAATATTATAGATAGTTTTCGTAATAAAATTGATCTATCAAACAATAAAATTATTGGAGGTTATTTTCCTATAAATTTTGAATTTGATTGTTTGCAAATACTAAAACAATTTTATTCTAACGATTATAGTATTTCGTTGCCAATTATAAAAAGAAATAATCAAATGGATTTTTATAAATGGAATCCAAATGATCCTTTAACAATTAGTTCATTTGGAATTCCTCAGCCACTAAAATTAAAAAAAGTATACCCAGATATAATGTTTGTACCGATAGTTGCATTTGATAAATACAGGAATAGAATTGGCTATGGTGGTGGATTTTATGACAGATATTTAGAAAAAATTTCTCAAATTAAAAAATGTATAACAATTGGATTGGCTTTTTCATTTCAAAAAGTTAATAAAATTAATGTTGAAAAATTTGATAGAAAATTAGATTTAATTTTTACAGAAAAATTAATGCAAAAATGAAGATTTTATTTTTAGGTGATATAGTTGGAGACTCGGGCTTTAAATCAGTAAAAAAAAATTTGCCAATTATAGTCTCAAAAAAAGGTATAGATTTTGTTTGTGTTAACGGTGAAAATGCAGCCAGTGAAGGTGTAGGTCTAACCGAAAATATTGCTAATGAGCTTTTTAATGTAGGTGTAGATGTAATTACAACAGGCAATCATGTATGGGATCAAAAAGAAATTTATGAATATATAAAAACTGAAAAAAAATTATTGAGACCAATAAATATGAGTGGAAATTTACCAGGTAAAGGTTTTTCCGTATTCAATTCAAAAAAAAATCTGAAAGTTGGTGTGCTAAATCTTATGGGTAACGTTTTTATGAAAAAATGTGATGATGTTTTTAAAATTGCTACAGAATTTATTGCGCAAAAAAAAATTTCAAAAGATTACGATTTTTTAATAGTGGATTTTCATGGAGAAATAACAAGCGAAAAAATGGCTATTGGTAATCTATTTGATGGACATGCAACTTTAGTTGTAGGTACCCACACACACGTGCCAACAAATGATGCAAGAGTTCTAAAAAATGGAACCAGCTATATTACCGATGCTGGAATGTGTGGTGACTATGACTCGGTCATTGGTATGAACGCGCAAAATTCAATTAACAGATTTCTAAAAAAAGAAGCTGTAAAACATTTTCCTGCAAATGGAGAGGCATCTTTAAGTGGGGTAGTTGTAGATTGTGATGTAAATAATGGACTTGCAAAAAATATAGAAAGCTTCATTTTTGGTGGAAGTTTAAAAAACATAAATTAATTATGGCTGGACATTCACATTGGGCGGGTATTAAACATAAAAAAGGCAAAGCCGATAAACAGAGATCAAAAATTTTTTCTAAACTCTCTAGAGAAATCACAGTAGCTGCAAAACTAGGAGATAAGAACCCCGATATGAATTCGAGACTAAGATCAGCAATACAAGCAGCCAGATCAGCTAACATGCCAAAAGAAAATATTGAGAGAGCAATTGAAAAATCTTCTAACAATGATCAATCAAATTTTGAAAATATTAGGTATGAAGGTTTTGGGCCGAGCAAATCTGCTGTAATAGTTGAAGCATTAACTGATAATAAAAATAGAACTGCTTCTAATATAAGAACAATATTTTCAAAAAATAATGGTTCTTTAGGAACCCAGGGCTCTGCATCACATAATTTTCAAAGATTGGGTGTAATTAAAATAGATAAAAATGAGATTGAACAAGATAAAATTTTTGAGTTAGCAATCGAGTCGGGCGCAAATGATTGTATTTCTAATGATGAATTTCATGAAGTACATACGGATATTAGTGAAATATATGAGGTAAAAAAAAAATTTGAAAAAGTTATTGTAAATTTTCTTTCTACTGAAATTGAGTGGCTACCTATAAATAAAGTATCTCTTAAAGGCGAAGAAAATCAAAATATGGCAAAATTTTTAGAAACTCTTGAGGATGAGGATGATGTACAAAATGTTTATACAAATGTTAACTTTGAAGGTTAAATGATAATTGTTGGAATTGATCCAGGAATAGCAGGTGCTATTTGTTTTTTTTCTGATGGGAAAGTTATTGATGTATTTGATATGCCTACAATGGCTGAAGGAAAAAAAAATAAAAAACAAGTTAATGGTAGGCAAATTTATAATGAAATAATGCAAATAAAAAATAAATTTATGAATGAAAAAATGAGTGTAATAGTCGAACAAGTTTCTGCTATGCCAGGACAAGGTGTTACAAGCATGTTTAATTTTGGACAATCATTTGGAGTTATTAAAGGAATATGTTCTGCAATGGAGCTTCCGATTTTTTATGTTAGACCAGCAAAATGGAAAAAACATTTTAATTTGATTAATTCTGAAAAAGATGCCAGTAGAACTAAAGTAATAGAAATGTTTCCTAAAATTTCTAATAAGTTATCAAGAAAAAAAGATAATAATAAAGCAGACGCTATTTTAATTGCCCAATATTTTGAAAACATAAGGGAAAACAACAATAAATAGAATATTAGAGTTCTTTAAAGTCAAATTAATGACATATTTTAATGGGAAACGATTGAATGGAAGCAGATATTGCAACACAAAGCTTAGGTTTAGCAAGTAACACAGATTTTTCTTTAATTAGTTTATTTTTGCGCGCTGATATAATTGTCAAGTCAGTAATCATAATATTAATTCTAAGTTCTATTTATTCATGGGCAATAATATTTGAAAAAATAAGAATGTTTAGAAAAATTAATAAAAGCGCAGAGGAATTTGAAGAGAAATTCTGGAAATCAAAGTCTGCTGAAACATTTTATAACAGCCTACCTTCAAACATTGAAGATCCTATGGCAAAATTATTTAAAAGTTCTATGCAAACAGTTATGAAAACTAGATCAAAATCAAATTTATCTGAGAGACTATCTAGTGTTTTAGAGGTAAATATTGAAAAACAAATGGTGGCAGTTGAAAAGTATAATAGTTTTTTAGCAACTGTTGGATCGACAGCTCCATTTATAGGATTGTTTGGAACTGTTTGGGGAATTATGAATTCATTTCAATCGATTGCAATTTCAAGAAATACCAGTCTTGCAATAGTTGCCCCAGGTATTGCAGAAGCATTATTTGCAACTGCACTTGGATTATTAGCTGCAATTCCTGCTGTAATTGCATACAATAAATTTAATTCAGACTCTAGAAAATACTCACAAAAATTGGAAAATTTTTCAAAGAGGTTCTTATCAATTATTTAAATGGGATTTAAGCTCAAAAGTTCAAAAAACGATCCAATGAGTGAAATTAATGTTACACCATTTGTTGATGTAATGTTAGTTTTACTAATTATATTCATGGTCACTGCACCATTACTTACTGTAGGAGTCCAGGTAGATTTGCCAGAAACTTCTGCTGACACACTTCCTGAGGAAAATGAACCATTAACTTTAACAATTAATTCTAAAGGCGAAATTTTTATTCAGGAAACAAAAGTTGAGTTTAACAATTTAATTGTAAAAATATTAGCAGTGTCAAATAATAGAACTGATACAAGAATATATGTTAGGGGAGACAAAGCGATTAACTATGGAAGGGTTCTTGAAATTATGGGAATGCTTTCAGGGTCAGGATTTACAAAAGTTGCTTTAATATCTGAACCGAATAAAGAGAGATAAAGATTATGTATCGAGGTCTTTTAATCTCATCTGGATTTCATGTTGCTATTGTTATGGTGAGTATTTTCGCTTTGCCATTTGTTGCCAAAAAACCTCTGGATATTCCACCCCTTATTTCTGTTGAACTTATTCAAATAGCCGAAAAGACAAATATTCCTTTCGCACCAAAAGCATCAAAAATAATTGAGAAGGTAAAAAAAGAAAATGAAAAGCTTTTATCTGAACAGGCCCCTCCAAAAAAAGTAAAAAAAGATGAAAAAAAAGAAGTTCAAACAGATAAAAAAAAAAATGAAATTTCTAAGGTTGCATCAAAAAAAACACCAACCAGTGAAAATAAAATAGAAAAGTTAAAAAAAGAAAAATTAAATGCTGTACCTATGCCAGATGAAGACAAACAAAAAATTCAACCTAAAGAAGAAAAAAAGCAGAAACCTTCAAAAGAAATCAATGACGAAAATATCAAAAAAATAGTTCAAACTAAAAAACCTATTTTGGATGAAAAAAAAGTTAAACAAGAGTCTGAATTTGAAAAAAAAGAAAAATTGGATTTAAATGAAATTGCAGCTTTAATTGATAAAAAAAAAGAAAATTTAGCAGAAACAAAAAAAGAAGTTGATAAGATTTCTCAATCAACTGATGATACTATGGACTACTCAAAGCTAACATTAAGTGAGGAAGATGCTTTAAAGGCACAAATATTTACATGCTGGAGCGTTCCTATAGGTTTGCCATTTAGTGAAGATTTATTAGTTAGAGTTAAACTCCAATTAAAACCAGACGGAACAATTGAGAAGCTTGAAATGCTAGATCATGTAAAAATGAATACACCTGGTAAAGAAAAATTTAGAACACTAGCAGATAGTGTAAGGCGGGCTATACAGCTGTGCAATCCATTAAAAGTTCCCACAAGTGGTTATGAAAGATGGAAAAATATGATTTTAAATTTTGATGCTCGTGATATGCTTGGAGGATAATGATTAGAACAATTAATTTATTTTTTTTTATATTTTTTTTATTATCAGCTAAGGCTTATTCATTAATAGAGATTGATATAACCAGAGGTAATTTAGATCCGTTACCAATTGCTGTTTCTCCATTGTTTCAAGATGACAATTCAAAAAGAAATTCAATTAATGAACTTAAAATTGAAAATGTTGGATCTGAGATTTCATTAGTTGTAGAAAATAATTTGAAAATTTCAGGTTTATTTAATCCTCTTAGTAAAGAAGCATTTTTACAAAAGCCAGATATTGCTCATTTAAAACCAAGATTTGAGGATTGGGCATTGATTAAAGCTCAAGCTTTAATTACAGGCAAAGTAACAATTGAGGACAAAAAATTAAAAGTTGAATTTAGGCTCTGGGATATTTTAGCTGGAAGAGAAATGATGGCTTTGGCATTTACAACGGTTCCAAGTAATTGGAGGAGAGTTGGACATATAATTTCTGATAAAGTTTATGAGAGATTAACTGGAGAAAAAGGATATTTTGATACCAGAATTATTTATGTATCCGAAGAAGGACCTAAAACTGCAAGAGTTAAGAAGTTGGCTATTATGGATCAAGATGGTTTTAACACAAAATATTTAACATTAGGAAATGAATTAGTTTTAACTCCTAGATTTAATCCAACAAGTCAGATGGTGACTTACCTATCTTATTTTAAAAATCTACCAAGAGTATATTTATTAGATATTGAAACTGGTACTCAGGAAGTAGTTGGTGATTTTCCAGGAATGACATTTGCTCCAAGATTTTCTCCAGATGGAAAGAAAATTATTATGAGTTTTGCTAAAGATGGTAACTCAGATATTTATACTATGGATTTAGAAAATAGAATTGTTGAAAGAATAACAAATCATCCATCAATTGATACATCGCCATCTTACTCACCTGATAATAGATTTATAACATTTAATTCTGATAGGAGTGGGTATCAACAAATTTACGTAATGAAATCTGATGGTTCAAATGTAAAAAGAATTTCATTTGGCAAAGGATTGTATGGCACGCCTGTATGGTCTCCAAGAGGTGATTTAATTGCATTCACAAAGTTACATAAAGGGAAATTTTATATTGGTGTTATGCGAACAGATGGTTCGGGTGAGAGATTATTAACTGAAAATTACTATCAAGAAGCTCCCTCATGGTCTCCTAATGGAAGAGTATTAATTTTTTATAGAGAGACCAAATCTAACGATAAAGGTGATGGATTTAGCGCAAAACTTTGGTCTATAGATCTTACAGGATATAACGAAAGGCAGGTTCAAACAGAGACTGACGCCTCGGACCCATCTTGGTCGTCTTTACTCAGTAATTAGGCCTTTTTTATTAATTTTTAATATAAATTAAGTTGATTTTTATGCTTGAAACATCTAATTAGTTGTGAAAAAGTTCTAATTAAATATTAAGGAGCATTAATGAATTTTAGCAAATCATTTAGAAATACTTTTCTAGTTATATTATTAAGTTTAATCGTATCAGCTTGTGCAACAAAAAAAACCACTACAAAAGTAGAAGGTCAAATGCAAGGTGATGTTTATACAGGCACTGATACTGTTAAATATTTAGCTGACGGTGTTCCAGACAGAGTATTTTTTGCAACAAACGAGTCTATTTTAACAACTAAATCAAGAGACACGTTAAGAAAACAAGCAAACTGGTTAAGAGAGAATTCTAGCATCAATGTTGTTGTTGAAGGCCACGCAGATGAAAGAGGAACAAGGGAATATAACTTGGCATTAGGTGAAAGAAGAGCAAATGCTGCCAAAGATTATCTTATCACTTATGGGATATCTGCAGACAGAATTTCAGTAATAAGTTATGGTAAAGAGAGACCTGTTGACTCAGGTTCAAACCCACTTTCTTGGTCGAAAAACAGAAGATCTGTAACCGTAAAAGCTAATTAAAGCTATTTGAAATATTTTAAAGACCCTAAGATTATTATAAATAATTTCAGGGTCTTTTTTTTGCCATCATTATAATTAAAAAATAATTGAATGTTTAAAAAGTATACCAACATAATAACTTATGTAATTTCTATATTTTTTATTTCATTCAGTGCAGCTTCTGAGGAGCTGAGCATGAGAGAAATTTTAGAAATTATTCAAAAAGATCTTAGAACTTTGGAAAGAGCAGTTTATTCAGAATCATTTCAGAAAAAAACTGGAGGTGAAACTGCTTTGACAAATAAGGAAACAGAAGATGTCTTGACAAGACATCTATTAAAATTGTCTGAAATAGAAAAACAATTTCAAAATCTGACTAATAAATTTGAAGAAATAAATTTTAAAGTAGATAAATTATCGTCAAGACTGTCTAAAACACAAGCAGATAATCAATTAAGATTTCAAGATTTAGAAAACAATTCAAACCTAGTTCAAAAAAGTGATAACAATCAAGAAAACTTAACTACAAATGAAAATCTAGATGGTGATCTAGCCAGCAAAAAAATTATGCCAGGCACATCCCAACCTCAAGATTTAGGTACAATATCATATAAGGACATGACAGACACAAATGAGACACAAGCGATACAGTCTGTCGAAACGACTCAGACGATTTTGACAGAAAATTTTATAAACGAAGAAAAAATTTTACCTGACGCTTCTCCTTTAGAGCAATATGAATTCGCAACTAGTTTTTTAAAGGTGGGCGATTATAATATGGCAGAAAGAGCATTCAGAGAATTTGTTGATACAAATCCAGATAATGATCTGTCTGGAAACGCTCAATATTGGTATGCAGAAACTTTTAGAATAAGACAGCTCTATACAGATGCAGCATCTGCTTACTTAGAGGGTTACCAAAAATATCCCAAGAGTGAAAAAGCACCTATTAACCTTTTGAAGCTTGGTGTATCTTTAGTTCAAATAGGAGAGAAAGATCAGGGTTGCTTAATGATTGCTGGTGTTAAAAAACAGTATCCAAATGCTACTCAATCAGTTCTTCAAAAAGCCAAATATGAAGAGAAAAAGTTTGAGTGTACAAAAGAAAACTCCTAATTTTTATTTAACAAAATTAAAGGATCCTAAAGTTAAAAAATTATATAAAGTATTTTCTAATAATCTTACTTCTTTAGATATTGCAAAAAAAAAAGTAATGGTTGGAGTATCGGGCGGTGTTGATAGCTTATCTACTTTATTTTTTTCTCAGTGTTATGCATTAAAACACAAGATAAAATTGTATCCAGTAATAATTGATCACAATCTAAGAAAAGAGTCATCTATTGAAGCTAAAAATTTAAAATTTAAACTTAAAAAAAACTTCAGCATTAATTGCAAGATTTTAAAAAAAAAAAATATTAAGATTAATAAAAATATACAATCTTCCGCAAGAGACCTAAGATATGATTTATTTCATAAAGAATGTAGCAAGCATAATATTGGATATCTGTTATTAGGCCATCATAAAAATGATATGATAGAAAATTTTTTTATAAGATTGCTTAGAGGTTCTGGTTTAAAAGGACTTATTTCTTTTGACAAAAATGTGAGTGATTATAATGATATAAAGATTGTTAGACCATTTTTGTCTACTCCAAAAAAAGAACTAATTAATATTAATAAAAAAACATTTGGCTTTTTTGTAGATGATCCTTCAAATAATAATGATAAATTTTTAAGGAACAGAATTAGAAAACTTTTAAAAAATTTAGATAAAGAAGGTTTAAACTTTGATAAATTCTATTTAACTTTAAAAAATTTATCTAAAAGTAATCAAGTTATTGAATTTTTTGTTGAGAAAAATGTTGTTGAAAATTCAAAATATTTTCAAAAAGATAAAAAGATTATTTTAAACCAATCTTTTTTTAAAAATCCAGACGAAATTATTTTAAGAAGTTTTATGCAAGTAATCCAACATGTTAGTAAGAAAAAAAACTATCCACGAGGCAAAAAAGTGTTAGGTCTCTTAGATTCTATAAAGTTTTTAAACAAAAATGTAAAATTGACACTTTCTGGATGTATTATTGAAAAAATTAGTGATTCAGTGATTATTTACCCAGAAAAGTGATAATTTTTTTTGTTAAAAGATCAAAATGACACTTGTTAATTTATTAATAATTCTTAATTTAATGCTTTATGAATTTTAAAAACTTAGCTATGTGGGGAATAATCGTTATTTTGACGATTGGGCTATATAATATGTTTAAAAACCCTCAAGGGTCTATTTCCCAAAAAAATAAAATTATTTTCTCTGAATTCTTAACGGAAGTAGACAATGGAAGAGTGGTTAAAGTTGAAATACAAGGAAAAAATATAAAAGGTGTATTGTCAAATGGAAATCAATTTACTACCTATGCACCTGAAGACCCGAACTTAATTCAGAAGCTAAGTGATAGAGGTGTTAGTATTTCTGCCAGTCCATTAGAGGAAAAAATGCCTTCACTATTAGGAATACTTCTCTCATGGTTTCCAATGCTTTTACTAATTGCTGTTTGGATCTTTTTTATGAGACAGATGCAGGGTGGAAAAGGTGGAGCAATGGGATTTGGAAGATCAAAAGCTAAAATGATGAATGAGGTAAAAGGCAAAGTTACCTTTAATGATGTTGCAGGTGTCGAAGAGGCAAAAGAAGAAGTTGAGGAAGTTGTTGAATTTTTAAAAGATCCTAGAAAGTTTAGTAGACTAGGTGGAAAGATACCAAGAGGCTGTTTATTAGTTGGTCCTCCTGGAACTGGTAAAACACTATTAGCTAGAGCAATTGCTGGAGAAGCCGGCGTTCCTTTTTTTACAATTTCTGGATCAGATTTTGTTGAAATGTTTGTTGGTGTTGGAGCTTCAAGAGTACGAGATATGTTTGAGCAAGGAAAAAAACATTCTCCGTGCATTATATTTATTGATGAAATTGATGCAGTTGGTAGAAGCAGAGGTGCAGGTCTTGGTGGCGGGAATGATGAAAGAGAGCAAACACTTAATCAGCTATTAGTTGAGATGGATGGTTTTGACACTAATGAGGGTGTAATTATTATTGCTGCAACTAATAGACCAGATGTACTAGACCCAGCTCTATTGAGACCTGGTAGATTTGACAGACAAGTTGTTGTTTCAAATCCAGATTTAATCGGAAGAGAAAAAATTTTAAAAGTACATGCTAAGAAAATATCAATGGCACCCGATGTTAACCTAAGGACAGTTGCTAGAGGAACACCTGGATTTTCTGGCGCAGATTTAGCAAACCTTGTCAACGAAGCTGCATTGCTAGCTGCAAGAAAAAATAAGAGGATCGTGACATATCAAGAATTTGAAGAAGCCAAAGATAAAGTAATGATGGGATCTGAAAGAAGATCTATGGTTATGTCAGAAGAAGAGAAAAAATTAACTGCTTATCATGAGGCTGGACATGCAATTGTAACAATAAATGAAAAGGCCGCTTATCCTATTCATAAAGCAACAATAATACCAAGAGGAAGAGCTTTAGGCATGGTCATGCAATTACCTGAAAGAGACGAAGTTTCTCAAACAAGAGAACAACTTCATGCACAAATGGCTATTGCTATGGGCGGAAGAGTTGCGGAAGAAATAATTTTTGGAGATGATAAAGTAACCACAGGAGCAGCAAGCGACATTGAACAAGCAACTAAAAGAGCAAGAGCAATGGTTATGAGAGCTGGATTAAGTAAAGAAATGGGACCAGTTGCTTATGGTGAAAACGAAGAAGAAGTATTTTTAGGAAGGTCTGTTGCAAGACAACAAAATATGTCAGAAGAAACAGCTAGAAAAGTAGATAGCGAAATTAGAAAATTTGTTGATATGGGTTACGAAAGAGCAAGAAAAGTATTGACTGAAAAAATTGATGATCTACATAAACTAGCAAAAGCTTTACTTACTTATGAAACTTTAACAGGTGCAGAAATTGAAGATTTAATAAATAAAAACATATATCCTAAAAATAAAGAAGATCTCAAAGTTGAGGATGATGATCAAAGCTCAGCACTTGGTTCAATGGGCTTAAAACCTAAGATAGTGCACTAAGCACTAATGAATAAATATTACACTAAAGCGTGTAATTTTTACTACGGAACAACAGCAAAAAATTATATTAAAAAAAAAAAATCCATACCTCTTAATGGCTATAATAATATTTCTTTTGATAAAATAGAAATAATTGACAGAAAAAAAACTAAAATTATTAATCTTAAGGATATTAGTA
The DNA here is from genome assembly GCA_902532805.1 of uncultured Pelagibacteraceae bacterium. Taxonomy (GTDB): domain Bacteria; phylum Pseudomonadota; class Alphaproteobacteria; order Pelagibacterales; family Pelagibacteraceae; genus Pelagibacter. The sequence goes on along the minus strand of CACAJQ010000001.1, from coordinate 151,680 downwards.
AACTTCCAAATAAATTAAAAAATAAGGTTAATAGAGATTTAAAAAATATAAAAAAAAAGAGAACGTTTAAAAAACTAAATTTATCTAACATTCCAATTTTAATGGGTATAATTAATTTAACTCCAGATAGTTTTTCTGATGGTGGTAAATATAATAAAAAAAATTTATCAAAAAAACATGTGAATAACTTATTATCAAGTGGTGCACAAATAATAGATGTAGGCGGAGAGTCTACGAGGCCAGGTGCAGATGATATTCACCCTATGAAAGAATGGGATAGAATTAAGTTTATTTTAAAAATTTTAAAAAATAAAAAAAGTTTTATTTCATTAGATACTAGAAAAAGTTTTGTGATGGACAAAGCGTCTAAAATAAAAATAGATCTTATAAATGATGTATCTGGATTAACTTACGACTCCAAAACTATAAGTTATTTGAAAAAAACAAAAAAACCTTTTGTTATTCATCATATGAAAGGATCGCCAAAGAATATGCAGATTAAGCCTGCATATAAAAATGTGCTACTTGATATCTATGACTTCTTTGAAACAAAATTAAAATATCTCAGAAAACAAGGTATTAAACATAATAATATTATATTAGATCCTGGAATTGGGTTTGGAAAAAATTTGAAACATAATATTACTCTCCTAAAGAATATTTCTATTTTTCATTCATTGGGACTTCCTATAATGTTAGGTTTATCTAGAAAAAGATTTATTAAAGATATTTCAAAAGAAAATGATACTAAAGATAGAATTGGTGGAACTATATCTTCATGTATTCAAGCATATCTTCAAGGTGTTCAAATTCTAAGGGTCCATGATGTTAAAGAAGTTAACCAGGCATTTAAAGTTTTTAAAGAATTACAAAATTAAATATGATTAAAAAATATTTTGGTACTGATGGAATTAGGGGAAAAGTAAATGGATCTAAAATAAATGGAGAAATGTTTTTTAAATTTGGCTTAGCAGCTGGAACATATTTTAAAAATTTAAAAAAAAGTAAACAAATAGCAATTATTGCAAAAGATACAAGATTATCGGGTTATACGCTTGAACCAGCTTTAGTATCTGGATTAGCTTCAGCAGGAATGCATATTTATACTTTAGGACCACTACCGACAAATGGTCTAGCAATGCTAACAAAAAAAATGAGAGCAAATATGGGTATAATGATTACTGCATCTCATAATCCCTATTATGATAATGGATTAAAGCTATTTGGACCAGATGGACTTAAACTTTCTGACAAAATAGAAAAAAAAATTGAAAAGTTAATTGATTCAAAGATAACAAAAAATCTTTCAAAACCAATTAAGTTAGGCAGAGTTAAAAGATTAGAGGATGCTAACGAAAAATATATAAAAATATTAAAACAAAATTTTCCATCCTCTTTTAGTCTAAAAGGAATTAAAATTGCATTAGATTGTGCTAATGGAGCTGGTTATAAAGCTGGTCCTGAATTATTTAAATCACTAGGCGCTAAATTATATAGTGCTGGCATTTCTCCAAATGGATTAAATATAAATCTTAAATCTGGATCCACTTATCCAAATAAAATTTGTCAAATGACAAAAAAAAATAAAGCTCATATAGGTATTTCATTAGATGGCGATGCAGACAGAATAATTGTATGTGATGAAAAAGGGAAAATTATCGATGGAGATAAAATTCTTGCCATGTTGGGTGAGAGATGGAAAAGAAAAAAGATTTTAAAGGGAGGTGTTGTTGGTACATTAATGTCAAATTATGGCTTAGAAAATTTTTTTAAAAATATTCGAATTAAATTTTTAAGATCAGATGTAGGAGATAGATACGTAAAAGAAAAAATGAAAATAAATAAATTTAATTTAGGAGGAGAACAATCGGGCCATATAATTCTTGGTAGGTTTGCAACCACGGGAGATGGATTATTGGTTGCTTTGGAAATACTGTTTTCATTAAGAAAAAGAAAGAAAGCAAGTGAACTTTTTAATAAATTTAAACCCACTCCTCAAATATTAGAAAATATAGAAGTTAAAGATAAATCAATTATTAATTCCCCAAAATGTAAAAAAGCAATAAATAAAGTAAATAAAATAATTAAAAATAAAGGTAGAATATTAGTTAGAAAATCTGGTACCGAACAAAAAATAAGAATTATGAGTGAGTCAGAAGATTCAAGTTTAAATAAATTGTGTGTTAAAATAATTAAAAAATCTATTCTATAAATTGAAAATCAAATCTAAAATATTAATTATTGCAGGATCAGATTCGTCTGGAGGAGCAGGCATTCAAGCAGATATTAAATCAGTTACTTCTCTTGGTTCTTTTGCTATGACAGCAATAACAGCGGTTACAGCTCAGAATACAATGGGTGTTAAGTCTATAATACCAATGCCTACTAAAGAAATTTCCAATCAAATCGAATTTACGTCAAAAGATATTAAGCCAGATTCAGTAAAAATTGGAATGTTGCATTCTGCTAAAGTTATAAACTCAGTGTTAAAATCAATAAAAAAATCAAATTTAAAAAAAATAATATTAGATCCCGTTATGGTAGCCAAAGGTGGATCCAAGCTTATTGATAATAAAGCTATTATAGTTTTGAAAAAAAAACTAATGAAAAAAGTAGATTTAATAACACCGAATATTCCTGAAGCAGAAATACTAACTAAAATCAAAATTAATTCTGTGCTGGACATGAAAAATGCTGCTAAAATATTATTAGATTTAGGTGCAAAGAATGTTTTAATTAAAGGTGGTCATTTAAGTTCTAAAACTTTGAAAGATATTTTTGTAAATAAAAAAGAGACTGCAATATTTACAAATAAAAAAATTAAAACAAAAAATACACATGGAACCGGATGTACATTATCAACTGCAATTGCAACATATTATGGATGTGGAAAAACTCTAAAGAAATCTTGTGAGTTAGGTATTAGATATGTAAACAATGCCATTAGGACAAGACCGAACTTTGGAAAAGGAAATGGACCAATTAACCATTTAAATAGTTTTATAATAGAAAAGAAATTTAGATGAATAATGTAGTTGTCGTTGGATCGCAGTGGGGAGATGAAGGAAAAGGGAAAATAGTTGATTGGTTATCCAGTGAAGCAGATGTTGTCATAAGATTCCAAGGAGGACATAATGCTGGTCATACCTTGGTCATAGATGGTGTTACTTATAAATTAAGATTATTGCCATCAGGAATTGTAAGAAAAAATAAAATTTCAATTATAGGAAATGGAGTTGTTGTAGATCCTTGGGCGCTTTTAGATGAAATTGAAGAAGCTAAATCTAAAGGTGTGGAAATTAATGAAAATAATCTCATATTATCAGAAACTGCTACATTAATTTTACCATTTCATAGAGAAATGGATGAAATAAGAGAAGACTCTGCAGGTAAATCGAAAATTGGAACTACTAGAAGAGGTATTGGTCCAGCATACGAAGATAAAGTAGGGAGAAGATCTATACGAGTAATGGATCTTGCGTCAAAACAAAATCTTGAAAATCGATTATCATTAGTACTTGAACACCATAATGCCATCCGAAAAGGATTAGGTAAACCAATATATGAAAAAGATAAACTTGTTGAGGACTTATTAAAAATTGCCCCAAATATTTTAAAATATTCAGCACCTGTTTGGAGAAAGATAGACAAATTTAAATCTGAAAATAAAAAAATATTATTTGAGGGAGCCCAAGGAATATTGCTTGATGTTGATCACGGAACATATCCATATGTAACTTCATCCAATACGGTTGCAGCTTCAGCAGCAACAGGATCTGGATGTGGTCCAAATTCAATAAATTATGTGTTGGGAATTACAAAAGCATATACAACAAGGGTAGGAGAAGGACCTTTCCCAACAGAATTAACAGATGATATTGGTAACCATTTAGGTGAAAAGGGACATGAATTTGGAACTGTTACAAGCAGAAAAAGAAGATGTGGCTGGTTTGATGGAGTTTTAGTTAGACAAACTATTAAGATTTCAGGCATTGATGGAATAGCATTAACAAAATTAGATGTATTAGATGAACTTGATGAAATAAATCTTTGTGTAGCTTATGAACTAAATGGCAAAGAAATAGATTATTTTCCTGCCGCCGTAGAAGATCAGTTAAATGTCAAACCAATTTATAAAACATTCATGGGTTGGAAATCTAAAACTCAAGGAATAAAAAAATTTGAAGATTTACCCGATAATGCAAAGATTTATGTAAAAGCTATTGAAGAGTTTATTGAGACAAAAATATCAAGTGTTTCAACAAGCCCAGAGAGAAAAGATACTATTCTTTTAGTAGATCCATTTAACTATTAAAAAATAGTATTAATTTGCAGGTAGAAGATTTTTTGATTTAGCAGAGTTAAGCATATGTTTTTGAAGTTTTTCAAATGCTTTATTTTCAATTTGTCTTATTCTTTCTCTACTTATTTTAAATTTTTTACTTAAATCTTCTAGAGTTATTGGATCATCTGTTAATCTTCTTGAGTAAAGAATTTCTTTTTCTCTTTCATTTAAAATTTTAATAGAATCTTGAAGAAGATCTTTTCGTTGCTCCATTTCTTCATTTTGAGCAAATTTAAGTTCTTGATCCATATCATTATCTACAACCCAATCTTGCCATTCATCACCATCTTCTCCAATTGGTGCATTTAATGACTGCTCTTTTCCTGAAAGCCTTCTATTCATAGATACAACTTCTTGTTCACTAACATCTAATCTGTTTGCTATATCTTTTACGTGTTCATCACGTAAGTCACCTTCAGTTCTAGGTGCAATTTGATTTTTTAACTTCTTCAAGTTGAAAAAAAGCTTCTTCTGAGCTGTTGTGGTTCCAATTTTTACTAAGCTCCATGATCTTAGAATATATTCTTGAATTGAAGCTTTAATCCACCACATCGCATAAGTTGCAAGTCTAAAACCTTTTTCTGGTTCAAATTTTTTAACAGCTTGCATTAAACCTACGTTACCTTCTGAAATCATTTCATTAAGAGGCAAACCATAACCTTTGTATCCCATTGCTATTTTAGCAACTAGTCTAAGATGACTTGTAACGAGTTTTTCAGCTGATTTAACATTTCCTGTAGTTTGCCAGTTTTTAGCAAGCATATATTCTTCTTCAGCATCTAGCATAGGAAATTTTTTTATCTGAGCTAGATATGCAGCTAAACCACCTTCATTTGAAAGAGTAGGCAAATTGTATGTATTATTACTCATAGGAAGTATTTATGTAATAGAGAAATTTTTTTTTACAATCGTTTTATTTACTTAATTTTCTTAGTTTTTTTAAGATATCATTTAATTCGTTTGGAATATTTGATGAAAATTCTAATCTTTCCCCTGTCCTTGGATGGTTAAAACCTAGCTGTTTTGCATGTAAAAATTGTCTATCTAGATTTAAAATTTTATTATTAAGATCTTCATCAATGTTTTTAAATTTTTTAAATTTTTTTTTATATTTTTTATCTCCAAGAATATTGTTACCTTTGTATGACATATGAACTCTTATTTGATGAGTTCTCCCAGTTTCTAATTTACATTGTATAAAACTAAAAGTTGGAACATTATCATTCTCAAAAAGCTCTAATGTTTCATAATGTGTAATTGCCTTTTTACCTTTGCTTGATGATACTTCCATCATCTGTCTATTTTTCGAACTTCTGGTTATGAATGTTTCAATTGTTCCTTTTTGAGGTCTTAATTTTCCCCAAATTAAAGTTTGATAAACTCTAGTTATAGAATGCTCAGAGAATTGAAGTGATAATTTTTCATGAGTTGAGTTATTTTTTGCTATTACAATTAATCCAGAAGTATCTTTATCAATTCTATGAACTATACCAGGTCTCAGTTCATCTCCAATATCAGATAAATTTTTGCTATCATAATTCATTAACGCATTAACTATCGTATTATCATAATTACCAGCACCAGGATGCATTGAAATTCCAGATGGTTTGTCAATTACAATTAAATCTTCATCTTCGTGAATTATGTTTAATTTAAAATTATAAGGTTTTAAGCTTTGTTTCTTAGGTTCAACAATTTCAAGCTCAATTTTGTCATTTAATTTAGTTTTAATTGAAGGGTCTTGTATAATTTTCTCGTTAATTTTTAATTTACTATCTAATATTAAATTTTTTACTCTAGTTCTGCTTAAACTCTTATCATGATTTGCTAATATTGTGTCTACTCTCTTGTTATTATCATCCTCTTTAATAATAAAATTGATGATATTTTTCATAAATTATTATATTAAATTATTATGCGTTCGTAGCTCAACTGGATAGAGCGCCAGATTTCGGCTCTGGAGGTTCAGGGTTCGACTCCTTGCGGGCGCACCACTATTCGCCCATATTAATAAGCGTCCCTTTATTTTTTGCAACATTGAATGAATAATAGAATAATACAATCGATAATACAAAGTAAACCCCATTCCACAAGAATGCATAATAGATATTTTGAATATCTACAGTTTGATTAATCAAAATATTTCTTGCCTCTTCAAAAATATATACCAACGGTAATAAGTAAGCTATTTTCTGAAACACTTCTGGCAATATTTCAATTGGATAATAAATGCATCCAAATGGAGCTAATAAAAACATTGTAGACCATGCTATATTTTCAAAAGAGGGCCCATATCTCAATAAACCAGCCGATACCAGGATGCCAAGTGTTATTCCAAATAAATATAGGCTCAAAAATAAAAAAAATAAAAATATTCCTAAATCTAAAATAGAAATACCGAATAATGGAGAAGTTAAAAGTACTGCTGGTATTAAACCTATAAGAGCTCTTATTAAAGCAGTAGCAACAAGTGAAGTTAATATTTCACCAATTTTCATCGGCGCAATAAATAAATTTGTAAAGTTCCTACTCCAAATTTCCTCAAGAAATAGCATATTAAATCCAATACTAGTTCGAAAAAGAAAATCATAAAGGATTGCGCAAGTTAATATAACTCCAACTGCGTTATTATAATATGTTGTGTGTGTAGCAAAAAAATTTGAGATGAATCCCCACAATGTGATTTGAATAGTCGGCCAATAAACAAGATCCAAAACCCTTGGGAAAGATCTGGTAATTAAATAAAAATGTCTTAAAAAAAGACCATACATTCTAGTTAAGCTCATTTTTGCTCCTAGATAATTTTAAAAAAACTTCTTCAAGGTTTTTTCTGCCATGTTTATTGATTAATTCTTCAGGATTTCCTTTATCAATTATAATTCCATCTTTCATCATTAGAATTGACTTACAAAGTCTTGTGACTTCATTCATATTATGAGAGGCAAGAAGTATAGATATTTTTTTTTCTTTTTTATAATCTTCCAAAAAAGATCTAACAAAATCACCTACCTCTGGATCTAATGATGCGGTTGGTTCATCTAATAGCAATACTTTTGGTTCATTGATTAATGCTTTTGCCAAACTAACCCTATTTTTTTGTCCAGATGATAATTCACCTGTAATGCTATTAAGTAATCCTTCCAATCTTAATTTTTCTGATAAAAATTCAATCCTCTCGTTAATATTATTTATTTTATATAATTTTCCATAAACGGTTAGATTTTGTTTAACTGTAAGTTTTTTTGGCAATTCAATATATGGAGATATGAAGTTTATTTGTTCTAAGATTTCAATTCTATTTCCCTCCAATTTTTGACCATTTATCAAAATTTCCCCACTTGTTGGTTTTAAAAGTCCTAACAACATACCAATGGTGGTCGTTTTGCCCGAGCCATTTGGACCTAATAGGCCTAAAATTTCGTTTTCTTTTATGTTAAAGCTTATACCTTTTACAGCCTCATTCTTTCCATAATTTTTTTTAATATTTTTTACTTCGACTAAATTTTTCATTTTTTTGATGCTCTAAGAAGTCTATCGTTAATCACTAATCCAAATTTTCGGTTTGGTATTCTTTGCACAGCTATTTTTCTGTAACCTAGCTTCTTAATTTTTCTTAATGTTTTATACAAATTTTTACCACTCTCCATTAGATTATTTGTCTTACTTAAATAAAAATAATTCTTATTATTTTCTCTTTTCTTCTTGATTAGGATAAAAGCTTCATCTTTTCTTATTTTAACTGCGTTTAATCTAATGGGTATACCTGGTGAATAATGAACCCTCCCTCTTCCTGGAGAATTTATATTATTTTTACCATGCAATTTAGTTTTTAAATTTATTTTTAATTTTTTTTTTAATATAGAAATATCTAAACCGCCCAATCTTAAAATTTGTGGTTTTTTTACTAAACTTATTATTGTAGATTCAACACCAACTTTTGATCTTCCACCTTCTAGAATAAATTTAATTTTTTCTCCAAATTCATCATATACATCATCTTTTGTCACCGGACTTATCCCTTCAGAAATATTTGCGCTTGGTGCTGCTAAAGGATATTTTAAAGATTTTAATAATATTCTAGCGGTTCGGTGACTTGGAAATCTTACACCTAATGTTTTTTTGTTATTAGTAACGTTTTTTGAAATTTTGCTTTCATTTTTTAGTTTTAATATAAAGGTAATTGGTCCAGGGCATAATGAATTATAAAGTTTATAAAACAAAGTATTTGTCTCACAATCTTTTTCCAAATCTTTAATATTATAATAATGAACTATCAAGGGGTTATCAGAAGGCCTTCCTTTTAATTTAAATATTTTTTTAGTGCCTTTATCAGAATAGGCATTAGCAGCTAATCCATATACAGTTTCTGTAGGTATTCCAATACATTCGTTATTATTTAAATATTTTACTGCTTTTTTAATATTTGAATCATTAAATTTCATATAATATTACAAACTATTATATGAATGAAAAAATTTTGCCAGATGATATTGAATTAAAATCTTTGAGTGAACTCACAGATATAGCAGATCGTTTAATTCAAAAATTAGAAAATAAAAAAAATTTGGAAGAATCCATTGAAGATTATAAATTTTTAATAAAGTTAAACAATATTATAGAAAAAAAATTTCAAAAGGATTCAAAAAATATATCTGAAAGTACCAAGCTAAAAATAGAAGAATTAACCTCAAAAAAAAATGAAAAAAAAATTAGTTAAAACTGTTAACGAAGTAAATAAATTTTTAAAAAATTACTTAGCAAAACAAAAAAAAACAGATCTAATTATACCTATTAAGTATGGTTTATTTCCTGGAGGGAAAAAAATAAGATCTAAACTTATTTTTGATGTTGGAAAAATTTTTAATGTAGAAAAAAAATATCTTTTATATTTAAGTTCAGCTGTTGAATGTATACACGCTTATTCACTAATACATGACGATTTACCGTGTATGGATGATGATGATATTAGAAGAGGTAAACTAACTACACATAAAAAATTTGGAGAATCAACAGCTGTTTTAGCTGGAAACTCCCTTTTGACATTAGCTTTTGAAATTTTATCTGATCCAAAGTTCAATATAAATAACAATAAAAAAATATCCCTAATAAATCTAATATCTCAATCATCAGGTCATCAAGGAATAGCTGGAGGTCAATTTTTGGATTTAAATTATGAAAGAAAAAAAGTTTCTAAACAAAAAGTTATAGATATGGAGATTAAAAAGACTGGAAAATTATTTTCATTCAGCTGTTTGTCTCCAGTTATTTTGACAAATAAAAAAAATCAAATAAAAAAATTCTCAATAATTGGTGAAAAAATTGGTTTACTTTTTCAAATTGCAGATGATTTAATAGATTATAGCAGTACATCAAAAACTGCAGGAAAAAAAACAAATAAAGATTCAAAAAAGGGAAAAGCAACATTAATAAGTTTACTAGGATATAAAAATACTATTAAATATGCTTCAAAACTAAAAAAAGAAATATTTAATAGTTTAGTTAGCTATGGAAATAATGCTAGTGATCTAAAGGAGACAATTGAATTTATATTAAGTAGAAATAAATAAATGCAAAATTACAAATATTTAAATAATATTAATTTTCCTTCAGACATAAAAAAACTCAATACTGAAGAATTAAAAGTTCTCTCAGAAGAAGTAAGAAGCGAAATGATTGATGCTGTTTCAAAAACAGGTGGTCATCTAGGTGCGGGCTTAGGTGTTGTAGAATTAACAGTAGCACTTCATCATGTTTTTGACACACCTAAGGACAAATTGATATGGGATGTTGGTCATCAATCATACCCTCATAAAATTTTAACAGGAAGAAAAGATAAAATACGAACTTTACGACAAGGAAGTGGATTATCTGGTTTTACAAAACGATCGGAAAGTGAATTTGACCCTTTTGGTGCAGCTCATAGTTCCACTTCTATTTCTGCTGGACTTGGTATTGCAACAGCAAATAATTTATCAAATAAATCAGATCAGGTTATAGCAGTTATTGGTGACGGTGCCATGAGCGCAGGAATGGCATATGAAGCTATGAATAATGCTGGAGACTCAAAAACAAAAATGATCGTAATTTTGAATGACAATGATATGTCAATTGCAAAACCAGTTGGTGCAATGAAATCTTATCTTGCTAAAATTTTTTCAGGTAAGATTTATTTTAGTTTCAGAGAAACAGTCAAAATGATTATTTCATCATTTTCAAAAAGATTTAGCAAAAAGGCTGGAAAGGCTGAAGATTTTTTGAGATCGGCTGTCACAGGTGGTACATTATTTAATTCATTAGGTTTTTATTATGTTGGTCCAATTGATGGTCATGATTTAGATGTACTATTGCCGATTTTAAAAAATGCAAAAGAAAGTAATCATAATGGTCCAATACTAATTCATATAAAAACCCAAAAAGGGAAAGGATATAGTTTTGCTGAAAAATCTGATGATAAGTATCATGGAGTTACAAAATTTGATGTTAAAACTGGAGTTCAACAAAAATCAACAACTAAGACTCCTGCTTTTACAAAGGTATTTGCAAATACATTAATAGAGCATGCAAAGAAAGATAGTAAAATTGTAGGTATAACTGCTGCTATGCCATCTGGAACAGGAATGGACGCATTTAGTAAAGTTTTCCCGGACAGAACTTTTGATGTTGGGATTGCTGAACAACATGCTGTTACTTTTGCTGCAGGTTTAGCAACAGAGGGTTATAAGCCTTATGCAGCAATTTATTCAACATTTTTACAAAGAGCTTATGATCAGGTAGTTCATGACGTTGCAATTCAAAGTTTACCAGTAAGATTTGCAATTGATAGAGCTGGTTTAGTTGGCGCCGATGGAGCTACTCATGCAGGTGCTTTTGATATTACATATTTATCAACTTTACCTAATTTTATTGTTATGGCAGCAAGTGATGAAGCAGAATTAGTAAGAATGGTCAATACTTCAATAGATATTAATAATCAACCATGCGCATTTAGATATCCAAGAGGAAATGGAGCAGGTTTAGAATTACCTGATATAAACGAAAAAATAGATATTGGAAAAGGTAGAGTTATAAGAGAAGGTAAGAAAGTTGCCTTAGTAAGTTTTGGTAACAGATTAAAAGAATGTCTATTGGCTGAAGAAGGTTTAAAAAAAATGGGAATTAATCCAACAATTATAGATGCTAGATTTGCAAAACCTCTGGATGAAAATCTTATGTGGCAAGTTGCAACAAATCATGAAGTGCTAATTACGTTGGAAGAAGGCTCTATAGGAGGTTTTGGAGCTCATGTAAATCATTACTTAAATGAAAAGAATTTATTAGATAATAATATAAAATTTAGATCAATGACTTTGCCTGATAAATTTTTAGACCAAGATAAACCAGAAGAAATGTATAAAGAAGCTGGTCTAGATGCTAAATCTATTGAAGCGAAGGTTTTAGAAACTCTAAATTCTAAAGTTTTAATTAAAAAAACTAATTAATTGCCACATTGTGCTTTATTCATTAAGTAGTGATCAAGAATTACACAATGCATCATTGCTTCGCCTATAGGCACTGCTCTAATACCTACACATGGATCATGTCTCCCTGTGACTGAAATTGAAGTATTTTTTCCAAATTTATTTATTGTTTTTCTTTGAGAAAGAATTGACGAAGTTGGTTTTACTGCAAAAGAAACTATTATTTCTTGACCACTAGAAATTCCTCCAAGAATTCCTCCAGCATTATTTGATTTAAATTTTGTTTTCTTTCCTGTCTGGGACATTTCATCAGAATTTTGTTCACCAGAAAGTTGAGCAGAGTTCATTCCTGATCCTATATTTACCCCTTTTACTGCGTTAATACTCATCATAGCTGATGCTAAATCCATGTCTAATTTAGAATAAATTGGAGCTCCTAATCCGACAGGCACACCTCTTGCTCTTACTTCAATAATTGCCCCACATGATGAGCCAGCTTTTCTTATCCCAAGTAAATATTTTTCCCATAATTTTAAAACCGTTTTATCAGGACAAAATAAAGGGTTTTTTGTGATGAAACTGTCATTCCATTTTTCTGTGTCACATCCTAGTATTCCTAATTGTGTTACAGCTCCAATTACACTGTACTTTTTCCCAATAATATTTTGCAAAACTTGTTTTGCTATTGCCCCTGCCGCCACTCTTGAAGCAGTCTCTCTCGCTGATTGTCTGCCTCCACCTCTATAATCTCTAATTCCATACTTTTTAAAATATGTATAATCAGCATGACCAGGTCTAAATTTATCTTTAATATTTTTATAATCCCTAGAACGCATATCTTTATTGAAGATAATCATTGAGATAGGTGTACCAGTTGTTCTGCCCTCAAATGTTCCTGATAAAATTTCTACTTTATCATCCTCTTTTCTTTGGGTTGTGAATTTTGACTGACCAGGCTTTCTTTTATTTAATTCTAACTGAATGTCTCTGATATTAAGCTTAATATTTGGAGGACAACCATCAACAACACATCCTATTGCTGGACCGTGAGATTCACCCCAAGTAGTAAATCGAAAAAATTTTCCAAATGTATTAAAAGACATTATATTATTATATAAATTATTTTGGTTAAATTATGAACGAAAAAAATTCTTTAGGGTTAGATAAATGCTTTCTAGATCTCGATAATCCAATACTATTATTCACTGAATGGTACAACGAGGCAAAGAAAACAGAAATAAATGATCCAAATGCATTAGCTCTAGGCACTATTAACGAAAAAGGCTATCCGAATGTAAGAATGGTATTGCTCAAAGATTATGGAGAGGATGGATTTGTTTTTTACACTAATTTTAATAGTAATAAGGGAAACTCTATAAAGCAGAATCCAAACATTTCGATGTGCTTTCATTGGAAAAGTTTACTCAGACAAATTCGAATAGTTGGTACTGCTGAAAAAGTTTCTGATGAAGAAGCTGATAATTACTATAAATCCAGAAGTTACGGAAGTAGAATTGGTGCATGGGCATCAAATCAGAGTTCAATTTTAAAAGATAGAGAAGAGCTAAACCAATCTATAAAAAAATTTAAAGATCTCTATAAAGATGAAAATAATGTTCCAAGACCTGATCATTGGTCAGGATGGAGGTTAAAACACCAAGAAATTGAATTTTGGTTAGATGGTGAAAATAGAATTCACGAAAGATTAAAATATATTAAAGAAAATAATAATTGGAAAAAAATTCTTTTATCACCTTAAAATTTTCTATTAATACTAAATGAAGTTAAATTTTTGAGTATAGTTTTTTCTTCACAATCTTGAAATATACTTAATGAATTTGCTGCTAAACTTATATAGTGCTCCGCTTTTTTGTAACACTCATTAATTATATTATATTTTTTTACCAATGTAAGCACATAGTCAAATTGTTCTTTAGATCTGATATTTTGTTCAAATATTTTTTTTAAAACTAATTTTTCATCTGAAGATAATTTTTGATGTAATAAAATAATCGGGAGAGTAACCTTGCCCTCAAAGAAATCTTTCCCTATCTCTTTACCAAACATTTTTAATTCTGAGTTATAGTCAAGTGTGTCATCTGCAATCTGAAATGTTAATCCAAGGTTCTTTCCATAGAACTCTAGTGCATCTTTAAATTTATTGTCTTTATCAGTAATTATCGACCCAACTTTTGAAGATGCTGAAAATAAAGCTGCAGTTTTAGAAGAAATTATATTCAAATATGTATCTTCTAACATTTCAGAGTCACCTTTATGTTGTAATTGCAAAACTTCTCCTTGAGCAATAGTTGATGATGTAGATGATAAAAGTTTTAATACTTCAATACTTCCATCTTCAACCATCATTTCAAAACATCTACTTAATAAATAGTCCCCAACAAGAATTGATGACTGATTTCCCCAAATTTTATTTGTAGTTTTTTTGCCCCTTCTTAAATCTGCGCTGTCAATTACATCATCATGCATAAGAGTTGCTGCGTGTATAAGTTCAACACATGCAGCTAGGTTCACATCTCTACTACCTTTTGTATATCCACACAATTTAGCACACTCCAAAGTAAGCAATGCTCTTAATCTTTTACCTCCACTAGTCATGTGGTAAGCTGTCATTTCTTTAACAAGCTCAACTTTACTATCTAATTTATAAGAAATTTTGTCTTCAACTAAACTTAGTTTTTCATCAACAGAATTTACTAAATCTGTATACGCATTAGTTATTTGCTTTTTTAATTGAACTACTGAACCCATAAATTCAAAATATTACATTAAGTTTATTAATATACTTATCAATTGACGCACCTAATTCTTCAACTATAAGTAGCTTTATAATTAGGTAAAATTTTTATAATCATTTGTATGTTTTCATTTTTTAAAAAAAAAAAAATTGTTAGTCATTTAAGACTTACCGGCGTCATAGGAAATGTTGGAAAGTTTAAACAAGGAATAGAATATTCCTCTCAAGAAGAAATGATAAAAAAAGCTTTTTCAGTAAAAAAAGCAGAGGCTGTTGCAATTTCAATTAATTCACCTGGTGGTTCACCAGTTCAATCACATCTAATATATAAATTTATTAGAGAACAGTCTAAGAAAAACAAAAAAAAAGTAATAGTTTTTGCTGAAGATGTTGCTGCATCTGGAGGCTATCTAATTGCATGCGCAGGTGATGAGATTTATGCTAATGCAAGCTCTATAATCGGATCAATAGGAGTAATTTATTCTTCTTTTGGTTTTAAAGATTTAATTGAAAAAATAGGTGTTCAAAGAAGAGTTTATACAGCTGGAAAAAATAAAAGTACTCTAGACCCTTTTTTAGACGAGAAAGAAGAGGACATTCAAAGATTAAAAAATATACAACTGGAACTTCACCAAGAATTTATTAATGTTGTAGAGGAAAGTAGATCAACAAAATTAAACAAAACTGATGTTGAACTTTTTTCTGGAGAATTTTGGTCTGGCAAAACATCTTTAAAACTTGGTTTGATAGATGGAATAGGGAATGCAGAACAGATATTGAGAGAAAAATTTGGTGAAGATGTTGAAATTAAAAAATTTGAAAAGTCTAAAGGATGGCTTGCCAAAAAACTTTCGTCTTCTGAAGACCATGCGGATAAATTGATAAGTGTTTTAGAAGAAAGATCTATTTGGCAAAAATATGGTTTCTAAAAAAAAACAAAAAATCCAAAATCATTTATTTCTTTTCAGGATACAATTCTAAATCTTCAAAAGTACTGGTCAAAAAAAGGTTGCGTTATTTTACAACCTTATGATTTAGAAGTTGGAGCAGGAACATTTCACCCAGCAACAACTCTAAGATCATTAGGTTCTAAACCATGGAAAACAGCTTATGTTCAACCATCAAGAAGACCAACAGATGGAAGGTATGGAGAAAATCCTAATCGTTTGCAACACTATTATCAATTTCAAGTTTTAATAAAACCTTCACCAAAAGATATTAAAAAAATGTATCTTAATAGCCTTTCATCAATAGGTATTAAATACGAAGAGCACGATATCAGATTTGTAGAGGATGATTGGGAAAGTCCAACCTTAGGTGCTGCTGGTCTTGGATGGGAAGTATGGTGTGATGGTATGGAAGTTACTCAATTTACTTATTTTCAACAAATGGCAGGTATGGAATGCAATCCAATATCTGTTGAAATTACTTATGGTTTAGAGAGATTATGTATGTTTATTCAAGGTAAAAAAAATGTTTTTGATTTAATTTGGAATGATGAGGGAGTTTTATACAAAGATGTTTTTCATCAAGCTGAAAAAGAATTTTCAGCCTATAATTTTGAGTATGCAAACACAGCTAAATTATTTAAAATTTTTGACATGCTCGAAGAAGAAGCAAAATCATTAATTGAAAAGAAAATTTCTCTTCCAGCATATGATCAATGTTTAAAATCAAGTCATGTGTTCAATATTTTAGATGCTAGAGGAGTTATAAGTGTTGCTCAAAGAGCAGAATATATTGCAAGGATCAGAGATCTGACAAGAGAAATTGGAAAAATCTGGGTAGAAACACAAAATTAAAATGTCTGAATTTTTCCTTGAATTATTTAGTGAAGAAATACCTTCCAGATTACAAATCAATGCTAGAAATGAATTAACACAAATTTTTAAAAAATTTTTTGACGATAATGAAATTATAGTTAAAGGTAAAATTAATACTTATTCAACTCCAAATAGGCTCATTGTTCATATAAATAAGATATCTAAAGATGTAATAAAAAAAGCAGAGGAAATTAGAGGTCCTAATATAAATGCTCCAGAAAAGGCTTTGGAAGGATTTTTAAAATCCAATAAAATAAGCAAAGAAAAAGTTTTCAAAAAAAGCACTGAAAAAGGCATATTCTACTTCTATAACAAACCATCGCAAAAAATAAAAACATACGATTTATTAAAAGAAAGTATTGCAAGTTTACTTTTAAAAATTTCATGGAAAAAATCAATGAAATGGGGCAATCATGATTTATATTGGGGAAGACCGTTAAAATCAATATTAGCTTTATTTGATAAAAAAATAATTGAATTTAAATTAAACCATTTACATAGTTCAAATAAAACTTTTACAGACAAAGATCTAGAAGATGAGGTAAAAAGTTTTAATGATTTTAAATCTTATATAAAATTTTTTAAACAAAAAGGAGTAACAATTGATCAAGATAAAAGGAAAGAATTTATAATTAAAGAAATAAACAAAGCAACTAATCAAAAAAAAATTCATATAAACGTGAATGAAAAACTTATAGACGAAATAATAAATATTGTTGAAAAACCAAAAATTTTAGTATGTGAGTTTAATAAGAAATTTTTAGAAATTCCCCAAGAAATACTTATTATTACAATGCAACATCACCAAAAATATTTTCCTACATTTGATAGCAAAAACAAAATAACAAATAATTTTATAGTTGTAGCAGATTGCAAGGACAAAAAGGGATTAGTTAAATTAGGAAATCAAAATGTTGTAGATGCAAGGTTGGCAGACGCAGAATTTTTTTGGAATAGAAATAAGTCTCAAAATTTAGTTAAACAGGTATCTAGATTGAAGCAAATTAATTATTTTAAAGGGTTGGGAAGTTATTTTGATAAAATACAAAGAGTAAGAAAACTTAGCGGAATAATATCAGATGAACTTTTAATAAGTAAAGAAAAGATAGAAATTGCCTCCTCAATTTGCAAAGTAGATTTGATGTCGGATTTAGTTGGAGAGTTTCCCGAATTACAAGGCGTGATGGGTGGATATTTCGCAAGAGAGCAAGGTTTTGACGAAGAAATAAGTTTAGCTGTTTCAGAGCATTACTTACCAAGTGGCATTGATAGTAAAGTTCCAAAAAAACCATACAGCATAGCATTATCGTTAAGTGACAAAATAGACTCTTTAGTTGGATTTTTTGGAATTAATCTCAAACCAACTAGTTCAAAAGATCCTTATGCCTTAAGAAGAATGGCAATTAGTTTATTAAGGTTAATAATTGAAAATCAAAAAAAAATAAAATTAAGAGATCTAATAAATTATTCAATAAATTTATACAAAGAACAAAATTACTCTTTTGACTCAAAATTGATAAATGATGAATTGGGAGATTTTATTTTAGAAAGATTAAAAAATTATTTAAAAGAAAAAAATATTAGGTCGGATATTATTGAATGCTCTACTAATTCTTATGGAATAGATGATTTACTAAAAATTTTTAATAAATCATTAAATTTGAATAAAAATATTAAAAAAGATTTCGGTCTTGATGTTATTGCAATTTATAAAAGATCTGCAAACATTTTAAATAGCGAAAGTAAATCAAAACTAGAAATTGTAGGTTCTGCCGATCCTGGTCTCTTTAAAAATGATTATGAAAAAAATCTTTATAAAAAAATACATGCTATAAGAAAGTATTTTTCAAGCATAGGTAGAGATGAGGATTATGATGAAAGTCTTAAAACACTCTCAAGTGCCAAAATAGAGGTTAATGAGTTTTTTGCTAATGTAATAGTTAATGATCAAGAAGAATTAATTAAAAAAAACAGACTAGAACTTTTAAAAATGTTGTGTAAAAGCTTCGATAATTATTTTAACTTTTCAAAAATAGAAACATAAATGCCAAAATTAGTTTTTAATTTTAAATCTAAAGACACAATAAAAATAAAAAACCCAAAAAATATTTTAGGAGGCAAAGGTGCAAATTTATCAGAAATGGGAAGGATGGGTTTACCTGTCCCACCTGGATTTACAATTTCTACTGAAGTTTGTGATTTATTTTATAAAAATAAAAAGAAATTAAAGCCTAAAATTATAAATGAAATAAATAGAGAGTTAAAAAATATTGAAAAAGATTCTGGTAAAAAATTTGGAGATTTGAAAAATCCTTTGTTGTTATCTGTAAGATCTGGCGCGAGAGTATCCATGCCAGGAATGATGGATACTATTTTAAATCTTGGACTAAATGACAAAACTGTGATTGCTTTAGCAAATAAAACATCAAATATGAGATTTGCTAAAGATAGTTATAGAAGATTTATACAAATGTATGCAAATGTTGTTATGGGTGTTGAAAGTTATAATTTTGAAGAATTAATTGAAAATTACAAACTTACAAAAGGTGTTTTGCTAGACACTGATTTGGATGAAGATGATTGGGATGGATTGATTAAAGACTTTAAAAATATTGTAAAAGAAAAAACAAAAAAAAATTTTCCTCAAAATATTAATGAACAATTACTAGGTGCAATTAGTGCAGTCTTTTTGTCATGGGAGAGTAACAGAGCAAAGGTTTACAGAAAATTAAATTATATACCTTCAGAGTGGGGAACTGCAGTAAATGTTCAGTCTATGGTTTTTGGTAATATGGGTGCTGATTGCGCGACAGGTGTTGTGTTTACACGTAATCCATCCAATGGAATCAATGAAATCTATGGCGAATATTTAATAAATGCTCAAGGAGAAGATGTTGTTGCAGGAACAAGGACACCCCAACATATAACTAAGAAAGCTAGAAAAGACGCAAAAGAAACACTTCTTTCAATGGAAGAGTCAATGCCTACAGTTTACAAAAATCTAAAAAATATTCTTATAAAGCTGGAAAAACATTATAAAGATATGCAGGATGTGGAGTTCACAGTCGAAAATAATAAGTTGTGGATGTTGCAAACTAGATCAGGAAAAAGAACTGCAAAATCATCAGTCAAAATTGCTGTCGATATGGAAAGAGAAAAACTCATCACGAAAAAAGAGGCTGTGCTTAGAGTACAACCAAATTCATTAGATACTTTGCTTCATCCAACTTTAGATGAAACAGCGAATTTAGAAGTAATAGCCAAAGGCCTTCCTGCTTCTCCAGGAGCAGCTAGTGGAAAAGTAGTATTTACATCTGATGAGGCTGAAAGATTAAATGGAATGATGCAAAATACAATCCTAGTAAGAGTAGAAACATCACCTGAAGATATACATGGAATGCATGCAGCTAAAGGAATTCTTACTGCAAGAGGAGGAATGACCAGCCATGCTGCAGTAGTTGCAAGAGGAATGGGTAGACCCTGTGTATCTGGCTCAAGCGAAATAGAAATAGATTACCAAAATAAAATTTTTAAGACAAAAAATAATGAAATTAAAGAGGGTGATTTAATTACAATTGATGGATCAACTGGTAGAATTATAAAAGGAGAGGTTAAAACTGTTAAACCCGAAATTTCGGGAGATTTTTCTAAACTTATGAGCTGGGCTGACAAATATAGAAAACTAAAAATTAGAACTAATTCTGAAACACCTCTTGATAGTAAAACTGCTAGGGAATTTGGAGCTGAAGGAATAGGTCTTTGTAGAACAGAACATATGTTTTTTGATGAAGAGAGAATTTTATCTGTAAGAGAAATGATTTTATCAAAATCAAAAGAAGATAGGGCTAGTGCTTTAAAGAAACTACTTCCTTTTCAAAAAAAGGATTTTATTGATATCTTTAAAATTATGAATGGTCTACCTGTTACAGTTAGATTATTAGATCCACCACTTCATGAATTTTTACCGAAAAATCAAAAAGAAATTAACGATGTAGCAAATGCTTTAAACATCAAAAGTTCAGAATTAGAGGGTAGAATAACAGAACTTCATGAGCAAAATCCAATGCTCGGTCATAGAGGTTGTAGATTAGGTATATCATTCCCAGAAATATATGAGATGCAGTGCACAGCGATTTTTCATGCTTTAGTTGAATGTAAAAAACTCAAGATAAAATCTATTATTCCAGAAATCATGATACCTTTGGTATCTACTGAAGCAGAAATAAAAATAATGAAAGATTTAGTAATTAGAGTTGCAAAAGAAGTTGAAAACAAAACTAAAACAAAACTAAATTTTTTAGTGGGTACAATGATTGAGCTCCCAAGAGCAGCAATCAAAGCAGATGATATATCTAGACATGCAGAATTCTTTAGTTTTGGAACAAATGATTTAACACAAACAACTTTTGGAATTAGCAGAGATGATAGTGGTAAGTTTTTAAATGATTATATTGATAATAAAATTTTCGATATTGATCCATTTGTTTCTATAGACGACGGAGTTGGAGATTTGATAGAAATAGCAACAAAAAAAGGTAGGTTAATTAACAAAAAAATCAAACTCGGTATATGTGGCGAACATGGAGGTGACCCGAAAAGTATCGACTTTTGTGCACGTGCTGGTTTAGATTATGTATCCTGTTCACCTTATAGAGTACCTATTGCAAGACTAGCTGCTGCTCAAGCTCAATTAAAAAAATAAGATTAAATTTTAGATTTCCAATTTGAAGTCTAATGCACTAATTGAGTGAGTTAAGGATCCTACAGAAATCCTATCTACACCAGTAGAGGAAACATTTTTAACATTCTTTAAGTTAATTCCTCCTGATGCTTCAGTTTCATAAAATTTCCTAGACATTTTGACTGCTTTTTTCAAATTTTTTGAACTCATATTATCAAATAAAATCCTATTAAATTTAAGACCCAATATTCTCTTTAACTGAGATAAATTATCAACCTCAACTGTAATTTTTTTTCTTCCCTTCTTTTTGATGGCTCTTTGGATTAAATTCTCAAAATTTTTATCAGAACTTATATGATTATCTTTTATTAAGTATTCATCACTTAAGTTGAATCTGTGGTTTGTTCCACCACCTAATTTAACAGCATATTTTTGGATTACTCTAAGATTTGGGATTGTTTTTCTTGTGCAGCATATTTTAGTTTTTTTTCTAACTTTTTTTACAAATATATTTGTTTTCGTTGCTATTCCAGAAATATGTGAAACAAAGTTTAATGCCACTCTCTCACCAGTCAAAATATTTTTTAGGTTACCATCAATAGTAGCGACCACCTCACCTTTTTTAATTCGAGATCCGTCTTTTTTTTTATTTTTAAAATTTATTTTTTTATCTATTAATTTAAAGGTCTCTTTAGCAAAATCTATACCACCTAAAATTCCATTTTGGTTACATATCATTTTTACTTTTTTTTTAATATTTTTATCAATTAGTTCTGAAGTAATATCTCCTGATGGATATAAGTCCTCATTCAAAGCCAATTTACATGATGATTTTATAAAATTTTTACTTAATTGAATTTTAGACACAGATTTTATCTGCCTATTTCTGCCATTCTCTCTACAGATTTTCTTGCTTTTTCGATTGTCTCATTGTCCATTATTAATTCGTTAGTTTCATTTTCTAAACAATCTAATATTTTAGGCAAAGTTATTCTTTTCATATGAGGACAAAGATTACATGGTCTAATAAATTCAACATTTGGATTATCAATTTGTACATTATCGCTCATTGAGCATTCCGTTACCATCATGACTTTTTCTGGTTGATTATCTCTTACATATTTAATCATTCCACTTGTAGAACCTGCAAAATCAGATGCTTGTATCACATCAGGCGGACATTCTGGATGGGCTATTATTTTTATACCTGGATTAGCTTTTCTAATATCATTAATTTCTTGATCATTGAATTGCTCATGCACTTCACAAGTTCCCTTCCAAGAAATAATTTCTATATCAGTTTGTGATGCTACATATTTTGCTAAAAAATCATCAGGTAAAAATATAACTTTTTTTACTCCTAATGATTCTACAATTTTTACTGCATTCGCAGATGTACAGCAAACATCAGTTTCAGCCTTAACATCAGCAGATGTATTTACATACGAGACCACTGGAACACCAGGATATTGTTTTTTTAGATTTCTAACATCATCGCCTGTTATAGACGAAGACAGTGAACAGCCTGCCTTCATATCTGGTAATAAAACTTTTTTTTCAGGGCTCATTAATTTTGCAGTTTCAGCCATAAAATGAACTCCACACATGACAATTATATCTGCTTTTGTTTTTGCAGCCTCTACCGCTAATGCTAAAGAATCTGCAGAAAAATCTGAAATGCCGTGATAAATTTCTGGTGTTTGATAATTGTGCGCAAGAATTACTGCGTTCTTTTCTTTTTTTAATTTATTAATTTTATAAATATATGGTGCATGTGTAGCCCATTCTATCTCTGGAATTTTTTTTGATACTTTGTTATAAATTGAATCTGTTGCTTTTTTTATTTCACTAGTAAATTCCATAAAAAAAACTTATCAACTTGAAATAGAATTGTCATTCATTTAATCTGCCGCATAACATGCGGTCATGCTGAAACTGGTAGACAGGCACGGTTGAGGGCCGTGTGGGCCTAGCCCATGAGAGTTCGAGTCTCTCTGACCGCACCAAAAACAAATATTTATTAAGGGGCGTTCTGTTGCCAGGTGCCCCAAACCCCGTAACTTAATTAACAAATTAATTAAGCTGCAAGTGCGTAACTTTCGTTAGCATTTATAAATTAGCCCTTCACGGCGGAACAATACCGAACGAAAGAATAACTTTTAGTCATCCGTCGATCCTAATTCACCCCCATAAGTTGAAAATGGTGGAGGTGGTGGGTACTGCCCCCACGTCCGTAATGGTTATTACGAAATTCGTTTATCGTCATAGTTGGAAAACCAACATTAATAATATAAAACCAATTCCAATAGATTCAATATATTAATCATGAAGTTAACTGAAGATCAAAAAAAGGAAATAAAAGAACAGCAATCTCAGCAAAATACTACTAAAAGAGTTACAGCACCAGAGCTTGAAAAGATACTATACGATGCAATCCCAATATTAGATCACGGTTTTATAAGAGTAGTTGACTATATGGGTGATGATACTTCTGTAGTTCAATCAGCAAGAGTTTCTTATGGAAAAGGTACAAAAAAAGTTTCAACTGACTCTGGATTAATTAAATATTTGATGAGACATTGGCATAGTACCCCATTTGAAATGTGCGAAATAAAATATCACGTAAAGTTACCAATATTTATAGCAAGACAATGGATTAGACACAGAACAGCAAATGTAAATGAATACTCTGCAAGATACTCAATCTTAGATAAAGAATTTTATCTACCTGACCCCAAACATTTAGCTGCTCAGTCTCAGAGTAATAGGCAAGGTAGAGGAGAAATATTGGATGAAACTAAAGCTAAAATTGTTTTAGATTTATTAAAAGGGGATGCTGAACAAACCTATAATAATTATGAGACAATGCTTAACGAAAGGTATGATGGAACTACAATAGATGAAAATTCAGTCGGTTTAGCCAGAGAACTTGCTAGAATGAATTTAACTTTAAATACATATACTCAATGGTACTGGAAAACGGATTTATTAAATTTGATGAATTTTTTGAGGTTGAGAGCTGATCACCATGCTCAATATGAAATCAGAGCTTATGCTGACGCTATGCTTGATACAGTTAAAAAATGGGTACCAATTACTTATGAAGCTTTTATGGATTACAGAGTTGGAGGAACTGAAGTTTCAGCAAAAGGAAAAGAAGTACTAAAGAAATTAATTGAAGGTGAAAAAATTTCAATTGAAGATTCAGGATTATCTAAAAGAGAATGGAATGAGCTTATGAGCTCATTTGATCTTAAAGAACAATTGAAGTAAATTATAAATTTATTAAAAATTGACAAAAAAAATTTTAAATTATTTTACAATAATAACTATTTCGTTATTCATTTTTATTTTTTTTTACATATTTTATCGATCAGAAATTTACAGTGGATTTTCTAGATTTAGTTATTATAAAAATTTTTATTTAATAACCATAATATTCATTATTTATTTTTCATTTTCTTTTTTTTTTTCTATTAAAATAAGAATTATAAATTTTATATGTTTATTTATTTTATCAACAACAATTTATTCTTTTGAAATTTACAAATATTATATAGGTAAGCCTAAATTTGACATTTATAAAGAATTTAAAAACAGACTTAAAACAAATTCTCGTTGGTCAGTTACATTTCCACCCAAACATGTTATAAATTATTACACAGAAATTTTTTCTTCAAAAAATTATTTACCGCTTAGTGGCATTTCTAAAATTAATACATTGAATTGTAACGAGAATGGTTATTGGAGTACTTACTTCAGCGATAGGTATGGTTTTAACAACGAGGATGAAATTTGGGATAATCAAATCGATTTTACCTTGGTCGGTGATTCTTACACAGCAGGAGCATGTGTAAACCCAGAAAATAATATTTCAGGCAATATTCAAAAATTAGGATACAGAGTTTTAAATTTAGGCTATGGGGGGAATGGCCCACTAATTCAACTAGCGGGGATAATAGAGTTTGTGCCATTAGTCCAAACACAAAAAATATTATGGTTTTATTCTAATAATGATTTAGATGACCTAAATTTGGAGAAAACCAATCAATTTTTAACATCCTATCTCAAAAAGAAATCTAAAAACCTGAGTACAAATCAATCAGAAATTGATAGGATTTATAAAGACTATTTAAAAAGCTACAAAAAACAAAGTGATCTAATTTCAATCTTGAAATTAGAGAGATTTAGAAAAAATATTAAACTATTTAAAAAAAATATTAGTGGACCAGTAGATGATTTAAATTATGATATATTGATAAATGACTTAAAAGAAATTCTATCTGTTGCTAAAGAAATAACGTATCAAAATGATCAACAGTTTTATTTTATTTATTTGCCTGGCAAAGAGAATTTTTACCCTAAAAAATATGAAGATACATATAAAAAAGTAAATAAATTAAAACCCAAATTGATAAGGATGGTAAAAGATTTAGATATAAATATTATTGATTTAGAGAACTATTTAGACAAAGAGGATCCATCAAAGATTTTTCCTAAAAGGGGGCACTATAATTCTAAGGGCTATAAAGTAATAGCCGAGGCATTACTTAAAAATTTAAAATAGACTTTTTAAAGATATTTTGAGATTATTGTAATAATTTTATATGCAATATAAACTGCCTAGTAATAAAAATTTTGGAATAGTTTTTTTTATCGTATTTTTCCTTATTGGAATTTGGCCATTAATAAATAATGGTGAAATAAGAAAATGGTCTCTAATTATAGCGATTATTTTTTTAATCCTTGGTGTACTTAATTCAAAAATTCTAACTCCATTAAATAACTTATGGATGAAATTAGGTATTATACTTGGAAATATAATTGCACCGATAATAATGGCTTTAATTTTCTTTGGAGTTGTGACACCCACTGGACTTTTGCTAAAATTATTTCGAAAAGATATTCTAAAGTTAAAAAAAAATAAAAGTGATACTTATTGGTTAAAAAAAGATAATATGAAAAGTAGCATGAAAAACCAGTTTTGATGAGCTTCATAATTGAATTTTGGAAATTTTTAAGGGTTAGAAAGAAATACTGGCTTTTGCCTATAATTATAGTTTTAGTTTTATTTGGTGGACTAATAGTTCTAAGTCAAGGATCTGCTGTAGCTCCTTTTATTTACACAATATTTTAACTTGACTTCAATATTAGGCATATCAGCTTTTTATCACGATAGTGCAGCGTCAATTATTGTAGATGGAGAAATTATTGCAGCAGCACAAGAAGAAAGATTTACGAGAATTAAACATGACTCGAATTACCCAAAGAATGCTATTGATTTTGTTCTTAAGTATGCAAATTTAAAAATTTCGGAAGTAGATCATATAGTTTTTTTTGAAAAACCTTTTTTAAAATTTGAAAGATTATTAGAGACCTACTTAGCTTTTGCTCCAAAAGGATTTATTCAATTCAGCAAAGCAATGCCAACTTGGTTAAGAGAAAAATTATTTCAAAAAAAATTAATTTTAGATTTTCTTAAACAACATGATCAGGAATTTGAATATGAAAATAAATTATTTTTTTCAGAGCACCATTTAAGTCATGCTGCGAGTGCATTTTATCCATCTCCATTTGATGAGGCAATTATTTTAACTGCAGATGGTGTAGGTGAATGGGCTACGACTACAGTAGCAATTGGAAAAGGTGCTACATTGGAAATAAAAAAAGAAATTCATTTTCCACATTCTTTGGGATTGTTATATTCTGCTTTTACTTATTACACTGGATTTAAAGTAAATAGTGGAGAATACAAATTAATGGGCTTGGCTCCATATGGTGAACCAAAGTATTCAGATTTAATTAAAGACAAGCTAATTGATATTAAGAAAGATGGATCTTTTAAATTAAATCAAGAATATTTTGATTATGCAACAGGCCTAAAAATGACAAATAAAAAATTTAATTCTCTTTTTGGTCAAAAAGCCAGAAATAGTGATAAAGAAAATCTAACGCAGTTTCATATGGACATTGCTTCTTCAATTCAAAAAGTCACCGAGGAAATAATGATTAAATTAACAAAATCTCTAAAAGATGAATATGGCATTGATAATCTCTGTTTAGCAGGGGGTGTTGCGTTGAATTGTGTTGCGAATGGAAAAATTAAAAAACAAAATATTTTTAAGAATATTTGGATACAGCCTGCTGCAGGAGATGCTGGAGGATCTCTAGGAGCCGCACTAGCCTTTTGGCATCTTGAATTAAAAAAAGAGAGAAAAATTAACTCCCAAGATCAAATGAAAGGTTCCTATCTCGGACCTGAATTTTCTCAAGATGAAATAGAAGAAAAATTAAAATCCATCGGAGCTAAATTTTTTATTTTACAGGATGAAAAGTTTTATGAATATATAGTTAATAGTTTAATTAAAGGTAATGCTATTGGTTGGTTTCAAGGCAGGATGGAGTTTGGTCCAAGAGCATTAGGTGCAAGATCAATTTTAGGTGATCCAAGATCAAAGGTTATGCAAAAAAATTTAAATCTTAAAGTTAAATATAGGGAGAGCTTCAGACCTTTTGCACCCTCAATTTTACAAGAAAACCTTTCAGATTGGTTTGATTTAGATATAAAAAGTCCATATATGTTGTTAGTCTCTGAGGTTAGATCAGATAAATGTATAAAGATGAGTGAAGATGAAAAAAATTTATTTGGAATTGATAAACTTAACATTAAAAGATCAGAAATTCCCGCTGTGACACATGTAGATTACTCTGCAAGAATTCAAACTGTAGATGGAAATTATAATTTTAAATATTTTAAACTTTTAAATAAATTCAAAGATAAAACATCATGCCCAATACTTATTAATACATCCTTTAATGTAAGAGGAGAACCAATTGTACTTTCTCCAGATGACGCATTTAGATGTTTCATGGGAACAAACTTAGATTTATTGGCAATAGGTAACTGTATATTAGAAAAAAAAGATCAAAATCCTTCATTAAGAAAAAACTATAAAGATAGATTTAAACTTGATTAAAAAATTCTATTCAGTTTTAAAATATAATATACTGATATTATTTGGATTTATTGTCATATTTTATTTTGTAGTTTCATTTTTGAACTTAATCATTTCTGGTCAACCAAGATATTGGGAAATAGTCCACGATAAAAATTTAAAAAATTTAAGAACAAATAAAGAAAAAATAATCCAATTAAAAAAAAATAAATCTAATAGATCAAAATTTTTAAATGTTATGGAAAAGGAATATAGAGACTTATCATATTCTGGTCCAATAATAAAAGATGAGTGCGGTTCAATTGAAAATGGATATGATAACTTAATTTACCAAACTGATAAAAATGGTTTTAGAGAAAATATAGATTTTAGATACATATACTCAGATTATGTTTTACTTGGTGACTCCTTCACAAAGTCAATTTGTGAAAATAAACCTAATGATCTTAAAAGTTTATTATTAAAAAATACAAATAACACATATTT
This sequence comes from uncultured Pelagibacteraceae bacterium, assembly GCA_902532805.1. Classification (GTDB taxonomy): domain Bacteria; phylum Pseudomonadota; class Alphaproteobacteria; order Pelagibacterales; family Pelagibacteraceae; genus Pelagibacter. Next base: position 123,177 of record CACAJQ010000001.1, on the reverse strand, counting down.
AAATTTAGGTTTTCATGGAACAGACTATGCAGAACAATTTTTAATACTATCAAAATTTGCAGATTTAACAGAATTTAAAGGTCTAATTTGGTTTTTTTATGAAGGTAATGACTATGAGCAAAAATCCTTTCAAATAAACCAAAATAATAATTATTTTGAAAAACTTAAAAACAAAATTTCAAACGATATTACTTATGAAATTAGCATAAAACACAACATATCATATAATTTTAAATTTAGAGTCTGGTTAGCAGAATTTATAAGAGCTCCATCAGTTTTAATAAAATTTTTCAAACGTTATAATAATTTATTGGATAAAAATGATTATGAAACAGTCCTTAAGGAAACAAAAAAATTTTTAGATAAAAAAAATACTGGAACAAGAATAATAATATATATTCCTAGCTGGCAAAAACTTTCTTTGTATAAGCTAAGAAAATTAAAAATTTACGATATTCATCCACAAGTTAAACAATTTAATAGTTTAAAGTTAGAAGTAAAAAAAATTGCTGAAAAATACAATTTTAAATTTGTTGATGCTGATGACCATTTTTTTAGCCTTAAAAATCCCTTAGAAAGTTTTTATTATGAGCTAAATACACATTTTAATAAAAAAGGTAACGAGGTTTTATCTAATATAGTTAAAGAAAACTTATACTAGGTATATTGATTTTATTTTTTTAGCTATGTTGAAATAAATTTGAGATATTTTATGATCAGGATTATTCTTAACAATTGGTATCCCCATATCACCCTGTCTGCCCACATCAGGATTAATAGGAATTTCACCTAAGAATTCTTTGTTAAATTCATTAGCTGTTTTTTCAACTCCTCCCTCCCCAAATATTGCATATTTTTTCCCATCATCACCAACAAAATAACTCATATTATCTATTAGCCCAATGATTTTAACTTTGAGCTTATCAAACATTTTAATACCTCTTTTTACATCTTGAAGAGCTATTTCTTGAGGTGTGGAGACTATAACAGCTCCATCAATTTTTATTTCTTGCGCGAACGTCAGTTGTGTATCCCCTGTTCCTGGAGGCATATCAACCACAATAATATCTAAGTTTTTCCATTCAACTTTTTGAGTGAATGTTTTTATTGCTGATATTACCATTGGGCCCCTCCAAATCATTGGCGTCTGTTCATCTGTAAGAAAACCAATTGACATACATTGTATTCCATATTTATTTATTGGAATTAGTTTCTGTCCATCGCTTTCAGGTTTTTCATTAATCGAGAATAATTTCGGTAAAGATGGACCATAAATGTCAGCATCTAATAATCCGATATTTAGACCTAATTCTTTTAATGCTAAAGCCAGATTCGATGCAAAAGTTGACTTTCCCACTCCTCCTTTTGCACTGGAAACTGCAATAGTAAATTTGGTTCCACTAATTGGGTTTCTTCTAAAGGTTTTTGGCTCAGTTTTTGCCTTCATTGTGTCACTTAAACCTACTTTTTTGTTATCCATATTTTATCATTACCTTGTTTTTGCTAATAAAGACACTATATAGAATGACTTATTATGAGTGATTTTAGAAATCAAAGTCCATGGGGATCACCCCCAGGAGGAGGTGGAAGTGGTAATGGTGGATTTAGAAAAGGTCCAACACCCCCAAATATCGATGAAGTTATAAGCAAACTACAATCGATAATAAATAGATTCTTAGGTGGTGGCAAAGGTGGTGCTAAGCCAATAATAATTGGTCTTATAATTCTTTTAATTGTTTGGACTTTAAGTGGTCTTTATAGAGTTTTACCTGATGAACAAGGTGTCGTATTAAGATTTGGTAAATTTGTTAAAACTACACAACCCGGATTAAACTATCATCTTCCTTTTCCAATTGAAAATGTATTAACCCCTAAAGTTACAAAAGTTAATAGAATGGATATTGGGTTTAGGTCAGAAAGGGATAGTGGATTTTCCTCAGGCGGTGTTGCAGATGTTCCAGAGGAAAGTTTGATGTTAACTGGTGACGAAAATATCGTAAATATTGATTTTTCAGTATTTTGGGTAATTAAAGATGCGGGTAATTTTTTATTTAAAATTCAAGATCCAGAAGGAACTGTAAAAGCAGCTGCAGAAACTGCTATGAGAGAAGTTATTGCAAGATCTGATATTCAACCAATTCTAACTGAAGGTAGATCTCTTATAGAGGCAGATACACAAGAAATTATACAAAAAATTTTAGATGAATACACAAGTGGAATTCAAATTACACAAGTTCAAACTCAAAAAGCCGATCCACCAGATCAAGTTATTGATGCATTCAGAGATGTCCAAGCTGCAAGAGCAGATATGGAAAGATCTAAAAATGAAGCAGAGGCATATGCAAACGATGTAATTCCAAGAGCAAGAGGAGAGGCCGCAAAGATTCTTCAAGCAGCAGAAGCTTATAAAAAAGAAGTTGTTGCTAAGGCAGAAGGTGAAGCAAGTAGATTTTTATCAATTTATAATGAATATGCTAAAGCTAAAAAGGTCACTCAAGAAAGAATGTATCTTGAAACAATGGAAGAAGTATTGGCCGATATTAACAAAATTATAATAGATAAAAATTCAGGTGAAGGTGTAGTACCATATTTACCTTTGCAAGAGTTAAAAACAGGGACTAATTAAAATGAAAGCTGGAAAATTTTTATTACCAATAATCATTCTTATTGCAGCAACAATATACTTTTCTGTATTTATAGTTAAAGAAGTCAACCAAGCAATTGTTCTTCAATTTGGTGATCCTAAAAGAATTATATCAAAACCTGGAATTAACTTTAAAATTCCATTCATACAAAACGTAGTATTCTTGGACAAAAGAATATTAAATTTAGATACACCACCAGAGGAGGTAATTGCATCAGATCAAAAAAGGCTAATTGTTGATGCATTTGCAAGGTTCCAAATAATTGATCCTCTTAAATTTTATATATCTGTTGGTAATGAAAGAGTTGCAAGATCAAGATTAGCAACAATTATAAATTCAAGAATAAGAAACGTACTAGGTCAACAAGAATTACAAACACTTTTATCAGAAGATAGAACAAAACAAATGTCACTAATTCAAGAAGGTGTAAATAATGAAGCTGAGAATTTTGGTATTAGTATTGTTGATGTAAGAATTAAAAGAGCAGATCTTCCACAAGCAAACAGTGATGCAATTTTTAGAAGAATGCAAACTGAAAGGGAAAGAGAAGCAAAAGAGTTTCGAGCAAAAGGTGCAGAGATGGCAGTAACAATTACATCAACCGCAGATAAAGAAGTAACAGTTATACTTGCAGATGCACAGAAAAAATCTGAGATTATGAAAGGAGAAGGCGACGGTTTAAAGAACAAAATTTTTGCTGATGCCTTTGGACAAGATCCTGAATTTTTTGCATTTTATAGAGCAATGCAGGCATACCAAAAAGCTTTAATTGGTGGTGAAACTTCAATGATACTTTCACCAGATAGTGAATTTTTTAAATTTTTCGGAAATATTGATCAAAAAGTAGAGTAAATTTAATGAGAGAATTGATCATCGCATTTGGTCTATTTCTTTTTATTGAGGGTATTCTTTACGCCATATTTCCATCAAAAATGAAAAATATGATAATGAAATTAAAAGACGCCACTGATAATCAGTTAAGAACTGGTGGGCTAATATTTACTGTAATAGGTTTTTTTATTATTTGGTATTTAAAAAGATGAGATACATAAAAATTTTATTATTAATATTTTTTTCAATTAATATTCAAAACACTACAAACGCAGCAAATATGCCTGCATCTTTTGCAGATCTTGCTGAAAAATTAATGCCATCAGTAGTAAATATCTCGACCACAACAACAATAACCTCAAGATCTAATCCATTTCCATTTGAATTTCCCCCAGGATCCCCCTTTGAAGACATGTTCAAAGATTATGGGACACCTCAAAAGAGACAAACAAGTGCGCTTGGATCTGGCTTTATAATAGATGAAAAAGGAATTGTTATTACAAATAATCACGTAATCCAAGGTGCGGAAGATGTTTTTGTAAGAGTTAATGGTGAGAAAAATCTTAGGGCAAAAGTAATTGGAGCAGATCCAGGTATGGATTTGGCAGTTCTTCAAATAGAGTCAGATCAAAAATTTACTCCGGTAAAATTCGGAGACTCTGATACTGCAAGAATCGGTGATTGGGTTATTGCAATTGGAAATCCATTTGGCTTAGGAGGAACAGTTACTGCAGGAATAATCTCAGCTAGAAATAGAAGTATTGGTCTTTCTAGATACGAAGACTATATACAAACTGATGCATCTATAAATCAAGGAAATTCAGGAGGTCCATTGTTTAATATGGATGGAGATGTTGTTGGAATTAATACTGCAATATTAGGTCAATCAGGTTCAATTGGAATTGGTTTTGCAATTCCTTCTAATAGTGCTCAAAGAGTAATTAATCAATTAATTGAATTTGGTGAAACCAAAAGAGGATGGTTAGGTGTTAGAATTCAAACAGTCACAAAAGATATAGCAGATGTAGAAAAATTAGATGAACCAAGAGGAGCACTTGTTGCAAGTGTGGCTGATAATAGCCCTTCAGATAAGGGAGGAATTAAAGCTGGAGATATTATTTTAGAATTCGATGGAAAAAAAATTAATGAAATGAGTGAATTACCTAAAATAGTGGCCGAAACAGAAGTTGGTAAAAAAGTAAAACTGAAAGTTTGGAGAAATAAAAGAGAGATAACTAAGGAAATTATACTTGGGAGACTAGAGACATCTGAGGACTTTAAATCACAAGGTTTAGTAACAGAAAAACCTAAAGAAGATACAATTGATGGGTTAAAAATAAAGGTTAGGTTACTGACTAAAGATGACATTAAGGAGAGAAACTTACCAAAAAATACTACAGGACTTGTAATCACAGAAATTGAGAAAGACAGCCCAATTAATTATTTACAAGTAAATAATATTATTGTTGAAGCGCAAAAGAAAAAAATCAACACTATTGGAGATTTAGATAATATTGTAAAACTAGCTCTAAAAGGTGCTGACAAAAGTTTACTTATTGCAATTTATAACAACAATAACCAAAGAAGATATATAGGTGTTAAATTAAATTAATGGACTTAAAGTCCAAAATAATTCTTATTTCAGGACCAACAGCATCTGGAAAATCAAAATTTGCTATTCAGCTTGCAAAAAAAATAAATGGAGAAGTTATAAATGCTGATAGCATGCAAATATTTAAAGAACTTAACATTCTTACTGCTAGACCTAAGCGAAATGATTTAAAAAATATAAAACATCATTTATATGGATTTAAAAGTGTAAAGGATAATTATTCTACAGGAAATTGGCTTAAGGATGTTAAGTTAAAAATTAAAAATATTAAGAAAAAGAATAAAATTCCAATTCTTGTTGGTGGAACTGGCTTGTATTTTAAAGCTCTTGTAGATGGTATGGTTAAAATTCCTGATATCCCGTTAACTATGCGAAATAGAATTAGAAAAAAACATTCAAAAATAGGACAAATTAAATTTTACTCTGAGCTTATTAAGCTAGACCCACTTTGCAAAAAAAAAATTAACAAAAATGACTCTCAAAGATCAATAAGAGCCTTTGAGGTAAAAAAGTTTACAAATAAATCTTTGTTTGATTGGTACAGTGAAACATATTCAGATTTTACTCAAGACAGCTTTATAAAGTTACTCATTAATTATCCTAGAGATAAATTGATAGATAGAATTTCTATAAGAACAAACCAAATGTTGAGTGATGGAGCAATAAAAGAGGCTAAAAGGTTTTACGAACTAAGGATAAAGAAAGATTTGTCCTCAAATAAAGTTATTGGTCTTAATGAGATTAAAGAATATCTAGACAAAAGAATAAATCTTATTGAGCTAAAAGAAAAAATATCAATAAAAACAAGGCAATATGCCAAGAGACAGTCTACTTGGGCAAGAGGCCAAATGTCTGATTGGCAAAAAATAAAATTTAATAGACTTGAAACATTTTTAAAAAAATTTCCTAAATCTACATAGATATCTTGACCTTTTAGCACAACTTCAGCTAGATTATATAAATGTCAAAATTATACTCAGGCGCAGAAATTGTATTTAAGTGTATGGAGGATCAAAATGTAGATCATATTTTTGGTTATCCAGGTGGTGCAGTCCTACCAATTTATGATGAATTACAAAATTTTAAATCAATTAAACATGTTTTAGTTAGACATGAACAAGGCGCAGGTCATGCCGCAGAAGGATATGCAAGATCATCAGGTAAACCAGGTGTTATTTTAGTAACTTCAGGACCAGGCGCAACAAATGTGGTCACAGCTTTGACAGATGCTTATATGGATTCAATTCCATTAGTTTGTATTTCTGGACAAGTTCCAACTCATTTAATTGGTACAGATGCATTTCAAGAATGTGATACAACTGGAATAACTAGACCTTGCACTAAACATAACTGGTTGGTCAAAGATATAAATGATTTAGCTAGCACAATACATAAAGCATTTGAAGTAGCAACCACTGGTAGACCAGGACCAGTTTTAGTTGATATACCAAAAGATATTCAATTTCAAAAAACAAAATATAAGAAACCTAAAAAAGAAATTAAATTAAATGGAAAATCTCATAATCATTTTAATCAAAATAGTATTGATCAATTAATTGATTTAATGAGTAAATCTTCAAAACCTATTTTTTATACTGGTGGCGGAGTGATTAATTCTGGACCTAAAGCTAGTGAACTATTAAGAGAACTTGTTTATGCAACAGGTTTTCCTATTACATCAACTTTACAGGGATTAGGATCCTTCCCTGGTGATGATAGTCAATTTTTAGGAATGTTAGGTATGCATGGAACTTATGAAGCAAATAATGCGATGCATGATTGTGATCTGATGATTAATATTGGAGCACGTTTTGATGATAGGATAACAGGAAAAATAGATGAATTTTCACCAAAATCAAAAAAAGTTCACATTGATATTGATCCATCATCAATTAATAAAAATGTTAAAGTTGATTTAGCTATTGTAGGAGATGTAAAAAATGTTCTTTCATCAACTTTGAAAAGTTTAAAACAAAAAAAATCAAAATTTTTAAAATCAAATAAACAAAAGACTTCTAAATGGTGGGAAAAAATTCAAAAGTGGAGGTCGGTCAGATCTTTAGATTATATTGGAAGTGAAGAGACCATAAAACCACAGTATGCGATTGAAAGATTATATGAATTAACTAAAGACAGAGATTCTTATATTACAACTGAGGTTGGACAACATCAGATGTGGGCTGCACAACATTATAAATTTAATAAACCAAATCGTTGGATGACATCTGGTGGCTTAGGTACCATGGGATATGGTTTGCCAGCTGCTGTTGGTGTGCAAGTTGCACATCCTAAAAAATTAGTTATTGATATTGCTGGAGAGGCCTCAGTGTTAATGACAATTCAAGAAATGTCCACAGCTGTACAATACAACCTTCCAATTAAAATATTTATATTGAATAACCAATACATGGGCATGGTTAGACAATGGCAAGAGCTTTTACACGATAAGAACTATTCTGAAAGTTATACAGCCGCACTACCAGATTTTGTTAAATTAGCAGAAGCATATAACTGCGTTGGCATAAGAGCAAAAACACCAGAAGAGTTAGATGATAAAATTATTGAAATGTTGAATACAGATAGACCAGTAATATTTGATTGTATGGTCGATAAGGTAGAAAATTGTTTTCCAATGATACCATCAGGAAAACCACATAATAAGATGATTTTAGGACCCAAAGATCAAGAAAGTAAGAAGATTACTGGCAAAGGTAAGTCCTTAGTTTAATGCCAAATTCAAAATCAGCGTATAGTTTTTCAAATAAAAAAGAGAAATTTGATACACATATAATAGTTGTTTGGGTAGATAATGAAGCAGGTGTATTGGCTAGAGTTGTTGGTTTGTTTTCTGGTAGAGGTTATAATATTGAATCTCTAGCAGTTGCCCAAGTTGATGAAAAGTTAAAGATATCAAGGATAACAATTGTAACTACAGGAACACCACAAGTTGTTAATCAAATTAAACTTCAATTAAGAAAACTTGTACCGGTTCATAAAGTTGCTGATTTTAAAAGAGAAGATAAGGCAGTTATTTTTAAGGAGATGGCATTATTCAAAATTGTTGGCCCAAATAATAAATTAGAAGGTGCATTGAAAGCTTGTAAAAAATATAATCCTGTATTATTAGACAAAACAAAAAAATCCAATGTTATTCAAATAACAGCTTTAAGACGAGAAATAGACAAAATGTCAAAGGATTTAAAAAAATTTGGATTGGTGAGTGTTTCAAGAACAGGAGCCGTAGCTATGACAAGGGGTGCAGATATATTTAAATAATTAATTAGGAGAAAAAAATATGAAAATGTTTTATGAAAAAGATACTGATGCAAATTTAATAAAGGATAAAAAAATTGCAATCTTTGGATATGGTAGCCAAGGACATGCTCACGCTTTAAATCTAAAAGATAGTGGAGTAAAGGAAGTTGTTGTAGCCCTTCGAGAAGGATCTTCAAGTATTGAAAAAGCAGAGTCTAAAGGTTTAAAAGTTATGAACCTTTCAGATGCTGCTGAATGGGCAGATGTTGTTATGATTCTAACTCCAGATGAATTACAAGCTACTATTTATAAAAATCATATTGAGCAACGTGTTAAAGAAGGAACATCTATTGCTTTTGCACATGGATTAAATGTTCATTATGATTTAATTAAAGCTCGAAAAGATCTAGATGTATTTATGGTAGCACCAAAAGGACCGGGTCACTTAGTTAGAAGTGAATATCAAAAAGGTGGTGGAGTTCCATGTTTATTTGCTGTTCATCAAAACGGATCAGGCAAAGCTAGAGATCTAGCTATGTCATATGCTTCAGCTATTGGTGGTGGAAGATCGGGTATAATTGAGACAACATTTAAAGACGAAGTAGAAACAGATTTATTTGGTGAGCAAACTGTTTTATGTGGAGGTCTTGTCGAATTAATTAAAAATGGATATGAAACTTTAGTTGAAGCAGGATACGAACCAGAAATGGCATATTTTGAAACAGTTCATGAAGTTAAGCTTATTGTAGATTTAATTTATGAAGGTGGAATAGCAAACATGAATTATTCTATATCAAATACTGCTGAATATGGAGAATACGAGTCAGGCCCCAGAATAATAAATAAAGAAGAAACAAAAAAAAGAATGAAAGAAGTTTTAGCAGATATTCAGTCAGGTAAATTTACTAAACAATGGATGGATGAATGTAAAAATGGTAAGAAAAATTTTTTAGCTACAAGAGCAAAACTAGCAGAACATCCAGTTGAAAAAGTTGGGGCAACTTTGAGAGAAATGATGCCTTGGATTGCTAAGAAGAAGCTTGTTGATAGTGATAAAAAATAAATTGATATTTAAATTGGGTTAAATTTCTTAATTTATTTTGCAATCTGAGCGAGAGCATGTATTATGCTCGAGCTAAAAATTACAATGTCAGACAAAGAAAAATTATACATATTTGATACGACAATGCGTGATGGTGAACAATCGCCAGGTGCATCTATGAGTGTTGAAGAAAAAATACAAATTTCAAGAGTATTTGACGAAATGGGAATAGATATTGTTGAAGCAGGGTTTCCAATTGCTTCGCCAGGAGACTTTGAGGCTGTGTCAGAAATAAGCAAAATAATGAAAAACTCTATTCCATGTGGTCTATCAAGAGCATTAAAAAAAGATATTGATGCATGTCATGAGTCGTTGAAACATGCTCCAAGATTTAGAATTCATACTTTCATTTCTACAAGCCCATTACATATGAAACACAAACTTGAAATGACAAACGAGCAGGTTCTAGATGCAATAAAAGAAAGTGTTACATACGCAAGAAACTTTACCGACGACGTAGAATGGTCCTGCGAGGATGGAACAAGAACTGATATGGATTTCATGTGTAAAACCGTAGAACTTGCAATCAATTGTGGTGCTAAGACTATAAATATTCCAGATACAGTTGGATATTCTATACCTGAAGAATTTGCAAAAACAATTAAACACTTGAAAAACAATGTTCCAAATATAGATAAAGCAATATTATCTGCACACTGTCACAATGATCTTGGATTAGCAGTAGCAAATGCATTGGCTGGAGTTTCAGAGGGTGTAAGACAAATAGAATGTACAATAAATGGAATTGGCGAGAGAGCGGGAAATGCTGCATTAGAAGAAGTAGTTATGGCAATTAAAACAAGAAATGATTTAATGCCATACAATACCGGAATTAAAACAGAATTGATAAGCAAAGCCTCTAAAATAGTCTCAAACGCAACTGGTTTTCCAGTTCAATTTAATAAAGCAATAGTTGGAAAAAACGCTTTCGCTCATGAGTCAGGAATTCATCAAGATGGAATGTTAAAGAATAGAGAAACTTATGAAATTATGACGCCAGAAAGTGTTGGAGTAAAAAAAACATCCTTAGTAATGGGAAAACATTCTGGAAGACATGCTTTTAAAGATAAATTATCCGATTTAGGTTATTCAGATCTTACAGACGATATAATTCAAGCAGCTTTTGGAAAATTTAAAGTTTTAGCCGATAAAAAGAAACATATATACGATGAAGACATAGTTGCTTTAGTTGATGATAGTTTAATTGTAGATAATAAAATTAATGCAATAAATTTAAAATCTTTAAAAGTTTTTGCCGGTACTGGAGAACCACAAAAAGCTGAAATGACATTAGATGTTTATGGTGAAATTAAGAATACAACTGAAACAGGAGATGGACCAGTTGATGCAATATTTAAATGTATAAAAAAATTATTTCCACACGATGTAAAATTATCTCTTTATCAAGTGCATGCTGTGACTGAAGGCACTGATGCTCAAGCAACTGTTAGTGTAAAAATTGAGGAAAATGATAGGACAACAGTAGGCCAATCAGCTGATACAGATACTTTAGTTGCATCAGCAAACGCATATTTAAACGCATTGAATAAAATGCTTATAAAACGTGAGAAAAAAGCACCATCTCAAAATATTAAACATCAAAAAGTGAAAGGAATATAATTAAATGTCAATGTTTGCCAATTTAAGAAAGTTTTGGAGCCAGGATATGGCAATAGATCTTGGAACAGCTAATACGCTAGTAGTTTTAAAAAGCAAAGGTGTAGTTCTAAATGAACCATCTGTTGTAGCAGTTGTAGATAACAAAGGTAAAAAGTCAGTTTTAGCGGTAGGTGATGAAGCTAAAACAATGTTAGGAAGAACTCCGGGTAATATTCAAGCAATAAGACCTTTACGTGATGGTGTGATTGCAGACTTTATTGTAACAGAAGAAATGATTAAACATTTTATAAAAAAAGTTCATAAAAAGACTTTGGCAAATCCTAGAATATTGATTTGCGTACCAACTGGATCAACACCAGTTGAAAGAAAAGCTATTCAAGATAGTGCACTTGCGGCTGGTGCTAGAAGAGTTCAATTAATTGAAGAGCCAATTGCAGCAGCAATTGGAGCTGGTCTGCCGATTCAAGAAGCGACTGGATCAATGGTTGTAGATATAGGTGGTGGAACAACTGAAATTGCTGTTATGTCATTGGGAGGCGTAGTTTACTCTGAATCTCTAAGAGTTGCAGGAGATGCGATGGACAATGCATTGAAAGAATATATGAGAGAAGAATATAATCTAATGATTGGAGATAGTACTGCTGAAAAAATTAAAAAAGACATTGGAACAGCAATTCCAACTAATAATAATACTTATGCAGTCAAAGGTAGAGATTTAAGATCAGGAACACCTAAAGAGGTGAATATCTCAGAACAAGATACTTCAGAGGCTTTAAACCCGATACTCAAAGAAATTGTATCTGGAATAAAAAAAGCACTAGAAAATACACCCCCAGAATTATCAGCTGATTTAGTTGATATGGGTTTAACAATGACAGGTGGAGGATCACTTTTAAAAAATATAGATAAAAGATTCTCTAAAGAAACTGGATTACCAGTAAATATAGCTGACGATCCATTGTCATGTGTTGCAATAGGAACAGGAAAGGCGTTAGACGATCAAGAAATATTTTCTACTGTACTATCTGAGTATTAAATATTATGTCAACAGAGTCGAGTAGAGATGATTTTATTATTGCTATTCGTTCAGCATTTCTAAAAAAAGGAAATAGACAAAAGTTTTCTTTATTTACTCTATTAATCATATCTATTTTAGTTTTATCATTAGAGTATTTTAAAACTGGTCCAATTAATCAATTTAGGTCTATCACAAAAGATATTATATTTAGAGGATCATACGTTGTATCAAGCCCATTTAAATATGTAAAAGATAAATATTATCTTTTTCAAGATCATATGAGTATGTATGAAGAGTTTTCAGTCTTAAGAGATAAAGATCTTAATTTAGACTCACTTAAAAAAGAAGTAGATTTTTATAAATCAGAAAATGCTCTTTTAAAAAAATTGATAGAGGAAAGAGATCTTTTTTCTAAAGAATATATGTTAACTAAGATTTTATTGGATAAGCAAAGTCCTTATTTGAAGTCTTTAATAATTAATAAAGGTCAAAAAAATGGAGTTAAACTAGGATCAGCTGTTAAAGATAGGCTATATTACATTGGAAAGGTTGTTAATGTTAACTTTTTAAGCTCAAGAGTATTACTGGTTAATGACCTTAATAGCAAAATCCCTATCATTATCGAACCAAGTGGTATTAATGCCATACTTTCAGGAAATGGCAATGATGATTATGCAGAGCTCGAGTACTTACCGAAAGAAAATGAAATAAAAGAAAATGAAATTGTGTATACTTCTGGATCAGATGGCACAATTCCAGCATCAATTCCTGTTGGAAAAATAATTATTCAAGACAATAAAAAGTATGTGAAGTTTTTTAGCAACTTAAATCAATTAAATTATGTGCAGGTAAACAAATAAAATGGCTAGAGGCGATATAAAATTTTATCAATTTTTGTTAAATGGTTTCCCAATTATTTTATTGTTTTTCTTTGCTTTGACAGGATACTCATTTTCATTCCAGGTCTTCAAAATTAATATATCTTTTGATTTCATTCATTTAATTGTTTTTTATTGGGTTTTAAGGAAACCAGAAATGCTTGGTTATGGCCTTATTTTTTTTGCAGGTATAATTAATGATGTTGTACAAAACCTACCTATTGGAGTTTCATCAATAAATTATCTTTTACTTTGTGTTATTGCATCTTTTTTTAGGACAAGAACTTTAGTTCCTAATTTAATTTATGATTGGATACTTTTCTTTATTGCAATATTAATTGTAAGCTCAATTCATTTTACGGTATTAGCTCTTTTCTTTGATGAAAATATTAGTTACGGGGCTTTAATGTCAACTGCCTTTTTTTCATTTTTAATTTATCCTGCAGTGGCAAAAATATTTAATCAAATTTATTTACTAGGTTTAAAACAAGAAAATGTTGAATAGAGGAAGAAACATAGAAAAGGGCAGAGTTATAACAAGGAGAATGTTTATTCTCGCTGCAGCGAAAATATTACTTTTTGCAGGTATATCTTCAAGATTATATAACTTACAAATTTCAGACAGAGAAAAATATGAAATTTTATCAGATAAAAATAGGATCCGTGAATGGAAAACTCCACCACAACGAGGCATAATTGTAGATAATTTTAATAAAGTTCTAGCAAGTAATGACAGAGTATTTCAGTTACACTTAATGTTGGATGAAATAAATGATTTTGATGTAACAATATTTAAAATCAAAAATATAATTGGATTGGATAATTTTCAAGTTAAAAAATTATATAAAAAAAAAGAAAGATTAAAACCTTGGGACACATTGGTAGTTTCAGATAATTTAACTTGGGAACAATTCTCAAAAATAAATTTATATTTACACGAGTTGGAAGGTGCAAAACCCGTATTATCGACATCTAGATTTTATCCTTATGCTAATGATTTAGTACATATAGTTGGATATGTTGGTGATGCTAGTCCAAAAGATCTTGAAAAATCTGAGATAAGAGAAAATTTTGTTCCAGGTTTAAAAGTTGGAAAATACGGAATAGAAAATTCACAAGAGAAAATGTTAATTGGTAACTACGGTATTAAAAGATATGAAGTAAATGCATCTGGAAAAAGAATAAGTCAAATAGATTACATTAAAGAAAGACAGGGTAACAAAGTACACTTGACTATTGATATTGAAGTACAAAAATATGCCCAAGAGCTACTTAAAGGAAAAGCAGGATCAATATGTGCAATGGATATTTACACCGGTGAGGTGGTTGCAATGGCATCATCACCAACATATGATCCAAATAAATTTACCCACGGAATTAATGAGAGAGATTGGCAAGAAATCAGAAATAATCCATTAAAACCTTTGATAAATAAGTCTATTGCTGGACTTTATTCTCCTGGCTCAACTTTCAAGCCATTAGTTGCTTTGGCGGCTCTAGAATACGGCATACTAGATCCTAATAAAACAATAAGATGTAAAGGTCATAAACATCCTTATGAGCTATATGGAGTTAAATATCATTGTTGGAAAAAAGAAGGTCATGGTTACATGAAATTGAGAAATGCCATCAAACAATCTTGCGATATATATTTTTATGAAATGGCAAGATTACTTGGAGTTGATAAATTATCAATAATTGCAAAAAGATATGGACTTGGAACCAATGTACTTGGAGAAGTTTACAGTGATGAAAAAAATGGATTGGTTCCTGATACGAAATGGAAAAGACGTATATTAGAGCAAAGTTGGTACTTGGGAGAAACTGTAATCAATGGAATAGGTCAAGGCTATATTCAAACCACACCACTACAACTTTGTCTAATGACAGCTCAAATTGCAAATGGAGGATATAAAATAAAACCTCATATAATAAAAGATGAAACTATAAATTATAAGGATATAATAAATAAAATTAAATTAAGTCATTCAAATTTTCCCTTGCATGAAAGAAATTATTTAGATGAAATAAATGTTGAATATTACCAGAGAATGTACAACAAAAAGTCTAATATTAATTTTGTATTAGATGCAATGTTTGGTTCTACGAATGAACAATATGGAACCTCATACATATCTCGTTACGATGATCCCAAGTATCAATTCGCTGGTAAAACTGGAACTTCGCAAGTAAGAAGAATAACTGATCTTGATAGAGAATTAGATTTAGATACCGAGCAAATTGAATACAAAAAAAGAGACCATGCATTATACGTTGCTTTTGCACCATATAAGGATCCAAGATATGCACTAAGTGTTATTATTGAGCACGGTGGTTCTGGAAGTAAAGCAGCCGCTCCGCTCGCGAGTAAATTAATTAAAAAAATTATAGACAGACATAAATTAAGAGAGCAATTTAATAATGGAAATACTAGTTTAGCCTGATGTTAAGAGAGAGAATTCGAGCAACAAATTACAGTTTTTTTGATAAAATTAAATCAATAGACTATTTGTTAATTCTATTAATCATTACAATCGGTTCGATAAGTGTGTTCGCAATTTACTCAACTGAAGGAGGAAAATTTTCTTTTTATACTAAAAATCATATAATTAGATTGTCGGTTTTTTTTAGTTTATTCTTAGCCTTATCATTTGTTAGAGTTTCTACTTGGTATAAAAATGCATATCTATTTTATATTATTGGTTTGACATTATTAATTACTGTTTTATTTTTTGGAATATCGGCTTCTGGTGCCACTAGATGGATAAACTTATACTTTATAAATTTACAACCGTCAGAATTGATGAAAATTGCAGTTATTATTTGTTTTGCAAGATACTATCACAGAATTCAAAGTTCTGATATTCAAAGTTATAAATTTTTAATTCAACCAATTATACTTTTAGTAATTCCTTGTTACTTAGTTTTAAAACAACCAGATTTAGGTACTTCAATATTAATTGCAGGAAGTGGTATTGCTATAATTTGGTTAGCAGGTTTAAATATTAAATATTTTATTTATTCTGGATTGTTGTTATTGGTTTCATTGCCTTTTGCAATATCAATTTTAAAACCTTACCAAAAGTCTAGAATATTAACATTTTTTAATCCAGATAGAGATCCCTTAGGAGCTGGTTATCAAATAATACAATCTAAAATAGCTATTGGTTCAGGGGGGTTTTTTGGAAAAGGATATTTAAAAGGAACTCAAAGCTATTTGGAATTTTTACCAGAAAAACATACTGACTTTATTTTCACTCTTTTTTCAGAAGAATTTGGATTTCTCGGATCAATAATTTTAATACTGCTATACATATTGTTAATTTATAGAATAATTAATGTAGGTCTCGTATCAAGAAGTTTTTTTGCTAAATTATATTGTTTTGGATTTGCCACTGCTATTTTTTTATATGTATTTGTAAATATTGCTATGGTTCTTGGGATGTTACCAATAGTTGGTGCACCTTTACCCATTATGTCTTATGGTGGATCCTCTTTGTTATCTATAATGCTTGGACTAAGCATAGTAATGAGTTGTAAAATTTATAATCAAGAACAAATATCAGCTTATTAAACTACTTAATTTATATATATTTAAACCGTTATTTGAATTCTTTACATTAGATTTAATCAATATAAGTTTTAACAGTGAAATTTTTTCTCAAATATAAGAACTATTTTACTTATTTATTGATATTAATTTTATTAATATTTTTAAAGATCAGCAATCCAAATATAATAAAGTCAATTTCTTTTTTAAGTTTTGACTTGTATCAAAAGATTTTCCCTTTAAGAAAACCTAGTTCAGAAGTTATTATAGTTGACATAGATGAAAAAAGTTTGGCTAAATTTGGTCAATTTCCATGGAATAGGTCTGTATTTGCAAAAATATTAAATAATTTAAATGATGCCAATCCTAAAGTAATTGGATTTGATATTTTTTTTAGTGAAAATGATAAGCAAACCCCCGAAGAATTTATAAAGGCTTATGATATTAAATCTAAGGAATTAATTGCTGATTTAAGAAAAATAGAAAGTCATGATAATTATTTTAAAAAAGAACTAAAAAATTCTAAGTCTGTTCTTGCTATACTTGGCAATACTGAAAAATCATACTCAGAATACCAGCGAAAACCTAAAGCTAAATTTTTGTTTAAAGGAGGAAATCCAAAAGAATTTGTCTATAAATATTCTAATTCTATAGGATCATTAAAACTATTAGAAGATAACGTAAATGGCTTAGGTTCAATTTCGTTTTTAGATCAAACTGATGGTATAATAAGATCTTTACCTTTAATCGTATCTTTTGACGAAAAAATATATCCAACGATGGGACTTGAAATGATTAGAGTTGGATTAGATCAAAAAAATCTATTTGTTACTTTAGATGAGGTAGGAATAAAGAAAATTAGTGTAAGACCTCATAAAATATCCAGTGATAACAATGGTCTTTTTTGGATAAGATATAAACAGCCTCAAAAAAGTCAGTATATTTCAGCTAGTTCAGTATTTGATGGAAATTTTGATAGATCAAGATTTGAAAACAAATATGTATTAATTGGTGCGTCTGCTCAAGGTCTTTTTGATTTAGTAAAAACACCATTAGGCATAATTATGCCTGGAGTTGAGGTTCATGCAAATGTAATAGAAAATATTTTAGATAAATCCTATTTATTAAGAAACCCTGAAATATATGTTATTGAACTTTTATTAACAATTATTTTAGCAACAATAATATTTATTTTATCACAAAAAATTAAACCAAAGTATAGCTTGCCAGTTTTTGTAATAGGACTTTTTTCAATATTGTCTATTGGTGTTACTTTTTATAATTTCAGATCAGAATTAATAGATATAAGTTATCCTATATTTATTCTTGTAGTGACCTTTTTAACTGGTCTTTATTTCAGATTTATAGAAGAAAATCAGTTAGCGACAGAAAATTTAATGAAAGAAACTAAATTGTTGAGAGAAAGAGAGCTTGCTGGAGATGTTCAAAAAAGTTTATTTCCTGACATTTTTAAATATCAAAATTTTGTATATGCAAAAAATATTCCAGCAAGAGATGTTTCAGGTGATTATTATGATTTAATTTATGTTGGTAATAATGAATATTATTTTTCTTTGGCTGACGTATCTGGAAAGGGAGTTAAAGCAGGAATGTACATGGCCAAAGCTTCATCAACTTTTAGAGCATTGTCAAAACTATCAATGCCCTTAGAAAAAGTTGTTTTTTTAGTAAATAATGAATTAGTAGAATCTAAATTTAAGGGTATGTTTGTGACTGCAGTATTTGGAAAATTTAATACAGACACTGGAGATATTACTTTTGTAAATGCTGGTCATGAAAGTATCATGTTATTTGATAAAAATTTAAATTTTGAGTATTTAAAATCTGAATTGCCTCCAATTGGAATTATAAAATATTTTGCAGAAACAATGGTTGTTTCAAAAAAAATAAATTTAAAAAATAAAACATTTGTAGTTTATACAGATGGTGTTACAGAAGGATATTTAGAAAATGGAAATGAATTAGGATCCGAGGGCGTTGAGGAAATAGTAAAAAATTTAAAAGATATAAACCCAATTAATGTAGTTGAAGGAATTGCATCTAAATTAAATTGGGGAGCAGAAAAATTAAGGGATGACATTACTTGTTTGGCACTAAATTTAGACAACACTGAAACACTAAAAACAAAAAAATGATAAAGTATTTTTTATTATTAATTATTTTAACTTTTACTATTCATACAAAATTAACTGCAAAAGAAATAACTTATCAGGAAATTTTAGAAAACCCCACTGACCTAGAATTAAACTTGAATTACGCAAAACAACAGGAGAATACTGGAAATCTAAAGTTAACTATATCAACTTTAGAAAGATTAAATATGCTTTATCCCGAAAATCTAGATATCAAACTTTATTTACTTTCAATTTTAATTGAAATGGATTCAAAAGTTAAAGTTGATCTAATGGTTAGAACATTGATGAATGATCCTAATACACCTGACGACACAAAAAAAACTATTGCAAAATTATTATCTGCGCCAGCTAAAGAAAAAGATAGTAAATGGTTTGCATATTTAGATTTAAAATACTTACAAACTGAGGAGAATAATATAAGTGGAATAACTAAAACAAAAAAATTATTACAAGAAGATAATTTAATACCTTATCCAGCAGTTGATGGAAGACTTGTGCTTGAAGATGATAAAACGTTTAATAGATCCGGGGCACTTACCGTTGGCCGAAATATTAATGAGACATCGTCATTATTTTTTAATTTAAGTTTAGATATTAAGCAAAATGAAAATAAAGTTACCGGTGATAGCGATATAATTTCTTCTTCAATTAGTTATTTTAAAATATTTGGAAATAATTATATTTCTCCATATGCATTTTGGAGCGGACCCAATTATAGAAAACAAGAAGATTATGAAACAAAAGGATATGGAATAAACAATACCTATATTTTTAATGAAAAACACAATATTAACTACGGTTTAGCCTTTTCAGAAACTTCATATGAGAGAAATGCAACTTTCTCCACTGCAGATGATAACGATAGTGATGTTTATTCAAGCTTTTTAAAATACAATTTTAATTTGACAAAAAAAAGCCAATTAGGAACAAAATTAATTCTAAATAGAACTGAAGCTAAAAAAGAATTTGATAGCTATGATTCTACTGGAATTAATCTTATTTACTCTCATCTTCTTCCTTTTGGTACATTAAAACTGAGCAGTACTTATCTTAAAAATGCTTATGATGAACCTGAACCATTTCTTAGTACATCTAAAATTAGAGATGATGAAAGTCTTGTAAATATTCTTTCCCTAGAAGGTCAAATCGGTCAACTTTTACCATTCTTAAAAAATTCTGCAATTTCAAAGGGTATATTTTACACTTTCAAATTAAGAAACTCTGATGTAAGTTCAAATATAGCAAACCATGATATTGAAAGAGAATTTTTTACAATGGGTTTGACTAAAAGGTATAACATAAATGAATTATTTAATTAGACTTGCAATTTTTGTTTTTTTAATATCTTCAAATATTGCTAATGCAAGTACTAACTTCGTTGGTATAATTGGTGCTGCGATCGGCGAAATAAAAAATCAGAATAATGAAAAACTCGCAAATGGTTCAAAAATATTTTTTGGAGATACAATAATATCTAATAGCAAATCTAATGCACAAATATTATTTCTTGACCAGACAGTTTTAACTTTAGGTGAGGAAACAGAACTGACTATTGATGAATTTGTTTATGATCCAAATAGCCAAGAAGGATCTTTTGTTTCAACAGTAAAATCAGGAACAGTTAAGTTTATAACAGGACAAATAAGTAAAAAGAATCCTGACAATTTAGAAGTTAAAGTTCCAGCAGGAACACTCGGAGCACGTGGAACAGAATTTGTTGTATTATCAGAGTCAGAAAATCAAAGTACTGTAGTTTTGTTAGGACCAGGACCTAATAACACTTTAGGAATGATCCCAGGAAATTTAATATTATCAGATGGAATAAATTCAGTTAATATTACAAATCCAGGTTTTGAAGCGATGGTAAAAAATTAAATTATGAGAATTATATTTATTATAAAATCAATTATTATCTTTATAATCATTAATTCTTATTCGCATGCGGTTGTATCAACTCCAACTCCAACAACAACATTAAGTAAAATAGCTAATTCCATGAGTTATTCAGCAAATAATACATCTCAAAATGTCACAAAAAATACAAGTAGTACTACATCAAAATTAATAAATTCATCAAAACTAACTGCTGGCATTCAAAAGTCTGCTGAAAAATTTGGATTGACTATAGATGCTGATGCTGCAGCTATTGTTGCGAGCATAGATACTTCAAGTGTTGAGTCTATGTCAAAAGCACTTGCATCATTAGAGGATAATTATGCTCATTTGGATGATGATTATGTTCAAACAATTGATCAAGATACAATTATTTATGACAGTGACTGGGTAACATTAAGTAAAGTTACTGGCGGATCCTTAAACTATACAAGTGATAATAATGTATTTAAGTCTGGTGCATCACAACAGGTTAGATCTCAGGTATACGTTAATTTTAAAAAAAGAGATATTTTTGCCGATGTGAGTACTAAAATTACAAGAGCTGTTGGAGCTGGAGGACAAGTTAATAGCACTGGAGGCACTGAAATTGCAACAAGTTGGAGAACAGGTACAGCAACATTTAGTGACCTACCTATAGTAGCAACGGATGACCAAAGGATTGGTGACGGCTGGGGATCATACAATGCGGTATTTGCAGGACAACAAGATAAATTTAGTACGATGAAGAAAAGTACCACAACTCTTCAAGATGCCTGCACACACTGTGATGCTGGAAGTTATTGGACAGTTAAACAAAACCATATTGAGGAATATAATAATAATGTAAATGATACCAGTTCATACGGTTCAATATATTTTTACGGTAAGTTTACAACAGCATCAGAAGGAGCAGAAGGTGTTGGAAATTTTGTATTAGAAGGCGGTTTCACAGCTGATGGAGCTTCAGAACAAGAATTTGTAGAGTCTATTGAAAGATATGAAGCGACCGGTACACTAACAGCAAAAGCTGCAGAATAATATTAAAATTTATTTTCCATCAATCACTACAATTGTTAGATCATCTTTTTGAACATGACCTGCATTAAGAATATTATCTATCATAGTCTTCAATCTTTCATTAATAGGAGTTGATTGATATTTTTTTATATAGTTTTCAAAGCCTTCAGCACCCAACATTTCTCCACTTGGATTTTTAATTTCAGTAATACCATCCGTAAAAATGTACATCGAACTATTCTCAAATGACAATGTATGTTCTGGATATTTTGTTTTAGGCATAATTCCAAGGGGAGGACCAGCTTCTGAAAAATTACTAAATGTACCATCGGCAGATAAAATTAAAGGAGGTTCGTGACCTGCGCTTGAAAGTAATAATTCCTTTTTATTGGAGTCGTATATTCCTATAAGCATTGTTACAAACATGCCTCTAGAAATAGTCTCACATATTTCATTGTTTAACTGGAATAATAAGTCTGATGCAGAAAAATTTGTTTTACTTAAACACCTATATAGACTTGAGGCTTTAGACATTAAAAGTGAAGACTTTATACCTTTTCCAGATACGTCTGCTACACCAAATCCATATCTACCATCACCTAAATCTGAAAAATTATAAAAATCTCCAGATACGACTTTAGCAGGAATATTTATTCCTGAGATTGGGAATTTTTCATCTTTATTTTTTGAGAGCAAAGATTTTTGAATTTCTCCTACAATTTCAACTTCCTTTTGGATTTTATTTTTTTCTACCATCTCTTTTGCCATTTTTGCATTTCTAATAGCTAAAGCAGCTGGAGCAGAAAGTGTTTCTAATAGTTTTCGATCATCTTCTATAAATAGCTTGTCATCAGTTTTTTTATTTAAACAATGAATTACCCCAATACATTCATTTGCAGCAATTAAAGGAGAACATAGCACTGAGAAAGTTGTAAAATTTGTTTTGTTATCTAAGTCAAAGTAAAATTCTGCTATTTCACGTACGTCTTTTCTGACATTACCCACTCGAATACATTTTCTTTGTTCAACAGCTTTACCCATTACTCC
Organism: uncultured Pelagibacteraceae bacterium; assembly: GCA_902532805.1. Classification (GTDB taxonomy): domain Bacteria; phylum Pseudomonadota; class Alphaproteobacteria; order Pelagibacterales; family Pelagibacteraceae; genus Pelagibacter. Next base: position 100,571 of record CACAJQ010000001.1, on the reverse strand, counting down.
ATCTCTCAAATCTAATTCATATTCGTCTAAATAATCTTGATGCAAAGATGCAATACATTCGAATTTTTTCTTGTTATCATTTATTAAAAAAATGTTTGCTGCCTGCGCATTAATTCTTGCAACAATAACTCTAAGTGCATTCATTAAGGTATCATTTAAATCAAGAGATAATGCAAAATCTTGATTCATTTTTGTAACTAGTTCAAGATCCACATTAATTTGTGAAACTTCTTTTTCAGGTTCGATAGGTTTTTTTGACTTAAAAAAGATCATTTATTTACTAGCAATTTAAGCAATTTTTGATAAATTTTTCAACAATGGAGATCGTTGTCTATACACCAAATTTATATATTCATCTTCAAGATGCAGTATTACTGGTTCAATATGTAATTGACGGATTAATTCATATTACTTCGAACATCAAATTATAATTTAAATTAAGTGGACTATATATTTATAATGGTTTTAGCTGGTCTATGGGGCAGTTTTGCAAATGTATGTATTTACAGACTTCCAAATAATGAAGGTGTTATTTTAGGAAGATCATTTTGCCCAAATTGTAAAGCAAAAATTAACTGGCATGATAATATCCCTTTGATATCTTTCCTCATTCTTTCAGGAAAGTGTAGAAATTGTAAAAAAAAAATATCTATCCAGTATTTTATTGTAGAGTTATTGAGTGTAGTTTTATTCTTATCAATTTATTTTAAATTTGGTGCTACTCTCACTACCTTTTTTTTAGCAATTCTTTCATTATCTTTCTTAATTATATTTTTTATTGATCTTAAACATTTCATCATACCAAATGTTATAACTTTCTCCTTAATGGTAATTGGTTTCTTTAAGTCTTTTGATCCATATTTGCATCCAATGTTCCCAAATTACATAAATTCTTTTATAGGTGGTATTCTTGGGTTTGCAATTATTTGGACTATAATTTTTTTATATAAAATTATAAGAAAAAAAGATGGAATGGGATTGGGTGACGCTAAGCTATTTGGAGCAATTGGATTTTGGTTTGGATGGGCATCTATTCCTTTTATAATATTTTTATCATCTATAACTGCACTTATTCATGTTATTCCTAGTTTGTTAAATAGATCAAAAAATATATCTTCTCAAATCCCTTTTGGCCCGTATATAATTTTAGCAACATTGATATATATTATTTTTGAAAGTAATATTAAGTCTTTAATATTTTAAGGTAATATCAAAATGATATTTAATGAAATAATAGCTAACACATCAAAGATTATAATTTCTAATGAAAGTAAAATTAAATTGACATTGGCTGCAATAGTCTCTGAAGGAAGTATTTTAATAGAAGATTATCCAGGATCAGGAAAAACAACATTTGCAAAAGCTATTACGCAAAATCTTGGCCTTAACTTTAAGAGGATACAGTTTACTTCTGATTTATTACCTAGCGATATTCTTGGATTTAACATTCTTTCAGATGGCAAGTTAAATTTTCAAAAAGGTCCAATTTTTACAAATATTGTTTTAGCAGATGAACTTAATCGTGGAAGTCCAAAATCACAAAGTGCATTTTTAGAAGCAATGGAAGAAAAAAATGTTTCTATAGATGGTGAAAGTTATAAATTGCCAGAGCCTTTTTTTGTTATTGCCACTCAAAATCCAATGGATTCTTCGGGCACAAGTTCTTTACCAGATTCGCAACTTGATAGATTTATGATCTCATTTTCTTTATCTGATTTAAATGAAAACGACAAAGTTTTAATGTTAAAAAGTACGAACAAATTAAATGGCGCTTCATCAAAAGCTGTAGATTGGGAGATAATCAAACAAAAAAAAGATCAACTAACTGTTAAAGATGAAATTTTTAAATATGTTGTTGAAATAGAGCAAGTAATACAAACCCTTGATCAAAAAATTTATATTTCTGCAAGATGCTTAAAGCAAATCTTAGATTTAGCTAAGGGATGGGCAATTATTCATGAAAAAGATTACGTCACTCATCAAGATGTTAAGGAAACTCTACCTTACATATTGAGACATAGAATTAAATTTCTTAACCAGGAAGATAAGATAAGCTTCATTAATGAAGAAATACTTCAAAAAATTAAAATAACTAATGGTTAATCAATTAGTACAGAGGTTAACCAATCTAGATTTTAAGTATTTAATCAATCTTAATAAAAAACATAAGATTTATATATATCCCAATTTTCAAGGACTATTATTGGGACTATTTGTATTTTTCTGTTTTTTAATATCTGTATTTTATGAAAATAACTCAGGACTTCTTATTTCAATTATTATTTTTTTTATTTTTTTTATTTCAATTTTTGTATCACATCAAAATATTAATAATTTAAGAATAATTTTTTTAACGGAATACTTAATTGAAGCAAATAAAACAGAACTTATAAACTTTAAGATAATTAATGAAACTAAAGAGAAAAAATTAAATATCGATTTAGAGATCAATAAATCAATATTAGGAAATTTTAATTTACCAAATAAGATAAAAGAATTTAAAATAAAATATAATAACAGCAAAAGGGGTGTATATACTTTAAATAAAATAATTTTAAAATCGATATATCCATTTGGAATAATAAGGACAAAAATAAATTATCAACCTTTGAGTAAAGTATATGTTTTTCCTCAAAAATTAATACCTAATCAAGAATTATTGATGGAATTTAAAATTCAAAGAAATGATAATTCTGATGAATTTGATGGTATAGATGAATATAAGAAAGGAGATAGTTACTCAAAAATTGCTTGGAAAAAATCAACTATTGGAGATAAAAAATTTGTAAAAGAATTTGAGTCTTTTAAAAGTTCAAAAAAATCAATCTTAGATTTAAACAAGTATAGCCACATAGAATTTGAAAAATTATTAAGTTATTCAGTATATATTTTAGATTATTATTTCTCAAAAAGTCTAAATTTAACCTTCAAACACAAAGATAATGTGTTCCATTTAAAAGAAAATAAAAACTCTCTAAATGAAATTTTAAAATACATTTCAAATGTTAAAAATTAAATCACAAAATATTAGTCTTCTTACTTATATTATATTATTCTTTTGCTTAATTTCATTATCTACAGATTTATTATTAAATAATAAAATATTTTGGGTCACTTTATTTATTGTGAGTTTTGTTTTTTTAAAAATACACTTTAAGTTTAAGTCTATATTAGTTGGAATATTTGCTTTGGGTGCTCTGTATATTCAATTGATACTTAATCAATATGTTTTGTCTGAAGAATTTTTTTTAAATTGTCTTGGGGTTTTGCTAATCATAAAGTTTTCAGAACTTAATAACAAAAATAATCTCTTGTCATTTAATTTAATTTCGATGGTTATTGCTGTAGCAAGCTTGATTAAAGGTCAAGATATATTAAGCACACTTAACTCGTTTCTTATCCTAATATTTTTAGTTATTAATATGTATCTTATTCAACAAAAGGAAATTCTCGATTTCGATTTAAAAAATATTTTAAAATATTTAGGCTTTGGTCTGAGTATATTTCCAATTATTATTATTTTTTATCTCTTATTTCCAAGGGCAGAAGTTAATTTTAGATTATTCGATACATCTACTAGTTCATTAGGAATTCCAGATAGTATAGATCTTGGATCATTTAGCCAGTTTTCAAACTCTAATGAAGAAGTTTTCACTCTAATAAATAATAATTTTAAGAAAGAAGATCTTTATTTTAGAGTCAAAATCTTTGATTATATGGAAAAAGACTTATCTTGGAGACCTTCCTCGAGTTACTTTCTTTTTAATGAGTTTAAAAATTCTCTAAGAATAAATGGTAACGATGATTTAAACAAAAATTATCAGATTATTCTAGAACCATATAAAAAAAAATGGATACCAAGTTTAAAAAACTCAAAATTAATAAGCAATGATATTAAAATTACAAAAGATTACTTTAACCAATCTTTTGTAAGTAGGGAACTAATTGAAAGAAAGAAGAAATTGATTTTTAAAATGAATAAGACTAATTATTCTTTAGATAATCCACTAAAAAATTATTATACTTTGTTACCAGAAAATATATCGCCAAAAATAAAAGAATGGGTAGATAAAAATAATGTAAGTACTAAAGAAGAATTTATTGAAAAAATTTATAAAAGATTTTCTGATGGATCGTATTTTTATAACCTCAGTCCCCAGATAAATTTAAGTAATAAATACGAAAACTTTTTCTTTAATTCTAAAGAAGGATACTGTGAGTATTATGCTGGAATGTTTGTGTTACTTACAAGATTAGCAAAAATCCCAAGTAGAATTGTAACAGGTTATTATGGAGGAGATTTAAATGAAATAGGAAATTTTTTTCAATTCAAGCAAAAAGATACTCATGCTTGGGCAGAAGTTTGGTTTAATGATAGAGGTTGGGTTAGAATTGATCCAACCAGAGCAATACCTAATTCTAATATTAGAAATTCATTAAATAATTATTTTGTAAATAAAGATAAATATTCAAGTTCCATATTTTCTAATAATTTTATTAAAACTATAAATTTTTACTTTAATTATATTGATTTTATTTGGACACGGCATTTATTATCATATGATGACAATGAAAGAAAAAATTTTATAAATGAATTAATAAGTTTGAATTTTTCAAAAGTCTTTATTTGGATATTCACTCCAATATTATTATTTGTAAGTATAAGGTTTTTATATAACTTTAATTTAATTAAATTGATGACGCTAAAATTGGCTTTAATCCTTTTTGGGAAAAAACGAAAACTTCAAATTAAAAATTCAGATACTATCCAAGAAATATACTTAAAATTAAAAGAAAAAGACAAAGTAAAGTATCAGAATTTCTTCAAAATTTATGAGAGACAGATTTACTCAAATAATAAGGCTGGTTTTATTAAAACTATAAAGTTAGTTTTTTAATAAAAGATTTCTTTCAGTTTTAAGTTTATTATTTTCCTTAATTAATTGAATAATCATTTCTTTCATTATTCTATTCTCTTCAACTGCTCTACCAGTTATCTCAGCTAGTCTCTCATTTTCTCTAGCTAATTGTAATTGATCAAATAATTTTTCTAATTCAGGGTCAATTGGTAGACCTTCTATTTTTTTGCTTATATTATTTTGAATTTTTTTGGTTAATGAAATACTAACCTGGCTGTCTTTTAGTCCGCTTTGCTCATTAAACTCTAAATTTAAGTTTAACCCATAATCTTCTGTATTTTTGCTTATATTTAAACCTGCTTTAACGGCTAAATCATCATCCATATAATGAACTGCATCTTTTCTTTCACCGTCTGCAACAATATCAATTTTTTCACTCAAAGTCTGATTTAAAGACAAGCCTGTATATGGTTTAAGCACAAAACCATTTTCAAAAGATTTAGAATATTCAACATTAAATCCACCAGATAATACTTGATCTACTGCATCATCAACAGAAAGATCTCCATCTGTAAAGGATGACAAATAAGTAGGCAGTCTTCTTAAACCATATTTTCCGTCAACCTCAATATTTAAACTTTGGCTTTCATCGATTTCAATTTCTTTAGATGCTTTATAATTTACAGCAGCGAACTGACCCAGATTTTTTTTTGAAATAGTTTGCTTTGTTTCAGTTTCTAGATCTAAATATTTATTTTGAGTTAAACCAAAAATAGAAACAACAGAAAATTTAAATTTCTCGTATTCAATGTCTTTTTTTAAACCGATAGCTAAATTTTCACTATCTAAAGCTTCTCCGTTATTAAATTTTGCCTGCTGAGATGAATAACTTAAGAAGGGTGTAAAGTTATCATTTTCGATTTTAAAGTCTCCAGTTACACCACGTGTTTCATTTTTATAAATATTGTCTCTTTTTTTTACAGAATAATATCCACTAGATTTTTTTTCTTCTGAAACTGATTTAAAAATATCGTTTAAATTAGATAAAAATATTTCAGATCTATACTTTTTGTTATGACTATCAATATCTAAATCTTCACCATAAATTCTTAAATATCCATTTGTTTCAGAATTATCTGCATCTGGATCTAAATTTGAATCTAGAATTTCATAGGTATCGTTTCCACATAAGTTATTAATTATCCTCACATTTTGTTTCTCATGAATTTCTATGGTCTGATCTCTTGAAATACTACAATCTAAAGTAAAGTCGAAAAATGTTACACCGGTTGTTCCATCTTGATCACTAAGTAGAATTTTACCATCATAATATCCTTCTCCTTTTGTTATTAAATTAAACCCTGAAGTTACATTGCCATCATCGCTAACATATATTGAATTTCTATTTTCATGAGTTGTACCAGCAATCAAACCAGAATTAATAATTGTAGCATTATTTAATGAGCCATGACCTTTACCAAGTCTAATTCCATGTCTTAAATTTGTAATTGTTCCAGTGTTTGTTATTGTTGCATTTGTACCATTGGTAAGGTAAATGGCAGCAGCAGTTGTATTATTTGCGGAAATAGTACCACTATTTGTAATGGTTATATCGTCAGTTTCTTGACCTTGTATAGCATATTTTCCACCATGAATAGTTCCACTATTAACAATCTCAGTCCCATCTGTTTTCTGAACTAAAACAGCAATACTACTGCTCTTATTTTCATTTTGAGCTGTATTTATTGTACCTGAATTAGTAATTTTATTTGTTCCAGGGGCGCTTTTCATATTTATGGTATCACCCGTTGCACTTATCAAACCATGGTTGATTACGGTTGTATTTGATGCACCAACACCATTATTTGCTCTTACTACTTTAGATCCACTAAATACTATTGAACCAGTTGACTTAACAGTCAAGGTTTCACTTGCTCCACAAGTTTGCACTTCAGTTAGCGCGGTAGTTACTGTTTTAAGACAAGTAGCGTTACCTAAAGAGCCGAATGAAATAAAAAAGATTACAATAAGTAAAATTTTTTTCATTATACCTTTTTGTTAATTTTCTCTCCAAGATTTTCTATATGTCAAAGGTTCACCAGTTGCTTTATCTAATTGAATTGTATCAGTAATTGCTCCAGCAATGGATTTACCTGAAATATTTGCAAATATTTTTCCTGCATAAATAATGAATTCAGATAAAACTCCTTTTCCTACAAATCTACAAACAGTACCTTTTTGTTCATTACGGGATGTCTCAAGACCTAGAAAACTGTCGTGCGTTCCACATTCATCGTCAACAGTACAAGCTAATGCATCTCCTAAGTCACATTTATTTTGAGAGACTGATGGTCGGTAAACTGGAAAATAAACTAGTCCATTATCAGCTGTTGGTTTTGCACTCAGTTTTGCATAGTTTGGAAGTTTTACATACCAACCTCTGTCTGTATCTTTTACTCTGCAAGGTGTTCCAACTCTATCATTAGATGTATTTTTACATTCTGATATATCATCTGCTTTACTAGGAGTTGCTACATCTGAATATTCTGGGTAATCAGGATCCTTTATGCCAAATAAAAAATTATCCGTTCCGGTAGATCTATCATTCAGTCGTTGAGCATCACCTGTTCCACCAAATAACCAAAGATTATTTGTAGTTTGTCCAATAACTGATGTTAATGATTTATATAGATATCTACCATTACTTTTTGATGAACCAGTTTTAAATAGAGTTGTAGTATCGTATAAATCTATTGAGCCACTTCTTCCTTGTGTCATGTTTGTTAAATTTATTTTAGTAATTTTACCCTCAAGATCTGAAGCATACGCTAATGCTCCAGCAAAGTTTGCTCCTCTAGCTAAATCTGGGGTAATGACGACTAAATTTGCTGGAACTGAATTATCAATATCGCTATCTGTTGTGTCCTCAATATTTATAACTTTTTCAAGTTTACCAAATTCATTTTTATCTTGTAAATTTATAACAAAAACGTTACTTCCAGCTCCTGAGAATTGAGCTCCAAATCCTCCTCCCATTACCGCTACAGTGATATCATCTAATCTGTTTGCATCACTTGCTCCATCGTTAGGTAATCTAAATATTCTTGGATCAGACCAAGTTTCACCTAAACCGCTATAATCCCATTGAGGATCTGTCGTAACACCAGTTCCAACAGTTCCAGGTTTTATAACAAGACCAATTGGAGAATTTGCTTTGTTACCTGTGCTCTCATCTGCATCATATTGCATCTCTTTATTAAAGTTTATTTCAGTATTTCCAGATGCATCATAAGTAATATTTATTGTGTTTGTAATATCTTTACCTTCCTCAAAAACAGTTATGTCTTGTTTTTTAAGGTTTGCAACTTCGAGGGTCCATTTTGTACTTTTGTAACAATAAGTATTACCTGTAGCGTCACACTTCTGTTTTGATGATACTTCAGCACCTTTATCAGGCATATAAACATCACCAGCGTTTATTGCCTCTTTAAATTCCGATAATGGATATGACCTTGAAATATATTCATAGAATGTAATATTCTCGTTATGATCCATTCTGTAAACTTTATTATTAACTGTATCATTATAAATAGATAATAAATGTAATGGATCATCTGGATAGGTTACATCTAAAATTGAGAAACCAGATCCACCTCTTCCGTATGGTACAAAAAGTATAGTATGCCAAGCTTCTCCAGTACCAAGTGGACTTGTAAAAAATATATCATGTTGAACAGGATTACCATCAACACCATAGATAGCATTACTTCCTCCTTTAGCTGGACCAACCTGATTGAGATTTGTGTTCATCAATCTTGGTAATCTTGATGCAACAAATGGTGGAACAAATCCCCATTTTTCAACACCGCTTTTAGCAGATATTGCATGTAAAATTCCACTATTTGAACCAACATAAATTACTTCTTCTCTATTTTTGTGCGTCTCTGCAAAAGTTTTATATCCTTTAATATCTCTCCAATAAGCTTCTTGATCTGTTGTAGAATATGAAGTGGCTGCTTTAGGTTTGCCAACTGTTATAAGTTGTGAGTGATAAATATCACCCATTGGCTTAGCTCTTGTCTCTGTAATATTACAATCAGCATCATAATCAAAATAATCAGTTCCTCTAACAAAATTTATTAATCCATTTAAATCATCATCAACATCGTCAGCTACTCCAGCAGTATTCGCACATCTCATATTATTTGTCGTACCATCTAAATTTGCTGTCTTCCTATGATAATCTTGAACATCAAAACCCATCAATGTAACTAAATCATTAATTGCTGTTGAATTATTAGTTGTCCAATTGTTATTTTTTGTTGCACCAGTTTTGTGGCTTTGTCCATTTGGAATGGCGCTCCAAATTTTTCTTGAAGATGGACTAGGCAGCTTATCTCTTGCATTCCAGTTACTAGAGTCGTTTGGATATAATTTTCCTTTTCTGTCAATTTTTGTCTTTTTAATTGTTCCTGCCCACTCTTGATTTTGTGCGTAATCAAATTGTGCTTGGAAAAAAGCTCCGTCTTTATCTATACCCGGCATAATAACAGGTGCAGTAAATGATAGTTTAGATGCAATAATTTGTGATATCGCCGCTTGTAGTTGAGTTTTTAATGACTCTGCTGTTTTTGCAATAATAGTTTTTTTTGTTCCTCCTGCTTCGGCTAATTCTGCAAATCTTTTATAACCACTTGATGAAATTCCTGTTCCAAAAGCAACTGCAAATGTAGGAATACCATGTTTATTAAATAATTCTTTAGCAGTTGAAATAGCTTGTGAGTGACCACTAAACCAATCTCCATCACCAATGATTAAGACGTAGCTTTTTTGACATGGTGAATTTTTGTCGACTGGGCTGAGAGTACCATGTAGATAGTATTCTTTTGAAATTGCAGCAAAAGTTTCTGCACCCGTTCCACCTCTTGCATTTACAGAGGAAATTATTTGATTAATTCTAGCTGCGCCGTCTTTATGTGCTCTTACTAACAAACAGTTTTGTGTATCACAAGGATTTGCCTTACCTGTTGTAATATTACCTGACCATGATTTAAAACCAGTTGGCCTGTACCTTGCAGACCAATAATTTGACCAATATCCAAATCCGAAGTTAACACCAGATGTTAAATTGGAGTCATTTACTATAGCTTTAAGTGCTTTATGCGCAGCCTGCATTCTAGTAAGTATTGCAGCTCCACCAAATTGCTTAATAAATGTTCCATCATTTTCAAAAACTTGAATTTTTCTCGCGTAATAGCCTGCAACTATAAGTCTATCGTTATCTTCATCATAATGCACACCTTCTGGATAATAAAAATAAGTATTTGAGGCTGTAGAAACTTTGTTCCATCCATATCGACCTTTAGTCCAATTTACTGTATGACCTGTTCCATTAGAATTAATTGTTGCCTTATATAGCTTGTTATTATTTCTTCCCATGATGTAAAGCTCATTTGGATTTGTTGGATGAGCAGCCATTCCATAAGACCACCATCCAAAAGAATATGTTTGATATGACTTAACATTTGTTGGACACATATTCCTTCCACTATTTGCTGAAGTTAAAGTACCTCTGTACATGTATCTGTAATAATGAGCATACAAATAATTTCCGCTACCAGCCATTGATCTAGTATATTTCCATTGATTTCCACCACCACAATTGTGAACAACATCAGTTGATAAGTTTATTGTTTTTAAACCAACCCTAGTCGGTATGTATAAGTGTCCATTATGTTCAACAGCACCTCTTGGATAAGACCATCTACTTCCTCCAAGATCAATTCTTTTCATGCATTTCCCATCTGATAATCTAATTCGCGAAACGTTATTTCTGTATAAACTAGTTCCATATATATAGCCGTTATGTTCAGCTATTTGATAAGAGTAGTTTAATTGACAGCTTCCTCTATTGCCAGCTGTGCCATTGACTCCCCAAGTTGTGTCTACGTTACCAGAGGCATAGTCAATTTTTCTAATTCCCCGACTTGAATATTGTGCAAAATAAATATTTCCTGAGCTATCTGTAATTGTGTCGTGCATTCTCTCCATTGATTGAGAGCTTCTCATTCTCCAACCCATACTGCCCGATTTATCTAGGAGTATTAAAAGGTTTGATGGTACATCAGCTTGGGTTCCTGTTCCTGGAGGTAGTATTTTAGCATTACCATTAATCATCATGAAAGAGAAAAACAAAATAAAACAAGTAATAAATTTTTTAAATTTCATTAGTTATTATTTTCCTTTTCGATTCCCTCTTCCCATTTCTGATAAATTGCACTCATTTTTTCATCTTGTTCTGCATTTGAAATGTAGATTTCTTCATTTATGATTTTATCTTCACCAACCATTCTCTGGTAAACAACAAAAAAATTTGGCTTTTTATAAAGTTCATATCCAACATATGCTTTTGGATTATCTCCACTATCAAATTGACCATATACTCTTTTTACATATTTCATTAAAGTCAATTTGTTTGACGTCGAATTCTCAGCATCGTTTAAAGCGATTAAATTTATTGCTGATAATTTGTCTTCGATAAATCTAAATTCTACAATTATTTCCTCTAAATTTTCATTTGGACAAATTTCCTCTGCACCTGCAACCAAAAAACTCATGCCTTCAAACAACGAAGGTTCTGCTGGACCGTATTTATCACCAAGCTTTGAAACATTATCGCCAAGCTCAATACCAAATTTACAAGATGCATTAGCAGAAAAGGAGATTAGGATAAAACAAACAGCAAATAAAAATTTTCGCATCATATATTATTACATATAAAAATTTCTATGATCCATATAAAATTTATTAGATTTTCATTTAGGTAGTACCACATCACTTTCTAATGTGACTATCATGGGTTTTTTTCCTGCATATATACCGCATCCATATACCCTAAACCCTATTCCATTAGATGAAGCATCTGTTGCTGATTTCTCCATACTAGTTCCAAAAGATTTTAATGCTCTTTCTCCGATATTAGTTATAAAATATTCGTAATAAAACTCTTTCATTCTACTTGCCTCTAACATTTCATCTGAATTAGGAATTTTGCCGAAACTATTTTCTAAGATTATACCAAAATTTTCACTCTTGCTGTAATCAACATTAGCACTGGTTTTTAATACGTAGAACTTATCTCTGTTAATATCTTTAAAGCTATTAAAGCATAGTTTTTTAGTGTCTATAAATTCTTTTTTTATTGATTTAGTTTTACTGATCTTAAAATCATATTTTCTTCCAGGTGTGTAGTTTTTAAAGTTCATAGTACCTTCAAATTTATTCGTATTATTTTGAGGTTCTAAATCTTTCTTTGTTGCGTCTCTTGCATTTGTTTTAGCATCCCAGGGTCCTGATTGTTGATCAGTTAAATATTGCTCACCAGCAACCAAAGCCATTTCGGCCATATAAAATGTTTGCTGATACTGGTCACTATCATTATTGCTTTGATGATCACCAGAAGAAATTAAAATCAACGCCCCACCCATTAAAGACATTGCTAACAATAAAACTAAAGAGAGAACCATTGCAAAACCATTTTCATTTTTCATAACTATTCTAGCCCCATGTTTCTAGTGTTAGCTGTTGCAATCACCACATCTCTCAAAAATCTATCTTTGAACTCTTTATTTTTTCTTAATCCTAGAGTCTTTATATTTCTATCGTCTTCTTTCTTAAAAAATTGATTTTTTGATCTTAAAGTAATCATTATTTCTATAACTCTTATCTTGTTTGAGTCATTTAAATTTTTAGGTAATGATTTAAAGTGTTTGCCTTTCTCATCTGCTGGTATGAATTCTATGCCTTGGATATAATCAACAATAAGTTCTTCTTTAAAAGTTTTATCATCACTCTTATAGTCCCATTTTGATCCATCCCATTTACTCTTAGATTTATAGATTGCATAAACATCTTCTTTTTTGTTTGTTTTCTTATTAATTATAGTTGTGTCTTTACATTCATAAGTAATTTTAAAAGTCTCATATTTATATTTTGCAGGATCTGTAATAGGCAATATAATTTCTCTATCTCCATGTATTAATTCTATTTTATCGCAATCAGAGTTTGTGTTTGTTATAAGAATTGGAACATAATCTGTTGGTCTTTTTCTTACATCATCAATATGAAAATAGCCTGCTAACCTTATGTCTTTAATTAACATACCAACCAAATCTCTACCTGTTTGACTTGATTTAGCTTTATCTATCACCTGTGAATAGGTATTGTTTACTGCATTATATGAAGTAAACATTGCAGCCATCATTATTACAGAAATAACAATTCCAATTAAGATTTCAATTAGTGTTACACCTGCAGATGATGATAATTTTTTCATTTAACTGGAAAATATAATGTCTTCGTTTTTTTCCCGTCGTTTAATTTAACTTGCATTCTTCCAATATAAGTTTTGTTCCATATGTCATTATTTGGGTAGGAACAATTGACTCTATTTTTTCCATTTACTTTCACATTATTTCTACAAATTTCAAAAACTTTTAATGATTTTACATCATTAGTGTTACCACTAGGTGATTTTCGACATTTAATTCTATGATGTAATCTTAGTTGCCATTTATGTAATTTATTCCTGATAGTATTCGTATTATAATTACTATAAACGTTTGAGTTATATGTTTTACATTGATCATATTTAAAGAATTCGCCATTTTTGTCAGTCTCTGATGCTAAATATTCATATATCTTTTTATCTACTCCTCCGTCTTTATATGATGTAAATCTATCTCCAATTATATCTTCTGCAACCATCCCAACTAAATAGTTAGTTTTTGTTCTTTCTCCAGAAACATCTATAGATCGAACTGAATAATTCACCATTTGAAACACCGCAATAAAACCTATACCCACTATGGCTGTTGCAACTAATGCTTCGAGCAAAGTAATCCCTTTTTCTCTTATTTTTTTACTGTCTAGTCCAAATTGTTTTTTTTTCATTCCATTTATATTTTGTAACATTACCAAATCTAGACCATTTAACCAAGTATGCAGGATTTTTTAACTTGCTAGTTTTAGCAGGGCATTTACCCGCGTTTGTTTCAGCTTGATCATATGAACATACAATTATGTAATTAGGTGTGCTCCTTCCATCTAAAGTTAATCTAGAGTTAGATGATTTTGATAAAGCTTCAGTTGCTTTGTAATAATCTCCACCTTTTCCAAAGCAAATTGCAGATGACATAATAAAATGAACTCCAACTTTTTTTTCATCTAAACCTCCTTCCGGATCATATAGTTCATAATAATCTTCATATGTGATACCACTTATTTTGCTAGAAGAGCCACTAATATCATCCCAATGACCCTGAGAAACTATCTTGCAGTCTGGGCTTTTTCCCGCAGCTAAATATTTATCGTTAAAAGTATCATCTTTCATTCCTTTAGAAAAAAAAAGAGTACTTCGACCTTTTATGCTAACCACACTAAACTGACTATAAGTGAAAGTGCCTCTTTGAGTTTGAGTTGAAATATTTGTTATCATTCCTGTAATTTTTTCAGCAACGTATCTGACCTCTCGATCTTTTTTCCATTTAGAGAAATTTGGATAAGCAATACCAGAAATAATTGCTACTATTGTTATAACAACTAGTAACTCTAATATTGTAAAACCTTTAATGTCCTGATCGTATTCCACCTTGGTCAATCTTACCTGTCTTTACTAATTCTTCCAGTGATTTTTCCATTGTGATCATTCCATCTCTAACTGCTGTTTGCATTATACTTGGAATTTGGTGTATTTTAGCTTCTCTTATTAAATTTTGAATAGGTGCGGTACATTTCATAATTTCAAATGCCCCAACTCTTCCAGCACCATCTTTAGTTTTTATCAACCTTTGCGTAACAACCATTTTTAAAGACGTAGATATTTGAGCTCTAATTTGTTCTTGTTGTTCCGGAGGAAAGACATCTATAATCCTATTAATTGTACTTGGTGCACCACTTGTATGCAATGTTCCAAAAACTAAGTGACCTGTTTCTGCAGCTGTTAAGGCCAAACTAATTGTTTCAAGGTCTCTCATTTCACCAACTAAAATTACATCTGGATCTTCTCTTAATGCAGCCTTCAATGCAGCAGCGAAAGATTCTGTTTGCTTACCTACTTCACGATGTGAAATTATACTTTTATTATCTTTATGGATAAATTCTACCGGATCTTCGACTGTAATTATATTTGCTGTTCTTGTTTTATTAATTTCATTTACAATAGCTGCGAGTGTTGTAGATTTTCCAGATCCTGTAGGACCTGTTACTAAAACTAAACCTTTATGAAAATCAACGATGTCATACAAAGCTTGCGGCAAACTAAATTGATCCATATCTGGAATTTTACTCTCAACTCTTCTAAGCACTGCTGCGGGACCACTAATAGTTTTATAAAAGTTAGCTCTAAATCTTAATCCACTTAACATTACAGCAGAATCTAATTCATGAGTTTTTTCAAATCTTTGAGCCTCTTCCTCGTTACAATTCATTGAAATTAAATCTTTCAAATCTTGAGCTGTAACATTAGTATCAGGAACTTTAATAATTTCTCCCGTCTGTCTATAGGCCAAAGGAGAACCTGATCTGATATGGAAATCAGAAATTTTTTTATTATTTTTTGCTAATTCTTCTAACTTTTCAAACATAATTTTAAGTTTTTAAACTAATACATCATATCAACATGAATTTACTATTAAATAATTTTAAAAACCCATTTCTGACACTATACTTGAAAGTTCGAGTATTAGTTGATTTAATGATATAATATAATATGTGTGATAAATAATTAATCTTAAAAAATGAAAAACCCATTTTCAAATTTATTTAAAAAAAAGCAGAATAATCAAGGCGATGCTCCAGTCCCACAAAAAGAGGAAAAAAAGAAAAAAGAAGGTTTTTTTAGTAAATTTTTTAAAAACAGATTAGGAAAATCTGCTGTTCAAGGCGAAGAAATAGTTGGAGTAGAATTATCTCCTACCGAAATAAGACTTGCCCAATTAACAACTGATAAATCTAATAAATGGGTTTTAGACAAATTTTTTATACATCCAGTAGAAGGCTTAGATATAAACTCGTCTGTTTTAGATAATCAAGATAAATTTGGAGATGAATTAAAAATAGCTCTTCAAAAATCAAAAATTACAACATCAAACGCCGCAATAGCAATTCCTGTAACTAGTGCAATCATAAGAGTTGTTACGGCACCTTTAATGACCGATGAGGAATTAAGCAAAGCAATTGATACAGATTCCTTATGGGAAAATTTAGTTCAGCTAACTGATAATTTAAATGATTATTCAATTTTTCATCAAGTAATTAATAGAGATAAAACAGCAAATACAATGGATATTCTTTTTGTAGCTTCAAAACTTTCAGACATTAATAGCTATACTGCTATTATAAAAAAGGGAGGTTTAAATGCTGTTATTATTGATGTGAAGTGTTTTGCATTAAAATCTGCAGTTGATCAAATGAATCAATTAGCCGGGTCAATTGAAGATGCAAATCTTACAGCAGTTTTAGAATTTGGATTAGATGAAAATTATGTAATGATTTTATATGACAACAATCCAATTATAACAGATATATTTATTAGATCCCAAGATAGAAGCACTTTGCAAAATTCTGATAATCAAGAGGAAATGGATGCACTTGTTAGAAGATATATTAACCAAGTCAAACAGGCAGTTCAAGATTTTGAACAAAAGTACGAAAAACGTATAAGAAATGTCAAGGTAGTTTCTAATTTACAGAATGTGGAAACTTATTTAGCAACTTTCAGAAAAAATTTAGCTAACACTGGATTTAATTTATTAGATCCAATTAAGGAAATTAAAGTACCTGCTCAATTAGAAGAAAGTGTTAAGTTAGATAATAGATCATATTTATCGACTGTAATTGGACTAGCATTTAGAAAATTAGATGTTTTTGGTTATTATAAATTTGTTACGGCTGTAAAAAATATTAACCTACTTCCAAATAGGGATACAATGATTGCACAAAAAAAAGCAAAAGTTTTTTCTAACTTTGCTTTTAAAGGAGCGGTAGGGATTATAGCAGCAATATATATTGTGTTGTTCGGCTTATCATTTTGGCAAATTCATAATTTAAACCAAAAACTAGATGGATATGATGATATTTTAACAACACACGAACTAAGAACAATTGAAAAAAATAAATTTCAAAGAGAAGTAGGTGTTTTAATAAAATCTTTAAAAATTAGTAACTCAATAAAATCAAACAAAAAATTAAGTTTTAGAGCTTTAGCCCAAATAGCATCTGCAGTTCCAAAAAGAGTGAGATTTAACTCAATAGAATACGATGGTTTAGATCAAATCATAATTCAAGGAAGTGCTTCCTCTGATCAAGATATATTAAAATTAATTAGCAATTTGAATAATAAAAAATTGATAAAACAGGCTCAATTAGCAACTATGACTGTTGACACTCAAACTAGTGGCACAAGAACCATGAAAGGTTTTAAAATATCTTGCATTTTGGAGGCAGTGTAATGGACTTAAAAAATATCGATTTAAAAAATATTAATGTAAGTGATATTGGTGCAAAATTAAAAACAATAGAAAAGAAAACACTTATAAAATTTGGAGCAGGCTTTGTTTCAATTATTATTTTTTTAATTGGTTATTATGCAATTTTAAATCCTATAGTTAAAGAAAAGAGATCTTTATATGAAGATAAGCTTTTAAAAGAAAAAGAAATTGTAGAATTTGAAAATGAAATTATCGCTAATAAAAAAAGATTAAAAAAATTAAAACCACAATTCAAAGCATCATCGACACTATTCCACTCAAAGGCTGAAGTTGAAGGATTATATCAAAGTCTTAGTAAATTTGCTGGAGTAAATGGTTTGACTATTTCTAAAATTGAAAAGAAAAAACCAAAACCAATTTTGAAAGAAGGAGCAACTGAACAATCAGATGCATTATTAGAAAAAGATGATATTTCATATTTTGAAATCCCAGTACAATATGAGATAAAAGGTAATTTCCTTGGTTATATTAAATTTAAAAGGTCAATTGCTAAGTCAAAAAAAATGTTAAATTTTGACAAAGAGACCATAAGTATAGTACAAAACGATTCAACTGGAGCGATAATTGCACAAGGAGAGCTAACTATTGTAGGTATACCTGATGAATTCTTTTAGAAAAATTTTAGTATTAACATTCTGTGTTTTGATTTTAACAAAAGTATCTCTCGCTGATAGTCATGATGTTAATAAAGAATTGGTCGAAAAAGCAAAAGAGATTACTAAAAATTTAGAAAATAATGAGGTTGAAGAAGAAGAAGACGTTCCTTTAAATGATCCTTTCGCAGGAAATGAAGGTTCAAGTGGTACAATAAATCCTGATACAGGTGAGGAGAGAGATGAAATGAGTCTTTATAATTTTAAACTTTCAGGATTAATTTCAGGAGTAAATGCAAGTTATGTTAGTTTAACAAATTCATCAGGAGATGTATTTGTTGTAACTCTTGGTCAGTATCTAGGAAAAATCCAACTTATTGATTTAAGATTGTCTGAGGCGATATTTAAAAAAGAGGATAATTCATACATCATTATAGATTTTAACAATCAAATAAGAGAGTCAAATGAATATTAAAAAAATAATTTCTCTCTTAAGTCTCACATTGCTAGCTATTATGCTAACTAGTTGTGGTCCTAATTCTAAACTAGGCAAAAAATATAACAAACCATTTAAACATAATCAGCCTTTGATAAAAAATGATATTCAAACCACTGGAAAAGCTGAAATCAGTAAAACATTGGAAATGGGACCAAAGCCTGTTGTAGGAGATGCAAAAAAATTAAAGAAAAGAAGAAAAATTACTTCAGAAAGACAAAGAAATTATCTTCTAATTTCAGATGATTATCCACTTTTAAAACAGAGAGTAACACTAAAATTTAAGAATTTAGATTTTAAAGAAACTATGAAATTGATGGGCAGAATAGGAGAAATTAACGTACTAGTTGGAGATGAGGTAGCTGGAGCCATATCTGCAGAATTAATTGATGTTCCATGGGATAAAGCATTCCAGGCACTTTTAGATATGAAAAATTATGCTTCAGATATTGATGTAACTAGTAATCTAATAAGAGTACATTCACCAGAAAACCTAACCGCGCAAGAAACATACAAATCTGAAAGAGCCCAAGCTGTAAAAAATAAAGTAGAATTAGAGGATAGTGTGGAGCCGATAATATCTGAAATATTTAGGCTATATTACATTTCACCTGAATTAGCTAAAGCTACAATAGAAGAGCTATTTCAAACAGGTGGTGATGCAGCAGCTTCTCCAATTAAAATCACTGAAGAAACAGCAACTAGATCTATTATTGTAAGGGGAAAAGAAAAGGACTTAGATACAGTAGATAAAGTTCTTGCAGAAATAGATATTAAAACAGAACAAGTTTTAATTGAAGCTTTTGTTGTTAAAGCTACATCTGAATTTGAAAGACAACTAGGTACAAGACTTGGAGGTTTTTATAAAAGAAATGACGAGCAAATAGGAGGTGTAATTGGAACCGCTAGTACTAAAAGTGCAATTGATGACGATACCGCAGCACTTACTCAAACAGCAAAAGATATGATAACAAATTTACCAGCTATTGGTGCAACAAGTGGTATAGGAGTGTTAAAAAGGACTGGATCTGCTGTGCTTAAAGCAGAAATAACTGCTTTAGAAAAAACTGGTATAGTTGAAACCATTTCTAACCCAAAAGTATTTACAATTAACAACCAACCAGCCTCGGTAACTCAAGGTAAAGAAATACCATATGAAACTAGCGATGGTGAAGGAACAACTACTTCTTTTAAAGAGGCTGCATTAAAATTACAAGTTACGCCAAGTATAATTGGTGATGGAAATGTATTGTTAGACATTCAGGTAAATAATGATGATGCCGATACATCACAGGCCGAACCTCCGATAACTAAAATGGAAATCACAACAAAATTATTAGTCGCAGATGGAGATATTGTAGTAATAGGTGGAATAAAATCAAATAACGTAGTTAATTCTAAGGAGCAGGTTCCGGGACTTGGAAATGTTCCAGTAATTGGTAATCTATTAAAATATAAAAAGAAAGAAGATAAATTAGAGGAACTTTTGATTTTTATAGCACCTAGGATTTTGTAATGTTGAAAATTAGTAGAGAGTCTGAAATCAATCTGATTAATATTTTGATTGACCAAGATATTATCTCAGGAAAAGATTTAGTAGATATAAAGAAAGCTTCATCAGAAGGCGAGAAATCTCAAATTGAAGCGGTATTTGAATTAAATCTAACTGATGAGCAAAAAATCTTGGATCTTCTTGTTAATGAGCAATCCTTGGATATCGTAGATCTTTCAACTCAAGAGGTAACTGATGAACTAAAATCAATATTACCTTCAAATTATATCAATATGAATTTTATAGCGCCTTTTAAAGTCGAGGATAATATTTTACATATCGCAATTCCAGATAGTTCTAAGTTAAGCTTAATGAGGAATTTAAAAACAATAACTAAAAAGGATATAGAACTTCATGCTGCGAAAATATCAGATATATCAAATTTCATAGATAAATTGTTTGCCGATGGAGAAACAACAATGCAATCTATACAGCAAGCAAATCAAGAAAAAACAAAAACATTTGATTATGATGTAGATGAAAATGCAGAGGTCTTAGAGGAAAAACCCGAGGAAGATATAGAAGCAATTGAAAACGAGTCAGATGTTATAAAATTCAGTACAGCAGTAGTTGCAGAAGCTATTAAATCAGGTGTTTCAGATATCCATATTGAGCCTTATAGATTTACATCAAGAGTAAGATACCGATTAGACGGAATTCTTACAGAGCAGGAACATTTTGCTAAATTTCTTCACTCTAATTATGGAGCTGTCGTTACTCGTTTTAAAATCATGGGAAAACTTGATATAGCAGAAAGAAGATTGCCACAAGATGGTGCAATACCATTTAAAATAGATGGAAAAGTAGTAGATCTTCGTCTTTCTATTTTACCAACCGCAAATAATGAAAGAATAGTAATGCGGGTACTTAATAAAGATGCTGGAGATATTAGTCTTGAACAACTTAATTTTGAGGAAACTGATTTAAAAAATTTAAGAAAAGCAATTCACGGAACACAAGGACTTGTTTTGGTTACAGGACCAACTGGATCAGGAAAAACAACAACACTTTACAGTATTCTGAAAGAAGTTTCTCAACCGCATCTTAATATTTTAACAGCCGAAGATCCTGTTGAATATGAATTAGATGGAGTTGGACAAGTTCAAATAAAAGACGATATAGGTTTAAATTTTGCAGCAGCACTTAGGTCATTTTTAAGACAAGACCCAGAAATAATTCTAGTGGGTGAGATGCGGGATAAAGAAACTGTAGACATAGGTTTAAAAGCAGCTCTGACTGGTCACTTAGTCTTTAGCACACTTCACACAAATGATGCGCCAAGTACAATAACAAGATTACAAAACATGGGAACACCTGATTATTTAATCAGCGCAGCTGTAACTCTTGTTCTTGCTCAAAGACTAGCAAGAAAAACATGTACTGAATGTAGAGAGCCTGATCCGGATATAACACCTAAAGCATTAGCTGAATTAGGATTTACAGTTGAGCAAGCTTCAAGAGCAAAAGTACAAAAAGGAAAAGGATGCAGTAAATGTAAAGACAGTGGTTATAAAGGAAGAATGGGTATTTATGAAATTCTAAATGTAACCAAACCTATAAAAGAAGCTATTTTAAGAAAAGCAACAACTCCAGAATTAAAAGAAATTGCAATGGGAGAAGGATTTAGAACTATGCAGGATATGGGTAGAGAACTTATTTTAACAGGTGATTTAAATTTTAGAGAGTTCGATAGAGTTCTTAATATGGAATAAAAATGTCATCTGAAACATTTTCATACAAAGGTATTTCAGCTGGTAAATATATAGAAGGCGAGATTGAAGCGATCAATCAAGAAGAAGCTTCATTTAAACTTAAAGAACAAAAAGTAATTATTACCAATCTAACTAAAGTAAAAAAGAAAAAAGCTGAAAAAGATAAGAAGAAATCTGCTGGATTTTCCTTTGGAAAAAAGAAAGTGAAACCACCAGATGTTATGATTTTCTCAAAGCAGTTTGCAACTATGGTTAAAGCTGGATTACCAATATTGAATGTTTTAGGAATGCTTAGAGATCAAATTGAGCATCCTACTATGAAAGAAATTATTGAGGATATAAGAAAAAATTTAGAAGGTGGTATAACTCTTTCTAAGTGTTTTGAAAAATATCCTAAGATTTTTGACAATGTATACATCAACCTAATTAAAGCAGGTGAAGCAAGTGGTAAATTAGACGTGTTTTTACTAAAATTAGTGGACTCGCTTGAAAAAAGAGAAAAAGTTAAAAAGAAAATTAAAAGCGCTTTAACTTATCCTATTGTGATGTTTTCTGTTGCAATAACAGTAATGGTTTTTATGTTAATAAAAGTTGTTCCAGTTTTTGCTAAAATGTACGAAGGGATGGGAGTTGCTTTACCTACACCTACAGCAGTTATTATGGCAGCAAGCAATTTTATGAGAGGCGCTGGAGGACTTACCTTAGGTTTAGTCGTTTTAACGATTTATATAATTTTTAAATACACAACTACTAAAATGCCAGCAGTTAGATATAAGTGGCATCAGCAGGTTTTAAAAATGCCTGTGTTTGGAGATATGATTTTAAAATCACTTATTGCAAGAATTTCATTAATAATGGGAAATCTCAGTGCGGCAGGTGTAAATTTACTCGAAAGTATTGAGATTGCAAAATCAGTAAGCAACAATGATGTTGTTACTCAAGCTTTAGAAAATGTAAAAAAAGGTGTTTTTTCTGGAGATACTTTGACGAAACTTTTTTTAAAAGAACCTGTTTTTCCACCAACATTTAGTCAGTTAATTTCAGTCGGTGAGCAAACTGGAAATTTAGATGAAATGTTTACATCTGTCTCCGCGTATTATGAAGAAGAGTTTGATACAGCAGTTGATAATATGTCTAGCTTAATAGAACCTATAATGATCGTATTTATGGGAACCATGATTGGTGGTTTAATGATAGCTATGTATTCGCCAATATTTAACGTTGGTGCAATAATAGGTGGTTAATAATTAATTTTTTTTGTAAGAATTAAATGGTTGATCCAAGGTTTTTCACCTTCTTTAAAGACTACAGCATCCATAATTTGTTGAATAAAAAAAGTTCCTAATCCACCTGGCTTAACATCATCAATTTTTCTGTGTCTCACATTATTTTTATCAACAGGTCTGCCTTTATCAAAAAATCCAATTTCTAATTCCCCATTGTTTAAAGAAATTTTAATTTCCATTTTGTCATCAGTTTCTTCCTCTTGATAAGCATGTTTAACAATATTTTGCGCTGCTTCTGCTATTGCTAAAACTAATTCATCTTTTAAGTCCTGATTAATATTAACTTTATCAAAAACTTCTCGAGAAAAAGATCTAACTTCTTTTAAGCTTGCAGATTTGACAACGAAATCTCGTTGCTCTGATATTTGACTTAACGAATTCATCGTTTATCCCAAATTTAAAATTTGTTCCAGTTTTGCCATCATAATTACTTTCAAAACTGATTTGCTTATGTCTTTTAAGATAACTTTTGTTCCAAGCTCATTTGCTTTTTGATGACTTTCAATTAATACAGAAATCCCAGATGAGTCCATGTACTGTACTTCTTTAAGATTTAAGTGGACTTCTTTTTTTGCCTCTATTAAAGGCATAATTATTTCTTTAGCCTTTTCAGTTACATCCATATCAATTTCACCATCAAGGTGAACAGTTGATATGTTTCCATCCTCTGTAACTTTATATGACATATTTATTAATATTTATTGAATTTCCTTGTTAAATCAACAAAAATGACCCAAATTGAATACTTTTACAGTGTAGATATTGCCTTTTAAAAGATATAATTTATATGTATATAGATATTTTTATTTACGATAGGATTAAATACTATGAAAAAAAACAATAAAGGTTTTACACTTATAGAATTATTAGTTGTTGTAGCAATTATCGGTATTTTAGCTGCAGTTGGAGTTGTTGCATACTCAGGCTATACAGCTGGAGCAAAAAAATCAGCTACAAAATCAAATCAATCTGCAATTTTAAAATATGTTGCTGGTGAATTAAAAAAATGTGAACTCGGTGATACCACAGTTATGGGTGGAAATTTGAAATGTGATGAGAGAAAAACAGCCACAAAAATAGCTACGGCTGTAGATACTGCTCTTAAGAGTGATTTTAAAAATCCACACAAACCTAAAGAAGCGGCAATTTTAACTACAACAATAACTACGTGCGATACAAACACAGAAGGTTACACGAGTGTTTCTGATGCAAGTAAAATTGTAACGATTGTATCATGTCCCGCTGATGGAGAAGACCTAGTTTCAGCAACAGTTACTGTTGAATAATTAAAATTTTTCTATGACAACCAAGAGCAGGGGTTTTACACTCATTGAGCTTTTGGTTGTTGTAGCAATTCTTGGAATTATAGCTGCAATAGGAATTACAAGTTATAGCGGTTACGTATCTTCATCGAAAAAAAAAGCAGCTGAAAATATTATGAGACAGATTGCTTTGGGTCAGTCTGAGTATTATTCTGAAAATTCAATATATCTAACTGAAACAGGAACAACGTGTAAACCAACCAACAAAACTTCAACTGAGATTGAGAGTGAGCTTTTGGGGGATGCAAAAGTAATTATCGATCCAAATTCAAAAGATAATCCGAAAGAAGCAACATCGGGTTATGTTATATGTGTAGCTGATCACTCTTCTGGTTACTTAATTTATGCAGCTGAACAAGACGACCCACAAAATGGATGTAATATGTCATTATATGCAGATTCTACTTTTAAGAGAGATGAAAATAAGTGTTGATGCAAATGAACTTAAGTACAATAAAACAATTTTTTAATAAATATGTAAATGAAGATATTTCCAAAAGAAATAAAATCTATTTAACACTTAGTTTAGGTTGGATAATATTTATTGGATATTTAACTTGGTGGAATGGATTAAGAAATCCAAGTTTAGATAAAAGCTTCAGATGGGACGAGTGGATATGGTTTGGTTTAGTTCCAGCATTATCCCCTTATTTGTTTTATTTTATTTGGAAAAAAAAGGGTGATTAACCTATTTTGAGCATCATATTTCTATGATCTATAATTTTTTAATATTAGTTTAAGGAAATAAAAATGGAGAGTATAGATCTGGAATCTGTAAAATCATTTGTCGACACCCTCTGGGTTATAGATTGTGCAATTCTTGTTTTCATTATGCAAGCAGGTTTTATGTGTATGGAAACTGGTCTTTCAAGACATAAAAATAGCATTAATGTTGCTCTTAAAAATGCTGCTGACTTTGGTCTTGCAGTTGTAATTTTTTGGCTATTTGGCTTCGGCTTGATGTTTGGAAAAAGTTTTAATGGATATTTTGGAACTGATTTATTCTTCTTTAAAACTAATCAGGCTGAATATATGACATACTTTGTCTTTCAAGCAATGTTTGTTGCAACTGCAGCTACAATTGTTTCAGGTGCCGTTGCCGAAAGAATGAAATTTAATGGATATTTAATTATCACAATTATAGCTACTGGAATTATATATCCAATAGTTGGACATTGGGCATGGTCTTCTAGCTATTTAAATAATATTGATGCAACAAGACAATTGCTTGCTGTTACAGGACAAGTCAAAACAACTGGATGGCTGACAGATATAGGATTTGTTGACTTTGCTGGAAGCACAATAGTTCACTCAGTTGGTGGTTGGATTGCTTTATCAGCTGTTTTAATTTTAGGGCCAAGAATTGGAAAATATTCGGATGCAAATAAAGGAAAGTTTACAGGATCAAGTTTCCCTTTAGCTGTTTTAGGGACTTTAATTTTATGGTTTGGTTGGTTTGGTTTTAATGGTGGAAGTAATGGAGCTATGGATGAAGCAGTTCCTTTGATTTTAATAAATACATTTCTAGCTGCTTCTTTTGGATTGCTAACAGGCCTTGGAATTTCATTTGCATTATTTAAAAAACCAGATCCTTACTACGTAATTCTTGGACCACTTGCAGGTTTAGTTGCAATAACAGCAGGATGTAATTCGATGACATCAGTGACTTCAATATTTGTCGGAATTATAGGAGCAGTAGTTGCAATTTTTGTAAATGAATTTTTAAATAAATTTGAAATAGATGATGTTGTTGGCGCTGTGCCTGTTCATTTAGCAGCAGGGGTTTGGGGAACTATTGCAGTTGGATTATTTAGTGATCTTGAAATACTTGGAACTGGATTAACTAGACTAGAACAAATCAAAGCACAATTTATTGGAATTGTTTCAATCGGTTTATTCTCATTTTTTGGGTCATATATTTTATTGAAAATTTTAAATTATTTTTATCCTTTAAGAGTAAGTCCATTACATGAAGAGTTAGGTTTGAATATTGCTGAACATAATGCAACTTCTGTTGAACACGATTTAATTACAATTTTAGAAAAACAATCTGAATCTGGCGACTTAACCATTAGAGGACCACAAGATCCATTTACTGCTGGAGGTGTGATTGGTCTTTACTACAATAGATTAATGAGCAAACTAGAAACCAGTGAAGCCGAAAAAAAAGTTTGGAGAGACAGAATTTCAAATGAAGTAAAACTTGCAGTTAAAGTTCAAGAAAACTTTTTACCAAAAAGAAATTTGGAAAATTACCCTGTGCATGGAATTAATATTGCAGCTAGAGAAGTTTCTGGAGATTTCTTCAGCTTTTATCCTCATAATGATAGTGTTTATTTTATTATTGCAGATGTTGCTGGCAAAGGAATTCATGCTGGTATGGTAATGGCAAAAGCATCAACTTTATTTGAGATTATGTCTAGGGATCGAGTAGACCCTGATGAAATGATGTTTCATATGAATAATGATCTGTTTCTAACTAAAACTGGAGGAATGTTTGTTACCAGTATATTGGGAGAATACAATATGAATACTGACGAACTTAGATGGGTAAATGGAGGTCATCAACCAGCAATAATTAGATCATCTTCTGGAAATTACGAACAATTTGAGAGTAATTCACCACCTATGGGTGTAATACTTCAAAAAGATAAATCAGTCTATAAAACTCACAAAGTTAAGCTAGAAAAAAATAGGTTTTACGCTTTCACTGATGGTTTGTCTGAAAGCTTAAATAGCGAAGGTGAAGAAATAGGAATAGATGGCTCACTAAAAATTATAGAACAAAATTTTAACTCTGATTCTAGTAAGCAATTATCTGATATATCAAACTCTGTTATTAAATCTGCTGGAGTTAAAAAATTAAGTGATGACTTAACCGTAATATCTATAGGTAATTAAGAATTTAAGTAAAATAAACCCGCGATCAAATATCATATATAATAAGTATTTCTTTGAAAATATATTTATCTGGTGCATGAAAATAATTTAAAAATCGGAATTATAGGTGCTGGCATTCAAGGGGTTTGTAATGCTTTGTTCCTTCAAAAAAAAGGTTTTAAGGTAACAATTTTTGATAGAGAAGAGCCAGGTAGTGCAGCATCATATGGAAATGCTGGTCACTTTTCTCCTTATGCTTCTGTTCCTTTAAACAGACCAGATGTTATAGCTGATGTTCCTTCGATGTTAATTAGTTCAAGAGGACCATTAGCTTTAAAGTGGAACTATGTACCAAAAATGATCCCTTGGTTTGCAAGATTTATATTAAATTGTAGAGAAGAAAAAATGATGCACACTGCTAAAAATATGCATCAAATTTTAGATCAATCATTACCAGCGTT
This sequence comes from uncultured Pelagibacteraceae bacterium, assembly GCA_902532805.1. Lineage (GTDB taxonomy): Bacteria > Pseudomonadota > Alphaproteobacteria > Pelagibacterales > Pelagibacteraceae > Pelagibacter. Next base: position 72,862 of record CACAJQ010000001.1, on the reverse strand, counting down.
TGATGAATTATTTGATGAAATTGATTTAGATGGGTTAGTTGAAAATAACGGAATTCTTTATGTTTGGACCGATCAAAATATGAAGAGCAGAGAGTTAGAAATTAGAATTAGAGATCAGCTTGGAGTAAAACAACAACTAGTTAATAAAAAAGAAATTCACGATTTAGAACCAAACTTAAAACCATTTTATCATGGTGGTGTATTTTATGATTACGCTAGGCATGCAAGAAATCCAAGAAAAATTCTAATTAAATTATTTGAAAATTTTGTAAATAAAGGTGGAAAGTTTTTGAAATTAAATATTCAAGATATAGATTTCGATGAAGAAAAACCTGTTTTAAGAACAGAGTCGCAAAGATTTATTTTTGATAAACTTGTTATTGCATGTGGAGCATTTTCAAAAAGATTAACCGATAAGTTACATGAAAATATTCCTTTAGATACAGAAAGAGGTTATCACGTTCATTTCAAAGATTATGATCATTTAATTTCAAGACCCATTGTTTATGCAAATAGAGGTTTTGGAATGACACCAATGGAACAGGGTTTGCGCGTTGTTGGAACAGTAGAATTTGGAGGTTTAGAAAATTCTCCATCTAAATCGAGAATAAAAAATTTGATATTAAATGCAAAAGATATGTTGGATGGTTTGCCAGAACATAAAGATGAGTGGCTTGGTTTTAGACCCACATTGCCAGATTTTCTTCCAGTTCTAGGGTCTTCAAAAAACTATAAAAATGTTTTTTATTCTTTTGGTCATCATCATTTAGGCTGGACACTTGGTGCAATATCTGGAAAAATTATATCTAAAATGATTTCAGGAGAAAATACCAACTTAGATTTGCAACCTTATAGTTCAATAAGATTTAGTTAAAAGTAATCTTTTATAGTAATCTATTTAATGCTTGAAAATAAAAGTAATATCATTATTGCATCTATTTTGCTTTTTCTAGCAGCTTTGTTTTGGTCTGGAAATTTTATTGTTGGAAAGATTGCAGGTTTAAATGATATACCGCCAATTTCATTAAACATATTAAGGTGGTCACTGGCGTTTCTCATTTTACTACCATTTACTTATAAAGAGATGATTGAAAAAAGAGAATTAATTTTTAAAAATATTTATCTACTTTGTTTTTTAGGAATAACAGCAGTCAGTATTTTTAATTCAGCACTTTTTTATTCTTTGAAAACTACACAAGTAATTACAGGTGTACTTATGATCTCAACTGTTCCAGTTATGATCATTTTATTTTCTATAATTTTAAAAATAGAAAAAACAAATACCTTTCAAGTTTTGGGAGTTGTATTTTCTTTATTAGGTGTATTATTTATAATTTCAAAAGCAGATTTTGAGGTCTTTAAAAATTTAGCTTTTGAAAAAGGAGATCTATTTGCATTATTTGCAATGATATCCTGGTCACTTTATTCAGCACTTTTAAAGAAAAAAAACTATGGATTATCTCCAATAACTTTACTTCAAGTTGTAATTGGTCTTGGTGTAATATTTCTTATTCCAATGTATGCAATAGATTATATTTACATTGGCAATCGAATTATTCTTAATACAAATTTCATTCTTGTTTTACTTTATGTTGTTTTGTTGCCTGGAATTATTTCTTTTTTTTTCTGGATAAAAGGAGTTGCTTTAATAGGTGCTAATAGAGCTGGAATTTATTTACACTTAATGCCAATTCTTGCAGCAATTCTAGCAATGATAATATTTGATGAAGTATTACTATTTTATCATTATATCGGTGGAATATTTATTATTTCAGGGATATTACTTTCAAACAAAAAAAATGCTTAAAGTAGCCATACTCGACGATTATCAAAATATTGCAAAAGATTTTATTGATCTTAAAAAATTATCTTCAAAATATGAATTTCAGGTATTTAATGAGCCATTTGAAAATGAGGATGATGCAATTGAAAAATTAAGAGAATTTGAAGTTTTATTTATTATGAGAGAGAGAACAAAAATAACAAAAAAACTTATAGAAAGTTTAAAGAATTTAAAATTAATTGTTACTAGTGGTATGAGAAATAAATCAATAGATTTAGAAATTGCTAAAAAAAATAAAGTTGTTGTTTGTGGCACTGAAATTAATAGTAATCCAACACCAGAGTTAACCTGGGCATTAATTTTAGGACTTGCTAGAAATTTTAAAACAGAGATAGACAATATGTATCAAGGTTACTGGCAGTCGACAATTGGAGTTGAGCTTAAAGGCAAGATATTAGGTTTACTTGGATTGGGGAGAGTAGGCTCTCAAGTTGCAAAAATTGGTAAAGCTTTTGGTATGCAAATTATGGCTTGGAGTGAAAATTTAAACTTAGATAAATGCAAAGAACTTGATGTTTTACCATGTAGTAAGGATGACTTAATTCAAAATTCAGACTTTCTTTCAATCCATGTTCAAGGAGGAGATAGATATCGAGACTGCATTACAATTAAAGAATTTGAGAAGATGAAAAAAACTTCATATTTAATAAATACTTCTAGAGGTGAAATAGTTAATGAAGATGATTTAATTATAGCCTTATCAACAAATATTATAGCTGGCGCAGGTATAGATGTTTACGAAAAAGAACCGTTGCCCGAAAGTCATAAGCTTAGATTCGTTCAAAATGCTCTTCTGCTTCCGCATATTGGATACGTAACTGCCGAAAATTATGTAACTTTCTACAATCAAATGATTGAAAATCTTGATAGTTTTGCATCAGGCAAAACTAAAAGAGTTATAGAACAATAGAAATCTTAGACAATTTTACCAGATAAAATTTTAAATTTTTTGTGTATACTAAACTGATGAGTAAAGAATTTAAAGCTACTCAAAATCAAAAACTAGATAATCAAGAATTAAACGATTGGTTAGACTCTCTTGATGCAGTTGTTGAAAATCATGGTAGAGAGGGTGCCAAACTAATTTTAGAAAAACTTGAGAAAAGAGCAAAAGATTTAAGAGTATTATATTCTCCTGTTCCATATTCACCATACAGAAATACGATATCTCAATATGACCAAGGAATTTATCCTGGAGATTTAGAAATCGAAGAAAAAATTACAGCAATTTTAAGATGGAATGCTTTAACTATGGTTATGAAAGCAAATAAAAATTATGGTGGGCTTGGAGGACATATAGCAAGTTATGCATCTTTTGCTGAGGTATTTGAAACGGGATTTAATCATTTTTTTAAAGGTGGTGATGAAGCAGATTTAATTTTTTATCAATCGCAGTGTACAACTGGGATATATGCAAGATCTTTTTTAGAGGGAAGATTAACTAAAAATCATTTGGAACATTATAGACAAGAATTAAACGAGCAAGGACTTTCATCATATTGCCATCCATATTTAATGAGAGATTACTGGACATTTACCACATCATCGATGGGAATAGGTTTAGTTAATGCAATTTACCAAGCTCGTTTCATGAAATATTTAGAAAATAGAAACTTATTAAAAACAAATAAAAGAGTATGGGGTTTATTTGGAGATGGTGAAATGGATGAACCTGAAAGTTTGGCTGGATTATCTATCGCATCAAGAGAAAAGTTAGATAATTTAACTTTTATTATAAATTGTAATCTTCAAAGATTAGATGGACCCGTAAGAGGCAATGGACAAATAATTCAGGAACTGGAAACAATCTTTAAAGCTAATGGATGGAATGTAATTAAAGTTCTATGGGGATCTGAATGGGATAAAATTTTTCAACAAGATAAAGATCATTTGTTGTTAAAGCGTTTTGCCAAAACCGTTGATGGAAAATATCAAACGTTAGGTGCAAGAGATGGAGAGTATAACCTTAAAAACTTTTTTGCAGAGGATCCAGAAGTTTTAAAATTGGTTTCTTCACTCAGTAAAGATGAAATTGATAAACTTAAGAGAGGAGGCCATGATTTTAAAAAACTTTATGCCGCCTTTAATGCTGCTGTTAAAACTAAGGGTAAACCTACAGTTATTTTAGCTAAAACAAAAAAAGGGTATGGAATGGGTAAAGCTGGCGAGTCAAAAATGACTAACCACCAGCAAAAAGAATTAAATCTTGATGCATTAAAAGAGTTTAGAGATCGTTTTCAATTAGATATTCCAGATAACAAACTAGAAAATATGGAGTTTTATAAACCAGATGAAAAATCTGAGGAAATAAAATATTTAAAAAAAAGAAGGGAAGCTTTAGGAGGATCTCTACCTAAAAGAAGCTTTAAAGAAGTTGAATTAGTTACTCCAAAAATTGAAAAACATTCAAACTTTTTATTCGAAGAAAGTGACAGAGAATATTCAACAACGACTGGACTGGTAAGATCTTTAGGAAACATAATGAGAGATAAAGAGTTTGGAAAAAGAGTCGTTCCAATAGTTGCTGATGAAGCTAGGACTTTTGGAATGGCTAATTTATTTTCACAAATTGGAATATATTCACCAGAGGGTCAGTTATATGAACCTGAAGATGCAACTTCAATTTTAAAATATCAAGAGTCAAAAACAGGACAATTATTAGAGGAAGGAATTAATGAAGCCGGAGCCATATCCTCTTGGCTAGCAGCAGCTACATCTTATAGCAATCATAATTTTCCAATGATGCCGTTTTATATTTTTTATTCAATGTTTGGTTTTCAAAGAATTGGAGATTTGATTTGGGCAGCAGCTGATCAAATGCCTAGAGGATTTTTAATTGGTGCAACAGCTGGCCGAACTACTTTAGCTGGAGAAGGATTGCAGCACCAAGATGGACAAAGTCATATAATTGCTTCAACATTTCCAAATTTAAAATCCTACGATCCTTGTTTTGCAAGCGAGCTTGCAATTATATTTGATGAAGGAATGAAAAGAATGATGACAGAATGCAAAGATGAATTTTATTATATTACTGTGAATAATGAAAAGTACTCTCATCCAAAAATTGATATAAAAAATAAAGATGGAATAATTAAAGGTGGTTATCTTTTTGAAGATAATTCTAATGATAAAATTAACATAAATTTATTAGGATCTGGACCAATTTTTAGAGAATGTATTGAAGCTTCTAAAATACTTAAAGATGAATATAGAATTGGTTCAAGATTATACAGTATAACAAGTTATTCAGAGTTAGAAAAAAATGCTAAATCAATTTTAAGACAAAACACATTGTCTCCTGCAAATAAAAAACAAAACTATTTGCAGCAGCTAATTTCTAATGACGACCCTATAATTGCTACTTCAGATTATGTAAGAGCATATTCACAATTAATCTCTAGTCACATAAATAATAAGTTTTTAGCAATGGGGACAGATGGTTTTGGAAGAAGTGATACGCGAAAAAATTTGAGAGACTTTTTTGAGGTAGATAGTAAACATATAGTGGTTAGTACTTTGTATGCACTTTATGAAGATAATAAAGTTCCACTACAAACATTAGAAAAAGCGATTAGTAAATATAATTTCAACAATAATAAGAATAATCCTTGGGAAATATAGTACCTAATAGTATTTATGGAATTACCAGTCGTCAATCATAAAGACTATGAAGCTAAATTAAATGATGAAAATAAATTTCCCATAAATAAATTTGGGGAGTTAGCTAGAACATTAATTCAAAATAAAATTGTTAAAAATTTCTATATTCCTGAGCCGTGCTCATTCGAAACTTTAAAAGAGGCACACACAGAGGATTATATAAATAAAATAAAAAACAAAACTTTAGATAAAAAAGAGATAAGAAAAATTGGTTTTCCCCTAGTAGACAGCGTTGTTAGAAGGTCTTTTATAGCAACTGGAGGAACTGTACTTGCAACAAAGTTAGCACTAAATTATGGAATAGCATGCAATACAGCAGGAGGCAGTCATCACGCAACATCTAATGAGGGAGCTGGATTTTGTGTTTTTAATGACGTTGCAGTAGCAGCTAAATATTTAATTACCAGAGGTTTAGCAAACAGAATTTTAATTGTTGATTTAGATGTTCATCAAGGAAATGGTAACTCTGAAATATTTAAAAATGATTCTCAAGTTTTCACGTTTAGTATGCATGCGAAGATCAATTATCCAGCAAAGAAATCTATAAGTGATCTTGATATTGAATTAGAGGAAAATTTAGAGGATAGAGAATATATTGATATTTTAAAAAAAAACTTAAAATATTTAAATCAAGAAGAATTTGATTTTGTTTTTTATATTGCTGGGGTTGATATTCACTATAATGATAGGTTGGGTAAACTAAAAATTTCTGATAATGGTATATTTGAGAGAGATGAATTAGTAATTGATAATTTCTTCTCAAATAGAATTCCTATTTGTGGAGTATTAGGAGGTGGTTATAACGAAGATTTTAAAAAACTAGTAGAATTACATTCTAGTTTACATAAAACATGCGCTAAATTTTTATAATGAAAAAAAATTCAAATTTAACTATTGAGCAACAAAATATTTTATTTAATGAAGCAACTGAACCTCCTGGTTCAAGCGATCTAAACAATGAAAAAAGAGAAGGCACATATCATTGCGCTAACTGTGATGCTGAATTATTTAAATCATCTACAAAATACGAAAGTGGATCAGGATGGCCATCTTTTTACAAATCCCTTCCAGAAGTCTTTGAAACTAAAACTGATCATCATATTGGTTATGCTAGGACTGAGTATCATTGTAAGAAATGTGGCGGACATCATGGGCATATATTTGATGATGGTCCTCAACCAACTGGAAAAAGATACTGTAATAATGGAATTTGCTTAATATTTAAACCAAAAGTAGAGTGAAATTAATTTATCTTTAAAAAATTTGAATAATTCTATATAAAAATTCTTGTGAAAAATATAATTATAACTTTATCTATTTATTTGTTTTTAACATTCTCTTCGCTAGCAGACGCTGTTACAGAATATATTTCCAATTTAATACCAGGTGAAGGAGACACTGAGTTAAGTATTGATTTGAGAGAAAATCATTCAGCAGATTTTAGTATTTTACTTGTTCGAGAATTAGCATCATCGTCAGATGATAATATGTTCACTCAGTTATCACTATTTAATACAGAGAAAGATTCAAAAGATAGAATTGTTGCAAATTTAGGATTAGGAAAAAGATTTTTAAGTGAGGACAAATTTTCTATGACTGGATTTAATACCTTTTTAGATTATGATGAAGAGGGAAATTTGAGAGCCAGTGTTGGTCTTGAGATGAGAAATGCTGTATTGAATTTTGCATTTAATAATTATTTTGGAATAGACGATGCAGATGGTGAAAAAGTTTTAGATGGATATGATATGAGATTAGCATCTCAAATACCTTATATTCATTGGGCAGATTTTTTTATAAATTCTTATTCATGGGATGGAGAACAGAGATCAGATGTTGATGGTTTAATGTATGGTTCTGAAATGTTATTAACCCCAACTATAAACTTAGAAATAGCATTTGATGATAAAGATAGAGCAGGACTTGAAGACGAATATTATGCAAAAATCATATTTGTTCACCCACCAAGAAACAATGTATCAGCCTCAGATGGAATTAATTCTGAAATGTGGAGAGCGCAAAAAAATATGTCAGATGAAATGTTAACTAAAGTTAACCGGAATAATAAAATTTTTGTAGAATTTAATGGTTCTGCAAATATAGTAAGGGCAGATTAGCATGAAAATTTTAAGATTTATACTTTCAGTAATATTATTTTTTTCTGTAACAACAAGTGTTTATGCAGCACTAGGAAAAGCTGCAGTATATAAAGTTACAATGAAAGAAGTTGCATTATGTACTGGAAAAGGTTCAGGTACTACTTGTTTAGGAAAAGTTATTATTGGAACTGGTGATAAAGAAGTCGATATTGCATCCGTAAATGCCGGTGCAGTTGCTGGTGCATATGGAAATCCTACTTTGCTTCCATTAGGAACAACTTACACTCATATGCAAGTGACAATAGATAGAAAATTTACAATTAAAACATCTGATACTGCAGGTGAAATGTTAAAGACTAATAATGGAGATGTTTGCAGAACAGTTGCAAATGCAGATGCGCAATATGGAACTACTGAAGCTGCTAGAAAGTATACTCACAAAAGAGCTGTTGACGAAGGAACAGGTTCAGCATCCGCTGAGACAAGAGTTTATTTAATGAATCATGGTACAAATAATGTAACAACTTGTGCAGCAACCGATTGTTCTTCAACTGGAACTACAACTTCAGGAAGTAGTTGTACGTATTGTGCAGCAATGAAATCAGATTTAGACTCAGATGATACTGAACACGTTTTAATTTATTCACTCACTAGTCCATATACAGTAACTACAAAACCACCAAAAGTAACTATGAAATTTGGAACTGCCGAAGCACTATCCGCAAGCGATGTAACTGGAACAGTATGTAATATTTGGGCTGAGGAACCAATTTTTACTGCAACAATTGAATAATTAATTTTATTTCTTATTATTTTAAAGAAGAAAAAAGGTTTCCTGATACTTCTAAAGCTCTAAGTTCTTGATAACCGCCAATATGTTCCTCATTAAAAAAGATTTGGGGAATTGTTCTTTTGCCATTTGCTTTTTTTATCATTTCATCTCTTATCCCTGGACCTGTTGAAACATCGATTTCTGTAAAATCTAAATTATTTCTAGATAACAATCTTTTTGCAGCTTCGCAAAAATTACACATGGGTCCTGAATAAACAGTAATGCTTTTCATAGATTATATATAGATAATGATTGAGAAATTACTAGAGCAGATAATCATTTTTATTAATTTTTGATTTAATTAATTTTCGAGAATATTCAAATTTTTTTCTATGTTTTATACTTTGCGAGCTAGCTCTTTTTCTCCAAAGTCTAAAGGAAGAAGGCTTTAATGATCTTCTCATTATTTTAATAACTTCAGCTTCAGTCTTTCCAGTTTTTTTTTCAATTTCCTCAAATGTAATTCTGTCTGCCCAAGCTGCCCATATGACCCAATCTGGACTATCAAGAGATGGCTCTGGATTTTTAACTCTGGTTGTGGGTCTGTGACTTTTTTTCATCAAAATTCAGTAAATTTCAAAAATTATTTTAATGCAAATACATAAGGCTATGATAATATCATCTTTAGATAGTCCTATCTAGCCATCTTTAGCTCCCGGTTTTTTAGGACTATCCTTAAAATGCTTCCCTTAGATTTTATCCTTTTTTTACAGATCATCATTTTTATGTTTATAACTCCAGGAACACCTAGAATTGTAATTATTTCTTACTCAATGAACTATGGTGTTCAAAAGTGTGTTTGGACTGCATTAGGAGATGTAACTGCAAACATTATTCAGGCAACTCTTGTGATATTTGTTATTGGATCTTTTTTGTCAGACAATCCAACAATATTAAATACTTTAAAATGGTTAGGTATCGCCTATTTAACATATCTTGCATATGATATTTATAAATCGAGACCTAAAGATATAAATACAAAAGATATTTCAGATAAAAGTTTTTTTTCATTCTATAAAGATGGTTTTTTAGTTGCAGGAACAAGTCCTAAAGCATGGATGTTCTTTCCATTTATATTTCCACAATTTATTGATTTTAATTCTAATTATATTATTCAGTTTATTATTTTAATAACAACTTATGTTGTATTAGATTTTCTATCTTTGGTTGGTTATGCAGTTTTAGCAAACAAATTAATAGTTTGGATTAAAGCTAATCCTAAAATTATAAATACAATTTCTGCTTGTGTAATTATTTTGATAGCTATAATTATAGCATTTACCCATCAATACTAATGCTTATTGCGTTACTACTCCCACTTGCAATTAAATAATTTTTGTTATTAATTTAACTTTATTAATTAATTAAATAAAGGGGAATAAATGAAAATAAAAAACATTTTAATTACATTTGTTTCTGCAATAGCATTATTATTTTCAACTTCAGTTGTATCGTTTGCAAAAGTAGTTGGAGATAAGATTATTTTAGGTGCTGCAATTTCTTTAACTGGAAAATATTCATCTAATGGTGTTCATACTCAAAACGGCTATAACATGGCTGTTGATAGAATTAACAGCATGGGTGGAGTAAAAGTTGGAGGAAAGACTTATAAGTTTGACATTATATATTACGATGATGAATCAAACCCAAAAAGAGCAGCTCAGCTTGCAGAAAGATTAATTTCACAAGATAAAGTGGAGTTCATGCTTGGGCCTTACAGTTCAGGTTTGACAAAAGCGATCGCACCAGTAACAGAAAAATACGGTGTTCCAATGGTTGAGGCTAACGGTGCTTCTAGATCTTTGTTTACAAAAGGTTACAAATATCTATTTGCGGTATTAGCACCAGCAAACTTATATCTTGATGTAGCAATAAGAACAGCTGTTGAATTGAATGGTGGAAAAGGTGTAAGAATTGCACAAGCTTTTGAGCAAGATGCATTCTCACAAGACGTAAGATTAGGTATTTTAGATGCTGCTAAAGAAACTGGATCTGAAATTATAATCGACGACAAACTTCCAAAAGAGCTTAATGATATGGCTGCTACTTTAGTTAAAGTAAAACAAATGAAGCCAGATGTATTGGTTGTTTCAGGTCATACAAAAGGAGCTTTAACAGCAATAAGACAAATTTCAGAAATGAAAGTTGATGTTCCAATGTTAGCAATGACACACTGTGATGCTGCAAAATTATCAAAGCAACATGGTAAAAATTCTCAATATGCATTATGTGCTTCTCAATGGCATAAAACATTAACTTACAAAGATGATTTCTTTAAAGATGGTATGACATATGCGGCAGATTTTGAAAAAGAATTTGGCTATGATCCACCATATCAATCTGCAGAGTCTTCAGCTGCACTATTAGTATTTAAAGATGCTTTTGAAAGAGCAAATACTTTTGATCAGAAAAAAGTAAGAGATGCTCTTGCTGCAACTAACATGCAAACATTCTATGGAAATATTAAATTTGCACCTGGTGGTCAAAATGTTGACAAACCAATGGTACTTTTCCAAGTAATGTGTGATGATGCTGGTAAGTGTGAAAATAAAGTTGTTGCTCCATTAAAATGGGCTTCAGCTGAGTTAATACACCCAGTACCAAAGTGGTCTGAAAGATAAAAAAAAATAATTAAGCCCCCTAGAAATAGGGGGCTTTTTTTTATAGAAATCAAAATTAAACTATGGATTTTTTAGTCTTCCAATATCCAATGATAACCATTCAAGCATGTCTTGATGGACTTTTACTTGGAATATTATTTGCGTTAATCGCTTATGGAATGGCACTGCAATGGGGCGTTATGAATATAATTAACATTGCACAGGGAGACCTTGTTATATTGGGTGGTTACATTGCATATTTTATGTATCTATATGGAATTCATCCAGCTTGGGGAGTAATTGTCTCTCCTATAATTATGTATTTTGTTGGAATTGCAATTTACAAACTAGTTATAAATAAAGTTGTTGATAGAGATCTTTTCATTTCAATTTTAGCAACTTTTGGAATTAGTATTCTTTTCATGCAATTAATGAATTTTGCATTTGGTGCAGATGTTGTATTGGCTAACTCAGGATATGGAACCACAATGTTGTTTGATAATAATGTTGTTTTACCAAACTCTAAAATATTTTCTGCTTTTATCAGTATTGTCTTTGCAATTTGTTTAGTAGTTTATATGAAAAGATCAAAATTAGGTCGTGCTATTAGAGCAACAGCTCAAAATGCAAGAGCAGCAAAGATTTTAGGTGTTGATACAGAAAAAGTTTATGCAGCAACATTTGGAATAAATGCTGCATTATGCGGTGTAGCTGGGGCTTTAATTTCAATAACTTTTACAATTCATCCTTATATGGGATTACCATACACTATAAGATCATTTATGATTGTAATTGTTGCGGGATTAGGAAATTTACCTGGAGTTGCTATGTCAGGTATGGGATTAGGAATATTTGAAGAATTTGCAGATTACATTCTTGGTACTGAATTTAGAATTGGTTCAGTATTTTTACTATTAGTTTTAATTTTAGTTTACAGAAGATTTAAACTTTCAAGAAAGAGAGAGTATTTAAAGTGAGAAAAGCTAAAATTAAAGACGATAATGGCAAATTGATAGAAGTGGATATTGAAAAATTTAAAAAACATTTAGATGAATATCATTCAACAGGATCTAGTCTTCATGAAGAAAATGGACATTATTTTACAGTTGATAAAGATTTTAGAGACAAAATAGAGAGTTTGTATGAACAAAAATAGTTGGATTTTATACATTGGAATTTTAATATTTGGTTTATTTGCACCATTTATTTTTCCAGCTTTTAAAGTTCAATTATCAATTCTATGTGTATTAATTGTCCTTGCAACCACTTGGAATATCCAAGGTGGTGAAATGGGCTACAACACATTTGGAAATATTCTTTTTTATGGTTTGGGAATGTACCTTTGCGCATCCGTTCAAGTTGGTATGTTTTTTCCATTAGCAGAGTGGACTGAAAGTGGCGGTGAAAAAACTTTCGTTCATACACCTTCGCAATTCTTTCAAGGCATGGCAGCTGGTCTTGTAGTTGCCGCTGTTGTTCCTACAATAGTTGCAGGATTAATTGGTTATGCAATTTTAGGATTAAGAGGTCATTACTTTGCAATTTGTACATTAGGTTTAGGAGTTGCGGCAGGAGAAATTTCTGGTGGTATTGAAATTATTGGAGCTGGACAAGGCTTTACCACTCCTCCTTTTCCAAACATAGGAGGTCTTGAGGCAAGAGGTGAGTTTTTTTATTTTTTAAGTTTTGGTGCATTGGTACTCACATTCATTGCTGTAAGAGCAATTTATACAACAAGGTTTAGATTAATTCTGAATGCTATCAGAGATAATGAAGACAAAGCTGAAGCGATGGGGATTGAGACTATGAAATACAAAATAACTGGATGGATGATTTCAGCTTTCTTTTGTGGTCTTGCTGGTGGAATTATGGGAGGTTTAGTTGGTTACATAGACTCAACTGATGTTGCATTTGATGGAAGAGAAATGGGTGTATTCATGGTTTTGATGGCAATTCTTGGAGGCAAAGGAACTTTGTGGGGGCCAATAATTGGCGCAACTTTATTTCATTTTTTTAAAGAGGGTTTTTGGACATTCTTCCTTGGTTGGCAGTATGTTGCATTAGGAGTTTTAATCGTAGTGATAGTAATTTATTTCCCAGAGGGATTAATGGGATGGTTAAGAGAAAAATATCCAGAAAGATTTGGTGAAGTTGTCGATGAAGCTGATCGAAAAGCACAGGTAGAATTAAAATGAGTATTTTAGAGGTAAGCAACGTAAGTAAATCATTCGGAGGTGTAAAAGCTAATGTAGATATTTCAATGTCGGTTGAAAAAGGAAAGATAGTTGGTCTTATAGGACCTAATGGATCTGGTAAAACTACATTGTTTAATTCGATAGTTGGCACATATCCAATAGACAATGGTTCAATTAAGTTTAATGGAAAAGAAGTATCAGAATTACCGGTACCAGTAATTGCAAAACTAGGATTACTAAGAACATTTCAGCAAACTAGAATTTATGGAAAATTAAATTGTGTAGATAACATGCTTATCAGTCACAAAGGCAGTGATGAAAGTTTGTTTAAAATTTTCTCTAAAATTCCAAAGGAGCTCACAGAAAAAGCAGAAAACTTACTTAATTTTGTTGGCTTGTATCAAAAAAGAAAACTTAGAGCAGGAGACTTATCTTTTGGACAACAAAAGTTATTAGAACTTGCAATGGCATTAATGAATGAACCAGAAATGCTACTATTAGATGAACCAACAGCAGGTATAAATCCTACTTTAATTAATGGAATTATTGATAGACTAATAAAAGTTAATCAAGATTTTGGAATAACATTGCTGGTTATTGAGCACAATATGAGAGTAATTATGCAATTAGCTGAAGACATATTTTGTCTTGCTCATGGCAAAATGCTTGCAAATGGCACTCCAGAAGAGATTAAAAATGACAAAAGAGTAGTAGATGCATATTTGGGAGCTCAATAATGTCTAATCAATATGAAGTTTTAGGAAAAGCACCTGGTGCGGAAGATCTTAAAAACTTATCCTCTGAAGATATTCATTTAACTATAAAAAATTTAAATGCCGGATATGGTAAAATGGAAATTTTACATAATTTTGATTTGTTTGTAAGTAAAGCACAATCATTATGTTTAATTGGTCCTAACGGAGCAGGTAAATCAACAATACTTCATTCTATATATGGATTTACAAATATTTTTTCTGGTAAAATAGAAATTGATGGAAAAGAAATAACAAATTTAACTCCAGCTGAAAAATTAAAGTCAGTTGGTATAGCTTATATTCTGCAAGATAATTCAGTTTTTCCAGATATGACTGTCGAGGAAAATTTGTTAATGGGTGGTTTTATCAAAGATAAAACAGAAGAATCATATCAAGAAGCAGAAAAAATTTTAGATAAATATGAAAGATTAAGAAATAGACGAAGTCAACCGGCAAAAGTATTATCAGGTGGAGAAAGAAGATTATTAGAAATATCTAGAGCTTTAGTAATGAAACCTTCTGTTCTATTGGTTGATGAGCCATCTATTGGATTGGAGCCAAGATATATTGATATGGTATTTGAAATTTTGGGAGACTTACAAAAAAATGAAAAGAAAACAATTATTCTAGTTGAGCAAAATGCCAAAAAAGGTTTAGAGTTTTCTGATATTGGATATGTATTAGTATCTGGCCAAACGGCAATAGCTGGAAGAGGTGATGATTTACTTAAAAATGATGATGTTGGACGTCTATTCCTAGGCGGATGATTAATTCAAAATATTTTTTTAAAGGAATTCTTTGTGCAAAAGAATTCGATAGCCCTGCAATTGCTCTTGGTTTAAGCTTTTTAGCAATTGGAGCTTTATTAAAAAATTTAGGTTTTACAATTCAAGAAAGTATTTTTTCTACCTTTTTAACTTATGCATTACCTGGCTCACTTGTGATGGCAGAATCGATTTTGATTGGCGTTTCGTTACTAAATTTATTTTTTGCAGTTTGGTTAGTTAATGCAAGATTGTATCCGATGACTGTATCTTTAATGCCATTGTTAAAGCACCAAAGTCAACCAAGATGGAAGTATTATCTTTCATGTCATTTTGTTGCGGTATCTTCGTGGTTAATTCTTAAAAATAATTATAAAGATATTGAAAAAAAATATAGAGTCGATTTTTGGATAGGAATTGGAACTGCAACTTGGTTGATAGCAATTTTTTCAACTATCTTAGGTTATTACTCTGCTGATTTTTTAAATAGAGAAATGATGATTGGATTAGCTATAATTAATCCAATTTATTTTACTTGTACAATGATAGGAGTGATGAAGTCTATACAATTAAATGTTTCAATAATTTTAGGAGCTATCTTAGGACCTTTATTTTATTTTATTAGTCCTGACTGGTGTGTTTTGATTGGTGGGTTTTTAGCTGGAACTGTTGCTTTTGTAATTGGAGAGAAAAATGTCGGCTAATATTGTTTTAATAATAGTTATTACATCTTTAGCTACTTATATTTCAAGGTTTTTAGGAGCTTTTACATCTGAAATAATAGATGAAAATACTAAAATATATAGGTGGTTTAATTATTTAGCCTATTCGACATTGGCTGCTTTAATTTCTAGAATGATAATATTTCCAGCTGGTGCACTTTCTGACAGTAATTATTTGTCTAGATTTATCGTTGTGCTTTTAGCAATAATAATTTTTAAATTAACTAGAAATAATTTAGTTTACCCAACTTTATTCTCTGCTATCATTATGTTTTTATTAAGTAGCTTTACAATATAAATGAAAAAAATTATTTTACTATTATTCTTAATTTTAATACCAGGTATTTCACAAGCAGCATGTGATGATCCTTTAACCGATGGTGTTGATTATACTAACTGTAGATTTTCAGATGGACAAGATTTGCAAGGTAGTTATTTGCCTAACTCAAACTTATCTTTTGCAAGTTTTATACAAGTAAATTTTGATAAAAGTATTATGATGAATTCTAACTTGTCATTTGGAACTTTTCCAGAGTCAACATTTGTTAGAGCTAACTTATATGAGTCAACTCTAGTTGGAGGAAATTTTGAAAAAGCTAATTTTACAGGAGCCAATATGACAAGAGTTGATTTTATGGGCTCAACATTAATTGAAGCAAATTTTCAAAATGCAAATTTAATGGAAGCTAACTTTACTTCATCGAATATGACCAATGCTAATTTTGATGGAGCAAATTTAATTGGAGCAACATGGACTAATGGTGAAACATGTGGACCAAATTCAATTGGAGTTTGTAACAAATAATTATAATGGATAGCTTAGATACTATTCAAGGGTTTGATATTTCATTTAGTGATTATTCCAAAAGAATCATCAATATTAAAATTGAAGATGAAATTATAGATAAACTAATATTTCCTTTTAAAAAATTTGATATTACAGCTCTTGAATATAAACCTTTTACTAGATTTACACTTGCAAAATCTTTAGATGATTCAACAGGTGGAAAGCTAGGAAAATTTATAAACACTGTATTAAGAGATAGAGACACAGGATGTTTTATTATAGGACCTAAAAATAAATCAAAAAAAATCGATAATAATTTTCTTATTAAACTATCTACAGCTGTAACACACTTACTTGGCAATCCAAATTTTGACTCTATGGCTGGAAAATATTATGCAAGATTTCATGTTAAACATGAGGACAATAGTGATTCATATCTTAGAAAAGCATATACAAATATGGATCTTCATACTGATGGTACTTATGTTAAAGAAAAAACTGATTGGTTATTAATGTTAAAAATGGAAGAAGAAAATGTACAAGGTGGAGAAACTGCAATGTTGCACCTTGATGATTGGGAACATTTAGATAGTTTAACTAATGATAAAGTTGGAAAACAAAACTTCTTATGGGGCTCTCCAAAAAGTAAAAATGTTGACTATAAAGTAGAACATCCTGTTTTTTCAGAGGATGAAAATGGAAAACCACAAATTTCTTATATTGACCAATTTCCTGAGCCTAAAAATATGGAACAGGGATTATTTCTACAAAAATTATCAGACTCTTTAGAGGGAAGTCAAAATAAAATCGTAATGCCTTTACCAGTCGGTTTTTCTGTAGTTGCAAACAACTATTTCTGGCTTCATGGTAGAAAACCATTTGTAGAAAATAAAAAATTATCAAGAGAATTACTAAGAATTAGAGGTTCTTTTTTTACTAATTAATTAATTTTAGTGATAATAATCACTTAGTTTATCATGAAAATCGGATTTATTGGTACAGGACATATCTCAAAATCAGTAATCAATGGAATACTGGGATCAAAATTAAAAATTAATAAAATAATTGTTTCAAAGAGAAATTCAAAAATTTCAAGTGAACTGAAAAGAAAAAGTAAAAAGATAAAAATATCTACTGATAATCAGGATATTATAAATCAATCAAATTGGGTTTTTTTAGCAGTAACACCAAAAATTGGAAAAATTATTCTTCCAAAACTAAAATTTAAAAAAGGTCAAACCATAATAAGTTTTATATCAACTATAAAAATGACTGAATTAAAAAAATATATTAAAGTTAAAACTAAGATTATTAGAGCAATTCCTTTGCCTCCAATTTCTCTTAGAAAAGGACCAGTACCAATTTTTCCACCAGATAAACAAGTTAGAAATTTTTTTAATAAGCTTGGCACATCTGTTGAAATAAAAAATGAAAACTTATCACTAAATTTTTGGTCAACTTCATCAATGATGGCACCATTTTATGAATTACTACAAACTCTGAGTGAATGGTTAGTAAAAAAGGGAATTAATAGAAGTGACTCTCAAAAGTATATTACCTCATTATTTATTGCTTTATCTGAGGATGCAAAAATTAATTCAAATAAAGATTTAAAAGTACTTGTTAAAAATTCACAAACACCAAAAGGTTTAAACGAGCAAGCTGTTAAAGAATTAAGAAAACTTGGATTTTATAAATCTCTCAATAAAACAGCAAATAGCGTCTTAAATAGATTAAAAAAAAGTAAGTAAAATGTCCGAAAATATCTTACAGGTAAATAATCTTACAAAATTATTCGGAGGACTAGCAGCAGTATCAAATTGCTCATTAAATATTAGATCGGGTTCAATAACTGGAATAATTGGCCCAAACGGTTCAGGAAAAACAACATTATTTAATTTAATAGCTGGAAATTTAAAATCTAATGATGGAGAGGTAATATTTAATGATGAAAATATTACCGATGTAGCATCACATGAGTTGTTTGGCAGAGGATTATTAAGAACCTTTCAGATTGCACATGAATTTTCAAACTTAACAGTTTTAGAAAACTTAATGATGGTGCCATCAAATCAAAGTGGAGAAAATTTATTAAATGCGCTTATTAAACCTGGACTAGTTAAAAAAGAGGAAAAAGTTATTAGAGAAAAAGCCTACGAGGTTGTAGATTTTCTTAATTTAACACATTTAGCCAATGAAAGGGCAGGAAATCTTTCAGGAGGTCAAAAAAAATTATTAGAATTAGGAAGAACTATGATGGTTGATGCAAAATTAGTTTTACTTGATGAAGTGGGAGCGGGAGTTAATCGAACACTTTTAAAAGATCTAGGAACTGCAATATTAAAATTAAATAAAGAAAAAAATTACACTTTTTGTATGATAGAGCATGATATGGATTTTATAAGTAGAATGTGTGATCCAGTAATAGTAATGGCAGATGGTTCAGTTTTATTTGAAGGAACATCTGAAGAAGTAAAAAAAAATGAAAAAGTAATTGAGAGCTATCTTGGAAAGTCAAACTTAACAAAAAAAGAAAATTAATGGCATACTTTGAAGGAGAAAAAATGACAGCAGGTTATGGGGATGGACCTGATATTATTAGTTCATGTTCCATAACTGCTAATAGGGGAGAGATAGTAGCTATTCTAGGTCCCAATGGTGCTGGCAAATCAACAGCTATGAAAGCGATGCTCGGATTATTAAAATTAAAATCAGGCTCTGTAACTTTGAATGGTGAAGATATTTCAAAAATTAATCCTCAAGATCGAGTAAAAAAGGGCATTTCATTTGTTCCACAAACAAGAAATGTATTTGCAGAATTAACTGTTAGAGAAAACTTAGAGATTGGTGGCTTTTTGACAGAAGGGAGTTTAGAAAATAAAATTGAGAGTATTTATAGTTTATTTCCAATTTTAAGTGAAAAAAAATCCCAAGTTGTCGGACAATTATCTGGTGGACAACGTCAGCAAGTCGCGCTTGGAAGAGCTTTAATGAGCGATCCGTCAGTTCTTATGTTAGATGAGCCCACAGCTGGAGTTTCTCCAATTGTAATGGATGAATTATTTGAACATATAATCAAAGTTAAAAAAACAAATGTTGCCGTTATTATGGTCGAGCAAAATGCAAAGCAAGCATTAACTATTTCAGATCGAGGCTATGTATTGGTAACTGGTCAAAATAAATTTGAGGGATCCGGTAATGATTTACTTGAGGATCCCGAGGTTCGTAGATCTTTTTTGGGAGCATAATGGATTTCTTAAATGCAATAATTGTACTTTTTAATTTCACAGTAATACCAGCGTTAGCTTATGGTTCACAATTGGCTTTAGGTGCTATTTTTGTTACTTTAATTTATGCAGTTTTAAGATTTGCTAATTTTGCAACCGGAGACATGATGTCTTTTGGAACAATGTTTGCAGTTATTCTAACATATTATTTTCAGTCCTTAGGTTTTGGATTAGGTGTTTTACCAACAGCACTTTTGACAATTCCTTTCGCCATACTAATGATGATTTTATATATGTTAATCATAGACAAATTTGTTTTCAGTTATTACAGGATAAAAAAAAGTCCTCCAGTTCAGTTTGCAATGGTTAGTGTAGGGGTAATGTTTGTCACTCAAGCCTTAATTAGAATAATCATTGGACCATCTGACAGAAGATTTTTAGATGGTGAAAAATTTATAATTAAAGCAACAGAATTTAAAGAAATGACTGGTCTTGCAGAAGGTATAACTTTAAAATCAACACAAGCAATAACAATAATCGTAACCTTAATTGTTGTTTCAATAATGTTTTGGTTTTTAAATAGAACTAAAACTGGAACAAGTATGAGAGCTTATTCAGACAATGAAGATTTAGCATTATTGTCTGGTATAGATCCTAAGAAAGTTGTTTTGATAACATGGGTCATCGCAGGAATTTTGGCTACTATTGGTGGAGTATTATACGGTTTGGATAAAAGTTATAGACCTTTTGTTTATTTTAATAATATGCTTCCAATATTCGCCGCAGCAATTGTTGGAGGAATCGGAAATCCATTTGGAGCCTTCCTAGGAGGATACGTTATAGCTTTTGCAGAAATATTTGTAACTTACGCATACAAAAGATTTATTTCATATCTATTACCTGAACATCTTGAGCCAGATTCTTTACTCCAGTTATTATCGACAGATTACAAGTTTGCAGTTTCATTCTCAATTTTAGTAATTGTTTTATTAATAAGGCCGTCAGGTATCTTTAAAGGAAAAGTCATATGAAGAATTATAAAAATGTCATCGCCGCATATTCAATCATGATATTTTTAATAATTTTGGTTGGGATATTTCAATCCTGGTCTATTGCATTAACTATTTTAAATTATTGTTTAATTTCAGCAGTTATGACAATTGGGGCAAATATACAATGGGGTTATGCTGGATTAATTAATTTTGGGATAATGGGATATACAGCATTAGGAGGATTAGCTGTAGTCTTAGTTTCGGTTGAACCAGTCAAAAAAGCTTGGCAAGTTGGAGGTTTAAATATTTTAGCTTGTATATGGATAATTGTTGCAATTATCTTTGTAGTTAAATTTATACTTAACAGATTTGATAAATCTAAATTAAGAAATTACTCAGTAGCCTCTGTAATTTTAGGTGGAATAATTTTATTAAGAGTAACTGCTGCACCAGGAATAGAGGCGATCGAGTCAGTTGATCCAGCAAGGACAGGATTTCTCGGTGGCATGGGATTACCCGTTTTATTTTCTTGGATTGTCGGTGCGCTTTTGGCTGGCAGTTTAGCATTTGTCATAGGAAAGATTGCATTAGGTCTTCGTGCAGATTATTTAGCTATTGCAACATTATTAATAGCAGAAATTATCGTTTCAATTATTAAACATGAGGAATGGTTGGCAAGAGGTGTAAAAAATGTAATAGGACTAAAAAGACCAGCACCATACGAAATAGATCTACAAACTTCAGAATGGTTTATAAATTTAGTTACAAAATTTAATTCATCAAAATTAAATTTGATTAATTCAATCTCTGATAAGCAAGAAGCTCTAAATCAAATGGTTATTGATGCTTCATCGGTTTATGTAAAATTATGTTTTACAGGTTTATTTCTTACTGTTGTTATTATCTTGTTAATTGTGACTCAGAAAGCCCTCTATTCACCTTGGGGAAGAAAAATGAGAGCTATAAGAGACAATGAAGAGGCGGCAAGTGCAATGGGTAAAAATATTGTTAAAGAGCATCTTCTTATTTTTATTTTGGGATCTGCAATTGTTGGCTTAGCTGGAGCTATGATGGTTACAAATGACGGTTTGTTTACACCAGGTAGCTACAGACCTATGAGATATACTTTTGTAATTTGGGTCATGGTTATAGTAGGTGGAACAGGAAATAATTTTGGAGCAATATTAGGAGGATTTGTAGTTTGGTTTTTATGGGTCGAAGCTGCTCCAATTGCATTATTTTTAATTAATTTGTTTACATCCCATCTGCCAGAAACTAATGCAATGAGAGTTCACTTAATTGAAAGTGCTCCATATTTTAGATTCTTAGTCATTGGAATAGGTTTACTTTTAATAATGCGTTATAGACCACAAGGAATTATTCCGGAAAAAATTATTAAACAATAATGTATTATATTTTATTAGGTATTGTTTTAGGATTAATATTTTATTTGTCTGACAAATATTTATTTTAAAACCCCAGTTAAGAAACTGGGGTTTCAACTTTTAATTATCTTTGCTTTTTGTCTTTAAACTTTCCACCTTTTATCTCTTTTTCAATAAAAGATCCAAAAGCTTCACCAACGTCTGTAAATTCAACAGCTGTAGCACCTTCATAATTTACTGCTTTACCTTTAGCTAATAAATCAAGTGCTTTCTTTAATTCACCTGGATAAATTTTTGTTCCAGGAGCATTGGCTACTGACATTACATTTTTTTGAACAGTCATTCTGTCAGCTTTTCCACCAGCTTGCATTGCAAGTGTGATTAAGGCTGCTGCATCATAACTTTCACCTGTGTAAGGACCTGATGAGTCAATACCACCAGCACTAGCAACTTCTTTAAATATACCAGCACCTTTACCCATTGATCCAGGTAAAGATCCAAATGATTTATTTAAATCTTTTCCAAATCTGTCAGTAAGAGAGTCACCAATCATTCCATCTGAAAGAACAAAAGTATCAAATGATCCAGAGTCTAATGATCCTTGAATTATACTACCACCAGCTTGATCTAAGTAACCTAAAACAGCAAGAGCATCTCCACCTGCTGCTGCAAGTGTCGCTACTTCTGCACCATAGTCACCTTTACCTTCTTCGTGCGCTGTAACAGCTGTTACTTTAATACCATGAGCTTTAACTGCAGCTACATAAACATCTGCTAAACCTTTTCCGTAGTCATTGTTAGTATGAGTTACAGCTAATGATTTAACTTTTCTGTCTTTTGTAATATCTGCAAGAACTTGTCCTCCTCTAGCATCTGATGGAGCAGTTCTAAAGAAATAACCATTATCATTAAGATCAGTTAATCCTGGAGATGTAGCTGATGGTGAAATCATAACAACACCATTTGGTACGGCAACATTAGTTGCTATTGCACCTGTAACACCAGAACAATCAGCACCCATAATAGCAACAACACCACCTGAAACTAAACCTTCAGCAGCAGTTGTAGCAGCAGCAGAATCAACACAAGTTGAATCAGCTCTCTCTACAGATATTTTTTTTCCACCAAGTAATGAGCCAGAATCTGATGCTTCTTTAAAAGCAAGTTCTGCAGAAGCAGCCATTGCAGGTGTTAGGGTTTCAATTGGACCAGTAAATCCTAAAATAATACCCATTTTAATTCCATGCCCATCTGAAAAAGCTTTTGAAGTAAAGCTTAAGATAAACACGAATATACCTATTAGTAATTTTTTCATATTTTCCCTTTAATCGTTAACAATTTATATAATCAAAATTAAATCCTATTAAATTATTATTTCAATGAGAAAATTATCTCAATTTTCAAACAAATACTTATAATTTTAGCAATTATCTATTAGGAGTGTCTGTCGCAATCATTTGACCTCTGACTTTTTCTCTAAAGTAAATATACACACCTGCAGAAATAATAATAGCTGCCCCAAGAAACGTTCTTGGTTCAGGTATTGTTTCAAATAATATATATCCCGCAATCATCGCAAAAATTATATAAGAGTATTCAAACAAAGATACAATTGAAGGTGAAGCAATACTATAAGCTGAAAAGACACAAAAGAAAGATATAGAAGCAACAACTCCCATTACAAAGACATATGGCCATGAAGCCGAAGGGTTAGTAAACCATTCTCTAACAATAAATTGTAAAGTAGGATCTGAAAAATTATTAAATTTTCCATCTCCACTAATAAGATAAATAATTAAACTTACAATAACCGCAAAAATATAAAGCAAAGTCATTTGAGTATAAATATTATCTTTATCAGAAGTATATTTTGTAATTGTCATCGAGCAAGCATAACAAAGTGCACATCCAACAGGCGCTAATTTGAAAAAATTAAATTCCTCAAGTGTTGGATTAAGCACAATTAACACTCCTATAAAACCTACAACAATTGCACTCCATCTTCTAATTCCAATTTGTTCTTTTAAGAAAAATTTAGCAAACATAGACATAAAGAAAGGACATGAGAAAAACAAAGCACTAACCATCGCTAAAGACATAAAGGTTAAAGAAATATAAAAAAAAGCAAATCCAAAAAAGAAACAAACAACCCTCACTAAAGTTAAAAAAGGATAATGTGTTTTAAGAGTAATCTTTTTTTTTGTTATTAAAAAAAAAGATATAAGAATAGTCGCTTGTATTAAAGTTCTTCCCAAATATAACTCAAATAATGCAATATCTTCAAAAATAAACTTTATTAATGAGTCTTGAATGGAAAAAAAGGCCATTCCAGTCATAATAAAAAAAATACCCCTTGTATTATTGTTTGTTTGCATATCGCACCTATATCAAAAAAACTTTAACCTTCATAATTAATAAGATACTCTTAAAGAAATGAGTGATTTTGAACCAATTTATGGTGGATGTGTTTGTGGGAGTGTAAAGTATTCAATAAATAGCAAACCTCTTTTTACTCAGGTCTGCCATTGTTTAGATTGCAAAAAATTAACTGGATCATCTTATGTAATGAATACTAGTATTTTTGAAGATTCTTTAAAAATTAGTGGTGAACTTTTAAAAGTTGAATTGATTGCAGGTAGTGGGAAAAAATGTACTCATTACTTTTGTAAAAAATGCGGGGTTTATATTTATGCCGATTATGAATTTGCAATTAGAAGATTAACAGTTAGAACAAAGACTCTTTTGAAACCGAAAGACTTTCCACCTCAAGCACATATATTTATAAAAGATAAGGATCCTTGGATAAATATTGTAAACAAAGATATTTGCTATGATGAAATGTATGATCCTAAAATTGCTTGGCCTAAAGAAAGTTTAGATAGATATAAAGAATATCTCGAGTCTAATTAAGAATAAAGTCAGCTGCTCTTTCACCTATCATTAAAGTTGGTGCATTTAAATTACCACTTGTAATCTCTGGCATAACAGAAGCATCTGCAACTCTTAAATTTTCCAAACCATGAACTTTCAATTTTTCATCAACTACAGCCATTTTGTCCACACCCATTTTTAATGTACAGGATGGATGATAAGCTGTTTCGGCTTTTGATCTAATATACTCGGTAATTTGTTCATCATCAGCTGCACTTTCACCTGGTCCTATTTCCTTTCCAGCGTATGGTTTCATTGAATCTTGACTTAAAATTTTCCTGGCTACACGAACACACTTAATTGTTTCTTTTAAATCATATTCATCTTTTAAATAATTAAATTGAATTTTTGGGTAATCGTATGGATTTGAGCTATTTAATTTAATATGTCCTCTACTTTTAGGTTGATTCAAACTTGCGTGTAATTGATAACCATGTCTGTCAGGATCAACTAATCCATGATCGATTACAAATGCCGGAAAAAAATGAAATTGAATATTTGGATAGCTTTTGTCATCTGAAGATTTGCAGAAACCACCTGCTTCTAAAAATGAAGTAGAACATGGACCACTTTTTGAAAGAAACCATTGAATACCAATTTTAAGCATATTTATTTTATTAACATAAGAATAAAGTGTATCTTTAGTCTTACATTCTTGCTGAATGTAGGTTTCTAAATGATCTTGTAAATTTTGACCCACTCCCTCTAAAGAGTGTACAACATTAATTCCTTTATCTTTTAAATCTTTTTCAGGTCCTACACCTGATAACATTAATAGTTGTGGTGAGTTGATTGAACCGCCACTCAAAACAATTTCTTTGTTTGCATAAACCTTTGTAACTTTATTTTTAATATTTACCTCTATTCCAACTGCTTTTTTTCCTTCAAAAATAATCCTTTCAGCAAAAGAATTGGTAAAAACTTTTAAATTTTTTCTTTTTTTTGCAGGCTCTAGATAATATTTAGAAGCGCTAGCCCTTTGACCTTTATGAATTGTAATATCATACATTCCAAATCCTTCTTGATCTTCTCCGTTCATGTCATTATTTTTTTTATACCCTGCTTCAACAGAAGCGTTAATAAAAGCGCTAAATAATGGATTTTGGTTTTTGGATTGATTTACTGGTAAAATTCCTTTTCCACCTCTAAATTCATTCTCTCCTTCAGACCATGTCTCAATTTTTTTAAAAAATGGTAAAACATTTTCATAAGACCATGATTTTAAGCCAAATGATGCCCATCTCTCATAGTCGTTTTTGTTTCCTCGAACATAAACCATCCCATTATGTGCAGAACATCCACCTATCATTTTACCTCTAGGACAAAATAATCTTCTGTTATTTAAATTAGGTTCTGGTTCTGAATAATATTTATAATTATATTTGGGATCGTGCATTGCATATAGAATTGCCAGAGGCATATTAACTTTCCAAATATCACTCGATACACCTGCCTCAAACAAGGCAACATTGAATTTTCCATTTTCACTTAATCTATTTGCAAGAACACATCCTGCTGTACCAGCTCCAATAATTATGTAGTCAAAATTCATTTACTTTTTAAGTTTATCTGCGAGTAATAATTTATCTGATTTAAAACTATTTTTATTTTCATTAATAAAATCATCCATAATTTTAATTTTATCTTCTTCGAATTCTGTAACTTTTCTTTTTTCAAGATCGATATAAAGAGATATACTTTCTGTAGTTGCAGCAAGTTTTCTTGTTTTTTTTTCGATCATCTCACATTTTAAATGTAACCTTTTCTTATCATGATCAAAGAAAGTGCAATAAACGTCAACTTCCTCATTTTCTTTAACTTCATTGTCATAAGTTGTTCTTGTTTCAACCACCATTGTACTTCTTTTATTTATTTGCGCTTTAGCTCCACCCATCTCAAATTTATTAAGCATGGTTTCCCATGCTTCATCAAAAATTAAAACATAATAAGCCATGTTCATATGCTCATTATAATCTGTCCAATCCTTTATTATTTTTCTCGAAGCTAAATGAAATGTCATTTTATTAGCTTTTATTTATTTTATCCGCTACTAATAATTTTCTTTGCATCTCTCTTAAAACAGGTCTTTCTATCAATTTACCATCTATTACAACTAAACCTGTGTTTGCTTTTTTAAATTGATCCATAATTTTTTTAGCTTTACTTATTTCTTCCTCTGTTGGAGTAAAAATTTTATTTAAAATACTTATTTGTTTCGGATGAATAGATCCTTTCCCAGTGAAACCTAAGTTTTTAACAAACTGTGCTTCTTTTTTCATTCCTTCCATATCTTCTAAATTTAAATAAGGAACATCAATAACATCAACTCCTTTACTTGCGCCAGCATGAACTAACCTTGATCTTGCATAAACTAAATTCTCTAATTTGTTTTCCACTCTCAATTCTGCTGCCATATCCTCTCCACCAAAATATAAAGCTACTATTCTATCGCTAGAATGTGCGATATCATAAATACTTTCAAGAGCTTGATTAGTTTCCATTATAACATGAAGATCAGTATCTAAACCACAATCAGTAAGCATGTCATCAATAAATGTAATTTCGTCAGGTGTTTTAACTTTAGGCAACATGATAGCTTTAACCTTTAGTTTATTTGAAGCAATAGCTTCTAAGTCTAAAAGACCATTTTTAGTTCTTTGACAATTTAATCTAACAACTAGTTCAACATCATTTTTTACTTCTAGTGACTTTAATGCTTCAATAGTATTTTTCCTTGCCTCGTCTTTATCTTTCATGGCAATTCCATCTTCTAATTCTATACAAACCATATCAGCTCCTGAAGCCAAGGCTTTTGGAAACATCTCTGGTTGAAGACCTGGTGTAAATATAAAGCTACGTCTAACCCTTAGTTTATTTAAGTCCATTTAATTTTTATTTCTTATAATTGTTAATGATATGATATTATATTTTACTAGAAATAAAAATGAACAATAAGGTCTTCATCTCATGTGCAGTTACAGGATCTGGTGACACAGCAAGCAAACATCCTGATTTACCTAAAACTCCAGAGCAAATTGCAAAAGCAGCAATAGAGTCTGCTAAAGCTGGTGCTGCAATTGCACATATCCATGTCAGAGAGGTAGATGGAACACCAAGTAGAAGACTCGAGCTTTATAAAGAAGTGGTTGACAGAGTAAGATCATCTGAAACTGATGTAATTCTTAATCTCACGACAGGCATGGGTGGTGATTTAGATATCGGCCAAGGCAAGAACCCTTTAGACTTTGGTCCAATGACAGACATGGCAAATGTAATGGAAAGAATTGCTAATGCAGAACAATTTCTTCCAGAAATATGCACACTTGATTGTGGAACCTTAAATTTTGGAGATAGTTCAGTTATCACAGTCAACACACCTAACGATTTAAGAAAAGCTGCAAAAAAACTTCAAGAAATAAAAGTTAAACCTGAAATAGAAGCTTTTGATTTAGGAAATATGTGGTTTGGTGCTCAATTATATAAAGAGGGATTATTAAGTGATCCACCTCTTTTTCAAATGTGTCTAGGAATTCCATGGGGAGCACCGGCAACACCATTAGCTATGCAAGCGATGAAAGATATAATGCCTAAAGAAGGTATATGGTCAGGTTTTGCAATATCTAAAAACGAAATGCCATATGTTGCTCAAACTGTAGTAATGGGAGGTAACCCAAGAGTTGGTTTAGAGGATAATTTATATTTATCCAAAGGTAAATTGGCAACAAATCCTCAATTAGTTGAGAAAGCTATAAGGATCGTCACAGATCTTGGTGTAGAGATTATGTCACCTTCAGAAACAAGAGAAAAATTAAAGCTTGTAAAACACAAGTAATGTCAAAAATTAAAACTGTAGGAATAGTAGGAACTGGTGTCATAGGAACTGGATGGATAATAAGGAATTTAGCTCACAACAAAATTGTTCATGCATATGATCAAAACAAAAATCTTAAAAATTATGTTTTAAAAGAAATAAAAAGAACTTCAAAAAGTATAAAAAAACTTTTTGGAAAAAAAATTTTAATTAAAAATTTAAAATTCTTTAATTCTTTGGAAAAAGCTCTTTCAAATGTGGATTTTGTTCAAGAAAGTGTATTAGAGAATTATAAAGTTAAAACTGATTTAATCCAAAAAATCTCTGAATATGTAAAATCAAATGTAATTATTTCCTCAAGTTCGTCAGGACTTTTGCCCTCTAAAATTTTTTCTAAGAGTAAAAATCCTCAAAGAGGCATAATTGGACATCCATTTAACCCAGCGTATTTATTGCCAGCAGTTGAAATAGTTCCTGGAAAAAAAACTACAAGAAAGTTTCTTTCAGAAGCAAACAAATATTATAAATCAATCTCAATGAGGCCAATCATGCTTAAAAAAGAATTACCAGGCTATTTATCGGATAGACTTCAAGAGGCATTGTGGAGAGAGGGTTTACATATTATTAATGAAAATTATGCAACAACACAGGAATTAGATCGTGCAATAGAAGATGGACCAGGTCTTAGATACTCAATAATGGGCACCTTTTTAACCTTTCATCTTGCTGGAGGTAATGCAGGAATGAAACACATGTTAAAGCAATTTGGACCAGCCTTAAAATTACCTTGGACAAAATTAAAAGCTCCAAAGTTAACAAATAAATTATCTGATAAACTTATATCAGGCACAAAAAAACAAGCTAAAGGTAAATCAATTAATATGCTTTCAAATATTAGAGACCAATATTTAGTTGATGTATTAAAAATTAGAAAAAAATATGAGAATAAAATTAGAAATTGATGAAAGAAAAAATTTTTATAAATAAAACTGGTGGATGTATCTGTGGAAATATAACTTTTAAGGTTAAGCTTGATGAAGTCCCTTTAGTTTTCAATTGTCATTGTATTGATTGTAGAAAAAAAATAGGAGGAATAATGACAATTATACTACTTAGAGATGGAGCAATAGATATAGATAAGTCTAAATTAAAAATTTATGAACATGAAGGTGGCAGTGGTAATAAAATTAAAAAACATTTTTGTGGGAAATGTGCTGCTCCTATTTTAACTTACGTAGAAAAGTATAAAAAATATTATTTATATGCAGGCTTGCTAGATGATATTAGTTTTTTAAATAAAGCAGAGAACATACACTATAAAGAGTCTCACTTTCCATTTATGGAAATAAGCGAAAAATATATTAAAGTTTAATAACTAATGCATTCTTAAAGTATTGCCGTCTACAGCAATTACTTGTCCTGATATCCTTGGTGCATCATTCGAAATTAAAAAGCTACAAATTCTTCCAATATCCTCTTCATAGACCCATGTATTCATTGAAGTCATTGAAACAAATTCTTTTTCTATTAATTTTTTTGAAACATTTAAAAATTTTGATTTATCCCTTATTACTCTACCCATTCTATCTCCCTTTATTGTTCCAGGACAAATAGCGTTTACTCTGATTTTAAATTTTCCTAGTTCCATTGCCAGTGTTTTGGTTATACCAACTACAGCCCACTTACTTGCACAGTAAGGGGATCTTAATGGAAATCCAAATATACCTGCAGTTGATGATAAATTTATTATAGCTCCACCTTTATTTTTTTTTAGCATTGGAATTGAATATTTTGAAAAATAAAAATGGCTAATAACGTTTACCTTTAATGTATTTTCCCAATCCATACTTTTTAATTTTTCAAGTGTCCCGGTTGGCCCAGCGATTCCAACGTTATTTATTAGAGCATCAATTTTTTTTGTTTTTTTTAATATTTTGCTAAAAAAATTTTTTACTTGGTTCTCATCCGAGGCATCACACTGAAATACAAATAATTTTTTATTATTGAGTTTGTGCTTCTTGCATTTATTTAGAAAAATCGAATTGATATCACAAAGATATACTGTTGCACCTTTATCTAAAAATATTTTTGCGGAACTCCATCCAATACCTGAACCTCCTGCGGATATGATTATTTTTTTATTTTTTAAGGTAATGCTCATTTTTAATTTTAAAAGATAATTCAAACTAACAAATCTTCCAACTATTAATATGTCAACTAATAATTGAATTGAGCATTAAATTATTTTATATTGATATTGATTATGTACTCAATTTCAAAAATCTCAAAAAATGGGACTTATCTTCAAGTAATTTGGGATGATGGGAAAGAGAGTAAATTTAATTATATGTGGCTGAGAGATAATTGCCCTACAGCACACGATAAAGATTCTAGGCATAGAATGTTTAATATTTTAGATGTATCAGAAAATATAAACCCAAAAAAATATAATCTTAATAGCGACGGTAAATTAGAAATAGAGTGGAGCGAGGGAAATCATGTAAGCCATTATGATATTAGTTGGCTTAGAGAAAATTGTTACACGATAAAAAATAACGAAGAATACAAATCACCTTATAAATTATGGGATAGTAGTTTAGAAAAAAATATTAATAGTATATATATAGATCACAATGAAATTATATCTTCTGAAGAGGGATTAATTAAATGGTTAGAGCTTCTTCACTATAAAGGTATAGCTATAGTTTATAATGCTCCAGTAGAAAAAAATTCAGCGTTTCCTGTTTTAAATAGAATTAGTCACACAAGAGAGACATTTTTTAAAACACCTTTTGAAGTTATAAATATACCAAAACCGAATAACTCAGCTTATACAGCTCATGCACTTCAAAATCATATGGATTTACCATGGTTTGAAAATCCTCCTGGATATCAATTTTTGCATTGTTTAGTTAATTCAGCAAAAGGGGGTGACTCATC
Source organism: uncultured Pelagibacteraceae bacterium (assembly GCA_902532805.1). Lineage (GTDB taxonomy): Bacteria > Pseudomonadota > Alphaproteobacteria > Pelagibacterales > Pelagibacteraceae > Pelagibacter. The sequence goes on along the minus strand of CACAJQ010000001.1, from coordinate 41,319 downwards.
TGCAGTAGATGCTTTCGCTGTAGCAGAATATTTAAAGAAAAACGATAAAGATACTTTTGATACGCTAACAAAAATACCTTTAAAGTTTAGAGACAATGATTACACACAAGAAGCTCATAGAAGCTTTTATGGCACTGCAATAAGTTTAACAAAAGATGGTGATTATAATGATGTTAGATTTAGCACTGCAACCATGGACGCTTTAGATTGTCATCCAGATCAAATGGATAAAGTTTATAAATCTCACCATAAATTTGGAAAACTTTTACACGATGATAAATTTCAAATAAAATTTAGGCTAAGACCAGGAGATATATATACATTCAATAATAGAAGAGTGCTTCATGGAAGAACTGAATTTGATCCAAATTCTGGACACAGACACTTACAAGGTTATTACATGGATAGAGATGAAATTGTGGGTAGATTAAATTATCTTAAGAAATAAAAAAAAAGGGCTTTGAAAATCAAAGCCCTTTTTATCTAATTTATTTTAAAGTTATTATGGAAGCCAACTTTTCCATTTATCTGGATTATTGTCTAACCACTCATTAACAACTTCTTTTACATCTCTTTTCTTAATATCAACTTCAACTAACATTTTAGCTTGGTCAATATTTTGTAAAGACATTTTTTCAAAGAACTTCTTAGCATCAGCATGTTCTGCACTAGCAAAAGTAGCTGGGTTACCGTAGTTCATCGTGTAATCTTTAGCCCAACCAGTTGCTGGCCATGCAGCAGTTCCACAATCTTTCCAGTTATTTGCTTCAGTGAAGCTGTCACAAGTTTTGTGTTCTGGAAGTTGTACACCAACCATATCATACTCACCAAAGAACCAATGTGGTGACCATAGATAAAGTAGGAATGGCTCTTTACGCATGTAAGCAGCTTTTGCTTCTGCGATAGCAGCAGCTTCTGTTCCAAGTTCATCAGCCTGGAAGTCTATTCCTAAAAGATCAAGTCTTTTTTGGTCATGACAGTTCCAACCTGCAACCGGACATCCAATAAGTCTACCTTTCTTACCACTTTCAATTGTTGCAAATTTTGCTTTGTGTTTATTTAAGTCTTTCCAAGTTTTAATACCTAGTTCTTCAGCAGCATATCTTGGTATCCAGTAGTCTGACATACCGATTATTCCTGCTGTTCCAAGTAAATCTACACTTCCATCACCATTGTATGTCCCAACGACTTTACCTTCGTATATTAAGTCTTCTTTTAACATAACAGTGTCAGCTTCAGCGTAACTTGGCCAACTTTCGCAAGCGAAGTCTAACTCACCTGCAGCGATTGCTTCCCATAAACCAGTTCCTGAAGGAAATACAGTTTGTTTAATTTTGTATCCCATTTCTCTTTCAAGAATTGCTACGGCAACTTCGCAAGTAATTATCCCACCAGTCCAATCTGCTATAGCTGCGTGAAGTCTTTTGGCTGCATTGGCTTGACCAAAGCTTCCAATTAACAGAGCTACAGAAAGAATTAGTGCTGATATCTTTTTTGATAACTTCATTTATTTCCTCTCTTTTTAATTAATTAAAAACACATTTTAGATCAAAATGTATTGGTATGTAAACCACGCAAATAGTACTATTTGTCTTAGCTTATTAAGCCTAAAGCTTCTCTTTGTTTCTTAGTCCACGCAAGTGTAATTCTATCAATAATAATAGCCAGTAATACTATACCGATACCAGCTGCTAATCCTCTTCCAGTATCTGATCTCGCAAGACCATTAAATACTTCTAAACCTAAACCCTTACCACCAATAAGTGGTGTAACTATTTGCATTGCAAAAGCCATAATTACAGTTTGATTAAATCCAATAACTAAACTTGGAATAGCTAACGGGAACTTAACTTTATTTAATGTTTGAATAAGTGTTCCACCAAATGATCTCGATACTTCAGAGTAAGTGCCAGAAACCTGTGTTAAACCTAAAGATGTTAATCGAATTATTGGCGGAATTGAATATATTACAGTTGCAAGAACAGCTGACACTGTTCCACCACCAAAAAACATTAGAACAGGAATTAAATAACAGAAATAAGGAAGTGTTTGCATTGCATCCAACACTACGTTCTGAATATTTCTAAATCTTTCATTGTAAGATGCAATTATTCCAAGAGGAACTCCTATAACAAAACACAGCACTACAGACACAAGTACTGAGGATAAAGTTATCATTGATTGTGTCCATATTCCACATGCACCAATGAATAGAAGAAGTACTGCAGTAATTATTGCAAATCTTATTCCAACAGTTACATAACCTAAAGCCGAAAATACTGCTAATGTATACCACCAAGGTATTTGAGTTAGAAAGACATCTAAAGGTCTTAACAAATTTAAATAAACAAAAGCTCTTAAACCTTTTGCAAAAGAAATAAATCCTGGATTTACAGTCAAGCTTTCCACTGCATTAGTAATTGGTTGTCTTATTGATAATTTCCATTCTTTTGGAAATGTTCCTACTTCTAAAAAGTAATGATCTATAAATGCAATTAGAAATAAAACTAAAAAATAAGGAATAACATAATATCTTTTGCTAATGAATTCACCGATATTTTCTGCTGTAGATTTATTAAAAATTGAAATTAAAACTCTAAATACTGTTGCTATTGCAGATGTAACTGTTTGACATATAATTTTTAAAATCTTATTTCCAAAACTTAAGGGCATTTCTAAAATTTTTGCGATCTGGTATTTTTCCCAACTTTGAGGAAGTAAATAAAATCTTTGAACATCTGAAGGAAGTCTTTCTTTATCCTTGCTAAACGCTAAACTAAATCTATCAAACATTATCGCCATAAATAAAATACATAGCCCACCTTCCATCGCCCAGCCAACATCTAATCTTCTTATTGCTTGCCAAACCTGACCACCAATACCTTCGGCACCTATAAAACATGCAAGAACAACTAATGCCAATGCCATCATTATTACCTGGTTAATACCCATCATTATACTTGGTAAAGATAAAGGAATTTTAATTTTAAATAATAGCTGAAGCTTACTTGAACCAAAGGAAGTGGCAGACTCTATAGTTTGAGCTGGCACTTGTCTTATACCAGTGTTTGTCAATCTTATTATTGGAGGCATTGCATATATCATTGTAGCTAATATTGCTGGTGCACCTCCTATCCCAAAAAAAAATAATGCTGGGAACAAGTACACAAATGCTGGCATTACTTGCATAGTATCTAATACTGGCCTCATGAAATTTTCAAATCTATTACTTTGTGAACACAAGACGCCCAGTATAAATCCAAAAAATACACATAATAAAACTGACAGACCCATCAAGGCAACTGTTTGTAAGGATGGTTCCCACATCCCTGTTGCTCCCCAAAAATAAACTACAAAAGAAGAGTAAATTCCCAATCGCAAACCACCTGCAATTATGCAGGGTATTACAATTATTGCAGCTATCAAAATCCAAGGAGACTCTAGCAAAAAGTCTTCTAAAAAATAGTAAGTTTCTTTTATATAGCTTGCTATAATTTTAGTTACCCATCTGTAATTTTTTTTTAAATAATCTTCTCCGTCATTTACCCAAGCTGTAAAGGTAAATTTATCAGTGACTTCTTTAGGAAATTTTGAAGGCCCTTCACTTTGAGTAGACAACCAAAGTGCTACCAAAAAAACAACTCCAATAATTACATAAGTTATTATGTTTTTTGATTGATTTGATTTATCTATTAAATCAGTTCTAGTAGCCATGTCCGCAAGTTAAAATAAATAATTTTACATTTAAAGTAAAATATTGTCTATTTTTGGGATAATATTATTTATTAAAAATGGCTGTAGAACAAAAAATCACTTGTACAAATATATGGAAGTTATTTGGACCAGACGAAAAAAGAATTATTAAAAACCTTGATAAAAATTTAAGTATTAAGGAAGTTCAAGAAAAGACAGGACATGTTGTTGCTGTAAAAGATGTCAGTTTCTCAATTCAAAAAGGTGAAACATTTGTAGTAATGGGATTATCTGGTAGTGGAAAATCAACACTAGTCAGATGTATTTCGAGATTGATTGAACCAACAGCTGGCATAGTGAAAATGGATGATGTTGAAGTTACAAAAATGAGCGCAAGTGAATTATTAGAATTAAGAAGAAATAAAATGAGCATGGTTTTCCAACATTTTGGTTTATTTCCTCATAGAACAGTTCTTGAAAATATTGGTTATGGATTAGAAGTAAGGGGAACAAAAAAAGATATAAGAACAGAAAAGTCAATGGAAGTTTTAAAAATGGTTGGCTTAGATGGTTGGCATAATAATTATCCAAGAGAATTATCTGGAGGTATGCAGCAAAGGGTAGGACTCGCAAGAGCGTTAGCTGTGGATCCTGAAATATTAATTTTTGATGAACCTTTTTCAGCTTTGGATCCTTTGATTAGAAGAGAAATGCAAGATGAGCTTTTAAAGATCCAAGAGAAGCTTCAAAAAACTATGGTATTTATAACTCATGACTTTTTAGAGGCAATTAAAATGGGAGACCATATTGCAATCATGAAAGATGGAGAAGTTTCTCAAGTTGGCACACCTGAAGAAATTGTATCTAATCCAAAAGATCAATATGTTAAAGATTTTTGCGAAGATGTTCCTAAATATAAAGTATTAAGTGCAGGCAAAGTCATGAGAACAGAATGCTGCAATGAAACAAAAAATTTATTTGAGAATGGAAAAGATAATATTTTAGATAATTCTAAAATTGAAAATTTAATAGATAGGCTAATTGATAATGATAAAACTTATCCGGTAGTTTGTAACGAAAGCGGAAAGCTATTAGGTGAAATAGATAGAGTAATAGTCATGAAATCTATGAGATCAAATCAATAAATTTGTTTATTACCTTCTATTGATTTCTTTTTAATATTATCTCTCCATATAATAATCATACCAGCAAAAATAATTACTATTACTCCAGGAAATAGTTGGCTCCATGGTGCTTCATTAAAGAAAATCCAACCAAGAATAAAAGATGACGGTATACCAAGATATTCAAATGAAGCAATTTTACTTGCTGAAATTAAACGGTAAGAATAAATAAACAATATTGCAGCTGTACCACCCAAAACCCCAGTCATTGTCATCAAAATAAAATCTTTAAAATTTTTAATTTCAACATGTCCTGTAGTTACAAAAAATAAAAGTAAACCACCAATGACATTAAATATTAATGTGTATAACTGAATTTTTGCAGTTGAATGATTGCCTTGAATGAATTTTAAAATTATGACAGTGAAAGCCCATGCTATAGCGGTTAGAATTGGAAAAATTGAGTACAAACTAAAAATTTCACTTGTTGGTTTCATTATCATAACTACACCAACAAAACCAATTATAACTGCTGACCATCTGTAAATACCAATTTTTTCACTCAATAAAATTATTGATAGTATTACTATGAAGAAAGGTGACGAAAAGGTTAGCGTCATTGCTGTTGCAAATTCCAGATTTACTACTGAGATAAAAATGAATACATTCATAGAAAGAAAACATATTCCTCTCAAGCAACTCAATATCAAAAACTTATTTCCTAAGTTTTTGAATATTGTTGAAAATTCATTTGTGAATAAGATCAATAATAACAAAGGTATAATTGCTGCTACATTTCTAAATAAAGTTAATTGAATTATTGAGTATTCATCACCTAAAAATTTAATAATAACCATGTAAAGATCTATACATAAAATTGCTAAGAGCATTGTAGCAATTGCTAAATATGTTTTTTTTAGATCTGTTTTTTCAGATGAAATTTTCATTTAATAATATTGAAATTAGTATAAGTTTTTAAAATATTATGCAAAATTTTAAGCTTAATGAAGAATTTTTATTAAATAATCAGGATTGGACATTCCCAACTTTTACAGCTTATGGACCTGGAAGATTTAAAGAAATTGGAAAGTTTTGTAAAAATTTTAAAATAAATAATGCATTAATCGTTACTGATAGTGGTAGTATAAATTTACCATTTATAAGTGATTTACAAAATTTACTTAATGATTCAAAAATCAAATCAGATATTTATTCAAATATATCGCCAAATCCTAGAGATGATGAAATAGATTCTGGATGTAAAAAATTTCGTGAAGGCAATCATGATGCAATAATTGCAATAGGCGGTGGAAGCGCAATGGATGGAGGAAAAGCAATTTCTCTTACAGTTGATAGCGGTGTTCCTTTATGGGATTTTGAATTTGAAAAAGAACCACCAAAACTAACTATGGAAAATCCTTTTCCAAAAATAATTACTATTCCAACTACAGCAGGAACAGGTGCTGAAACAGAAGTTACTGCCATGGTCACTCATCTTGAAAAAGGAATGAAATTTTGTTTATGGCATCCAGATGCCCGACCATGTTTAGCTTTAGTAGATCCAGAGCTAACTTTAAAATTACCGGCTAATCTTACTGCTTGGACCGGTATAGATGCAATGATACATGCAATTGAAGGTTATAGTGTTCCTATGTTTCATCCACTTTGTGATGGTTCTGCATTAGAAAGTTTAAATTTAATTTCAAAATCACTTTATGCAGCTGTCGAAGAACCTGATAATCTTTTAGCGAGAGGAGGAATGATTATAGGATCTTATTTGGGTGGAATAGCTTTCTTAAAAGGCCTAGGTTTAGTTCATGCAATTTCGCACATGGTTGGTGCTGAATATAATACTCATCATGGATTGACTAATGCAATTATACTTCCTGCAGTCATGAAATATAATTTACCTGGATTAGAAGAAAAAGTAAAAAGAATGTCAGAGGCCATGCAATTTGAAAACCATTCAATTGAAAGTTTTCAAGACAACTTAAATATAATTCTAGATAGATTAAAAATCCCTAAAGGATTAAATGAATTAGGAGTCCCAGAAGATTGCCAAGAGAGAATAGCAAAGAAATCAATGTTAGACCAAGCTTATGGACAAAATCCCAAAAAGGCATCATTAGATGAGGTCAAGACTTTAGTTTTAGAGAGTATTAGACAAGCAAGATAGGTTTAATTAAGTGCTTGAGAATTTTTCTGTCCATCAAATAATTTCAAAAATAAAAAAAAGAGAAATTAAAATAGTAGAGGTACTAAATTTCTATTTAGATAGAATAAAAAAATTCAATCCAAAATTAAATGCTATTATTTCACATATAGATGAAACAAAAATTACTGAAGAAGCAAAATTAAAAGATGAAAATTTTAATAGTGATAATGACAAAGATGATATTTATGGACTTCCAATTGCTGTTAAAGAATTATTTGATATTAAAAATGAGGTAACATGCTATGGATATAAAGAGTTATTAAAAAATATACCAAAACAGGACTCTTTATTAGTAGATAATTATAGAAAAAACACAATTTTAATTGGTAAAACAAATCTCTCTGAATTTGCTGTTGGTTGTCATACTACTAACAGAGTTTATGGAGCAACTTCAAATGTTTATGATCATAGTAAGTCAGCGGGAGGGTCTTCTGGTGGTGCGGCAGCAGCTGTTGCAGCAAATTTAATTCCTTTTGCAGATGGTACAGATATGATGGGATCTTGTAGAAACCCAGCAGCATTTGCAAATATTTATGGATTAAGACCAACACCTGGTGCGATTGCAGAAGATAGATTTGAAATTAAAAATTTAAAAGATTTTCCTTTAATATCTACAACTGGATGTTTTGCTAGGACTCCCAATGACATGGAATTTTTATTTAACTATATAAAAGGGAAGAATGTAAAGGATAAATTATCTTTCGATCTTGAAGATATAAATATTAAAAAACTTTCAGATTTAAAAATTGGATGGTGCATTGATCTAAACGAACAATATAAGTATGAAGATGGAATCATTGACTTATGTGAAAATATTTTAAAAAAATTACAGTCAAATAATTTAAATATTGAAGATTTAAAAACTGAAATTGATTCAGAAGAATTGTGGTATTCTTGGACAATATTAAGAGCCAAATTTTTGTATGAAAACTTTTTGTTATATAATTTAAAAAATTTAAATGAATTACCTTCTCAAGCATATTGGGAATATGAAAAAGGGAAAAGCATCGAAACAAACGATGTTTTAAAAGCAATAGAAATAAGAAATAAATATATGGATAAAATACAAAACCTATTTAAACATTGTGATTTTTTAGCATTACCTTCGGCTCAACTATTTCCTTTTGAAAAGAACCTAAACAATCCAGAATTTATCAATGATAATAAAATTGACACTTATCATAGATATATGGAAGTCTATACATTATCAAGTTTGCTTGGTTTGCCAACTATATCTATTCCAGTTGGTTTTAATAATAAAGGGCTACCAATGGGAATGCAGATTATAGCAAATGTTAAAGAAGATAATAAACTAATTAACTTTGCCAAATCTTATGAAGAAATTTTTAACTTTTCAAAATTTAAACCAAAATTAATGCAATAATAATGACCAGACACCCTCATCATTTTAAAATTTCATTTGCATTAGCTATTGCTGCTGGTTCATGGGGAATTTATTGGTTACCTCAAAGAATACTAGAAGATGGAGGTTTGACTGGTGGCTGGGGAACAATATCCCAAATGGCAGTTGGAATATTAATATTATCACCAGTTGCAATTTGGAGAGTTATAAAAGGAAAGTCTATTGGATTGGAATTTCCTCTCACTGGTTTTTTTGTTGGAAGTGGATTTGTTTGTTATGCTCTTAGCTTTCTTCTTACTGATGTAGTTAAAGCATTAATCATGTTTTACATGATACCTGTTTGGACAACAATATTTGAAATTATATTTTTAAAAAAGAAATTTGGTTGGAAGAGGGTAATCACATTAGGTTTGGCACTAGGAGGTTTATGGATTGTATTCAGTCAAGAAAATATAATCCCATTACCTCAAAATGCAGGGGATTGGTTGGCTCTTGCTGGAGGTGCACTATTTGGTGCTGGTTTAATTAGAATGGAAATAATTAAAACAGATGGAGTCTTTCCAATTATATTCACATTCTTTTTTTATGGAGGTTTAGCCAGTATACCTATTGGGTTATTCTTAGTAGATTATTTAGGACCAGTTCCATCAGTGGAGGTTATCATGTCAATGTCCACTTTTTTATTACTTATCTCTATATTTTATTTTATTCCTACAGGAGTAATAATCTTTTGGGCTCCAAGCAAACTAGGAGCCGGCTTATCATCTATTTTATTTTTAGCTGAAATAATTGTTGGTGTTGTTAGTGCTAGTATTTTAACAAATGAACCTTTTGGTTGGAGAGAAACAATAGGTAGTATTCTAATAATTCTTGGTGGTGTAATTGAAGTTGTATATGTTCCAAAGTCAGAGAAGAAATTAGCATAATGGATATTAATGAATTATTGAAATCAAAAAAAAAAGTCTTCTTAGATGGTGGAACAGGCTCAGAAATTCAGAGACTTGGTGGAACTATGGGACCAGCTTTTTCTGGTTTAGCAAATGTTTTCTCACCAGAAATAGTAATCAAAGTACACGAAAGTCATATAAACGCCGGATGTGATATGATAACAACCAATACTTTTGGAACTGCAAGGCATTGTCTTGAGCCTTCAAATTTAGGAGATCAGACTATAAAAATTAACATTGATACAGTTAAGTTAGCAAGACAAGCAGTCAAAAATTCTGGAAAAAAAATTAAAATTGCTGGAAGCATGTCAACATATTTAGCTTTGGCTGAAAATGAATTTAGACCTGACACAAAATTTGTACCATCATTTGCAAAAGAAGAAAAAAATTATAAAGAACAAGCAAAGGTATTAAAAGAAGAGGGAGTCGAAGTGCTTATTCTTGAAATGCTTTTAGATATTGACCATGCTAAAATTTTGCTTAATGCAGCTTTGGAAACAGGTTTACCTGTCTGGGTTGGATTAAGTTGCTGCATAAGTAAGTTTGATGAAACCGTAGTAGGTAGAAATTTTAGAGCTGAAAAAGAGAGATCTATTATATATGACCCTTTAAAATATCCTGATGAGCCAAAATTCCTTCCTGAAGATAAAATTATAAATTTCGCTGAAATAATTAATTCACTCAAATCTATCGGTGGAGATGTTTATGGCATTATGCATAGTTGGTTTATTGATACAAAAGAGGGAATGAAAGTTTTAAAATCAAATTGGAATGGGCCAATTATGTTCTATCCAGAAATTCATAAATTTGACACGAGTACTATGCAAGCATTAATAACTGAAAATGAAATTGAATTTGTTGATAAGTGTTCTGCGTTAATAGACGATCAGGTAAAAATTATTGGGGGTTGTTGTGGCGTCACAGATAAACATTTAAAATCCTTGATAACAAAATTTTCTTAAATTAGTAATCTTTACTAATTATTTGGTCTATCATATTTACCATATCTTTTTTATATTTTTCATTTGTTGCAGATTTAGTCTCTAAGACAGAAAAAAACGCAGCAACAACTTTTGTTTTCAAATTTATTCCTAAAAATTGGCCCCCATACCCAGAGTGACCAATCCAGTTACCGCATTTCATTAATGAATTAACATAACAGACAAATTTATCTTTAGATAATTGAATGTATTTGGGTCCCTCACTATTAATAGTTTTACTCAAAAAAGTTTTAGAACCAATATTTTTTCCATTTATACCTTTTCCAAACCTAGAAAAAAGTAAACCCATTCTTAAAAAATCTCTTGTAATTAAACTTCCACCTCCAGACATCCACGGTGTTCCAAATCTATCTGTTCCTATATACAATCCTTCTTCAAATCCTGTTGCTTCAACTGTTTCCAACAGCCATTGTCTTAAACTTTTTTTACTTACTTTTTCTACAATTAGTCCAATAACATCGGTATTAGCTGATTTATAATGCGCCAGATCGGTATAATTTTTTAAATCTCTGCTTTTTAAAGATTTAATTGAATTTAAATATTGTTCCTGGCTTTGAATGTTTTTGCCTTTAATCGGCAGTCTCCATCCTCCCACAGGCTCATGTAAAAATGAAGACGAATAAGCTTTTGTATAATCTTCGCTATATAGATTTACAATGTTCATGTCTAAAACGTCTTTTACTTTTGCACTTGAATAACCACTGCCAATTTTTGGCAAGTAAAATGAAATTTTCTTATTTAAGTTAATTAGTTTTCTGTCTATGAGCTCTCCCACAAATAAATGTATAAACATTTTTGTAATTGACATAATTGTTTGAGGCTGATTTGTAGAAAAGTCCTTTGCGTACTGCTCGAATAAAATATCCTGATCTTTACCAACTATTAAAGAGCAAAAAGCTTTATTTTTAGTTACCTTTTTTACAGAAGATAATTTACCAATTCTCTTATTAATTTTTTTTTTTAATTTTAAAACAAAATCTGATCTAAGGTATATTCCATATCTATTAATTTTATATAAATTTCTAAAACCCAACCTCCTTTTATTTGGGAGATTCCATTGAGCTTTATTATCTTTTCTTGTAACTAATTCTGGATTTTTTTCTGAAATAATTTTTTTCAAATTAGTACTTTTTATCCAAACTTAAGAGATTTATTTTTCTCGTACTTTTGATGATAGCCTTCTGCTTTACAATAGTTTTTTTCTTTGGAAATTTTTGTAGTAACTTTTCCATCTAATTTCTCATTCATTTCTTTTAAAATTTTCTCTGCTGTATTTTTTTCATTATCATTATTATAAAATATCTCAGAGCGATATTGAATTCCTACATAAGTTCCTTGTCTATTCTTTTGAGTTGAGTCATGGAGTTTAAAAAATAATCTGACCATGTCTTCATAGCTTAAAATATTTTCATCATATTGAACTTTGACTACTTCTATGTGACCTGTATCCCCACCACAAACTGCTTTGTAAGTAACATTAGGATCATCACCTCCGCAATAACCACATTCGGTAGATAATATTCCTTTAATACCATCGTATTTAGTTTCGTCCCAAAAACAACCAATACCACCAATAAAAGTTTTCATAATTTTACAATATATTATTACTTCAAAATTGAAACAGCTTTTATCTCTTCAACTCCTATACCACAACAACCACCAACAATTTTTACACCTTTGCTAAACCATTTTTTTGCAACTTCCAAATAATCATTGGGTGAAAAATCATCCACAAACTTCCAATTTGGTTTTTCGTAATAGCCTTTGTTAGGGTATGCACCAATAACTCCATTATAATTTTTTAATGCAGTATCTAAAGCTGCACTCGTTGTTTTAATATCTGAGTGAGCAATTAAAATTGGCCCCTTATGCAATTTACTAAAATTTTTCAACGATTCTTCTAAATCCTCGTAAATTTCAGTTTTATTCTTCACATCATCATAACCAAGTGTAATATTTTTTGTATTCTGATCTATTACACAGGAAATAGAAAGCCAAACAGGTAACTTTATATTTGAAGAACACTCAAGCATAGTCTCCACGATTTCTGCTTGAGATGTCATTGCTTCTAAAATTATTAAATCAACACCCTCATTTGATAAAATTTTAATATGTTCATTAAAACATGGCTTCATGTTCTTTGTTCCAAGTTTAAGAAAACTTCCATAACTCGAAACACTTCCTGCTAAACAGATGTTCTTTTTTGAATTATTAATTGCTTGTTTTGCAATTTGAACTGCTTGTTTATTAAATAATTCAATTGAGTCTTCATATCCGTGTTTTCTAAGAGAAATTGGAGTTGTAGCATAAGTATTTGTTGTAATAACATCAGCACCTGCATCAATATAATTTTCATGAACTTCTTTTAGAAACTCTGGGCTATCTACCGAACATTTTCCACACCAGAGGTTTTGATCCATTTTAGCTCCTTTTTTTTCAAGCTCAGCACCTATACCTCCATCAAGTAAAATAATTTTTCCTTCATTGATTTTTTCTTGAATTAAATTGTAAGACATTAATTGTTTGTGAAAGCACAAATTTTATTATTATCAAGATCTCGAATATAAGAATAGTAAACTCCAGAACCTTCTGGTCTTTCACCTCCAGCTCCTTCACTCTTTCCACCTGCCTTAAGTCCAATCTCATGAAACTTATCAACTATATCTCTAGATGATGTAATAAATGAAACTTGCGTTCCATTTCCATTAGTTGCCTCTTTCATATTGACAGGTTTGGTCACATAAAACTCTATAGTTCCATCGCCATTTTTTTCTGTGTAACCAGCGCAAACTTCATCTTTATAATTTCTTTCTAGATTTAAAACTTTTAAGACTTCATCATAAAAAATTATTGCTTTTTCTAAGTTATTGGTTCCTACCATTACATAACCAAGCATTTTAATTTTTCCATTCAGTAATAGTTTTTACCTCTAGATATTCATGCAATCCCCAGGTTCCACCTTCACGTCCATTTCCAGATTGTCTATACCCACCAAAAGGAGTCCCAGAGTCAGCTGCTTTATGATTTACATACACAATTCCGGACCTTAATTTTTTTGAGACTCTTTTTGCCTTTTCATTATCCTCTGTTTGTAAATAGTTTCCTAATCCATATTCTGTATCATTTGTAATTTGGATAGCTTCCTCTTCATTTTCAAAAGGAATAATCGACAATACTGGTCCAAATATTTCCTCTTTAGCAATTCTCATATTATTATTAACATCAGTGAATACTGTTGGTTTAATAAAATAGCCTTTCTTTAGATCTTCAGGTTTGTCAGGACCACCTGCTACTAAAGTAGCACCTTCTTCAATTCCACTATTTATTAAACTTTGAATTTTATCAAATTGAGTTTTTGAAATTACAGGCCCAATATGGTCACCAGCTTTTGAAGCAAGATCAACTTTAATTTTATTTGCTTCATCTGCAGCTTCTTCAACAGCTCTTTTATAAATTGATTTTTCAACAAGCATTCTAGTTGGGGCATCACAGGATTGACCTGAATTACTCATTACGTTTCTAATACCATCTCTAACTGCATCAGCATATGCATCAGCAAAAACAATATTTCCACCTTTACCACCAAGTTCAAGACAAACTCTTTTTATAGTTTCAGCAGCATTCTTTGTAATTAATTTTCCAGCTCTAGTAGATCCTGTAAATGAGACCATATCAACATCAGGATGTCCTGACAGGTCAGTTCCAACACCAGGCCCATCACCATTTACCAAATTAAATACTCCAGCTGGAAATCCAGCCTCATCTATCATCTCTGCAAATAGCATTCCTGACAATGGTGCAATTTCAGATGGTTTAAGTACCATTGTACAACCAGTAGCAAAAGCTGGAATTACTTTTAAAGCAATTTGATTTATAGGCCAATTCCAAGGTGTAATTAATCCGCAAACTCCAATTGGCTCATATACAATATGATTAGTAGATCCTTTATCAAAACCTGGTTCGAATTCGAATTCTTTTAATCTTTTTATAAAGTCTTCGATATGACCTGCGCCAGAAGATGTTTGATTAGCTGAACACCAATCTTTAGGACAACCAAGCTCTGTAGTAATAGCATCAGTCATATCATCCCATCTAGAATTATAAATTTTTAATAATTTTTCTAATAAATTTAACCTTTCTTCTTTTGAAGTTTCTTTCCAAGTCTCAAATGCAGATTTTGCTGCTTTGACTGCAGCATTTGTATCATCAGAACTTCCAAGACTTATAATTGCACAAACTTCTTCTGTTGATGGATTAATAACTTCACATTCATTCTTGTTTACTGGCTCAACCCATTTGCCATTGATATAAAATTTTTTTTTATCGAGCATTAATATTTCAAAATAAATTTTTCTTATTATACGTTTATTTACTATAACCATTCAAGAAATTAGATACAGTTTTTAAATTTTAATGATTAATCAATATGTGGTGGTATATTGTATTTATGAAATCACAAAAAATAGAACCAAAGTTTGAAAATAACCAAAATCCACGTATTGGACTTATCGCTTTAGCAACCGATCTAGTGATTGAAAAAGATTTTATAAGTGTAATTAAAGATAAAAAAATAGATTTTTTTGTAAATAGAATAGAATGTTATAATCCCTTAACCAAAGAGAATTTGATCAAAATGTCAGAGAATATTACTCAAGTCACAAAAGATATTTTGCCAGAGCAAAAATTAGATTGTGTTGTATATGCTTGTACATCAGGAACTATAGCAGCAGGATACGATAATATTAAAAAAAAAATACAAGCAGCAAAACCTGAGGCAAAACTTTCAACACCAAGTACAGCAGCGTTGAAAGCATTGAAAAAATTAAATATTAAAAAACTTTCTATATTCACACCTTATAGTAAAAAAGTTAACGATGATGTTGTTGATTACTTTAAAACGTCTGGTTTTGAAATCACCTCAAATTCATACTTTGATATTCATTCTGACATGGAGATTGGCAAAGTAGATCAAAATTATCTGTTTGATGTGCTAATAAATTTAGATGTAAGTGAGGCAGATGCTTTATTTGTATCTTGCACCGCTTTACCAGTTCTTCCTCTAATACAAAAATTAGAAGATAAACTTGGAATACCAGTTCTTTCAAGCAATCAGGCTTTAATCTGGGAATCTTTAGAAAACATAGGTGAAAATAAATCTGTAAAAGGATTTGGAAGACTGTTTGATTAATTTATGTCCTTTTCAAAAGAAGAATACAAACAAAGACTATTAAAAGTTCAATCTCTGATGAGAGAGAAAAAAATTGATTTAATCATTTCTCACGACACAAATAATATGAATTATCTTACAGGCTACGATGCTTGGTCTTTTTATTATGCACAATGTGTATTAGTGCACGTTGACTCAAAAGAGCCAATTTGCTTTGTTAGAGATCAGGATGCAGGTGGGGCGTACATAAAGACCTATTTAAATAAAGACAATATTATTGTTTATGATGAGAGTTATATTCATACTTGGCCAAAACATCCCTATGATTACTTGACCAAAGTAATTAAAGAAAAAAAATGGGATAAACTATCTATTGGAGTTGAAATGGATGCTCATTATTTTACAGCTTTTTGTTATGAAAAGATTAAACAGGGGTTGCCAAATGCAAACATTATCGATTCTGATCGACTAGTTAATTGGGCTAGGTTAATTAAATCTAATGCAGAGATAAATTATATGAAGTCTGCTGCTTTAATTTCTCAAAAAGGAATGCAAACTGCCATGGAAGTAATTAAACCTGGTACAAGACAATGCGATGCTGTTGGAGAAATTCAAAAGTCTTTATTTTATGGTACAGAAGAATTTGGAGGTGAATATTCTAGTATCGCAACGCTTCTTCCAACTGGAAAAGGTACATCTGCTTCACATTTAACAGCAACCCAAGATAAATTTATTGAAGGTGAAGCAACTATAATTGAACTTTCAGGTGTTTATAAAAGATATCACGCACCTATGGCTCGAACAATTTTATTAGGTAAACCTGATCAATTAAAAATAGATACAATGAATAAAACTATAGAAGCTTTACAAGCTGGAATTAATGCTACAAAACCCGGAAACACAGCAAATGATGTTGCCCAAGCCTTTTGGAAAATTTTAGATAAATATGGTATCGAGAAGAAATCAAGAACGGGTTACTCAATAGGTATTGGATATCCACCAGATTGGGGAGAGCATACTTTAAATATTTATAAAGGCGATATGACAGTACTTGAACCAAATGTTTGTTTTCATATGATTGCAGTAATGCAGTTTGGTGATTGGGGAGTAGAAGCATCTGAAGCAATCCGAGTTACCGACAAAGGTTGTGAATTATTCTGTAAATTTCCAAAAGAGCTACATATTAAGAACTATTAGCTATTGATAATTAACTTCTTAAATGTTTTAAACACTAGATGTCTAAAAATACAGAATTCGTTAAGTTCGATAAAGTTGACAAAAGTTACGATGGTAAAGTCTTAGTAGTAAAAGATTTAAATCTTAATATCTCAGAGGGCGAGTTCATTACTATGCTTGGTCCATCTGGTTCAGGAAAAACAACTTGTCTGATGATGTTGGCTGGATTTGAAACACCAACCAATGGTGAAATCTATTTAGATTCTAATCCTATTTCAAATATTCCACCACATAAAAGAGGAATTGGAATGGTTTTTCAAAATTATGCATTGTTTCCTCATATGACAGTTTATGAAAATTTAGCATTTCCTTTAAGAGTTAGAAAAGTTCAAAAAGATGAGATTGATAAAAAAGTAGATAAAGCTTTATCAATGGTTTCTTTATCAGGATTTGAAAGTAGAATGCCAGCGCAATTATCTGGTGGTCAGCAACAAAGGGTAGCTGTTGCAAGAGCTCTGGTATTTGATCCAGCAGTAGTTCTAATGGATGAACCTCTTGGAGCTTTAGATAAAAACTTAAGAGAAAGTATGCAATACGAAATTAAACATATTCATGAAAATATTGGTGTTACTGTAGTTTACGTTACACACGATCAAGGAGAAGCATTAACAATGTCAAATAGGATCGCAGTTTTTAATGATGGCAAAGTTCAACAATTATCAAGTCCTGATAAATTGTACGAAGAACCAGTTAATTCTTTCGTTGCAGAGTTTATAGGTGAAAATAATACATTTGGAGGAGAAGTAACTGACATTTCAAAAGATGTTTGTAAAGTTAAACTACAAAATGGAGAAATTTTAGCTAATCCAGTTTCAGTAACTTCCAAAGGTGATAAAACAACAGTTTCAATAAGACCTGAGAGGGCATTGATAAATCCAAAAGATAAAATGGATAATAATCAAACGGGAAAAATCGAAGAAGTTATTTACCATGGTGATCACACAAGAGTAAGATTAGATCTTTTAGGTAATAAAGAATTTATTTTAAAAGTTCCAAATAGCTCAAACGAGTTAGATTTAAAATTAGGTAATGAGATTAAAGTAGGATGGAACAGTCAAGACGCAAGAGCTCTAGATCCTAAATAATTTCTTAAATATCCTAGTATTCCTATAACAAAATGGCCTGTTGACTCTGAATATCGTTTTTGTTGTACTTCGCTTATATAAATTAATTTATATTAAACGTTTAAACGGAGGATAAATGAAAAAATTAAGTAAATTATTACTTGCTCTTTCTTTTGCTCTTTCAATAACTTCATCTGCATTTGCGGTTACAGTAGCATCTTGGGGTGGAGCTTATACAGAGTCTCAAAAGCTAGGGTATGGTGATCCAACTGCAAAAGCTCTTGGTGTTGATATCAACTGGGTAGACTATTCAGGTGGATTATCTGAGATTAAAGCTCAAAAAGAAGCAGGTGCAATTACTTGGGATATTATCGATGTATTCGCATTTGATACTATCAACGGATGTGACGAAGGAATTTTTGTCGAATTCGATTTTGACAAAGACTTCCCTGCAGCTCCAGATGGAACTCCTGCAAGTGAAGATTTCTTTGCTCCAATGCCGAGTAAATGTGCTGTAGGAAACATTTTATATTCTTGGAACTATGCTTACAACGTAAACAATGTTGACGGCACACCATCGACTATAAAAGACTTCTTTAACACTAAAAAATTTCCAGGAAAAAGAGCTATTTACAAATCTGCTCTAACAAACCTAGAAATAGCATTAGCTGGTGACGGTGTTTATATGGGTAAAGGTGGATCAGAGATCTACAAATTACTAGAAACTGAAGCTGGTGTTAATAGAGCTATGAATAAAATTAAAGAGCTTTGTACAGATCCAAATGGTGGATGTGTATTCTGGTCTGCAGGTGCTCAACCACCAGAATTATTAGTATCTGGTGAAGTTGTTATGGCAACTGGTTGGAATGGAAGATTCTTTAATGCTGAAATCGGTGAAGGTGCTCCAATTAAACAAGTATGGGATGGACAAGGTCTTGACTATGAATATTTCGCACTTGTTAAAGGTGGACCAGATGAAGCAAATGCTAAAAAAGCTTTAGCAATGATGACTAACACTGAAATGTTAGCTGGAAGTGCTAAATATATTGCATATGCTCCATACAGATTATCATCTTTAGAAATTATCAAAGCAAATGAGCCTTGGTACAAAGATGGTAAAACTGAAATGATGCCACAAATGCCAACTGCTCCTTCAAACACTAAAAAATACTTTTTAGTTGATCCATTTTTCTGGGCTGATAACGGTACAGAACTTGGTGAGAAGTGGGAAGCTATGAAAGCTGGTCTATAAAAGAGTATAAAAGACTAGAATAATATAATATATATAGGGCGACTTTTTTAAGTCGCCCTTTTTTATTTATGAGCAGCGAAACAAAACAAATACTTACAACTGACGGAATTCCTTTAGAGATAAGTTTAAAAAAAGCTGAAAGAAAAAACAAAATTAAGGCATTTTTACTTGTTGCGCCATTACTACTTTTTTTGATTATTACTTATATTTTTCCAATCGGAGAAATGTTTACAAGAAGTATTGATGATAAAATGATTACAAACATGCTTCCAAAAACATTTAAGTCTATGGAGACATGGGACGGTAAAGAACTTCCATCTGAAGAAGTATTTGCTTCATTTTTATCTGATTTTAAAATTCTTGTAGAAAAAAAAGAACATGGAAAACTAGCTCAAAGACTTAATAAAGAAAAAAATGGGTTCAACACCATCACAAAAAAATTATTCAGACAGGTAAAAAGAAATAAAATTGACGAGACACAAAGTATTAAAGAACAAATAATGAAAGTTCATAAGAGATGGAGAAATGTAGAATACTGGCAAGCAATTAAAAGGACTGCACCTCCTTACACTTCAGCTAAATATTTAAAAGCTATGGATATGTATTTGAATGAAGATAACAAAATTACTCAAGTTAGTGAAGATAGAAGAATACATAGAATTTTATGGTTGAGAACTGTAGAGGTTGCTTTCTTTGTTACTGTATTCTGTTTCTTAATGGGTTACCCAATAGCCCATTTACTAGCAACACTTCCAATGAAGTATAGTAATTTATTAATGATTTGTGTTCTTCTTCCGTTTTGGACGTCATTATTAGTTAGAACAGCTAGCTGGATGATTTTGCTTCAACAGCAAGGAGTAGTTAATGATTTCTTTGTATTGATTGGCCTTGTGTCAGACGATAATAGGCCAGAAATGATGTACAACAAAGTCGGAACTTATGTTGCTATGACACAAATTCTATTACCATTTATGGTTTTACCACTTTACAGTGTGATGAAAACTATCTCGCCAAGTTTAATGAGAGCAGGTAAATCTCTTGGTGGAACACCTTTTGTGGCTTTTTGGAAAGTATATTTTCCATTAACCATACCAGGTATCGGAGCAGGGTGTCTTTTAGTTTTTATTTTAGCAATTGGATACTACATCACACCCGCTTTAGTTGGGGGAGCATCAGGAACCTTAATTAGTAACCAAATTGCATATCATATGAAAACTACTTTAGATTGGAGTTTTGCTTCAGCGATGGGTCTTATGTTGCTTGGAGGAGTTTTGGTTATCTATTGGCTTTATAATAAATTAGTTGGAGTTGATAATATTAAGTTAGGTTAGTATGGCATTACCAAAGTATACAGAAACTAGATATAGAATTTGGCACTACTTTTACATTGCCATATGTACTTTTGTTTTTATTTTTTTAATAGCACCTTTGTTTGTAATATTTCCATTATCATTTAATGCAGAAGAGTTTCTTGTTTTTTCAGAAGGAATGAAGAATTTAGACCCAGATGCTTTTTCATTAAGATGGTACAAAGATATGGTTTACGGTACAAAGAACCCATGGGGTCTTGCTGCAAAGAATAGTTTTATTATTGCTATATTTGCAACTTTAGGGTCAGTAATTTTAGGAACGGTTGCTGCATTAGGATTGAGCAGCAGACACATGCCTTTTAAAGGAATAATAATGGCAACTTTGATTTCGCCAATGATAGTTCCACTTATTATATCAGGTGTTGCAATATTCTTTTTTATGGCAAAAGCAGGTTTAGCGGCAACTCATACAGGAATAGTTTTAGCTCATATAATTTTGGGAACACCTTTTGTTGTAATTACTGTTACTGCAACATTATCAGGTTTCGATCATAGTGTAACAAGAGCGGCAGCTAGTTTAGGTAGTAACCCAGTAAATACATTTATGAAAGTAACACTTCCATTGATTTTACCTGGAGTAATATCAGGAGGTTTGTTTGCTTTTGTAACTTCTTTTGATGAAGTTGTAGTCGTTTTATTTTTAGCTGGTCTTGAAAATACAACTATTCCAATTCAAATGTGGACAGGTTTAAGAGAACAATTAAGTCCTACAATTCTAGCAGTTGCTACATGTTTAATTGTTTTATCGACCTTAATATTGATAAGTGCTGAATTATTAAGAAGAAGATCAGAACGTTTAAGAGGAATTAATAGATAATTAATTTACCGACTCGATTACAGTCGCAATACCCATACCTAAACCGATGCATTGAGTAGATAAAGCGTATTTCTTATTTTCACGTCTAAGCAAATCAGCAGCTTTGCCAGTAATTCTAGCTCCTGTTGCTCCTAGAGGGTGTCCTAGAGCTAACGCTCCACCATCCAAATTAGCTTTCTTTTGATCGATACCAAGATCTTTTAAACATGCTATTGATTGAGAAGCAAAAGCTTCATTAATCTCTACAATATCGATATCATTAATTGATAAATTTGCTCTCTCTAATGCTTTTTTAGTTGCTCCTATAGGTCCAAGTCCCATTACATCTGGTTCACATCCTTTAACTCCAGTTGAAACAATTCTAGCTAAAATCTCTAAACCATTTTCTTTTGCATAGCTTTCTTCACATATCAATGTTGCTGCTGCTCCATCGGTAAGAGGTGAGGATGTTGCTGCAGTAACAGTTCCTTCTTGATCAAATGCAAGTTTTAAACCATCTAAAGTTTCTTGATTACTTTTTGGACGTATGTTTCCATCTTTTGTGCAACCAGCGATTTCAACGATTTCATTTTTAAATTTACCATTAACTTCAGCTTCATTGGCTTTTTGATGACTTTGAATTGCAAACTCTTGTTGCTCAGTTCTTGAAATTTTATATCTCTTGGCAACATTTTCAGCAGTAATTCCCATTGAAAAATAAACATTTGGATTTTCTTTATCTGTGTAAGGATAAGGTATTGGTTCAAAGCCAGTTGTAACTCTAGTCATACTTTCAACACCTCCACATACGAAAACTTTTCCTGCACTCATTGCTATTTTACCTGCTGCAACATGAATAGCTTCCATAGATGAACCACACCATCTATCGACAGTCATTCCAGAAGTATGTATTTCCATTCCAGATAAAAATGTTGTGAGTTTCCCAATATTAAAACTCTGCTCTCCAACCTGGAAAGCACACCCAACAACAATATCTTCTATATCAGCAGGATTTACTTTAGTTTTAGATACAAGATTTTTAACAACTTCTGCAAACATATTTACAGGCTTAACATCAATCAATTCACCTTTTCTTGCCATTGTAAAAGGTGATCTTGAATATCCTGCTATTACTGCTCTTTTCATATAAGACTTATACCTACTAATTATTATTTTGAAAATGGTAAAGAGGACACAATTCCTTTTCTTAATTTATTATCAGGAGTGTGAACTAAAACTTCTGATCCTGTTTTGCAAAATTCATTTAAAATCATAGATAAACCAATATTTTTTTTGAATTTTGGAGAATAAATCCCTGAAGTAATTTTACCAATTAATTTCTTATCTTTTGAATAAAGTGGAAAAGGAATTGAACATGGAGGACAATCTACACCATCAAATAATACCCCTTTTAATTTTTGTTTTACACCTTGTTTCTTAATTTTATCTAAAGCATTTTTTCCAATGAAATCGTGATCGCTTTTGTCACTACAATATTTTTCTAAGTTACATTCAATAGGATTATTTTCTTTCGTGAAATCATTTCCGTAAGACATTAATCCTGCTTCTATTCTGTCAATTAAATTTGGGCATCCTGGAGCAATGTTAAATTCTTTCCCCGCTTTCCATATTATATCCCAAATTTTTTCTCCCATTTCATTTTTGTCGAAGTAATTTTCAAAGCATTTAAAATAAATCTCAAATCCATCTTGTTTGCTATATCCTGATCTTGCAATAACTTGTTTAGTTCCTAAAAAATCAAATATTCTAAAATTAAAAAATTTTAATTTTCTAATATCTTCTCCGAATATTGATGCCATCAAATCTTCAGACTTTGGACCTTGTACTGCAAGAGGATAAACATCTGGTTCTGTTATGCTCACATTTAGATTTAAACCAACTGCAATACCTTTTGCCCAAAGCAATACATCAGAGTCTGCGATAGAAATCCAAAACATATCATCATCTAACTTTAACAACACTGGATCATTTATCATTCCAGCATTTTCATCTATCATAGGAATATAAAAACATTTTCCAGTCTCCATATTTTTTAAAGATCTTGGCGTCATTTTTTGTACTAATAAACTGGCGTCTGGACCTGATATCTGAACTTGTCTTTGACAAGAAACATCCCATAGCTGAACATGCTCATTTAAATGCCAATAATCATCCTCAACAGATTTCTGAAATCTTTTTGGTAAGAGCATATGATTTACAACAGTAAAATCAGTTACACCACATTCTTCAACTCTCTTGGTGTAAGGAGTTCTTCTTATTCTCCTAGACATATTTAGTTTTGTGCTAATTTTGCTTTGTATCAACGAAGCCATATATTATTTTGACCACCAAACTGTATAGCTGTTAGGAGAAATTATTATTGGTAAGTGGTAATTTTTTTTATTATCAGTCATTTTAAATTTTACGACTATTTCACCCACAATTTTTTTCTTTTTAAAGTATCTTTTAATATCACAAATCATTTCATAATCGCATTTACAATCTGTTTTGCTAAGATTGAAATGCTGATTAATCCTACCATTTCCATCAGTCTTTGTATTCAAAAAA
This sequence comes from uncultured Pelagibacteraceae bacterium, assembly GCA_902532805.1. Taxonomy (GTDB): domain Bacteria; phylum Pseudomonadota; class Alphaproteobacteria; order Pelagibacterales; family Pelagibacteraceae; genus Pelagibacter. The sequence continues at coordinate 17,523 of CACAJQ010000001.1, read as the reverse complement.
AGCTTTTTTAATTTTGAGGATTGTATTTGATAAATCTTTACTTTGACGTTACTTGCATGAGTTCCATCAGAACCATTCAATAAATGTGAGCTAAATTTTGCCATTTTACTCTATTGAAGATTTCTCTCTCTTGCTGGCCACAGCGGCAACAATTGGACTTAATACTGGTTTAGCTTTTACATTTACACAAGCAGTTTTACCGCTCGCAATAGCTCTTTTTAATGCTGGACCCAATTCCTCTCTTTTCGTTACTAATTCTCCATGACCCCCAAAACCTTCAAATATACTGTGGAAAGGTATATCTCTAAAATCTGTTGCAACTCTTTTTCCGCTTTCAAATAGCCTTTCTTGTTGTTGACCAATTGATGCTAAGCCACCATTATTGTCAATAACAACTACGATTGGTTTCTTTTCAAAAAATGCAGTTTCTATAGACATGCCTCCAGATAAAAAGGCACCATCTCCACTAATTAAAATTACATTCGATTTAGGGTTATTATTTTTTGCAGACAATGCAAATGATACACCAACACCCAGCATACTAAATGTGCCAGGATGTAAAATTCCACCCAATTTTTTTCCTTGAGCTCCGGCTAAATTTATTGCGATCTCCGACCAGAAATGAGTATTTCCTCCATCAATTATAAGCCAATCTTTCTCATCCATTACGTCTTGAACGTCTAACGCTAATTGCAGTGGATGAATTTTTCCACCATTTTTTTTTGCTTTATCTGCTTCAATTTTTAATTCATTTAAAGATTTATCTACCCAATCTTTTTTTTTATTTTTATTATCTTGAAACCAACTATTTCCTAAATTCCATTTATTATTTTTCTTTAAATTACATAGAGTATCCAAAAATACTCCTGGATCACATAAAAGGTTATGATCAGCTGCTCTATTAAACTCAATTTCTTCATGGGAACCGTTAATGCAAACTAAAGTTGTTGTTTTTGGAATGAAAGGAGGGTTACCAAAATTCATTTGGTTATCTAACCTTGCACCAATCATTAAAACTAAGTCTGAGTTATGTAATGCAAATTCTGAGGGTGGATATTGATGAATATCTGCTAAACCCATATATGCATTTGCCTCTTCTCCTAAAAGTTTTTGATGGTAAGGCACATTAAAAACTGGAATATTTAAACTTTCACCCGCAGTCTCTAAATTTTTTTCTGAGTTTGACCACCAAACACCATGTCCTCCAATTATGACAGGTTTTTTTGCATTACATGCTAGCTCAAGTATTTCTGATAGAGCATTTGGATCTGGCCATGCTTTTGCAACTGGCTTTGCTTTATGTGAAAATGGTCTTTCTTCCAGTCCAACATTTTCTTCAAATGAAGAAAACATTATATCTACTGGTAAACTTAGATGAACAGCTCCAGGATATCCATTCGTTGCAATTCTGTAAGCTTTATCAACAAATTCTCTAATTCTTGTTCCATCTGTAATGCTTGCACTATATTTTGTAAGAGGAGCAGCTATTGAAACATCATCAATTTCTTTAAAGCCACCTGACCCTTGTCTTTTTAAACTACTTGATCCAGTTATATAAATTATTGGTGTTCTTTCTCCCCATGCTTCCATCATGGATGGTACTGCATTTGCAAAACCCTCTGGCCCAACTAAACATACAGATGGTTTTCTTGTAATTCTCGTATGTCCATCTGCTAAGTGTCCAGCTATTTGTTCATGGGGACAATTAACTACATCAATTTGACACTCCATGAAACCTTCAATTGCAGGATTACAAAATCCACCTGATAGAGTAAAAACTTTATTAATACCTTTATCTTTTAATGCTCTTGCGATTAATGCTCCACCTCTTATTTTTTTTTCCATATTAGTAAGTTGTATTCATAAAAAGTTTCTGTTCAATTATATCAGAAGAAACTTCATTAATATCATTTAATCCAACCAAACCTAGTGTTGTGCTAGTTTCTTCTTTAATTATATCCACAATTCTTCTTAGCCCGCTAGCTCCATCAGCTCCCATAGCATACATTACAGGTCTCCCAATCATTGAAAAATCTGCTCCTAAAGCTAATGATCTTACAATATCGCTTCCACTTCTTATTCCACTATCAAATATAATTGGAAAATTATTTCCTACTGCCTCTCTAATAAAAGGTAGAATATTTATTGCTGCTGAGGCACTATCTAATTGTCTACCTCCATGATTTGAAACTTGAATAGCATCAGCACCCATTTCTTTAATTTTAACTGCATCATCTGATGACATCACACCTTTTACAATTAATTTCCCTTTCCATTTATTTCTTACTCTTTTTAAAGTTTCCCAATCTGTTTTTCCTCTACTTTCTTTTCTTTTAAAAATACCCTTTCCACTTTTTGAAGTTTCGTAATTCATTGGCTTTGGTATTCCATTAAGTAATGTAGATATTGACCAAACAGGATGAGTTGCAAAATCAAAAAATTGTTTAGGTCCAATTTTAAATGGATATGAAAATCCATTTTTATCATCTCTAGTTCTCCTAGATAAAACTGGAACATCAACAGTAAGTATAGCAACTTCATAACCAGTTTTTTCTGCTCTATCGAGCAATTCCATGACAAAGGCTTCATCCTGAAAAATATAAAGCTGAAGCCACGAATGACCCTCTGAAAGTTCATACATTTTTTCTAAGGTAGTTGTGGAAGCCATCGATACACAAGTTGGTATATTATTTCTTGCACTCTCTTTTGCCAGCATTGAGTCTGCGCCTGGCCATGAAAGATTTGTCATACCCATTGGGGCAAAACCAAATGGATAGTCATAGTTAAATCCAAGAATATTTTTTTTTAATTTTCTTTCCTCTACATTTCTTAGAACTCTTGGTTCAAGACGTATTTGGTCTAAAGCAAAACTATTAATTTCTGATAATTTTTCATCTCCTGATGCACCGTCAATAAAATCGTAAACAATCTTCGGTAATCTTTTCTTTGATAGTTTTTTTGCATCTTCAATGCTAAAAATTTTTTTACTGGCTTTAATATTATCCATTTAAATTTTTTATATATGTTTTTAAACTTATCTTATCATGTCTATTCACATAATAAGCGTCATGATTTATTCTTGAAGAATAAACCTCTGAAGGAACTCCGTCAATAAAAAGCACAGCTACACCATCATCAATAGCTATTCCTTCTGGCAAATTTCCATCTTTAATTTCTGAAATAAATTGTCGAAGTCGATTATTATCTGATGAATGTGGTGTGCAACTTCCATCTAAAAGATTTATTCCTTTTAATGGACTCAACTCTTTATTGACTGAATCTGATAATATCCAATCAAACCAACAAACGGCTCCTGCACTTATTCCACTCAGAATTATTCCTTTTTCATATGCATCTTTAAAGACTTTGATAAGATTATGTCTTTTCCAAATATTAATCATGTCAGAGGTATTACCACCTCCCACATAAATTATATCTTTGTTTAACAACCATTCATTAAAACCTTCCACGCTTGAACAGAGATTAAAATGAGATAATTTAAACTTTTTTGATTTAAATCTTTTATAAAAAAGATCGGTTTTTTCTTGATTATCATTGCTTGCTGTAGGTAGAAAACCAATATTGATTTTTGTTTTACTAACTTGATTTATAACATATTCATCCAAGTCTTCATCAGACGAATGTGTAAATCCACCACCACCAATTGCTATTATTATTTTTTTATTCCTGACCACGGAGAAGGACCTGTTGGAATGTCGATTTTTAAACCTCTTACAATTTCATTTTTAAAGTCATACATTGGTAAGGTGCATATCTCACCTTTATGAATTTTATTATCATTACAATTAACATCCACTATTAATCCTGGTTTATGTTTTGTAGAATTCATTAAAACTATTCCAACACCACATTTTTGAAAAGGAGACCAGGTACTTGATGTAATTTTTCCAATTACTTCATTATTAAATTTTATGTAAGTTCCTTTTAAACCTGTTCCATTTTCTACTCGTATTCCCCAACATCTTTTTTCTTTATCGGCAGTCGTCAATGCTGATTTTCCAATAAAATAATTTTTTTTTAAATCGACATACTTACCTAATCCGACATCATATGGATTTGTTTCATGGTTAAAGTCTTGCCCAGCTGATAATAATCCAGATTCTATTCTTTTACATCTGAAACCAGGGGTCCCTGTAAGTATCATTCCCATTTTTTTTCCTTCCTCAAGTATGTAATCCCCAACTTTTTCAGAATTATTATTTTTTCTAAAATAAATTTCCCAACCAAGTTCATTACTAAAACCCGATCTACTTATGATTACCTTTTCATTTAGTATAGTTATTTCTTTCCAATCAAAATATTTCCAATTCTCAGGAAAAGTTTCTTTACTTAAAACCTTTAAAAGATCCATAGATTTTGGTCCTTGAATTTGACTTACCCAAACGTCAGGGTCAGATATTTTTACATTAAGATTATCAGTGTGCGCTTTATACCACGAAAAAAGATCACCATCAGCTTGAACAAACCAGAATTTATTTTCTTCAAGTTTTAGTAAAACTCCATCTGTAAGCATGCCTCCATCGTTATAACAAGCGAATTGGTAAGAGCACCTTCCTACTTTTACTTTTGAGATATCTCTTGTGAAAATTTTTTGTAAAAGTTTTTCTGCATCAGGACCAGATATTTCATACGGATGTTCTCCAGTATGACGAAATATTACTTCTTGTCTTACTTTCCAATACATTTCATCAGCTGTTGCATGTGAAAGCACTTCTGGATTTAATCTTCCAGCATAAAAAGAATACTCTGGATCGTAAGGAAGTTCTTGATACGCTAGAGGATGTATTCCGACAGTTCGTGCAAGTTCAACAACTTTATTATCATTGGATTTTAAAGGTTTTACTGAAAATCTGACTTTGTTTAATTCGTTTTGCATTTATAAATATAGAAAAAGTGTATATTAATTAAAATATCTATTCAATTAGTAGATGAATCACTACATTTTGCATGTTGTTATCTAGTTCCGGAATTGTTATCTTTTTGATTATTTAAACAATTAAAGAAAAAGAGGGAACTTATGAAATACATACTTAAAGTTTTTTCAGTGACTTTTATGTCTCTGATATTATCTTTTTCTATTGCCAATGCATCAAGTGGAGTATTTAAAGTATCACATGATCTTGGATTTGGAAAAGATACTAACTTAGATGCCATAACTAAAGGGCGTTTATTTCAAGTTGTCATCAAAACACAAAATAGATTAGTAAGACCTGATATGAACGGTGTGCCATCACCTTCATTATCAACAGATTGGAGTGCTAATTCTGATGCAACTGAATGGACATTTAATTTAAGAAAAGGAATATATTTCCATGATGGATCAGCATTTGATGCTCCAGATGTAAAATATTCTCTAATGAGAGCTAAAGATCCTGATATTGGATCTCCCGTGAGAAAAAGTTTAAATGTAGTTGAAGATATTGAGGTAGTTGATCAGCATACTGTTAAAATGAAGTTATCAACTTCATTTGCTGACTTTCCATTATTGCTAACTGACTACAGATTGAGAATGATACCTGAAGGATCAGGAGATACTATAGGTCAAACTGGAGTTGGTACTGGACCATTTATGGTTGATAAATTTGATCCAGAGGGAACTACAATTCTAAAAGCTAACCCAGATTATTGGGAAGGTGCACCAGGAGTTGCAGAAGTTCATGTCATTGCGATACCAGACGCTCAAGCAAGAATTCAAGCTCTTTTAACGGGTCAAATTGATATGAATAGATATGTTCCTTTCAATCAAAAAAAGATATTTGACAGTAATTCTAAATTTACAACAACTGTAATTCCTACTGGAAACTGGAGAGGTGTAGTTATGAGAACTGATACTGCTCCATTTGATAATCCTAAAGTGAGAAAAGCTTTTAGGTTAGCAGTTGATAGACAAGAACTTGTAGATCTAGTTATGGGTGGTGCAGCAACTGTGTCTTGTGATACACCTGTAATGCCATCTGATCAATATCGTTTACAAATGGATTGTCCTCAAAATATTAGTAAAGCAAAAAATTTATTAAGAGAAGCAGGATATCCAAATGGAATTGAATTGACTGTTTACCCAGCAACTTTAGAACCAACTTGGCCTACAATTGCAGAAGTCGTTCAGCAGCAAGTTGCAAAAGCTGGAATTAAAGTTAATATAGAAATGGTACCATCTAAAGGTTATTGGAATGAAGTATGGATGAAAAAACCAGTTTCAATGACACGTTGGAACCAAAGACCAGCAGATACAATCTTGCATGAAGCATATCATAGTGGAGCAAAATGGAATGAGTCTTATTTCAAAAATGCTGACTTTGATAAAAATTTAGCTGATGCTAGAAGTGAGTTGGATTTCAATAAAAGAAAAAAAGCATATCAAAATGCTCAAATGACTTTATGGGAACAAAGTGGAACAATGATTCCATACCACGTATCTAGACTTGTAGTTACTTCATCAAAAGTTAAAAACCTTGATGCTGTAGATCACTTTTCTATACAGTGGCATAAAGTTAAAGTTGACTAAAAGTATTTAGATAAAGGCCGCATATAAGCGGCCTTTATTCTATTTCTATTTAAATTATTTTTGTTACAAAGTTCTAGTTAATCTTATGCTTTTATTAATTTTAAAAAGAATTGGACTAGGGCTTATCACTTTATTTATAGTTTCATTGATTACATTTGTAGGTGTTGAAGTTTTACCTGGGGATGCATGCACAACATATTTAGAAAGAGAAGCTTATGGAGCAGCTCTTGATGCTTGCATAAAAAGACTTGGTCTAGATATTCCTGCTTATGAAAGATATTTGGACTGGGCATCAAATGTTGTACGAGGTGATTTTGGTTACTCTTTAAGTGGAGAAATGCCAATTAATGAAGTACTAGGTCCAAGAGTTAAAAACTCATTAGTTTTAGCCTCTGTTTCAATACTTATAGGAATTCCTTTAGCTATTGTATTAGGAATAATAACTGCTCTTTGGAGAGATAAGCTCCCAGATATTATGATCTCAACTATCACAATTTTTTCAATGACTATTCCTGAGTTTATTAGTGCTACTTTACTTATTTTAATTGTTGCAATTTGGCTTGGTTGGCTACCAGGCATCGTGATTATACCATCGGATGCAACTTTTTATGAATTACTCTCGAATATAATTTTACCTGTTGTTGCAATTTCAATGATTATGACCGCACACATGGCAAGAATGGTACGTTCAAGTGTAATTCAAGTAATGGCTAGTGATTATGTGCAAATGGCAATTTTAAAAGGTGTTCCATATTGGAAAATGGTATTTAGACATGTATTACCAAATGCATTATTACCAGCAATAAATGTAGTGGCGTTAACAATTGCTTGGTTGTTAGGTGGCGTTGTTGTTACAGAAGTTGTTTTTAATTATCCAGGTTTAGGCAGACTGGTAATTGAGTCTATATCAAATAGAGATTTACCTGTTGTTCAAGCATTAGCAATAATATTAGCATCAATCTATGTGGGAATAAATTTAATAGCAGATTTAATGACACTCATGCTTAATCCAAGATTAAAAAGTTTACAGATAAGAAAATAAAATGGAGAGTAATTTAATTACAGAAGATAAACAAAAAAATAAGCTAGAAAAGGCTTTTGAGATTTTAAAGACTATGGCCTCCAAGCCTTCTGGTTTAATTGGTTTAACAATTGTTTTATTTCATGTAGTCTTAGCATTAATAAGCCCCTACATTGCACCATATGATTATAAAGCAATTAGCCCAAATACCATGTTACTTGCACCTTCGGCTGAACATTGGTTTGGAACAGATAGCTTGGGTAGAGATGTTTTTACAAGAACAATACTTGGAGGTCGAACAGCTCTTACGGTAACTTTCTTTGGATCACTTATAGCTCTTCTGTGGGGAGGTTTACTTGGAATTTTTTGTGGTTTAGTTGGAGGTAAAATTGACGATGTTGTAATGAGAGTTGTTGATGCGTTTCTTTCTATTCCTTGGATACTTGCAATGTTATTAATTGTTTCTCTTTTAGGAACATCAACAGAGGTTTTAATTCCTGCACTAGGTTTTTTTTATGGTAAAGGAATAGTAAGAGTAGCTAGAGCTGCTACTCACGATGTTATTGCTAAAGACTTTATAGTTTCAGCCAGAGCTAGAGGTCATAGCAACATGTCTATTATTTGGAATGAAATTATTCCAAATGTTAGAGATGCTATTTTAGTAGAAGGAGCAATGAGATGGTCTTGGATGTTATTAGGATTTAGCTCATTGTCATTCTTAGGTTTTGGTGTAAGTCCGCCAACGCCTGATTGGGGTTTAATGATATCCAATGCTAGAGGATTGATGTCGTTTGCATACTGGTCTGTAATTGCTCCAATAGTAGGATTAAGTTCGTTAATTATTGGAATAAATTTAACTGCTGATGCATTTGCAAAAGCTTTAGGAATTGATCGTTCAACAAAGGCACCTGTTTAAATGAATGAAATAATTGAAAGTGTAAAAAATTTATCAATTGGATTTAACAGTCAGAAGGGCAAACAAATTTCAATACTTAGAAATGTTTCAACTAATATAAAAAAAGGAGAGACTGTAGGGATTGTAGGGGAGTCGGGTTCTGGAAAAAGCACATTAGCACTTGCTATGATGGGCTATATAAAACAAGGCTTATTTCCTCTTAAGGGTGAATGCCTCTTTAAATCTGAGGATTTATTGAAGATGAACAGTAGACAGCTAGAAAAAATTAGAGGTAGAAAAATTGCCATGATACCTCAAAATGCTGGACAAGCACTAACACCAAATTTAAAAATTGGATACCAAATTGATGAGGCATTAAGATTACATACAGATCTAAACAAAACAGAGAGAGATAAAAAAATTTCTGAGTTACTTAATAAAGTTAGACTTCCTTCACCAGAAACTATGGCTTTTCGTTATCCTCATGAGCTTTCTGGAGGACAGCAACAAAGAGTGGCTGTTGCAATGGCATTGGCTGGCAAACCAGATTTACTTTTATTAGATGAGCCAACTACTGGATTAGATGTTACAACACAAGCGCATGTATTAGAACTATTAAGATTTATAGCAAAAGATACTGGAACATCTATGATCTATGTTAGTCATGACCTTGGAGCCATAGCACAAGTTAGTGATAGAATAGTTGTAATGTATGCGGGAGAAATTGTTTTAGAAGGACCAGCAAGAAAAATATTAAAGGAACCTATTCATCCTTATACTTATGGATTGTTAAAATCGATACCTAAACTCTCACTAGCTGGACTTCCAGCTTCTATGCCAGGAAGCCAACCTCAGCCTGGAAGCATAAATGAAGGTTGTAGTTTTTATGATAGATGTAACTTAGCAACTGATAATTGTAAAAAAAATTCACCAGATCTAGAACATATTAAAGAATTAGATACCAATGTCAGATGTTTTAATTATAAAGAATTAATAAACCAAAATAATAATTTACAAGCTTCAATAACAAAAAAATCAAATAATAGTGAAGCAATTGAAGTTTTAAAATTAAAGGGTGTTTCAATTAGTTATGCAAAGCAGAAATTTTTTGATCAATTATTAAATAAAATCTCTGATCAAAACCCAACAGTTAAAGATATAAATATAGATATAAAAAAAGGAGAGACTATTGCACTGGTTGGTGAGTCTGGAAGTGGTAAATCTACTATCTTAAAATCAATTGCTGGTTTACTCAAAACAAAAGATGGTCAAATTAAATTTGAAAATGATCGTATATTATCTTCTGATTTAAAAATGAGAAATCCAAATGATCTGCGAGCAATACAACTCATATTTCAAAATCCGGACGAGTCATTAAATCCAAACCATACTGTTGAACAAATACTTTCTCAGCCTCTAAAGTTGTATTTTAATTTATCAGGAGAAGAATTAAAAAAAAATATAATCGATCTACTAAAAAAAGTAAGGTTAGGAGAATTTTATATGTCAAGATACCCGAGACAACTATCCGGTGGTGAGAAACAAAGAGTTGCAGTTGCAAGAGCATTTGCTGCTAAGCCAGATATAATTTTGTGCGATGAGGTTACATCAGCATTAGATGTTTCGGTCCAAGCAGCTGTTTTAAACTTATTACAACAATTAAAAGAAGATCTAGGAACAACTTATGTATTTGTTTCTCATGATTTGGCTGTTGTTAGAGCAATTAGTGATAGAGTTGCAGTTTTATATCAAGGAAGATTATGTGAAATTGGTCCTTCTCAAAATGTCTACAAATTTCCATCACATCCTTATACTGAAGTATTATTAGGTGCCGTTTTGGAACCAGATCCAGATATAAAACCAAAATTAGTAGCTGAGGATATAGTAGAGGAAAAACCCCCTGAGAAAGGCTGTTCTTTTCAAGGAAGATGCCCTAGGAAAATAGGCGATATTTGTAATTTAGAGGTTCCACCATGGCAAATAGGTGAAAATGGTAATGCTATTAGATGTCATATTAATATTGATGAATTAGCAAGTTTACAGCAGTAGTTATGACATTTATTTTATTTCCTACTCAGTCTCAATTTAATATAAGAAATCTCTTTTATGAAAATAAATAATGTAGTTGTAATTGGTTCTGGAACAATGGGGAGCGGTATAGCTGCACATTTATGTAACGCAAATGTTCCTGTTACTTTGTTGGATTTAACTACAGAAATTAGTCAAAAGGCTAAAGAGAGAATAGGAAAATCTAGACCTCCATTGTTAATAGATAAATCAAAATTAGATAATATACATGTAGGAAACATTGAAGAAAACTTTGATGTGGTTTCGAATGCAGATTGGATTGTAGAAGCTGTTGTAGAAAGAATAGATATAAAACATAATATTTACGAAAAAATTTTTAAACATAGAAAAAAAGAATCTGTTGTTTCATCTAATACCTCATCTATTCCAATAAGTGTTCTATCAGAAAAATTATCTGAGCAAGACAAAAAGGATTTCTGCATAACTCACTTCTTTAATCCTGTTAGATACATGGATTTACTTGAAATAGTAAAAAGTAATGAAAGTGATTTAGATAAAGTTAAACTTTTAAAAGACTTTTGTGAAATAGACTTAGGTAAAGGCGCAATTATCTGTAATGACACTCCAGGATTTTTAGGTAATAGAATTGGAGTTTACGCAATGCAAATTGCAATGACCGAAGCATTTAATATGAAGCTTAGTGTAGAAGAGGCTGACGCTGTCTTTGGCAGACCAATGGGTATACCTAAAACTGGAGTATTTGGATTGTATGACCTAATTGGTATTGATTTAATGGCAGATGTATTGAAAAGTTTTATTAAAGAGTTACCTGAAAGTGATCCATTTCAACCTGTAGCAAGAGAAATGCCACTTGTAAAAAAATTAATAGAGACCGGATATACTGGTCGAAAAGGAAAAGGCGGATTTTATAGAATGAATAAAGAGGGTGGCAAGAAAATTTTAGAGGCCATCAATCTTGAAACTGGGGAATATTCTCCTTCAAAAAAAATAGATATTAAATCTGAAAAAGTTGATTTAAAAAAATTAATTAATCGTGGTGATAAATATGGAGATTATGCTTGGTCAGTAATTTCTAAAATAATAAAATATTCTTCTTCGTTAGTTCCAGGCATTACAGATAAATTTAACGATATTGATGAAGCAATGAGACTTGGCTTCAATTGGTCTAGAGGGCCTTTTGAAATGTTAAAAGAAATTGGAGTAAATAATTTTTTTCAAAAAATTGATAATTTTGAGGGAAATAAATTTTTAGAAAATTTATCAAAATCCAAAGATGAAAATTTTTATGGTGAGAGACAACAATATACTGAAATTGAAACTTTAGGAAAAATTAAACCAAGAGCCCTTAAACTTGATAAAAATAATTCTGCTGAAATTTACAGATTTCCTGAATTTAACATTGTCGAATTTACAACTAAAGCAAACGCTTTGGATTATGACTCAATGGACTCTTTAAAAAACGCTACAGACAAACCATTGATAATTATTAATGAAAGTATGCAGTTTTCTGCTGGTGTTAATTTAACATATACTATGAATTTTGCAGATAAAGGTGACTTTAAATCAATAGAAAAATTTGTCGGTTATTTTCAAGAAACATGTAAACACTTAAAATACTCAAAATTTCCAGTAGTTTCAGCACCATCAGGTCTTACACTTGGAGGGGGTTTTGAAGTTTTAGTTCAAAGTAACTTTGTTGCTTCCCATACAAATATTGTTGTTGGATTAGTTGAAACATTGGTTGGTTTAGTTCCAGCTGGAGGAGGATGTAAAGAAATGTTATGGAGATGGTCTCAAACAGACGAGGCAAAAAATGATCCAGATTTTGCACCTTTAAAAGTTTTTGATATCATTGGTTATGCAAAAACTGCAACATCTCCAGTAGAAGCTGAACCTCTAAAGTATTTAATCCCTGAAAATAAAAAAATTATGAGCAGAAATAGTTTATTAAATGAAGCTAGAAAAATTTTGGATCAAAATAAAGAATTTACTCCTCCAAAAGAATGCACATTTAATTTATCTGGCAAATCTTTAAAAGACAAAATGGTTGGTATGTTAGAAAAACTGTATAATGATAAAATTATATTAGATCATGGAATGATGGTTGGAACAGAGCTAGCAAATGTTTTAAGTGGTGGTGATACAACTATAGATAAAACGCTCACAGAAGATCAGTTGTTTAAATTAGAGTTAGATGCTTTCATGAAATTAATTGAGACAAGTAAAACCCAAGATAGAATTAAACACACATTATCAACTGGAAAACCTCTAGTTAACTAATAACTTTAGATTTTTAATATAATCAGGCTTTAATACATAGGTTGATTTATTTCCTGCTTTAATTTTTTTTAAAGAGTCCATCCCTGCAATTACTCTTCCAATTGGAGTATATTCACTTTGATATATTGGTATATCTATTAAAGTAATAAAAAATTCACTATCTTCTGTGTCAAATTGATCTTTCCTAGCAAAAGCCACAGAGCCAGCATTAAATAAAAAATTACTACTAAGCTCAGATTTAATTGTTCCTAAACCAGACTTACCAGTTCCTACTTTAGAATAATTTAGATTAGATACATTTCCATATTCAATATCTCCAGCTTGTATTAAAGTATTTTCTATTACTCGATAAAAAGCTGAACCATTATACGAACCTCTATTTATTAACTTCTTAAATCGATTTACAGCTTTAGGTGCAATTTTAGGATCTAATTCTATTAGAACGTTACCGCATTCAACTTCCATAATTGCAATATTCTTCTTATCTTTAAAATCGATGTTATTTAAATCGATTTTTTTTATAAAAAGACATTTATTATTTAATATATAAAATGAACCTAGAGTTAAAATAATCAGCAGAATTAGAAAAATAAATAATATTTTTTCAGATAGCGATGCTTTAATTTTTTTTATCATTCAAAAAATAAACTTTTCATCTATTTCCTTAAGACCATTAATTAAAAAATTTTTCTTCTTAGTTAAAATATTATCTTTTTTAATTAATAAATCTATTTCTTTAAAGTTTGTTTTTAATAATGAATAAATTTCAGCCATATCTTCTTCAGCTGTGCTCATTGAATATTCTGTTAAAAAGCCTTTCGTAATTTCTAAATCTAAACCTAATAAATCTGTGCATGTAGAACATTCTGCGTATGAAAAATCTTTATTATTAAGTTCGCTCCACTTATTTTTTTCAAAAAGCTCTGGAAAACTGTTGTCAATCATATGAAATATTTCATGATGGATCATTCTTTCGAAATAGTTTTGGTTAAATGTTAAGTCTAAGATTAAAGTTCTGAATTTATTATCTGGTATACCTCCTGTATTAATGCCTGAAATTTCTAAGTTTTTGCAAAGAACTACAAATTTCAAATTTATTTTCCTTAAGAATTCTGAGTTATAATCTTTCAGATTATTTTGAACTGTATTAAATTCACGATCCAAATCACTATTATTTATGCCGTTACATTTAATATTATTTGTATCACCTATTACAAAACCTCTTTTCGATACCAAATATTTGATACCATTTAAATTATCAACCTTATGAACTTCTAAATTAGGAATTTTAATCAAATTATATATTGCATCTGCATTTACATAAGAAAAATTAAAAAATAACAGAAATATTAATATAATGTATCTCATTTTAATAATTTTGATGATATTAGATATAATATGAATGTGATAGGATTTATTTAATGAAAAAAAGAAAAAGAAAAAAAAATATTAATAGAGATCATGAGTCAGTGCCTAAGATGTTTGCAAAAAAATACATATATTTCTATTATCCCTTTTTCTGGATCATTCTAATAATATTCTTATTACTAAAATGACAAAGTCTAAAAAACCTATTCAGCCTGTTAGTGGCACAGAAGTGCCAAGATATGCAGGCCCTTCTACATTTGCAAGATTACCTGAGCTAAGAGATGTAGAAAGTTGTGATGTTGCTATTGTCGGGGTTCCATTTGATTCAGGAACTAGTTATAGACCAGGTGCAAGATTTGGCCCACAAAGTATTAGACAAGCATCAAGACATTTAAGGACTAATTATCATCCTAATTATGATGTAGAACCATTCAGAGTACAACAAGTTGCAGATGCAGGTGACATTACTTGCAATCCATTTAATATTGATGAAGCCATCAAACAAATTGAAGTAGGAGCAACCGATTTATTAAGTAAAGTTGGAGGAATAATAAGCCTTGGAGGAGATCACACAATTGCTGTGCCTTTACTTAGAGCAGCCAATAAAAAGAATAATGGACCCGTATCACTTGTTCATTTTGATGCCCATTTAGATACCTGGGATACCTACTTTGGAGCACCATATACGCATGGCACTCCATTTAGAAGAGCTCGTGAGGAAAATTTATTTTTAGATGATGCCTCTATGCATGTAGGTATAAGAGGTCCACTTTATAGCAGAGATGATATAAAAAATGATGAAAGCTTTGGATTTAAAATTATTCATTGTGATGAATTTCAAACAGAAGGAATTGATAAAATCGTTGAAAGAATAAAAAATAGAGTAGGTGATAATGCATTATATTTGTCCATTGATATTGATGTATTAGATCCAGCATTTGCACCAGGCACAGGAACACCTGAAATTGCAGGAATGACCACAAGAGAAATGGTAAACGTCCTCAGGGGTTTATCAGGCTTAAATTTGATTTCTGCAGATGTAGTTGAAGTTGCGCCTGCTTATGACCATGCAGAAGTAACCTCTCTAGCTGCAGCAACAATTGTTTATGAATTAACAAATTTATTTGCAAAATCATGAAGAAAGGATAATTTGCGCGCATGATTGAAAAGAGAAATTTTTATATTAATGGTTCATGGGTTCCCCCAAAAAACCCAAAAGATATTGAGGTCATAAATCCAGCAACAGAAAAAAATTGTGCAGTAATTTCTTTAGGCAGTAAGGAGGATATAAATGATGCAGTTTTAGCAGCTAAAGAAGCTTTTAAAACCTGGGGATTTACCTCTAAAGAAGAAAGATTGTCATTATTAGAAGTTTTTTATTCATTATATAAAAAAAGATGGAATGATATTACAGATGCAATTATTCAAGAAATGGGAGCACCAAAAGACTTTGCGTCAAAACTACAAACAGGAACTGGTGCGAGTCATACAAAATCATTTATTCGTTATCTAAAAGAATTTGAATTCGAAAAACCTTTGGGAGATCATGCAAAAAATCAAAGAATAATATACGAGCCTAAAGGTGTGTGTGCATTAATAACACCGTGGAACTGGCCAATAAATCAAGTTACTTTAAAAGTCATTCCTGCATTGGCCTCTGGCTGTACTATGATTTTAAAACCTTCGGAACTAGCACCTTTATCGGCAATGATCATAGCTGAGTTAATAGATGAAGCAAAATTTCCGAAAGGTGTTTTTAATTTAGTAAATGGAGATGGGGAAATAACTGGAGATGCATTAACAAGTCATCCAGATGTAAATATGATTTCATTCACCGGCTCTACGAGAGCAGGGGCTTTAATTTCTCAAAATGCCGCAAAGGACTTTAAAAGAGTAAGTTTGGAGCTAGGAGGAAAAGGTGCAAATATTATATTTGAAGATGCTGATGCTGAAGCAATAGAAAGAGGTGCATTTAGATGTTTTAGAAATTCAGGACAATCATGTAATGCTCCTACAAGAATGCTTGTTGAAAAGTCAATATATAATGAAGCGATAGAAAGACTGAGAAAATATGCAAATGAATTTAAAGTAGATGATCCAAACAAAAGTGGAGAGCATATTGGTCCTGTAATTTCTGAAACTCAATTCAATAAAATTCAAGGTTTAATTCAAAAAGGAATAGATGAAGGAGCAAAATTAGTTGCAGGTGGAATTGGAAAACCAAACGGATTAAATGATGGCTATTATGTAAAACCGACAGTTTTTGTAGATGTAAAAAATGAAATGGAAATTGCAAAAACAGAAATATTTGGTCCTGTTTTATCTGTTATTCCATTTGAAACTGAAGAAGAGGCAATTAAAATTGCAAATGATACTGATTATGGATTAACAAACTATATCCAAACTCAAGATAAGGAAAAAGTACAAAGAGTTGCCAGAAAACTTAGATCTGGAATGGTTGATGTAAATGGTGCTGGTATTGCAGTTGATGCACCTTTTGGAGGTTTCAAACATTCTGGAATTGGAAGGGAAGCAGGTAAAGAGGGATTGCTTGAATTTTTAGAAGTTAAATCTGTAGGTGGTTGGAATTAATTTATAGATTTATCTTTTACACCTTTTAAAAAGTCTAGACATTTCTTTAATTCATTAAGTTCTATATATTCATCAATTTTATGAGCCTGTTCAATCGAGCCTGGTCCACAAACTACAGTGCTAATACCAACTTCTTGAAAGAGTCCAGCCTCTGTTCCAAATGAAACAGCTTCTCTTGAATTGTCACCAGTTATACTAGAAACAAATTCACAAGCCTCAGAATCGTTCAATCTATTAAATCCAACTACTTCGCCTATAATTTCTTTTTTAATATAAGCATCTGAAAAAACTTTTTTCATTTCTGGCAATAATTCTTTATCAACATAATCGTCTATTATTTGATTTACAAAATCTCCATCTTCTCTTACCACTGGTCTAGTTTCCCATTCAACTTTACATTTATCAGCGATAACATTATGAGCTATACCACCTGAAACTCCACCAACTGATAATGTAGAATATGGTGGATTAAATATACAATCTTTAGGAGCTCTTTCTTTTAGTTTTGATCTAATTTCTAATAATTTATTTACATATCTCGATGCATATTCAACTGCATTAACACCCTGGCCTGGTTTAGAACTATGACCAGCTAAACCTCCAAAGTGAACTGTATATTCATTCATACCTTTATGGGCGTCAATGATTTTCATATTGGTTGGTTCACCAATAATGCAAATTCCATCTTTAATATCTCTTTTTTTTAATTCTTTTATTAATAATGGTGCACCAATGCATGCAGTTTCTTCATCGAATGTAAATGAAAAGTGAATGTCTCTATCTAAATTATTT